>NZ_JBFANJ010000026.1:0-92218 GCF_040674795.1 Nonomuraea sp. NPDC049725 | reverse complement strand
GGGCGGGGGGGGGGGGGGGGGGGGGGGCGTGCGGCGGCCGGCGCGGGGCGGCGGTGACCCGGGCGCACGCCTCGGCGGTGAGCCGGGCCAGCGCCGCCGCCCGGCCGTCCTCGCTCTCCTCGGCCGCGAAGAGCTCGGCGGCGAAGCTCCACAGCAGGTCGTGCATGCGGTAGCGGGTCTGCTTCGCGGCGTCGACGTCGCTCGCGCTGATCAGCCCGGCGGCGGCGAGCTCCTCCAGGGAGTCGTCGACCTCGCGCACGCCGGCCCCGGCCAGCGCGGCGACCGCCCACGCCGCCACGCTGTCGGCCGCCACCGCGCCGAGCAGCCGGAACGCCAGCCTGGCCGGCGGCGACAGCGACGCGTAGCTCGTCGCGAACGTGGCGCGCACGTCGAGCTGCCCCGCGTGCAGCTCGTTCAGCCGCGCCGACGTGTCCGCGAGCCGCCTGGCGAGCTCGGCCGGCGGCCACGCGGGACGGGTCACGAGACGCGCCCCGGCGATGCGCAGCGCGAGCGGCAGCCGCCCGCACGCGCGCAGGATCGCCTCCGCCGACTCCGGGTCGGCGGCGAGCCGGTCGGCGCCCACCACCCGGGCGAGCAGGTCGCGGGCGTCGGCGGGCGGCGGCACGTCCAGGACGAGCGCGAACGTGCCCGGCACCGTCGGCAGCGGCCCGCGCGACGTGACGACGACCCCCGACCCGGGCGTCCCCGGGAGCAGCGGCTCCACCTGCGTCTCGTCGCCCGCGTCGTCGAGCAGCACCAGGACGGCCCGGTCGGCGATCCTGGCCCGGTACATCGCCGCCTGCTCCTCGGTGGCGGCGGGCAGGATGCCGGGGTCCACGCCGAGCGCCCGCAGCAGCTCGGCGAGCAGGTCGGCCGGGTCGCGGGGGTTCGGCGACGCGCCGCCCAGCCGGACGAACAGCTGCCCGTCGGGATAGCGGTCGCGCAGCAGGTGGGCGACGTGCACGGCCAGCGTGCTCTTGCCGACGCCCGGCGGGCCGGACACGGTCACGATCGCCGGCGTCGCGCCACCGGCGTCACTCAGCGCGGCGATCATCTCCCGCGTCTCGGACTCGCGGCCGACGAACCCGGCGAGGTCGGCCGGCAGCAGGCAGATGCCCGCCCACGCGGGCTCCCGCTCCGGCGCGGCCGGCTCCGCCGGCACCACCGCCGGCCCCACCGCCGGCACCGCCGCCGGTCCTGGCGGCTCGACGGGGGCGTCGTTCAGGATGGCCGCGTGCGCGTCGCGTAACTCCTGCCCCGGTTCCACGCCCAGCTCGGCGACCAGCACCGACCTGGCCCTGCGGTACGCCTCCAGCGCCTCGGCGCGCCGGCCCGACCGGTGCAGCGCCAGCATGAGCCGGTGCCACAGCCGCTCGTTGAGCGGGGCGGTCTCCACCAGCGGGGTCAGCTCGCCGACCAGCTCGTCGTGCAGGCCGAGCCGCAGCCGCACGTCGATCCAGCCGAGCCTGGCGCTCTCCCGCCGCTCCTCCAGCTCGGCGATGCGGGCGCTCACCTCGCCGCTCAGCGGCACGTCCTCGGCCGGCCGGCCGCGCCACAGCGGCAGCGCCCTGGCGAACAGGCGGTGGGCCTCGGCCAGGTCGCCGCGCGCCGACTCCAGCCGGGCCCGCCGTACGTCCTCGTCGAAGGCGAGCAGGTCGAGCCGGTCGGTGCGCAGGCACAGCCGGTAGCCCTGCTCCTGCGTCTCCACGTCGATCGCGGCCTTGCGCAGGACGGAGACGTAGTTCTGCAGGTTGGCCAGGGCGGAGCGGGGCGGCTCGTCCCAGACGGAGGCGATCAGCCGGTCGCTGGAGACGACGGTGTTCGGGTGGAGCAGGAACACGCTGAGCACCGCGCGGGGCTTGCCCACGAGTCGCACCGGTCTTCCCGCTTCGGCGACCCGGACGGGACCGAGGATCGCGAAGTCCACTTCCGCCTCCCGAGCACGATCAGCGAAACCCCGACGGGGGGACCTGCTATGGCGACGCTATGGGCATCCTATGGGCCCGAAGAGGAGCTTGATCGAGGACATCCGGAAGGAGGTGCACCCATGAAGATCGAGGTTCGCAAGGTCGAGGCCGTCAAGGCCACGCAGTTCGTGACCTGAGGCACCGCCTCTCAGCGGACCGGGGGGCGGCGCGCCTGTCCCCCGGTCCTCCACAGCCGACGAGATCCCCACGAGCGTCCGGAGCGGCGATGCGAGTGATGTTGAAGGAATGCGCCTGGGAGCGCCTCGGCGACGAGCTCATCGTGGTCCACGACCCGCGCGAGGCGTTCACGCTGGCCGACCCGGAGGGCCGGATCACGGCGCTCCTGGACGAGCTCGGCCGCGGGCCGGCGACCGCGGAGGAGCTGGCCGCCGCGCTGGCGGCGCGGGACGTGGCCGTCACGGCCGAGGAGGTACGCGACGGGCTGGCCGGTCTCGACTCCCTCGGCCTGGTCGAGGACGCCGCCGGGCGCTGGCTGGGCGACCCCGGCGCGGACGAGCGCCACTTCTCCAATCTGACCTTCTTCGGCGCCTTCGCCCGGCTGGGCACGCCGCGGGCGGAGTTCGTCCGGCGGCTGCGCGAGGCGCACGTCCTGGTGCTCGGCGCCGGGGGCGGCGGCTCCTCGCTCGTGCAGTGCCTGGCCGGGCTGGGCGTCGGCGCGCTGACGCTGGTGGACCGCGACGACATCGCGCCGCGCAACTTCGCCCGCCAGTTCCTGTACCGCCACGCCGACATCGGCCGGTCGAAGGTGGAGCGCGCGGCCGAGTGGGTGCGCGAGTACGACCCCGGCATCGAGGTGCGGGCGGTGGACCGGTGGATCTCCGGGCCCGAGGACCTGAAGGACCTGACCGAGGGCGTGCACGTGATGGCCGGCGGCCTGGACGGCGCCCCGGACGCCAACCTGTGGGTGAACGAGGCGGCGCTGCGCGCGGGCGTGCCGCTGGTCGCGGGCGGGATGACGCGCACGCAGCTCATCTACTTCTCCGTCGACCCGGGCCGCAGCGCCTGCCTGCGCTGCGACGAGTCGGACCTGCCGGGGCCGGAGGAGCGCACCTCAGCCGGGGTGGCCCACCGGCTCACCCGGGGGCTCCAGCTCGCCAACGGGCTCACCGGGCCGATGGCGATGCAGGTCGGGTCGCTGGTCGCGTACGAGGTGATGCGTTATCTGACGGGGGTCGAGCCGCCGCGCGCGGCGGGGGCGCGGGTGGTCCTCGACCTGCGTGACGGGCTTGTCCCGGTCCGGGTGCCGTTCCCGCGCGATCCGGACTGCCCGGCGTGCGCGCTGGCGCGGCGGTGAGGCGTGGACGTCAGGCTGCGCCCGCTGACGCTGGTCGAGGAGGGTGACGAGGTCCTGGTCGGCGACCCCGGCACCGGCACGTTCGTGACGATGCCCGCCGTGGGCGGGGTGGTGATCGCGGCGTTGCAGCGCGGCGCGAGCGCGGAGGAGGCCGGGGCCGAGGCGGAGGCGTTCGCCGGGGAGCCGGTGGACATGCCGGCGTTCGTGGCGACGCTCGCCGAGCTCGGCTTCGTCGACGACCGGCCGGGCGAGGAGCGCGAGGCGGTGCGCACCGCGCCCATCCAGACGCGGCGCTGGCTCGCCGGGGTGAGCAGCCAGGCGGCGCGGCCGTTCTTCGGGCCGGTGGCCTGGACCCTCTACGGCCTGCTGGCGCTGTGCTGCGTGGCGGTCTTCGTGGCCAGGCCGTCGCTGCTGCCGAGCCCGGCACAGGACGCGTTCCTGCTGGACGACGTGGGGCTGAGCACGTTGCTGCTGATGCCGTTCGTCATGGTCTCCACCGCGCTGCACGAGTGCGGGCACTGGCTGGCCGCGCGGGCGATCGGCGTCCGCTCCCGCTTCGGCGTGGACCGGCGGCTCATGCTGCTGGTCTTCGAGACCGACCTCACCCAGGTGTGGACGGTGCCGCGCCGTCAGCGTTACGGGCCGCTGCTCGGCGGGATGGCGGTGGACGTCGTCCTGCTCAGCGTGCTGCTGGGCGCCCGCCTGCTGATCCACGAGGGGGTGTGGGCGGCGCCCCCGGCGGTGGACGCGACGCTCGCCGTGTGGGTGTTCCTGAAGCTGGCGGGCATGCTGTGGCAGTGCATGATCTTCCTGCGGACCGATCTGTACGCGGTGCTGGTCAACGCGCTCGGCTGCCGTGACCTGTGGCGGGTCAAGACGCTGCTGCTGCGGCGCGCGTTCGGCCGCCTGACCCCGGAGCAGGCCGCCGAGCTGGTCCGGGCCGCGCCCGCCGACGTGCGGGCGGGGCGCTGGTTCCGGTGGGTGTGGCTGGCCGGGCTCGCCGGGGTGCTGGCCTGGTTCGCCGTGTTCGTGCTGCCGGTCGTGGCGGCCGTGCTGGTGTGGACGGCCGGCGGGCTGGCTGCCGGGCCGCTCAGCCTCCGGTTCTGGTACGCGCTGCTGTGCGCGGCGCTGCTGCTCGGCCCGACGGCGCTCGCCGTCGCCCTGGCCGTCAGGGAGCGGCTGACGGTCAGAGCCGGTACGTCCGGGTGATCGCGACGATGCCGCCGTCCTCCCTGGTGGCGGGGATCAGCCCCGGCGGCCGGGGCGCGAACCCGGGCACCGACGACAGCCCGTCCGTCTCGGAGATCGCCGTCAGCCGGAACCCGGCCTCCGCGCCCGGCACGCGCAGCGTGATCTCCGCGCCGCTCTCGGGCAGGCCGCGGAAGCGGACCTCGCCGGGCCAGGTCTTCGCCCGCGCCCCGGTCACGGGCACGGTGACCGGCCGCGCCCCGGCGACCCCGGCGCCCGCCTCGGTGATCGGCCGCTCGGTGCGCAGCGTGATCGAGCGCGCCCCCTTCCCGGCGACGACCTTCAGCCGGTACGTGTCGCCGTCACGCGAGAGCACGGTGACCCTCGGCCCCCGGGCGTCGACGGCCGGGGCGCGGCCCGTCCACAGCTCGCCCCTGGCGTAGCCGGGCGGCAGGAAGGCGGTGTCGCGGCCCGACACGTACCGCCTGGTCCAGGCCGGCGGGTCGAGGTCGCCGCTGACCCAGCCGGCGACCCGGGTCTCGGCGTCCATCACGTACGCCAGATGGGTGCGGCGCGGGTTGGCCGCGTCGAAGTCGTCGACGGCGAGCCCGCCCGCGACCAGCGCCGCCGCCAGCCCGGCGGCCACGGCGGGCACGCCCACCGCCACCGGCCTGCCCAGCCGGGCCCCGGGCTCCGGCAGCCACAGCTCCACCAGCGGCAGCGCCGTCAGGCCGAAGAGCGCCAGCGTCACGGCGCTCACCCCGCCGAGCGCGAGCCCCATGCCGTCGAACGCGGTCAGGGCGAGGGCGGGCAGCAGGGCGGCGGCCACGACCGCGCCCGCCGTGATCGCCGCGACCCGCCAGACGGCGCCGCGCAGCAGCAGCGCGCCCAGCCCGCCCAGCGCGGCGGCGAGCGCGGGCAGCGCGAACATGAACGACGCCGCCGGCGCGATCTGCGCGCACCCCGCCCCCACCAGCGCGGGCCAGGCCAGTGCGCCGATCGCCAGCGCGGCGGGCCCGACCCTGCGCCGCAGCGCCAGGTACCAGCCCAGCACGGCCAGCGCGACCAGCACGGCGACGGCCGCGCGGAACGCCTCCGGCCGGTGCAGCAGCCCGCCCATCCCGTAGTAGTCGGACCGCACGGCCACCAGCACCTCCCACAGCCCCTGCGCCAGGACCGCCGACAGCGCGACCGGGACGACCCCCGACAGCGCACCGACGGCCGTGCGCGGCAGGCTCAGCAGCCCCCTGCGCCGGGCGAGCAGCGCCAGGGCGGCCACTGCCGCGACGGCGAGCCCGGCCAGCGGCCAGACCAGCGCGTTCGGGTAGGTGATCAGGAAGC
Organism: Nonomuraea sp. NPDC049725; assembly: GCF_040674795.1. NCBI lineage: Bacteria > Bacillati > Actinomycetota > Actinomycetes > Streptosporangiales > Streptosporangiaceae > Nonomuraea > Nonomuraea sp. NPDC049725. The sequence continues at coordinate 86,407 of NZ_JBFANJ010000026.1, read as the reverse complement.
CGAAGAACCGGAAGTACGTGACGTCGTGCCCGGCCGCGAGCGCGGGCAGGTCGGCGCCGCCGAGCGCGCGGGCCAGCGCCAGCATGTTCGTGCCGTGGTGCTGGAGGCTGCCCCGGTTCAGGAAGGCGAGGGAGTCGTCGGCCGTGTGATAGCGCGAGGAGTCCTGGATGTAGGCGAAGTTCATGCCGGAGAACCCGGCCTCCGTCATCGGGGTGAAGTCGGTGTTGTTCGGCAGCAACCGGTACAGCTCCACCATCATCGAGTCGCCGCGCGGGTGCGGCACCGCGTCGGCGAACGTCTCGACCAGCCCGGCGTTGTCCCGCGACGTCTCGAACATCAGCGACGGCCCGCTGACTCCGCGCGCCTCCCAGTTCAGCAGCACGCCTCCGGCGCGGCCGAGCGGGTGCTCCCTGACGAACGCCTCGGCGCCGAGCACGCCGTCCTCCTCGCCGTCCGTCATCAGGAACACCAGGTCGTTGCGGAGCTCGGCGTCGCCCAGCGCGCGCACGGTCTCCAGCATCGCCGCGACGGCCGCCGCGTCGTCGGAGGCGCCCGGCCCCATCGCCGCCGAGTCGTAGTGCGCGGCGATCACCACGGTGCCGGTCGGGTCGCCGCCGGGCCGGGTGGCCACGATGTTGTGGACCTGCCCGAACGACGCCAGCCCCGTCGAGGGGTTGGCGCCCACCGCCCGCTGCACCCGCACGTCGAGCCCGGCGGCGCGCAGCTCCTTCACCAGGTAGTCCCGGGCCCGCGCACCGGCCGGGCTGCCGATCGGGCGCGGCTCGGTGGCGAAGCGCTCCAGGTGCCGCATCGCCCGCCCGGCGCTGAACTCCCCGGCCGGGGCCGAGGCGGGCAGCGGCTGCATCGTGCTGTTGGCCAGCGCGGTCAGCACGACCACGGCGGCCAGCACCAGCAGGGCCGTCACCGCCGCCGGGACGCGGCGCGGGACGTCGAACAACTTCTCGGTCATGGCCGGGAACGCTACGGTCGGCGGCGGGATGTCCGGAATGATGTTTGCGGCCGTTCTCGCCTGTGGTTTTCCACAGGTCGTGGACACGAGAACCGACAGGAAGGTGCCCAGATGGGGTTCGCGGTGTTGGGCGTGCACGCGCATCCGGACGACGAGGCGATCTGGACCGGCGGGACGCTGGCCAGGTTCTCCGCCGCAGGAGCCCGCACGGCGGTCGTGACGTGCACGGGCGCGCCGGGCACGGTCCGGGCCGGTGAGCTGGAGCGGTCGCTGGAGATCCTCGGCGCGGGCGGGCCCCGGCTGCTCGGCTACGGCGACGCCCGCGACGCCGGCGCCGCGCCCGGCGCCCCGCGCTTCGTGGACGTGCCGCTCGACGAGGCCGTGGGGCGGCTGGTCGCCCACATCAGGGAGTTCCGGCCCGACGTGGTGCTCACCTACGACGGGTACGGGTCCTACGGGCATCCGGATCACGTGCACGCGCACCGGGTGACGCTGGCGGCGGTCGAGGCGGCCGGCTACGACCAGCTCTTCCCCGAGGCGGGCGAGCCGTGGCGGCCCCGGGCGCTCTACCTGGCGACGATCCCCAGGTCGGTGGTGGCGGCGCAGTGGGAGGCGGTGTTCGGCGCGCCGCCGGAGCCGGGCAACGTGCTGCCGGGCGTCCCGGACGAGGACGTCTCGGTGCGGCTGGACGTGAGCCCCTGGGCGGAGCGCAAGTGGGCGGCCATGCACGCGCACGAGTCGGAGGTCAGGCGGGGCGCGTCGCTGACGATGCTCATCTCGCTCCCCGAGCAGGCCCGCGACCAGATGCTCCAGAACGAGTGGTATCGCCTGGCGAGCGGTCAGCCCGTCCTGGGGTGAGCCGCAGGGTGACGCTCTCCGACGCGCCGCCCCGGCCCGCCAGCCCGCCGAACGTGAGCACGGCCCGCGCCCCGACGGCGACCCGGGCCGGCGGCCGGTCGGCCCTGATCACCGCGCTGACCGGCCGGTCCCACGTCACGGTCAGCTCGCCGAGGTCGCGGCGCGGGTCCGACACGGTCACCGTGGCCGTGCCGTCGCCCGGCTCCCGGACCAGGACCGCGCACGGCGCCGAGGCGGTGAGCGGCCCCGCCGTGCCCCCGGTCCAGAAGTTGACCGCGGTCAGCCCCAGCGACGGCACGTGCACGCCCTGCTGGCGGGCGGTGTTGGCGAGCACCCGCGCCCAGCCGGGATCGGCCGCCCGCGCCCGGGTCTCCTCCTCGGAGGCGTTCGGCAGGAGCTGGTAGACGTACCCGGCGCCGACCGGGTTGAGCCCGTGGTCCAGCCAGAGGACCACGTGCCCGCCGGCCCGCCGGGTGCGCGCGCCGGTCACCACGTAGCCGCCGTGCCCGTCGAGGTGCGCCCACCCGTCGCCGGTGGCGAGCCGGGCGCCGGTGCGCCGGTTGTCCACGACGGTCTCGACCACCGCCCCGTCGAAGCAGGTGATCCCGGCCCCCAGGCACAGCACGGCGTCGTCCAGGAAGAACCACGACTTGAACGCGTCGAGCGTGCTCTCCAGCCCGAGCAGGTGCTGCCCGACCGTGGCGTGCACGCCGTCCGTCGCGCCGCCGACCCAGCGCGCCTGCGGGCACGGCTCGCCCCACGCCCCGCCCGCGCCGTCGGGCAGCCGCCGGGACGAGACCGTCGTGCCCGGCAGCCGGTAGGGGTCGACGCTCTGCCAGAACGTGCCCGAGTACTGGTCCCGGTGCCCCTCGCCCCACCAGTAGAGCATCCCGGAGCCGGTGTGCCAGCCGCGCCGGTTCTCGCCGTTGCCGTGCTCGTAGTGGGCGATCCGGTCCGAGGCCATGCTGAGGGCAGCGCACCAGCCGGGCCTGCGGTGCACGGCGCGGGCGCTCATCGGCAGCAGCCGGTGCCCGACCGGCTCGGCCGCCGCCGCCACCCCGCCGTCGGCCACGACCCGGCCCACGCGGGCGTCGTTCAGCAGGTACGGGTTGCGTACCGCCCAGCCCTTGACCACGGCCCGCCAGCGGGACCGCTCGGCGGGCCGGGCCGACTCGGCCAGCAGCAGGATCGCCGAGGCCAGCCGCAGCCCCCGCGCCTGGTCGCCGTCCGGCCCCCGGGTGATGCCGCGCCCGCTGACCAGCGGCATGCAGACGCCGTCGCGCACGAACGGCGCGAACGAGCGCTCCACGCTGTCGAACACGACCTGCCTGCCCGGGTCGGTGATCTCCCACGGCGAGCCGCGCAGCACCGCGAACAGGGTCGCCAGCCTCTCCAGCAGGACCGCCCCGTAGCCGCCCTGGTAGGGGACGGTCGTGTGCTGGATGAACGAGCCGTCCCGGTGGAACCCGTCGCCTTCGGTCACGTACCGGAAGACGGGTGACAGCGCCCGGCTGGCGAGCCGGGCCCTGGCGGGGTCGGCGGTGAGGATCGCGCGCAGCAGCGTCACCGTGCACAGGTCCACCCGGTTGGCCCCGGTGCTGGTGCCGCTGTAGTCGGCCAGGCGGCCGGCCGGGACGAAGTGGTCCACGGCGGCGGCGAGCGCGTCGTCCCGCAGGCCGGTGAGGAGCGCGGCGTCGAGGAGCTTGGCGGGGACGCCGATCTGCCAGTCCCACCAGTTGCCGTCGGGGTCGGCGCCCGCCGCGTAGACGTGGCGGCAGTAGTGGGCGATGCCGGTGGCGACGGCGGCGGCCGGTTCCGGGTCGCCGGTCAGGGCGTGCGCGCGGGCCAGGGCCAGCAGGCGGGCGGGCGTGGCCTTGAGCGAGGGGTAGGGCAGGCCGGGCCAGAGGTGGCCGGGGGCGGGGGCCATCGTGCGGGCGTGCGCGGCCGCCGAGCCGGGCGCGCGGCCGGACAGCGCGGGCAGCCCGGCCAGCGTCACCTCACGCCAGCGGCGGCGCAGCGCCTCGAAGGGGTCGCCCGCGGGGATCAGCGGGCCGACGGCGGCGAGCTGGAGGAACGACCGCCTGGACAGTTCCGGCACGATCGCATTATCGGACTGATCTCCCCGCGATCGGGTAGCCGCGGGGCATGCGGGACGAGATGGGGCTGGGGGTGCGGCTGACGATCGCCTCGGTCACGGTGGCGGTCGTCATGGTCCCGTTCATGCTGCTGCTCGTGGTGGCCAGGATGCCGCTCAACGACCTCGACGAGGGGGTGGCGCGGCAACTGCACGCGTACGCGCTGGCCAACCCGGACGTGACCACCGCGCTCATCGTGTGGACGGACGCGTTCGGGCCGATGTCGTGGCGGGTGGCGGTCGCGGTGCTGGCGATCTGGCTGGTGCGGCGCGGGGCGCGGCTGCTCGCGCTGTGGGCCGTGACCACGATGGCCGTCGGCGGGCTGCTCGGCGCCCTGATCAAGGTCATCGTGGACCGGGCGCGGCCCGACCTGCCCGATCCGGTGGCCCTGGCCGACGGCGACTCGTTCCCGTCGGGGCACGCGCTCAACGCCACGCTCGGCGCCGGGATCATCCTGCTGACCGTGATGCCGCTGCTCCGGCACCGGGCGGCGGCCTGGGCGCTCGCCTGGTTCCTGGTGGTGACGGTGGCGTGCACGCGGGTGGCGCTGGGCGTGCACTACGTCAGCGACGTCGTCGCGGGCGTGATGCTGGGCGTGGCCGTGATCGCCGCCACCGTGGCCGGGTTCGAGCGGTGGCGGCGATCCGGCGCGTCCCCGCCCTCGGCGGGCCGCCCGGCCGCCGATCAGTCCTCGGCGCGGCGCTCGTAACGCGCCCTGGCGAGCTCGTACGCCTTCCGCAGCAGGTCGCGCAGCGCCGTCTCGGTGCGCGGGCCCGGGTTGACCACGGCCAGCCAGCCCTGCGTGCCGTAGACGGGGTGCGCGATCACGGTGTCGGCGACGCTCGGATCGGTGGTGGCGGGCTCGCGGGGCGTGTGACCGGTCCACTCGACGAACGCGTCCTTCCCGGCGGCGACGTTCACCCGGAAGGCCCCGGGCCGGTCCAGGCGCGACGCCTCGTCGTCCGGGTAGTTCTTGGTCACGACGGTCGCGAAGGGCTGGATGTTGGCCGGGATGACGCCGTCGGGCGAGTAGTAGAAGAACGCGTCGCCCCAGGCGAGCTCCGGCATGCCGTCGCCGGGCTTCGGCGTGAGGGCCAGGACGCCCTCCAGGTCCGACACGAATGCGATGATCTCGTCTTTCTCCATGCGTTCCAGCGTTACATTGAAGTCCTTGTGGAGGCTTTCGAGCAGACGACAAGGGGATTCAGGGTGCCAGGTCTCCATTTGCGTACGGTCGACGTGGGGCGGCGGGCGGGCTGCTCCGTGCAGCAGGTGCGCAACCTGGAGCGTGACGGCGTGCTGCCCCCGGCGGCACGAACGGGCACCGGCCACCGCGTCTACGGGGAGGTCCACGTGCGCTCCGCGCTGGCCTACCGGGCGCTCGCGGCGGGCGTGGGACCGGTCGAGGCCAAGAAGATCATGCGCGCCGCCCACCGCCATCCGGAGCCCGGCGTGCTCGCCCTGCTCGACGCGGCGCACGCCCGGCTCGACGCCGAACGCGCGGACCTGCGGCGGGCGCAGGCGGCCGCGCGGGCGATCTCCGGCGAGCCGATCGCGGAGGTGCGGCCGTCCGACGCGATGACCGTCTCCGAGCTGGCCGCCGCGCTCGGCGTGCGCCCGTCGACGCTGCGCCACTGGGACGCCGAGGGCCTGGTCGTCCCCGACCGCGACCAGCCGCGCGGGCCCCGCCGCTACACGCCGGACCAGGTGCGCGACGCCCGGATCGTCCACCAGCTCCGGCTGGCCGGCTACCGCATCGCCCAGCTCAGGGACCTCATGCCCGAGCTGCGGCGGGCCAGGCGCTGGGACGACGTCTCCGCCGCGCTGGCCGCCCGGGAGGCCGCCGTCGAGGCCAGGTCACGGGCGCTGCTCGGCGGCGCGGCCGCGCTCGCCGCCGTCCTCGACGCCCACATGCCCGAGCCGTGATCGGGGAAGCACACACAGTGTGCAGACGTTCCTGCCCTTTCCCGACTTCACCCGCACCGCCCGGGTGCTCGACCCGCTGCGCCTGGGCAAGCAGCGGGTCGAGGCGCTGCAGATCCTGCGCGCGCTCACCGTCCCCGGCTACGGCTGGCGCCACCACCCGGCGGTGAAGATGTGGGCCGGCTACGAGGAGGCCCTGGTCCGCTACGGCCTGGAGGTGTGCGGCCGCTGGTGCTCCACCGGCCGCGCCGACACCTGCGCCGCCACGATGACGCGCGAGCTGGCCGACACCTGCGGCGCCCGCGACGTGCGCACCCAGCCGGAGCTGGCGCTGGCCGGCGAGCTGCCGCCGTGGCTGGGCGACCCCGACCTGCACCTCAGCCACCGCTCCGCGCTGCTGCGCAAGGACCCCGGCTTCTACCGGCCGCTCTTCGGCGCCGACCCGGACGACCTCGGCTACGTGTGGCCGCCCTCCGACCGGCCGCCCGCCTGCCTGTGACTCACACGACCTCGAAGTTGGCCATCATCGCCATGTCCTCGTGCTCCAGGTTGTGGCAGTGGAAGACGTAGCGCCCCTTGTAGCCGGTGAACCGGGTGACGATCTCCACCGTCTGGGCGTCGCGCAGCTCCACCGTGTCCTTCCACTCGGGCGGCCCCGCCGGGCGCTCCCCGTTCACCGACAGCACCTGGAAGTGCGACAGGTGCAGGTGCACCGGATGGGCGACGTCGCTGGACAGCCGCCAGATCTCGGTGTCGCCCAGCTTCGGCCTGGCGTCCATCCGCTTCGGGTCGAACGGCTTGCCGTTGATCAGCCAGCCGGTGCCGCCGTGCATGCTGCCGCTGCTGAACTCGAAGTCCCTGGTCACCGTGGCCTTCGCCGGGTCCAGCCGCTCGACCGTGGACAGCTTGGCGGGCACCGCCGAGTCGTCGCGGGCGTCCCGGTCCACCACGAACCGCATCACCCTGGCCTGCGGCCCCTCCCCGGCCAGGTTGCGCAGCTCGACCCGGTCACCGACCTTGTGGGCGGCGAAGTCGACGACCACGTCCACCCGCTCGGCCGGGGCCAGCCGCACCTGCCGCACGGTGACGGGCCCGGTCAGCAGCCCGCCGTCGCTGCCGATCCGCACGATCGGGCCGCCCGTGGACAGCTCGTACGTGCGCGCGTTGGAGGCGTTGAGCAGCCGGAACCTGTAGCGGGCCCGGGCCACGCGCAGCTCCGGCCAGGGCGCGCCGTTGACCAGGATGACGTCGCCGAGCACGCCGCCCATGTACGGCTCCAGCGCGCCCGGCTTGTCGCCGTAGCCGGGGTAGGGCATCTGGCCGTCCTCGGAGAAGGACCGGTCGCAGATCATCAGCGGCAGGTCGCGCTCCCCCGAGGGCAGCGGCAGCGCCTCCTCCTCGGCGTCCCGCACCAGGAAGAACCCGGCGAGGCCGCGCCACACCTGCGGGCCCGTGTAGTCCATGCGGTGGTCGTGATACCAGAGCGTGGCGGCCCGCTGGTCGAGCGGGAAGTCGTAGTCGCGCCGCTGGGCGGGCTGCACCAGGTCCGTCGGGTAGCCGTCGGACTCCGGCGGCGTGTGCCCGCCGTGCAGGTGCATGACGGTCGGCACGTCCAGCTCGTTGGCCAGGCGCACCACGGTCCTGCGGCCGGCCCGCGCCTCGATCGTGGGGCCGGGGAAGCTGCCGCCGTAGCCCCAGATGCGGGTCTTCATGCCCGGCAGGATCTCCACGTCGGCGGCGCGCGGCGTCAGGTCGTAGTAGTCGACGCCGGCGGTCGTGCGGGACGGCTTGGCGATCTCCGGCACCGGCAGCGGCACCGCGTACGGCTTGGGCAGCGGCGCGGTGCTGGTCAGGAGCTGGGGCTGCGGCGTGCCTTCGAGCAGCGAGCAGCCCGGCAGCGCGGCGGCGACGGCGCCCAGCCCGAACAGCTGAAGCGCCCGCCGTCTCGACAGCGTCATGCCGGCACCGGGGAGCGGCTCGGCAGGACCCGGCTGAGCTGCATGACCGTCCCGCCGAACAGGAGCACGCCGAGCGGCAGGTGCAGCACCTTGAGCCCCATGACGCCCAGGACCGCCGCCACGCCGGTGAACACCAGCAGGCCGACCGCCGGCGCGACGAACATGGCGGGGCCGCCGCCCGGACGCCACACCAGGATCGCCGCCACCAGGTGCGCCAGCCCGAGGACCAGCAGCACGCCACCGGACAGCATGTGCATCTGCCGCCCGTCCGGCGACGACAGCAGCAGCCCGGCGGTCACCGCCTGGGCCAGCATGGCGAGCATGTGCAGGACCACCACGACCCGCAGGACAGGGAGGAATCTCATCGCGTTTCCTTTCGACGGCTGTGCCACATCGTGGCCTCCACGGCCCGTCCCGGTCGTCCTGCGGGGGATGGCATTGCGCGCTACGGCGGGGGGAGAAGCGCGGCGGGTCCCGCTACCACGCGGGGAGTAGCGGCAGGTCAAACCTGGGTCCGATGACGGCGGCGCGGGGCGGGTTCTACGCTGCTCGAATGAAGTTCGAGCACGGCCGGCGCCCGGGCGCCGCCGACGTGACGCTGGCGGTGGCCGTCGCCGCCGTCCTGCTGGCCGTCGTGCTGCCCGGCACCGACACCGGGCCGCTCGGCCAGGCCGCCGTCGTGGCCGGCTCGCTCGCCCTGGTCGCCTGGCGGTGGGCGCCGCTGCCGGCGCTCCTCGTCTCCGCCTGCGGCATGCTGCTCTACGCGACGCAGGCGCAGCCCACGCCGCCGACCGCGTTCCCGGTGCTGCTGTGCCTGTTCGCCACGATCCGGTCAGGCCACCGGGTGACGGGCATCGCGGTGAGCGCGGTGTTCCTGGCCGGGGCGCTGGCCGCCGGTCTGGCCGGCGACACCGGGCAGCCCGATCAGGAGATCATGCAGGACACCTCGCTGCTGGTCGGCTGGTTCGTCGCAGCGTGCGTGGCGGCGACCGTGAGCAAGCACCGGCAGGCGTTCCTGGAGCAGGCCGAGCAGCGGGCGGCCGAGGCCGAGCGCACCCGCGAGGAGGTGGCCCGCCGCCGCGCGGGCGAGGAGCGGCTGCGCATCGCCAGGGAGCTGCACGACTCGCTCACCCACAGCATCTCGGTCATCAAGGTCCAGGCCGGGGTGGCCATCCACCTGGCGCGCAAGCGCGGCGACGAGGTGCCCGCCGCGCTGCTGGCCATCCAGGAGGCCAGCGGTGACGCGATCCGCGAGCTGCGGGCGACGCTCGACGTGCTGCGCGAGTCCGGCGTCGAGCCGGCCGGCAGCGGCCTCGACCTGCTCGACGACCTGGTCGAGCGGGCCCGCCGCACCGGCCTGGCCGCCACGGTGACGCTCACCGGCGAGCGGCGCGAGCTGCCGCCCGACGTCGACCGGGCCGCCTACCGGATCGTCCAGGAGGCGCTGACCAACGTGTCCAGGCACGCCGGCCAAGCCGCCGCGCTGGTCCGGGTCGACTACCGGCCGGGCGCGCTGGTCGTCCAGGTCGACGACGACGGCTGCGCCGATCCTGACCGGGCGCCCGTCCCGGGCAACGGGCTGACCGGCATGCGCGAGCGCGTCACCGCGCTCGGCGGCAGCCTGCACGCCGCCCCCCGCCCCGAGGGCGGGTTCACCGTGCGGGCCGAGCTGCCGCTCGCCCGGGAGCTGGAGCAGGCGTCATGATCCGGGTCCTCATCGTCGACGACCAGGCGCTCATCCGGGGCGGCTTCCGCGCCCTGCTGGAGGCGGAGGACGACATCGAGGTCGTCGCCGAGGCGGTGCACGGCGAGCAGGCCGTCGCCCTCGCCCTGGAGCACCGGCCCGACGTGGCGCTGATCGACGTGCAGATGCCGGTGATGGACGGCATCGAGGCCACCCGCCGCATCGCCGCCGACGAGCGGCTGTCCGGCGTGCACGTGGTGATCCTCACCAACTACGGCGTCGACGAGTACGTCTACGACGCGCTGCGGGCCGGGGCCGCCGGGTTCCTGGTCAAGGACACCGAGCCCGATGACCTGCTCCAGGGCGTCCGGGTCGCGGCCAGGGGCGACGCGCTGCTGTCGCCGTCGATCACCCGCCGCCTGATCGGCGCGTTCATGGCCAACCGGCCCGAGCCGGAGCCCGTCGGCCTCGACACGCTGACCAACCGGGAGCGGGAGGTGACGGCGCTGGTGGCGCGCGGCCTGTCCAACGACGAGATCGCCGCCGAGATGGTGATCAGCCCGATGACCGCCAAGACCCACGTCAGCCGGGCCATGACCAAGCTGGGCGCCAGGGACCGGGCGCAGCTCGTCGTCTTCGCCTACGAGTCGGGGCTGGTGACCCCGCGCTCCACGGTCACCTGACCGCCCGCCGCTGCCGGATCGACCCCGGCTGATCTGCGCCGATCCCCCGTGCCCGGCGGGCCCGCTGAACTACACTCGCACCGGCCGGAACCCGTTTACGAGCCTAGGGCGCTCCTGCCCGCGGCCCCGAACGCCTGGGAGTCACGTGAGCAGCGGGCTAGTCGACGCACCGCCGACCCCGTCCACCACCCGGCCACGACGGCGCTGGCTGCGCCGGTTGATCGTGGCCGTGACGGCGCTCGTGCTGCTCGTGACCGGGGCGGCGGTCGCCGTCGCCGTGCGGCTGACCGGCAACGTGGAGCACACCGACGTGGCCGGCGACCTCGGCACCGCCCGCCCGGCCAAGGTCGCCGCGAGCGCGCTCAACGTGCTGATCGTCGGCTCCGACCAGCGTGACGGCCGCAACGCCCGCTACGGCCGCCGCATCACCGGCGAGCGCACCGACACGATCATGCTCGCCCACCTGTCGTCCGACCGCGAGAACGCGATGGTGATCAGCTTCCCGCGCGACTCGATGGTCCAGCTCCCCGCCTGCCGCGCCAAGGGCGGGCTGCCCGGCCAGCAGCCCCACGTCGGCATGATCAACGAGTCGTTCAACTCGGGCGGCATCGGCTGCACCTGGAAGACGATCGAGTCGCTCACCGGCATCCACATCGACCACTTCGTCAAGGTCGACTTCAGCGGGTTCAAGGACATGGTCGACGCCGTCGGCGGCGTCGAGGTGTGCCTGCCGGAGCGGGTCGACGACGACAAGGCCATGCTCCACCTGCCCGCGGGCCGCCAGACGCTCGGCGGCGAGCAGGCGCTCGGCTACGTCCGGGCCCGCTACAGCTTCGGCGACGGCTCCGACATCGGCCGGATCCAGCGGCAGCAGATGTTCATCGCCTCGATGGCGAAGAAGGTGATGAGCGGCGAGACGCTCACCGACCCGGTCCGGCTGTTCGGCTTCCTCGACGCCGGCACCAAGGCCGTCACCACCGACCCCGGCCTGACGCCCGGCGTGATGAAGGACCTGGCGGAGAGCCTGCGCGGGCTCACCGCCGGGAAGATCAGGTTCATCACCACGCCGTGGCACTACTCGGTCAGCCAGCCGGGCCGGGTCGAATGGGTGCAGCCCCAGGCGAACCAGCTCTTCCGCATCGTGGCCAAGGACGCCGAGCTCACCGGCGTCCAGGGTGGCCAAGCCAAGATGCCGAGGTCCAAGGTCGCCGTGGAGCTGCGCAACGGCACTTACCGCACCGGTCTCGGGGCCCAGGTGGCAGCCGTGCTCGAACAGCGCGGCTATCACATCGTCAAGATCGCCGACACCGTACGGAAGCCGTACCGGAAGTCGATGATCCTTTACGGGCCCAACGGCGAGGCGCGGGTGCCGACACTGGCCAAGGACCTGCCGAGGAGCAGGCCGAGGCTGGTGCCGGCGGCCCGGACGGCGCGGCTGGTGCTGATTCTGGGCGACGACTGGCGCGGGCTCAAGCCGCTCGACCCGGCCGACGGCGAGGCGATCAAGGGGTTCGACGCCACGCACGACACCTGCGCCGGCTGACCCCTACTGCTTGCGCACGCAGGAGATCGTCTCCAGCTGCACGACCTTGGCCGGGCCCGCGTCGGCCTCGGTGCCGGTCTCAGCGCCGGCCTCGGTGCCGGTCTCGGTGCCGGCCTCGGCGTCGGGCCGGGTGGGGGCGAACTCCACCTCGGTCGCCGCCTCCGCGTCGAGCACGTCCGTCGGGACCGCGCCGGGTTCGCCCGCCTTGACCCAGTCCTGCCCGGCGGGCCCGGCGGGTTCGGCGGGGATCGCCGGGACGGCCTTGGCGACCTCCAGCTCGACCGTCTTGCCGTCGGGCGTGGTGCAGGTGACCTGGTGGGGCACGTCGTCGGCGGCCAGGGCGGAGCCGCCCAGCCCGGCCAGCGCCAGCACCGCGACCGCGCCGAGCACCGCGAACCGTCGTCTGATCATGTGCTTCTCCTCTGTGGATGGGACGTTGCGGGGTTCAGGCTGGCGGGCCGTACCTGAAGCGGCCCTGAACGCGCCCTAAGTGATCTTCAGGTTGGCTTTAGGCGCGATGCGGCACGCTGGCCGGTGTGCGGGTGCTACTGGTGGAGGACGAGCGGCGGCTGGCCGAGCTGGTAAGGAACGGGCTGACCGGCGAGGGGTTCGCGGTCGACGTGGCCCACGACGGGCGCGACGGGCTGTGGATGGCCACGGAGAACGCCTACGACGTGATCGTGCTGGACGTGATGCTGCCCCGGCTCAACGGCTACGCGCTCTGCTCGCGGCTGCGCGAGGCCGGCGACTGGACCCCGATCATGATGCTCACCGCCAAGGACGGCGTCCACGACGAGGCCGAGGCGCTCGACAACGGCGCCGACGACTACCTGTCCAAGCCGTTCTCGTACGTGGTGCTGCTGGCCAGGCTGCGCGCGCTGGTGCGGCGCGGCGGCCGGGAGCGGCCCGTGTCGCTCACCGTGGGCGACCTGGTCGTCGACCCCGCCGGGCTGCGCTGCCGCCGGGGCGCGGCGGAGATCGCGCTGACGCCCAAGGAGTTCGCGGTGCTGCACGGGCTGGCCAGGCGGGCCGGTGAGGTGGTGTCCAAGAGCGAGCTGCTCGCCCAGGCGTGGGACTTCTCCTACGACGGCGACCCGAACATCGTCGAGGTGTACATCAGCGCGCTGCGCCGCAAGATCGACCAGCCGTTCGGCCGGTCCACCCTGGTCACGGTGCGCGGCGCCGGCTACCGGCTGGAGGCGGAGTGAACCTGTCGTCCGTGCGGGTGCGCGCCACGGCGGCGGCGACCCTGATCGTCGCGCTGGCGCTGGGCACCGCCGCGATCGCGCTGGTGGCGGTGCTGCGCGGCAGCCTGGAGGGCAGCGCCGGCCTGGAGGCGGCCAGGAAGGCGGCCGCCGTCGCCCCCGCGCTGACCGTCGAGGCCGTGCCCGCCCTGCCGGCCGAGCCGCTGACGGTGGCCGACCCCGACGTGTGGGTCGGCGGCGAGGACTCCCTCGGCACGTGGGCGCCCGCGGGCGAGTACGCGATCGCCCGGCTCCAGGTGCCGACCGCCGACGGCGGGACCACCGTGTGGGGCAGGGCCTCGCTGGAAGGGGCCGAGCAGGCGCTGGCGACGCTCAACGGCGTGCTGCTGCCCGGCCTGCCCGCGCTGCTGGCCGTGGTCGCCGGGATGACGTGGTTCGCGGTCGGCCGGGTGCTGCGCCCGGTGTCGGCGATCCGCGCCAAGCTCGCCCACATCACCGCCCGCGACCTGTACGAACGGGTGCCGGTCCCGCGCTCGCGCGACGAGGTCGCCGCGCTGGCGGTCACCGTGAACGGGACCCTCGACCGGCTGGAGACGTCCGTCGAGACGCACAAGCGGTTCGTCGCCGACGCGGCGCACGAGCTGCGCAGCCCGATCGCCACCCTGCGCGCCCGGCTGGAGCTCGCCGAGCCCAGCGAGCTGACCGCCGAGGCCCTGGCCGACGTCGACCGCATCCAGGCCCTGGCCGCCGACCTGCTGCTGCTCGCCCGGCTCGACGCCGGGGAACCGCTGCCCGCCGCCGACGTCGACCTCGGCCAGGTGGCCGTGGAGGAGGCGCTGCGCGCCCGGCGCCGCCCCGGCGTCGAGCTCGACCTGGAGATCGAGCCCGACGTGGTGATCAGCGGCTCTGCCGGTCACCTCGCCCGGCTGGTCACCAACCTCGTCGACAACGCCGCCCGGCACGCCGGCTCCCGCGTCCGGGTCAGCGTCCGCGCCGACGGCGGCGGGGCCGTGCTCCAGGTGCGCGACGACGGCCCCGGCATCTCCGCCGAGCACCGGGAGGCGGTGTTCGACAGGTTCACCCGGCTGGACGAGGCGCGGGCCAGGGACGCGGGCGGCGCCGGGCTGGGCCTGGCCATCGCCCGCGACATCGCCACCCTGCACGGCGGCACGCTCACGGCCGGGGACGACGGGCTCACCGCCCGCTTCCCCCGGCCGCCGCGCTCATAGCGTCTGGTCGAGCTGCAGGAAGGCCCGCTCGATCACCTGCCGGGTCACCTGCTCGTCGTACGGGAACCGGTGGACGAGGTCGCGCAGCCCTTCCACGTGGGCCTGCCTGGCCAGCTCCGCCACCGCCGTCAGCTCGGCGTGCTGCCTCACCACGAAGTCGCGGTCCACGACCGCGCCGTGGCCCGGCACGTACACGAGCTCGCGCGTCTCCTCCAGCATGCGCGCGGTCGTGTCGGGCCAGTCGAGCGGGTACGAGTCGCCGAACGCGGGCGGAGCGCCCTCCTCCACCAGGTCACCGGCGAACACCACGCCCGCGTCGGGCACGTGCGCGACGATGTCGTTCGAGCTGTGGCCCAGCCCGAAATGCCGCAGATGGACCATCCGGCCGCCGATGTCGAGCGTCGCCGTCGAGGTGAACGTGTGATCCGGCGGCACGATCTCCACCTCCTCCACCTCGGCACGCCGCTCCTCGGGGACGAACCCGGCGACCTTGGCCCGCTGCTCCCGGCCGTCCCGCTCGATCTCCTCCGCGCACCTGACATGCCCCCAGATCTCCGCGGGCTGGAACAGGGCGTTGCCGAAACAGTGGTCGAAATGCGCGTGGCTGTTCACGACCGTCCACGGGCTGGTGGTGATCCGCCTGATGGCCTCGATCAGATCGGCGGCCTCCCGATGCGACATGCGGGTGTCGAACACCATGCAGTGCCCGTCCCCGACGACCAGCCCCACGTTCAGGTCGTACGACGCGTGCCGCCGGACATAGACCCGGTCGCCGACCTCTGTCCACTGCTCAAGTGCCGTCATGGCCCACGACCCTACTTAGGATCAGGACATGGCATTCGATATCCAGATCGTCATCGACTCCCAGGCCCCGCACCCGCTGGCCGACTGGTGGGCGGAGGCGCTCGGCTGGCAGGTGGAGCGGCAGGACGAGGCGTTCATCCGCAGCCTGATCGAGAAGGGCCACGCGACGGAGGACGACACCATGTTCCACCGCGGCAACCTGGTGTGGAAGGACGGCGCCGCCATCCGCCACCCCGGCGGGCTGGAGCGGGCCCCGCGCGTGCTGTTCCAGCTCGTGCCCGAGGCCAAGACGGTCAAGAACCGGGTGCACCTGGACGTCCGGGTGGGCGCCGACAACATCGACGCCGAGGTCGAGCGGCTGGTCGCCCACGGGGCCACCGTGCTGCACAAGGGCCGCCAGGGCCCCACCTGGTGGGTCACCATCGCCGACCCCGAGGGCAACGAGCTCTGCCTGGCCTGATCACGCCCGGAGGTAGGCCAGCACCGCCAGGACCCGGCGGTGCCCGTCGGCGGCGGGAGGCAGGTCGAGCTTGCTGAAGATGTTGGCGATGTGCTTGGCCACCGCCGCCTCCGTGACGACCAGCTCGCGGGCGATCGAGGCGTTGGCCCGCCCCTCCGCGATCAGCGCCAGCACCTCCAGCTCCC
The DNA here is from genome assembly GCF_040674795.1 of Nonomuraea sp. NPDC049725. NCBI lineage: Bacteria > Bacillati > Actinomycetota > Actinomycetes > Streptosporangiales > Streptosporangiaceae > Nonomuraea > Nonomuraea sp. NPDC049725. The sequence continues at coordinate 70,770 of NZ_JBFANJ010000026.1, read as the reverse complement.
GGGGCGTCAGCCGCTCCAGCGGGTCGCGCCGCCGCCGCAGCAACTGCCGCACCACCTCGGGGTCGACGACCGTCGCGCCCCCGGCCACCCTGACCAGCGCGTCGACGAACTCGCGCACCTCCCCCACCCGGTCCTTCAGCAGGTAGCCGATGCCCGCCCCGCCCCCGGAGTCGAGCAGCTCGGCCGCGTAGGTCTGCTCGACGTACTGGCTGAGCACGAGCACCGCCAGCTCGGGCCGCTCCGCCCGCAGCACCAGCGCCGCGCGCAGCCCCTCGTCGGCGAACCCGGGCGGCATCCGCACGTCCGTCACCACCGCGTCGGGCCGCAGCTCGCGCGCGGCCGCCACCAGCGCGTCGGCGTCGCCCACCGACGCGACCACCTCGTGCCCGAAGCGTTGCAGCAGCCCGGCCAGGCCCTCACGCAGCAGGACGGCGTCTTCGGCGATCACCACGCGCACGGGATCTCCACTCTGAGCAGGGTCGGCCCACCGGCCGGACTTCGCAAGGACAGTTTCCCGTCGACGACGGCCAGCCGGTCGGCCAGCCCCGTGAGGCCGCTCCCACGGGCCGGATCGGCCCCGCCGCGCCCGTCGTCGTACACCTCGACGACCAGCGTGCCGTCATGGACGTGCCCGGTCACGCGGGCCCGGGACGCGCCGCTGTGCTTGGCGACGTTGGCCAGCGCCTCGCTGATCACGTAGTAGGCCGTCACCTCGACCGCCTCCGCCGGCCTGCGGGGCAGCTCGATCGCCACCTCGACCGGCACCGGCGACCGGCCGGCCACGTCGTGCACCGCAGCCGCCAGCCCGCGCCCGGTCAGCACCTCCGGATGCACGCCCCGGATCAGCTCGCGCAGCTCGGCCAGCGCCCGCTTCGCCTCGTCCTGCGCCAGCCCCACCAGCCTGCCCACCGGAGAGTCGTCCGGCAGGTCGAGCCGGGCCATGCCCAGGCTCATCGACAGCGCCACCAGCCGCTGCTGCGCGCCGTCGTGCAGGTCACGCTCGATCCGCCGCCGCTCCACCTCGAACGCGTCGACCAGCCGGGCGCGCGAGCGCAGCACCTCGGCGAGCTCGGTGTCGTACGGCGCCAGCATCGCCCGCGCCATCGCGCCCCGCCCGCCGGCCCACGCGGTCACCACGTACGCCGCCACCGGGACCAGCACCACCCCAGCCACGCTCGCGGCCGCCCCCACCCCCCGCGTCACCAGCGGCTGGACCAGCGGCGTCAGGATCAGCAGCACCGGCCCGACCGCCGTCAGCAGGATCATCAGCAGGTCGATCCACCACAGGGCCAGCACCACGAGCACGGCCAACCCGAGCTCCCGCCCGCGCGCCACCGGCCCCAGCGCCCTGCCGTCCACCAGCCGCAGCCGCCGCCGCTCCAGCCACCCCACCAGCGGCAGCGTGGCCACCAGGAGCACCACCGCGCCGACCAGCCGCACCTCGACCGGCAGCACGTCACCCGTGATCCCGGCGAACAGCACGATCACGCCGGGCAGCTGCCCGGCCACCAGGTACGCCAGCGACCGCCACGGCCACGCCGACGTCAGGAAAGCCACCGGCCTCCTGCTGAGCGCCTCCAGCGCGGTCCTCGTCAACACACGTGCGACCGTATCGAGGAGCCGCAGGTCAGGGCAGTAGTCCTAGGTCTACCGTTCGATCGCTTGAGGTCTGCCCGCCGGGGTACTGCTCACTGATCGGCGACGCGATGGAGGTCACGGGTGGACGTGCCGTCCCTGGTGTGGTGGCTGACGGTCCTCGGGATCGTCGGCCTGCTGCTGTTCGACTTCTTCTTCCACGTACGCAAGGCGCACATCCCGACGTTGCGCGAGGCCGCGGTGTGGTCGGCGGCCTACGTGGGCGTCGCGTTGCTGTTCGGCGTCGGGGTGTGGCTGTTCGGCGGCGCCGGCATGGGGGCCGAGTACTTCGCCGGGTACGTGACGGAGAAGGCGCTCTCGGTCGACAACCTGTTCGTCTTCCTCGTCATCATGTCGGGCTTCCGGGTGCCGCGCGCCGACCAGCAGAAGGTGCTGCTGTTCGGCATCACGTTCGCGCTGGTGGCGCGCACCGGGTTCATCTTCCTGGGCGCGGCGCTCATCAACACGTTCGCGTGGGCGTTCTACCTGTTCGGCCTCATCCTGCTCATCACCGCGGGCAACCTGCTCAAGCCGGAAAGCCAGGAAAGCCACTCGCCGGACAACCTGATGACCCGGCTGGCCCGCAGGCTCTTCCGCACCTCCGAGCACTACGACGGCGACCGGCTCACCACGGTCGTCGACGGCCACCGCGTGCTGACGCCCATGCTGCTCGTCATGATCGCGATCGCGGGCACGGACCTGCTGTTCGCGCTCGACTCCATCCCGGCGATCTTCGGCCTCACCCAGAACGTCTACCTGGTCTTCACCGCCACCGCGTTCTCGCTGCTGGGGCTGCGCCAGCTCTACTTCCTCATCGACGAGCTGCTGGACCGGCTCATCTACCTGTCCTTCGGCCTGGCGGCGGTGCTGGCGTTCATCGGCGTCAAGCTCGTCCTGCACGCGCTGCACGAGAACAACGTGCCGTTCATCAACGACGGCGAGCCCGTGCCCGTCACCGAGATCAGCACCGGCCTGTCCCTGTCGGTGATCATCGGCGTCCTCATCGTCACGATCGCCGCCTCGCTGCTCAGCACCCGGGGGCGCGCCCAGAACATCGCCTCCTGCGCCCGGCGCTGCGCCACCGCCTACCTGGAGGACGACCTCGACCCCGCCGAGCGCGACGCCACCTACCGCAGGCTCGTCATCGAGGAGGAGCGGCTGCGCGGGCTCCCGGAGAAGTTCCGCGCCAAGCTGCGCGAGGACGAGCGGCTCATGTCACTGATCCGCCGCGCCCACGAGCGCCACGCCGCCCACGCCGGCCGCTGACCTCCTCACGACGATCGCTCACCTCCTCACGACGGTCGCTCACCTCCTCACGACGGTCGCTCACCTCCTCACGACGGTCGCTCAGCGAACCACCTGGAGCAGGGCCTGGTCCTTGGCGACGGCCGGCTCGGCGAGCCGCTGCACCTGGCGGCCCCTGGCGTCCAGGACGACCAGCGTGTTGGCCGTGCGGCCCGCGACGCGCACCGCCAGGCGCCCGTCGGGCAGGTGGAACGCGCCGAGCAGGCGGCCCTTGACGCCGATCGGCACCCGGCGGCCCGTCGCCGTGTCGACCAGCGTCGGGGTGAACGACGTCGGCCACACGCCGTCGCCGCCCGGATCGGTGGGCCGGAGGGTGCTGACGACCACGTAACGGCCGCCCGGCGACAGGCTCTGGACGTGGTTGGCCAGCTTGACGCCCTTCACCTTGACCGACCTGCCGGTCCTGGTGTCGAGCCGGTGGACGCCCTCGGTGGTGCCGGCGTAGCCCGCCAGGTAGCGGCCGTCGGGGGACCAGGCGAGGTGGCAGGGGCCGGCCGTCCGGCCGAGGACCCGCGCGCCACGGCCGTCGGCGCCGACCACGCGCACCTGCGAACCGTTGCCGCCGACGTACGCCACCCGCCGGGAGTCGGGCGACCACACCGGTGACAGGCAGGGGATGTCGCCCTGGAGCCCGCGCGCGACCGTGCGGGTCCTGCCGCCGTCGCGCACCTGGAGCCGGCCGCCGGACGTGATCCACGCGACCTTCCGCCCGTCGGGCGAGGCCGCGAACTGCGCGCTCTGCCCCGGCTTCCCCAGCTCGGCGGGACGCCCGCCGTAGCGGGTGACGGTGTAGCCACGGTCGTAGGCCGCGTAGACGGCGACACCGGCCAGCGGGGCGGGCGCGGCGGAGGAGACCGCGGCGGAGGAGGCTGCGGCGTGGGGGGTCGCGGCCGAGGCCGCCGGGGCGGCGGCCAGCAGGGTGGCGGCGCCCAGCACGGCACTTGCCAGAGATCGATGCATGCTCGGATTGTCCCAGCGCGCCGCCCGCCCCACCCGGCTTTCAGCCCGGCAACCCGTCGACGAACCTGGTCAGCAGCCTGGCGAACTCCGTGCGCTCCGCCTCGCTCCAGCCCGCCATCGCGCCGGCGAACACCGCCTGGCGTGACCGGCGCGCCTCCTCGACCGCGGCCTGCCCGGCGTCGGTGAGCACGAGGACCGAACGGCGCCCGTCGGCCTGGTCGGCGCGGCGGCGCACCCAGCCGGCCTCGACCGCCGCGGCCACGAGCTTGCTGGCCCGGGGCTGGTCGACGCCGAGCGCCTGAGCCACGGTGCTCACGGTGGCGGGCCCGGCGCCGTCGATCGCGTCGAGGACGTCGAACGCCTGCCCCGTCACCCCGGCGAGCCGGGCCAGCGCCCGCCTTCTCTGCCTGCGCCGGATGGTCACCATGGCCTGCTCAACCCGTTCGACAGCGTCCATGCCACCATGATACATGTCATAAGACATATAAATGTCCTAGGACAAGGAGCCTCCCATGATGATCGGATCCCGGCTCAAGCGACTGGACCAGCTGATCGAGGACACCTTCGAGCGCGCCTTCGCCGAGGCCGGGGTGAACCGCCGCCAGTGGCAGGCGCTCAACGTCATCAGCCGCGGCCCCACCAGCGCCGGCGAGCTCCACCAGGCGCTCAGGCCGTTCCGGGCGCCGGGCGACACCACCCCCGGCGTGCTCGCCCAGCTGACCGCCCGAGGCTGGATCGCCCGCGACACCACCGGCACGCACACCCTGACGGCCGAAGGCCGCACCGCGCACGCCGCCATCGGCGAACGCGTCCAGGACATCCGCGCCCGGATGACCCGCGACATCACCCCCGAGGAGTACGCCAGGCTCATGGACACACTCGACCGAATGACGCACAACCTGGATCAGGGCACCATGGAGCGATGAACTGGACCGCACCTCAGCCCGACCGATCCGACCCCCCTCCCCTCGGCGACGAGCGCGTCCTCCTCGAAGCGTTCCTCGACCACCACCGGCACACCCTGCAGCTCAAATGCGCCGGGCTGACCCCCGAACAGCTCGTCCGGCGCAGCGCCGAACCCTCGTCCATGTCGCTGCTCGGCCTGCTGCGCCACATGGCCGAGGTCGAACGCTCCTGGTTCCGGCGCAGGCTCGGCGGCGAGCAGCTCGACTTCCTCTACTGCGACCTGGACGACAACCCCGACGGCGACTTCGACGACACCGACCCGGCCCACGCCGAGGCCGACTACGCCACGTACCTGCGTGAGGTCGAGCTGGCCCGCGCCGCCGCCGCAGGCCGCGGCCTGGACGAGACCTTCCACCACAAGCACCGTGACCTGGAGATGAGCCTGCGCTGGGTGTTCCTGCACATGATCGAGGAGTACGCGCGGCACAACGGCCACGCGGACATCCTCCGCGAGCGCATCGACGGGGCGACCGGCGAGTGACTACACGCTCCTGATCTGGGCCGTCGCGGTCGCCGTCGCCACCGGCTCGCCATCGGGGCCGACCAGCTCCCCGGCCAGGAAGGCGATGTCGCGGCCCCGCTTGACCACCCGGCCGCGCCCCACCAGCCTGCCGGGACGAGCCGGGCGCAGGAACTGCACGTGAAGCTCCAGAGTCGGCGCGAACTGCCCCGCGGGCAACGTCGCGACCAGCGCCGGACCCAGCGTGTCGTCCAGCATGGCCGCCAGGAAGCCGCCCTGGATCACGCCGACCGGGTTGGTGAACTGCTCACGCGCCGCGAACGCCACCTCGATCGTGCCCGCCTCCGGGTCCACCCCGACGAGCTCCCAGCCCAGGACCTCCGCGGCCGGCGGCGGCGGCACAGCGCCGGCCATGACGTCCCAGAACATCCCTCTCTCCATCCCCCCATTGAACAGCCCCCCACCGACAATCCCCCGCCGCCCGGCCACCCGCTGCGCGAGCCCAGCGGCACCAACACGAGGGCCGCGAGGGTCGAACCAGCGGAAGGCGGGCCAGCGGCGCCGCACGGGGCGGGCTCAGCGGAAGGCGGGGGCTCAGGGCCGCGCGGGGTTCCCGTTCCCGGGTCGGCGGAAGGCGGGGCAGCAGTGCCGCACGTGGCGGGGTCCGCGGAAGGCGGGGGCTCAGGGCCGCCCGGGGTTCCCGTTCCCGGGTCAGCGGAAGGCGGGGGCGTTGCGGTGGGCCCAGGCGGCGTAGGTGCCGGGGGTGCGGCCGAGGACCTGGGCGACGTCCGGGCTGACGCGCCGCTCGTCGGCGGTGGGCTCGCCGAGGATGTTCAGCGTGCCCTCGACGATGGGCGCGGGCATGAACGTCAGCATCCGGTCCCGCGCCTGCTCCCGCGTCAGTTCCTGGTACGTGACCCGCTCGCCCAGCGCTTCACCGATGGCCGCCGCCATCTGGCGCGGGGTGATCGGCTCGGGCCCGGTGAGCACGTAGGTCCGGCCGTGGTGCCCGGGTTCGCGCAGGGCGGCGGCGGCGACCGCGGCGATGTCGTCGGGGTCGACGGCCGGCAGCCCCACGTCGCCGAACGGCGCGAACACCGTGCGCCCGTTCCGCACCGATTCGGCCCAGGCCAGGGTGTTGGTGGCGAAGTTGCCCGGCCGCAGGATCGTCCATTCGAGCCCGGATTCGCGTACCTGGTTCTCGTCCTCCAGGGCGCGACGCCCGTGGCCGCCGGAGTCCGGTCGCGTGCCGGCGGACTGCGACGACACCAGGACGATCCGGCGCACCCCGGCGGCCTTGGCGGCGTGTACGGCCTGGCGGACGGTGTCGCCGGTGGCCGCGAGCGCCCCGGTGAGCAGCAGGAACAGCGCGTCGGCCGACTCCAGCGCGGGCCGCAGGCTGTCGGGGTCGGCCAGGTCGGCGGCGACGGCCCGCGCGGATGACGCCCCGCCGCCGACGGGCTGGGGCAGATCCGCGGGGGTGATGTGCCGCGAGACGGCGGTGACCTGCTCGCCGGCTTCGACCAGCAGCCGGACCAGCGTGCGCCCGATGTTTCCGGTGGCTCCGGTGACAACGATCATGATGAAGCTCTTTTCGAGTGAGTTAGCTGACTGACTTACTGAGAAGAGACCGTAGCACAAGGACCGCCTATAGTGAGTCAGGTGACTGACTCGAAAGTTTCCCGGGCAAGGGCCGCCTCCGCCAAACGGCAACGGCTGATGGCCGCCGCCGCCCGGGTCGTGCACGAGCAGGGGGCCGAGCGCACCACCATCGCGGACATCGCCCGCGCCGCCGACGTCCCGGTGGGCAACGTGTACTACTACTTCAAGACCAAGGACGAGCTGGTCGCCGCCGCACTCTCCGAGCACGCCCGCCGTTTGCAGGAGCTCACCGCCGAACTGGACCGCCTGCCCGACCCGCGCGCCCGGCTGACGGGGCTCGTCGAGGCGTGGGTGAGCCAGAGCGACGTCGCCGCCCGCTACGGCTGCCCGACCGGCACCCTGGCCGTCGAGCTCGACAAACGTGACGAAGGCGGCCTGGACGCGGAGGCGGGCCGGGTCATCCGGCTGCTGCTCGACTGGGCCGAACGCCAGTTCCGCGAGCTCGGCCTGCCCGACCCCGGCGGACTCGCCCTCACCCTGGTGGGCGCGTACCAGGGCATGTCACTCCTGGCCAACGCCCTGCGCGACCCCGGCGTGATGACCAGCCAGGGCGCCCGCCTTACCGCCTGGCTGACCGCGCTGCCGGACGGCCAGGAGCTCAGCTCCCTCCCGAACGGCCAAGGGTGAGCCCGCCGCCCAAAAACCGGCGCAACCCGGGGCGAACCACCCCGCCGGACGGCCGGTCGGCGTCCCGGTCAGCGTCCCGGTCGGCGTCCCGGTCAGCGTCCCGGTCGGCGTCCCGGTCGGCCAGGTCTAGACCCAGGGTGGCCCGACAATAGACCCAGGTCGCTAAGGGCATCGCGGCGAAGTTCCTAGGCTGGGTCCCGTGAACGACAGCCCCCAGCACCAGCTCCCCCTCGACCGGTGGGGCAGCATGGTGCGCTATCTCGCGGCGCTGGGTCCCATGCTGTTCTTCGCCGTGGTCTGGGCCTGGGTCGCCGCCCACGACCTCGACAAGCTGCCGCGCGCCGTGTTCGACGTGTCGCTGGGGGTCCTCGGGCTGGTCCTCATGCGCTGGCGGCGGCGGTGGCCCTGGCAGATCGCCGCCGCGACCGCGCTGCTGACCGCCTTCTCGAGCTCGGCGAGCGGCCCCGCCAACGTGGCGTACGTGTCCCTGTGCACCCACCGCCGGTGGCGGGAGATCGTGCCCGTCGCCGCCCTGTCCTGGAGCAGCGCGACGCTCTACGCGTTCGCGCGCGGCGTGAGCCAGCAGAGCATGATCAGCTTCGTCACCAGCAGCACGATCCTCGCCGGGCTGACCGTCTTCGGCCTTTATCTGCGCTCGGAGCGTGACGCCCTGCTGGCGGAGGAGCGGGCGGAGCGGCAGCGCGTCGAGCAGGCCAGGTTCGCCGAGCGCACCAAGATCGCCCAGGAGATGCACGACGCACTGGCCCACCGCATGTCCCTGCTGGCCATGCTCGCCGGCGGGCTGGCCTACCGGGTCGACCTGGGCCCGGAGCAGACCCGCGAGACCGCGCTGGCCATCCAGGAGAACGCCCACCAGTCGCTCAACGAGCTGCGCACCGTGCTCGGCACCCTCCGCTCCGACGGCGAGCTGGCGGCCCCGCAGCCGACCATCGCCGACCTGGACGCGCTGTTCCACGAGGTGCGGTCCGCCGGCCAGAAGGTGCTCGTCACCGACACGATCGAGCAGCGCGACCGGCTGCCCACCCAGACCGGGCGCAACGCGTACCGGATCGTCCAGGAGGCCCTCACCAACGCCCGCAAGCACGCGCCGGGCAGCAGCGTCAGGGTGGAGCTCGACGGGCGGCCGGGCGACGCGCTGCGCATCGACGTGACCAACGCGACCCCCTACGGGCCGTCGTCCGCGCCGGGCGGCAGGCTCGGGCTGGTCGGCGTGGCGGAACGGGCGCGGATGGCGGGCGGCACGATCACCCACGCCCACCAGGACGGGCGATTCGTCCTCTCTGTCCGCCTGCCGTGGGAGGCTTGACGTCGTGACGCGCGTGCTGATCGTCGACGACGACCCGATGGTACGCACCGGACTGCGTCTCATCCTGGGCGGCGAGCCCGACCTGGAGATCGTCGGCGAGGCGGGCGACGGGCGCGAGGCCGTGACCCTGGTGCGCGCCGAACGGCCCGACGTGGTGCTGATGGACATCCGCATGCCCGGCCAGGACGGCCTGGTCACCACCGAGCAGCTGACGTCGCGGCCGGACGCGCCGCGCATCCTCGTGCTGACCGCCTTCGACGCCGACGACATGGTGCTGCGCGCACTGCGCCTCGGCGCGGCCGGGTTCCTGCTCAAGGACACGCCGCCGGCCAAGATGGTCGAGGCCGTCCGCACGGTCGCGGCCGGCGAGCCGGTGCTGTCGCCCAGCGTCACCTACCAGGTGATCGCCGCGGCCACCGGCGGCCACGCGCCCGGCCGGGACGAGGCGCGGCGCGAGCTGGCCAGGCTGACCGACCGCGAGCTGGAGGTCGCGGTCGAGGTGGCCCGGGGCAGCTCCAACGCCGAGATCGGGCAGCGCCTGTCCATGAGCGTCGCGACGGTCAAGGCCAACGTCACCCGCATCTTCGCCAAGCTCGGCACCGACAACCGGGTCCAGGTCGCCATGAAGATCCGCGACGCAGGCCACCTCTGACGCGACCCCTCGGCCCCGGCTCCACTGACGAACCACCCCGCAGGGCCGACCCGGAAGAGGCCGCCCCGGAAGGGACCGGGCCGCCCTGGAAGGGGCCGCGCCCACCGGGAGTCGCGCCCGCCGGAGGTTGCGCCCGCCGGAGGTTGCGCCCGCCGGAGGTTGCGCCCCGCCCGAGGGTCCCGCCCGCCGGAGGTTGCGCCCCCGCCCGAGGGTCGCGCCCAGAAGGACCGACCCGGAAGGGGCCCGGAAGGACCGACCCGGAAAGGGCCGGCCCCGGCGGGTCACCAGGTGAGGTGGAGGGCTTCGGGGGAGCGGTGGATGAGGGTGGGCGCCATGGTGACCTCGTCCCGGGCCAGCCGCAGCCCGGGGAACTCGCGCATCAGGATCTCCAGCGTGATCCGCACCTGCTCCTTGGCGAGCTGGGAGCCGGGGCAGCCGTGCGGGCCGTGCCCGAACGACAGGCTGCGCAGCGGGGCGCGCCCGATGTCGAACACGTCGGGCCGCGTGGCGGGGTCGGCGTCGCGGCCGGCGGAGGCGTACGAGACGAAGAGCACGTCGTCCTTGCGCAGCTCGGTGCCGGCCAGCGTCCCGGGCCCGGTGACCGTGCGGCGGAAGCCCTGGACGGGCGCCTCGAACCGGGCCGCCTCCTCGATGGCGACCGGCACGAGCTCGGGCCGCTCGCACAGCAGCTCCCACTGGCGGCGGTCGCGCAGCAGGTGCAGCACGACGGAGCCGAGCAGCGCCGTGGTGGTGAGGTGGCCGGCGAGCAGCAGGTTCTGGAGGTTGGAGACGATCTCCTTGCGCTGGTCGAGGGTCAGGTCGCCGGTGCCGGGCGCGAGTTCCCTGACCATCTCGGTGCAGACGTCGTCACGCGGGTCGCGCCGCCGGGCCCGCGCGTAGCCGTCGAGGAGCCGCTGCAGGGTCACGATCTCCTTGGCGCATTCGACCTGCCCGGCGTCGTCCAGCTCCGTGAACAGCAGCTCCTCCGCCCGCTCCGCGCCCCGGACGGCGCCCGGCGTGTCGGCCGGGTCGAGGCCGATGACGTGCCCGATGACGGAGGCGGGCAGCGGCTTGGCGTACGCCTCCATCCATTCGACCTGGCCGTCACGGGCGAAGGAGGCGACCAGTTCCTCGGCCCGCTCGGTCACGTACGGCAGCGCGGCGGCGACGCGGGCGGGGGACAGCCCTCTGGTGAGCGGCCGGCGCAGCCGCCGGTGCTCCTCCCCGTCGGCGCCGAGCACGGCCTGCACGCCGCCGACGCCCTTGACCAGTTCCGAGAGCGCGGCCTTGCCGGGCAGGTAGTCGGGGCGCAGTGCGCCCGCCGACGAGAAGAGCTCGGGCTTGCCGAGCACTTCGCGGACGTCCTCGCGCCGGGCGACCAGCCAGGCGTTCAGCTCCGGCACGAACGTGAGCCCGCGGTTGCGGCGGGCCTCGGCGTAGGTCGGGTACGGGTCGCGGTAGAGATCCACTTGCCCATGGTCGCGGCTGCCGCTGACCCGGACAAGTGCTGGTTTCACCCGGGATGTGTCAGATCCAGGACGCCGACGGTCTGGCCTCCGCTCTCCTCACCGGTGAGCTCGAACCCGAGCCTGCGGTAGAAGCCCTCGGGTCCCCCGTCCTCCGGTTCCCAGGTCACGTACATGTGGGTGCTGCCGCGCCGCCTGAGCTCGGCGGCCACCGTGGCGACGGCGAAGCTGCCGACGCCGCGCCCCTGCGCCTCGGGGACGACGTTGAGGCGCCACAGGCCGGACCGGAAGTCGACGCCCTTGCCGTCCCAGTCGATGTCGATGAAGGCCATGAGGAAGCCGACGGGCTGGTCGCCGTCGAGGATGAGGCGCGGCCAGGCCACGTCCGGCTGGACGTACGCCTCGGCCAGCGACTTGGCCACCGGCGAGACGAAGCGCTCCTGGTCGGGGCGGACCTTCACGGTCAGCGCCGTGTCGATGTTGGCGAGGGTGATACGTACGGCTCGAAGATCTTTCGTCATGTGCTGAACGATATGCCTGGTGGTTGGATGGGGAGCATGCGCTATGGCATCGACGTCGCGATCCTCGGTGACCTCGCGGAGCCGTCGCGGCTGGTGGCCCTGGCCCGCGAGGCCGAAGCCGCCGGCTGGGACGCCGTGCTGGTGTGGGATCACCTGGCCTTCGCCTGGGGCATGCCGTCGGCCGACCCGTGGGTGGCGCTCTCGGCCGCGGCCGCGGCGACGTCCCGCGTCGGGCTGGGCACGGCGGTGACGGCCGTCGCCCGGCACCGGCCGGAGGTGCTGGCGCACACGGTGGCGACGTTCGACCGGCTGAGCGGCGGGCGGGCGATCCTGGGCGCCGGGCTGGGCGGGGTCGCCGGCGAGTTCACCGCCTTCGGCGCGCCCCGGCCCGGCGGGGCGGTGCTGGACGAGGCGCTCGACGTGATCTCCGCGCTCTGGTCCGGCGACGAGGTGCGTCACCGGGGCGCCCGCTACACGGTCGACGGCGTACGGCTGGCGCCCCTGCCGGTGCAGCGGCCCCGGGTGCCGGTGTGGATCGGCGGTACGGCGCCGGCTGCCCTGCGCCGGGCGGCCCGCTGGGACGGCTGGGTCGTGGCGGGCGACGACGAGGAGGGCCGCATGACGCTGTCCCCCGCCGAGCTGGCCGCCCAGGTCGCCGAGCTCCGCCGCCACCGCGTGGCGGACGGGCCGTTCGACGTGGCGCTCATCGGCGTCAGCGAGCCGGGCGCCTCGGTGACGCCCTACGCCGACGCGGGCGCGACCTGGTGGCTGGAGCACCTGCATGGCCGCCGCGGCGACTTCGACCAGCTCATGCGGCGCGTCCGCTCGGGTCCGCCGTAGCCGGCTCCTCGGGGCTGTAGCCGAGCCGGCCCCGCGTGGCGGCCAGGACGACGAGGGCCGCCGTGGTGCCCGCGAGGAGGGTGACGCGCGACGCCTGCTCGGGCGAGGCGATCGACGGGAACAGCTCCGCGTAGGCCATCGACATGAAGTTGTTGACGCCCACGTGCAGCAGCATGACCAGCGGCAGGCTCTGGCCGGTGCGGTTGAACACCCAGGTGACGACCACGCTGAACACGCAGCAGAAGGCGAAGAACTCACCGATCCGCATCCAGGTGACGTCCGGCCAGCCGCCCCACTCGCTCAGGTACAGCGGCAGGTGCCAGAGGCCCCAGAGCGGCCCGAGAATGAGGGTGCCGACCAGCGGCCCGAACCTGCGCTGCATGCGCGCCAGGGCGAAGTCCCGCCAGCCGGGCTCCTCGGCCAGCCCGGTGGTGACCATCTGGAGCAGCAGGCCCGGGACGTACGCCACCAGCAGGGCAACGGGCGGCATGTGGATGGCTTCGTCGGACAGGGCGGCGCCGGTCAGCACGAGCACGGCGGGCACGCCGACGGCGGTGCCGACGTACCAGACCCAGCTCACCCGCCACTTCGTCATCCGCCCGAGCCAGCGCCGGACGCCTTCCTTGCCGTCCGCGATCCTGGTGACCAGGTACGCGGCGAAGATCGGGCCGAGGTAGGCGCCGGGGAGCACGCCGGCGAACTGCGTGGTGCCGAGCACCGAGGGGAACGTGAAGTCGAGCACTCCCAGCCCGGTCGCCGAGAGCACGTAGGGCGTCCAGGCGATCCAGCTCATCAGGTTGGCCAGGACGAAGAAGCTGACGAGCGGACGGCGGCGGATGAACCCCCGCAATCCGGTCTGCTGGTCGGGACTCTCTTCGACAGCCGGCGGGCTGTTGACTGCCATGTCATTCTCCGTGGAACGCTCGTACGAGGACACGGTTCAGGACATCAGCCAAGACCCCGTCCGGTCTCTCCCGCGTGCACCCCAGCGGAGGTACAGCTAGGGGTATGCCCGGCGGGGCCGGACGGCCGCCAGCACCCCCGCCATGAGCAGCGCGACCACTCCGCCGCAGACCATGACGGTGGAGACGGAGGAGGCGTCGACGACCCGGCCGCCCAGGAACGCGCCGAGGGCGAAGGTCGCCTGGAAGGAGGCGGTGAAGACGACGGTGGCGGCTTCGGGCGCGTGCGGCGCGGCGGCGATGAACGACGCCTGCGAGCAGACGGGCACGCCCCCGTACGCGAGCCCCCAGACCACGAGCAGCCCCACGGCGGCGACGGCGCCGCCTCCCGCCACGGGCAGCAGCAGGGTGGCGAGCGCGATCAGCCCGCCGCAGGTCACGAACGCGACCCGCCATCGGGCGGCCCGGCCCGCGAGGAAGTTCCCGGCGATCCCCGCGACGCCGTACGCGAGGAGCACGGCGCTGACGGCGGCCGGTCCCAGCCCGGTGACGTCCTCCAGGAAGGGCGTGACGTACGTGTACGTACCGAAATGGGCGAGGACGATGAGGAACGTCGCCGCCAGCGCGATCGCGGCAGCCCGGGTGCGCAGCAGGTCCAGCAGGGCGCGCAGGCTGGTGACCTGATCGGCGGGCAGTGGCGGCAACAGCACGACCAGGCCGCCCAGCACCGCGAGCGCGAGCACGGCCAGCACGACGAAGGCGGTCCGCCACCCGGCGAGGTCCCCGATGAACGTCCCTGCCGGGACGCCGAGCACCGACCCCAGCGGCACGGCGGAGAAGATCACGGCGGTGGCGGCGCCGACGGCGTGCGGCGGCACCAGCCGCCCGGCCAGCCCCGCCCCGATGGACCAGAAGCCGCCGATCGTGACGCCGACGAGCACCCTGGACACCAGCATGATCTCGTACGAGGTCGCCGCCGCGGCCAGCACGTCGGCCACGGCGAGCAGCGCCATGAGCGCGCACAGCATCGCGCGCCGGTCGAGCCGGGCGGTGGTCAGCGTGACGACAGGCGCGGCGACCGCGGCGACGACGCCGGGCAGAGCCATCGTCAGCCCCGCGACGCCGTCGGAGACGCCGAAGTCGGCCCCGATGGCGCTCAGCAGCCCGATCGGCAGGATCTCGCTGGTGACGATGGCGAAGATGCCCAGCATGATCGTGACTACCGCGAGCCGGCTGACCAGTGGGGTGCGGGTGATGGTTGACACGGCGTACAGCCAAACAGGCGAGAACCCCTGCGTACCGGCGCCTTTCGGACGCGACCAATCGTCAGACGGTCTCCACCCGGCCGGTGCCGAAGGGGTAGAGCTGCCGGATCACCGCGACGAGGTCCGGCGCCGGGCGCACGCCGAGGTCCCGCAGCAGGATCCGGCTGAACTTCTCGTACTGCCGCAGCGCGCTGCTGGGGTCGCCGCGCCGGGCGTGGATCTCCATAAGGATGCGGTTCGCGCTCTCCGACCACGGCTCGGTCTGCACCGCCGCCAGCCCGTACGGCAGGGCCTCGGCGGGCCGGCCGAGGCTGAGCAGCCGGGCGGCGGCGCTCTGCAACGCCTGGGCGGTGAGCGTGCGCAACCGGTCGCGGCGCTCCACGACCCAGTCGTCGGCCCAGTCGGCCAGCAGCGGCCGGTCCACGTCGGCGGGCGGCCCGGCCGGCTCCCCGACGGACGCGCCGACGCCGTAGATGGTGTCGTTGATCCAGCGGGTCAGCATCTCGACGTCCACCCGCGTGCCCTCCACCAGGCACAGGATGTCGCCGTCGCACTCGACGACGTCACGCGTCCGCCTGGCCATCCTGGACAGGGTGGTCCGGAGGTTGGCCAGCGCCTGCTGCTCGGTCCCGCCGGGCCAGAGCAGCCCGGCCGTCTGCGAGCGGGACATCGGCCCGATGATCGCCAGCGCTGCGATCATCCTCGCCACCCCGTGGGGCAGGTGCAGCGTGCGCCCGTCCCACCGCAGCCGGAACGGCCCCAGGAGCCGCAACTCCCCCTCTGACGTCGCCACACTCGCATCCTCCCCCTGGAATCACCCCGGATGAGCGTATCCAGGCATATGCGGAACACCTGGCAGAAAGTCATGACCACGTTCACGCGCCGCGCTCGTACCGTCACCCGCACGCGCCCGTCGTGATCGCGTGCGGCGGGCTCCGCCGCGGGTGCCGGTCCCGTGCTCCGGCGGAAGCGGTCCGGTCACGCCGATCGGCCGTCAACCCCGCGTCCCCGGTCCGGGCGCTCCACCGGCGGCACCGGCGAACACGGGGGCGTTGCGAGCCCGTACCACGCCGGTGTGCTCGCGCCCGCGCGGCGGTGACGCGCCCGCCACGGCCGCATGCGGCCAGGTCGCGCCGGCGCCAGGGTTCGCCGCCGTGGCGGAAACGGCCGCCGGACTTCACTGA
Source organism: Nonomuraea sp. NPDC049725 (assembly GCF_040674795.1). NCBI lineage: Bacteria > Bacillati > Actinomycetota > Actinomycetes > Streptosporangiales > Streptosporangiaceae > Nonomuraea > Nonomuraea sp. NPDC049725. The sequence goes on along the minus strand of NZ_JBFANJ010000026.1, from coordinate 54,998 downwards.
GGGTCACCAACCCACTCCGATTCCAGGAGGAATCATGAGCATCAACCCAGGCATCATCAGCGCGCTGAAGCTGCCGCCGCCCCGGCCGAGGCCGCAGGCCGCGATGGCGGCCGAACCGCCGACGCAGAGCGCCGGCGAGAGCGCCTCGGTCGTCGGCAACTCGATGGTGGCGTTCACCGCGAACGTCTCACCGCAGCACAAGGACGACCTGCTGAACTCGTTCGGCCTGGCCCAGCTCGCCGCCACCGCCGGAGGCGCCAACGCGGAGACCGACCCGCTCGGCTACTACCACAAGGTGGTCGAGGTGCTGACCAACATCGGCTACACCGGCCAATCGGTCAACTTCGGCAACTACACCGCGCAGACCGCCACCGTCGAGATCGACAAGGTGGTGCTGGAGATCATGACCTCACTGGTCACCGCGCCCGAGCTGGAGATCGTCAAGGCGGCGCTGGACGCGCTCAAGTCGTCCGCCAACGCCGACGGGGCGCCGTGGCAGCTCTATCACAGCCAGTCCACCAGCGAGAACAACGGCAGCTTCTCGATCGGCCTGGCCACCGAGACCAACAACAACGTGGCCGTCAAGCTGTCCGCCTTCCACTTCACCGGCGACGAGACGGCCACCAAGTTCCTGTGGATGTCGTACTCGTCCACGTCCGTGCACATCCAGCAGGGCCAGACCACGCTCGTCCTGAACGACACCCTTTACGCCACGGTACGGCAGGCCGTGACGGACAAGATGAGCAGCCACGCGAGCAGCTACATCGCCAACCTGCCGTCGCTGGGGAGCTAGTGAACGCCACGACGGCGCTGCTGGTCGACGGCGCGTTCCTGCTGCTGGACGGCGCTCTCACCGCGCAGCAGGGCGACGACGTGGTCAACTCGGTCCTGCTGGCCAGGCACGTGGCAGCGCAGACCGTGGCGTCCGACGCCGGCGGCTACGCCGACGCGCTGTGCCAGGCGCTCGGCAACATCGGCTGGACCAGCACCGACATCGCCACGCACAGCACCCAGCTCGCCGCCGGGAGCGCGCCCCTGACGTCCATCACGGGGGAGCTGGCCAAGCTCGCGCCCGGCGCGCTCGTCGACGAGCTCGTCACCGCGCTGGAAGGGGCCGGCCCGGCGGCCCGCCAGGCGTGGAAGGCCCCGCCCGGCCTGCTGATGATCGCCAGGCTCGACAGCGGCGTCCCGGTGCTCGCGTACGACTACAGCGAGCTCACCCCGGCCGAGCCGGCTTCGGGATACCCGTCGGCCCCGCTCACCGAGGCGGGCACGCTCGCCCAGTTCACCGGATCGGCGGCGATGAACCGGATGGTGTTCACCACCGCCTTCAGTCAGGCGCTGGCCGCCAAGGTCGCGCCGATGAGAAAGGCAGCGGTCATCCCGCTGCGACCAGAAGGGAAAGCCCGATGATTCTGCAACAGAGATCCACGCCCGACCCGGCCCAGGACCTGCCGGCCGGGGACAACACGGTCATCACCGGCCCGATGGGCGACTGCGTCTCCGTGGTCGTCCTCTGGAACCAGGCCCACGGCCAGTATCAGAACGTCCGCGGCTATCACGGGTCCGGCGGATTCCAGGCCATCAACCTGCCGTCCCTGTTCAACGCGGTGCCCAACGCCGCCGGCACCCGCATCATCGCCTTCTTCACGGCGCAGTCGCTGTCGTCGAACGACCGCCAGCGATTCCTGGACTACTGCGCCACGAACTACCCGGCCGCCCAGGCGGTCGTGGCCCAGGGAGGAGGCAACTACCGCGTCGACAGAACCGGCGCCTGGGCGCTCCAGCAATGACCACCGAACCGCGAGGAGAAACACGCATGGGAATCAGGGACTGGATCAAGAAGGCCGAAGAAGTGGCCAAGGAACACCCCGCCGAATCGGCGGAGATCCTCAAGCGGGCCGAGGAGTTCGTCGAGGACGACACCGGCCACAAGTACGACGAGCAGATCACCAAGGGACTGGAGGAGGTCAAACGCACCTTCGACGGAGCTGACGACGACGCATAACCTCTGAACAGGTTCGGAGGCGCCCGGCGAGAACCGCCGGGCGCCTCACCCGTTCAGGCCGGCCTGCTTCTCCAGCCATCCCAGAATCGCCCGGGTCGTTTCTTCCGGCTTCTCTTGCTGGATCCAATGGCCGCAGTCCAGGTTCACCACTTCCACGTCGGGCACGAACTCCGCCAGCTTGTCGGATTTCGGGACCACATCCCGGTCGCCGTAGATCATGAGGGCGGGCTGCCGGATGATCGGCTCCACGTCCGCCAGCAGGTGCCAATTACGATCAGCATTCCGGTACCAGTTGATCCCGCCCGTGAACCCTGACGTCTCGAAAGCGGAGACGAACACGGCCAGCTCCCTTTCGCTCATCAAGGGCTCACCGCGTGGCGTTTCTTCCCTGGCCAGGTTGATCAACGCCATGCCCGGCTGCGGCTCCCTGGGAGGCTCGTTCTTCCGGTACATGTTGCGGAGGAACCGGTGAACATTTTCGTCGAACACGGCGTCCGCGACGCCCGGATGCCGATTGAAGTGGACGTAGTAGAAGTCGCTGCCGAGCGCGTCCTCGATGAACTCGACCCAGGGCTTCTCTCCACGATCGAGGTAGGGCACGCTCAGGTTGATCACCTTGCTCACCCGGTCCGGATGCAACAAGGTCAGCCCCCAGACGACGATCGCCCCCCAGTCATGGCCGACGAAAACGGCGTCTTCGTATCCGTAGTGATCGAGCAGTGCGACCAGGTCACCCGACAGATGCTCGATGTCATAGTCCGTTACTTCGGCCGGGCGGGACGAGTTGCCGTAACCGCGCTGGTTCGGGACGATGACGTGGTAGCCCGCTGCGACAAGGGCGGGCATCTGATAGCGCCAGGAAAAGGCGTGCTCCGGCCAGCCGTGACAGAGCACGATGGGGTTTCCCGCGTTCTGCTGTCCCGCTTCGAAGACTTCGAGCTGTACGCCGTTGACGGAAACCATGACGGGTTCGGGGAAATCGGCCGGATCGAACATTGCATTTCCTCTCGTCTCTTCGAATGATCAGACGTCGTAGTGGGACTCTTCGGTGAGACCACGTCCCCATCCTGCGAGCGAAACCGGTCACCTCATGACCGGTTTCCTGTGAAAGTGTCGTCGGCGTGCGAACTGACCGGCTGGTGGCCATCCTCCTCTTGCTGCAACGACGCGAGCAGGTGACGGCGGCAGAGGTCGCCCGAGAGTTGGAGGTCTCCGAACGCACCGCCCGCCGCGACCTCGACGCCCTGGCCAGGGCCGGGGTGCCCGTTTACTCCACGCAGGGCCGAGGCGGCGGCTGGCGTCTCGTGGGCGGCGCCCGTACCGACCTGTCCGGGTTGACCGAGAGTGAGGCCCGCGCCCTGTTCCTGGTCGCCGGCCCGGCCTCCGCTACGACGCCGGCCGTCAAAGCGGCTCTGCGCAAGCTCGTCCGTGCCCTGCCGGAGCCGTTCCGGGTGCAGGCCGAAACGGCGGCGACCTCCTTGGCCAGGGACCCGGAACGATGGGGGTCGAGCCGGGTCGAGCACCCGCCGCCTCGCTTCCTCGACGAGCTCCAGGACGCGGTGATCCGCGGCGTCCAGGTGCGGCTCGGCTACGTCGACCGCGAAGGCGCGGAAACCGAGAGAACCGTCCACCCGCTGGGCATCGTCGCCAAAGGCCCGTCTTGGTACCTCGTCTCCGACACCGGGACCGGCCTGCGGAGCTTCCGGATCGACCGCGTGTCCTCCGCCGACCCGACTGGCGATCCCGTGCACCGGCCCCCGGGCTTCGACCTGGCCGAGAGCTGGCGCGAGATCGCCGACGAGATCGACCGCAGGCGGACGCCCCTGGAGACCCAGGCGGTATGCGCGCCCCAGGGGATAGGGCTGCTGCGGGCGCTGCTCGGCGGTCGGCTCCAGGTCGGAGGTCCCACGGTGGACGGCCGCATCGAGGTCGTGATCCGCGGCAACAACGAGTACGCGCTCGCCGTCGAGCTCGCCGGGCTGACCGAATGGCTCGAGGTGACCGGCCCTCCAGGCGTGCGGGACCACCTGGCCGCGATCGGCAACGCACTCGTCGAGCGATACGCCTGCTTGCCCCCGGCCCTGTCGGTAGCGGCTGACAGCATGACGCCATGACCCTGCGACCTCTCGACGTCTCGTGGCTCTGCGACGAATACGCCGGGGAGTGCTACAGCTTCATCTACGTCCGTGCCGCGCCCGAACAGGTGATTGCCCGCCTCGGCGGCCAATGGGAGAACTTCACGCCCGGCCCCTTCCCCGGCGACCCGGATGAATATCCACGCCCTGGGGATCCTCTCGGCGTCACCGCCATCGGGGATTGGACGTTCGTCTTCGACTCGTACTGGCTCGTCATCGACGAGAACCTGATCGCCGAGCTTTCCCGAGGCACCCGCCTCGTCTCCCAGGCCGCGCTCAGCCTGAAGGGCCTGGACTACTTCTATTGGTGCGAGGACGGCGAGATCAGGTTCTGCCACGGAGCCGATGTGAATGATCCGACCGGAACACCGGACGAGCTCGTGGAGACGATGGCCGAAATCGACCGGCTCTACCCGTCGTTTCCCGACCTCTACAAGGGGCCGGCTTTCCTTCTCGTCGAGCACCTGACCGGGATCAGGCTGACGGAGGAATTGTTGAAAGGTTGCACGTTCCGGTGGGGCGCCATCCCCAGAACGTGATGCCGGACCTCGGCCGCCTAGCTCGCCGGGCGTGGAGCGATCTGGGAGATGCGCTGGTGGGACAAGCCCAGTGCGCTGCCCGCGTCTCGGGTGCTCCACCCTTTGCCGACCAGAAGACGAGCGGCCCGATAGACCGCATCCCGCTCGGCCAGCTCGGCCTGGACACGGGCGCTGCGAGCCGCGGAGACGGTGGCCAGCGCGGCAGCGACCTCAGGGTCACCGGGGACGAACTGAACGGCGACGGCGTCGGGTTTGTCCTCGCGGAGCTTGAGGACGCAGTCGACGACGTTCTCCTTGGTCTCCTTCCAGCTCGCACCCTGTACGTGGGCTGTCTGCCCACCGGGGAGGTCACGAACGGTGGCGGTCCAGTGCTTGCCGATGCGCGTGACGGTGGCCTGGTAGGTGATGGCTTCGGGCTCGTTCTCGCCGATGTTCTCCACGGGCCCGAATTCGTCGAGAATTTCATCGGAACGTGAGCGCATGACGTCAGCGTAGAGGGATATGCCATTCATGGCTAGTGAGCTAGACAGTTCTTGTCCAGTCACCTCGCCAGAGCTGATCAGTACGGAACGTTCACCCCGGCGCCCGAGCGCTTAGCTTTGGCTCAGCCTCGGTCCCGGCCTTTGGCTGCGGCTGAGAGGATGCCGAAATGATCCCGAATGCTGTCGACTACCTCTGGTTCAACGACGACCGGTTCCCCGACCTGGCGGACTCGTACTGCTTCACCCTTGTCCGCGACATGACCCCCGAGTTACTGATGACCCGTCTCGGTGCCCAGGCCGCAGCTTCCCCTCGTAAGACGCTCGATGAGCTGATCACTGCTTCCTACCCCGACCCTGGCACATTCGGCACCCGGGACGGCAAGCATTTCGGAACCGTCTCCCTCGGGGATTGGCTGCTCATCGTCGAGGTGAACGGGCACCTGGGCGTGAGCAGGAAAACCATCCTGCCGTTGTCGGCCGATACGCGACTCGTTTCGCATTCCCGCAACGTCAACGCAGTCGGTTACTTCTACTGGGTGGAAGACGGGGAGATTCGCCTCTTCTTCGACCCGCTTTTCCCCTACTCCCGCCACGGCAGTTCCCCGGACGAACTCGTGGAGGTCATGCAACGAGTCGGCTTCGACCTTGCCGGCGACGACAGCGTTTCCGATAATCACGACAAGGCGGCGTTCGCACTGGCCGAGCACGTCACCGGGGTCAAGCTGACGCCACAGTTGCTGGAGGAGTCCACCTACCTGTGCGGCCTGGTGCCTCCGCCCCGATGAGCACGCCACGACCGTTCGGGGCGCGCCCCATCGCTCATCAAGGATTTCCGGCGGGGAAGTCGGTGGCGAGAGCGCCGTAGACGAAGGTGTCCGTCCACTCGCCCTTGCTCCACCAGTCCTGCCGGAGGTGGGCTTCGCGCTGCATTCCGGCGCGCTGCGCGAGTCGTGCGGAGGCCTCGTTGCGAGCGTCCATCTGCGCTACGACCCGGTGCACCCGGTACTGCTCGAATGCCAGCCGGAGCACGGCTCGCACGGCCTCTGTCGCGAACCCTCGGCCACTGTGGGCGGGGTCCATCACCCAGCCGATTTCGGCGACTCGACGCTCCACGTCGGTCAGCCAGATCGCCACGTCGCCGACGACCGCGCCCTCATGCTCGATGATCAGGGCAAGAGCGGCATTCCGGCTGTCGAGCCCCGTCCGCACCATCCGCTCGCTGATACGACGGGCAGCGTCCTCCTCCGACCACGGCTCTTCGAGAAGATAGCGGGCGACGTCGGGACGACTGTAGGTGCGCCACAATGCGTGTACGTCGGCTTGCTGGTACAGCCTCAGCCGTAGCCGCTCCGTCTCCAAGGGAAACAGCGTGATCGGTTCGAGGTCGAGAGCGTAGTGCTGCGCGACGACCTCCTGGCCCGAAGGGGCGACGCCACGGGTCTCCTCGCCTCGGCCGAAGCCGGACCGTTCGAGCACCCGCCGAGACGCCTCGTTTTCAGGAACGGTACGGGCTGCGAGCCTGGTGAATCCGCTGCGCCTGACGAACTCGACCGCGAGATCCAGCGCCGCCGCGGCGACGCCCTTGCCCCGGTGATCCGGGTGCACCCAGAAGCCGACCTCGACAGAGCCTTCCTCCACGCCGAACAGCACCAGACTCCCGGCGAAGGCATCGTCGGCGGGGTCGGCGACGGCCAGCACCGCGAGGTCGCCGCGCTCCATCCCTTCGCGGATCGTCCCCTCGATAGACGCTTTCACGGACGCCTCGGTGTACTCGGGCTCCGGCAGATGCGCGTACTGACGCACTGCGGGGTCGGCTGTGCCCGCGGCATACGCGCCGGCGTCGGCGGGGCGCATAGCACGCAACACTGCACCCTTGTTGCGAAGCGGGAGAAGGCTGGCATCCAACATACCGGGTAAGCTAACATAGTTCGGATAAAGTGGTCATGTGAGTTATTGGGAGCGCCGCAAGCCTGTCCGCAGAGCGCGCGCCGTGGACGTGCGCGACGTCGCACGAACGGCCGTGGAGCTGCTGGACGAGGGCGGACTGCGAGCGCTCACCGTCCGCGCCGTCGCGTTCCGGCTGGAAGTGGCTCCTGCCAGCCTGTACTCCAGAGTCACGTCGGTCGACGACCTCTACGACCTCGCGCTCGATGACGCACTCGGGCGCGACACGCAACTGCAGGAAGCCCTCAAGCAGGCCGGGCTCCACGCCCTGATGCTCGCCTACTACCGCCATCTCGTACGGCACCCCTGGGCGTGCCAGGTCATCGCCATGCGCGCCCCCAGGGGGCCGAACTACCTGCGCCTCTCCGAGCGCATGTGCGTCCTGCTCGCCGAGCGCGGCGCGACCGACCCCCTCAGCGATGCGTACGCGCTGTCGAACTTCGTCATCGGCAGCGCGACAACGACTCCGACGGCAGGCCACGAGCGAGACGCCCCTGTCGACCACGAAATCGCCCCGCTCTACGCATCACTGCACGCGGCCCACACAGTGGACACCGAAACCATCATCGAGGCGGGACTCGACGCCCTCCTGCACCGATAACCGCCGAGCCCAGCCAGCACGCCGTGGTACCAATCCGGAACAGCTCAATGGACGAGGCGCAATCCGAGCGGAGCGATGCCCAAATTTGTCGACGTGTAGCTGCCGATCAGCGATGAATTCGTCAACGATGCGCCGGGTCGCAGCGAGGGCCTCTTCTCCTCCGGCCTGCTCAATGTGATCGGCGCGGTTCCACTTCTTGAACGTCGTCATTGGTTCTGCTCGTCCCTTTCTACGCACTTCTACAAGAAGACCTCGTGAAGGTATGCAGCGAAGTCTCATCCACGGAGACGCGCCGAGCGCTGACGGCGCGACGATGCCGTCTGCGACTCGTAGCCGGTCCTTCGAAAGAGGAGGACGAGTGCGCCCACAAGGGTCGTGATCACGCCGGAGAACAGGGCGACGACGGCTACGACGAACTCCCCGTCCGGATCACCGATCCCGGAAGGTCGTCCTTCAACCCAGTTCATCGCCGCCCACGCCTGCGTTGCGACGACCACGCCGAACAGCGTCGTGATCGAGCCAAGAGTGTAGCCAGGTGTACGCGTCCACGACCGCTTGGCGGTCAGCACGACGCCCACCAGCAGCGCGAGCGGAACGGTTATGACCTGTCCGGCGTCCAGCGCCGTCAAGGCTGCGAGTCGGGCATGCTCGAAGTTCTCGCCGCGCTGGAGCCTTATGAGCGGCAGCACTGCGACACCACTGAGAAGGCCGATCGCCAGCAACCGAAAGCATCGCCACGTACAGGATGATCGTGCACCGGTTCGTCGCTGTGCTACCCCCACTGAGCGCGAGCCGATCCCGCGGAACCCGTGTCGGATCAAGGGCGCCGACAGCGAGCACACGCCCGAGCGTCCGGTCCTCACCGTGGCCCAGGTCTTCGAACTGGCTGACCGGCGCTTCAATGCCCGGGTCCTGCTGTCCATGTTCGCGAGCCTGCGCTGGGGCGCTTCGTCGTAGCAGCATCGATTTCGACGCCCCGGAAGGTGCAGGTGCAGCATTCCCCTGGCGATCGTCCCCGCCCTGACCCAACACCTCGCCACGTACGGCGGGCGCGAGCCTGGCCGGGCTCAAGGTCCGTATGGGCCAGGACAGTGGCCGCGCCGCACCCAGGTGGCGGCCGGACAGCAGGAGTCACCGGAGGCTGGTAGCGCATCAATGGCAAAAACGCGCCGCACCAAGATCGGTTGCGAGGCGCTTGTCCTGGTGGAGCCTAGGAGATTCGAACTTGCAAACGGGAGCCAGTCACAAGGTCGAGCGGTCTTTCGCCTGGTCAAGCGGTCGATGGTGACTGGTTAAGCATGCTGCTGTACGCCGGCGTTGCTGTATCGGGCTGCTGTACGTAGTTCCGCTGCAACCGCTGATCGTCATCTGCCCCTTTGGGAAGGGCGGACGCCTCGTGAGCTTCCTCCCGCACTTGTTAAGCAGTCGATACGGGCCGTGCTGTGTGGTCGAAGGTGACCGTGTTGCCGTGGCGCTGCTACGCAGCACTCCCCAACGAACTACGAGACGTCGGCCGTAACGATCCTCCGAGAAGGCTGAGAGACCAGCACAACCAGTTACTCCTGCCTATTCGCCTTTTTGTCGATCGCATGGCGAACTGCACGGAACATCCGGATCAGCTCCGGGAGCTTGGCCAAGACCTCCCTCAATTGGGTGATCATGAGGGTGAGGAAGCCGAAGCCCGCGAGCATGAAGAGTGTCAGGGTGTTCCAGTTCACGAGGACACCTCCGCGTTCATATCGTCCTCTCGGTCAGCGTCCTCATCCCGAATGATCACGCCGTGTCCCTCCAAAGCTTCGTAGATCTCGTCGGGACCGCAGTCGATGTGTTCGACGTCGTGGCGCCCCTGGCAGTCCGACGGGCACTCGAACTCAGCGCACGTCTCAGGCTCGGCTGGGGCAGCCTGATTAATGAGGTAATAGGTGAAGATGTTCGCCACTAGGCTCCTGACCTGGTGCATCTGGAGGAAGAGTGCGAACTCAATGCGTTTCACTTCAGCGCCGCCCTCGGGAGATAGTGGCACCGGTCGCTCCTCCATCGCCCATGCGTGGGCGGACTCCAGTGAAACCACTAGCCACGCGAGTTGCAGTGGCTCCAGATTCCCAGCCTCGGCAAGGCGCTCTACCGCATCTCCCGCGCGCCGGACATTCTCGACCGACGACAGGTAGCGCTTCAGCGCTGGTGGCAATGTGTCGCCAGCGCTCTCCACAGCGCGTTCACTCGCAGCGTGGCGCTCCCGGCGAACCTGGGCGACGAATGCAGTGAGACAGTCGCGGCACGCGTAGAGGGAATCGTCGTTGCCGGGTTCCACCGCGATGCGCTGATTCCCCGGACTTGCAAAGGGCTCGTCGCACAGGGCGCAATTCACGCCCAGCTCCTGGTTCTTGCTCGTTGTAGTCGGCATTGCGTTCAGGAGCTCATTCTGAGCGTACGCGGGTATATGCATGGCCCCTCCATCGCTGAACGGCGCGAGCGGCTTTCTGCCGCCTCAACCATCTTCAGCGCCCCCTGGCCGAGGGTGTCGACTGTTGACAGCCGATCGCGGAAATTGGCGGAAGCTGACTCACACGCTCCCTACCCTCCTTAGGCTGTTGACAAGATCTGACGCCTGAAAGGATCAAGGGCGCTGCCCATGTCAACCTCACCGCACCTGGAAAGTCACGAGGCTCTTGGAAAGCTGACAATGGCGCTTCAGGAGCTCCACCGGGCGGCGGGGCGGCCCAGCCACCGCCGAGTCAGCGATTCGATCAAGGATGGTCCCTATCCTGCGACGGTTAGCCACGAGGGTGTTCGAAGCACGCTCAAAGGTTTGCGCTCGCCCCGCTGGGAGACCGTCGAGTCGATCGTCTCGTTCCTCGCGGGCTGCTGCCGACCGCCGCGGGACCCTGACATCGAGGTGGCGCGCTTCCTTCCGCTGTGGCGCGCAGTCAAGGAAGGCGACGCGGGCGCCCTGAAGTCAGCCCGGGAATTCGTCCTAGCGCAGGGCTGGGGTGATGATGGCGGCTCCTGGACTCCCGAGATGGTCGCGGGAGTGATGATCAACCCGTTCAATGCGGTCCAGCTCGACCCGGCGCTCACCGCCAGGCACGATCCTCTGGTCTCGGAAGAGGAGTGGGTGAAGGTCAACCTCCGCGTCATCGAGCAGCACGGCGCTGAGTTCTTCCTGTACGCTCTACTGCGCATTTTGAAGGGCGAGTACGTCGGCGAAGAGGGGGGTAGCCCTTACGGCTACCAGTCCCCTAGCCAGGAGATGGATGAAGACACGGCCCGCGAGGCCTTCGACTTCGCCTGCGGCCAGATTCTGCGGCGCCTGCGCGCCGAGCCGAACCTGCTGGCGCGTTCGATCAAGGCGTTTCATAGCGATGACAGCCTGGACGAGGAGGAGCGCGAGGAGATCTTGCGCGCAGAGTCGGACCCGAGCCTCATGAGGGAGGTTATGACGCTCTCCCCGGAGAGCTGGCTGGAAGTCTCCGAGGAGGCCCACTTGCTGGTCTTTACCTACCTCGTCAAAGAGGGCAGGACAGTCGGCCGGCCGGGTCTTCCCCCCGAGCAGCGCTTTTTGATCACTTGGCGGGTACCGGAATTGCCGGATGTCTAGACCCTGGATCTTCGCCGGACCGGACAACGGGGCGCTGCGCAACACCAGCTTCAACCGTCGCGTCTGGGCCAAGGCGTTCGAAGACGCGGGCGTGTCGAAGACTCACTTCCACGATCTGCGGCACACCGGCAACACCCTGGCCGCCAGCGTGGGCGCGTCCACCCGAGATCTGATGACCCGCATGGGACACTCCAGCACCCGGGCAGCGCTCATCTACCAGCACTCCACCGACGAGCGCTAGCGCGAAAGTGGCGCGCGAGCTTGACGCCCTCGCACGCGGCGCACTGGCCAAGAAGCCATCGGGCACGGCACCAGAACCAGCCCCACAAAGATCGAAAGCCCAGGCCGCTGACCTGGGCTTTCATATGAGTGGAGCCTAGGAGATTCGAACTCCTGACATCCTGCTTGCAAAGCAGGCGCTCTGCCAGCTGAGCTAAGGCCCCTTGAGCGAACGAAAGCTAGCTTACCGAACCTACGCGGGTACCTGCGTCGTGCCGAGGTCGTCCGTGAGGATCAGGTCGGGGAGGCTGTTGATCGATTCCAGGAGGTGGGTGGCGCCGCCTTTGACCAGGCGTTCGCGGCTGTGGACGCCGGTGAGGACGCCGGCCACGATGGCGGCGCCGGCGCTGCGGCCGCAGAGCATGTCGCTTTCGGAGTCGCCCGCGACCGCCACCTGACGGACGTCGGGGATGCCGAGGCGGAGCACGGCGTGCAGGACCATGTCGGGCCAGGGGCGGCCGCGGCCGCCCGCGTCTTCGGGGGTGATGGCGAGGTCGACCTTGTCATGCCAGTTGAGCATGGCGAGGACCCGGCTCAGCGTGGTGCGGCTGAAGCCGGTGATCAGGGCGACGTGGACGCCGGAGCCCCGGAGTTTGTCGAAGACCTCGATGACACCGGGCGTCGGGATGAGGCCGGCGCGTTCGATGGCGCCCTCGTAGGAGCGTTCGAACGTGAGGTTCGCCGCCTGGGCCTGTGCTTCGTTGTCGGGGAAGATCCCGCGGAAGACATCGATGGTCGGGCGGCCCCGGGACCGGTGCACGTGAACCATGGCACGTGCGTAGGCCCCGGTCCCGGGGACTATGCCCTGGGTCGCGATCGCCTCGGCGAACGCGCGCTCGACCATGGCGATGTCACCGACCGTGGTGCCTGAAAGGTCCAGGCACGCCAGTTTGATGGGGATGACGTCACTCATCGCCTCGCCGGTCGGTTAGTTCTCGCTACCGGTCGCCTCGGTCCACAGATCGAGCTCGGCGCGGTCAGCCTGCACCTTGCGCCAGATCAGCAACCCCCCAAGGGCGACCAGCGCCAGAACAAGCAGCTTCTTCACGGTGTGACCCCACTTCTTCGACGGTCTCACCTGCCGGGGTGAGACCCAACGGTTGACTTGCAGCCTAGCAAGTGATGGCAGCGGTCCTACGTACCCATCAGTTGGATCATGCCAAATGCGGCGGGTGAGTGCGCGAGGAAGAAAGTCCCCTCCGTCGGGCATACCCCAGGGGGGTAGGGTGTTAGAGTCTGCAGAGCAGACAGCACGAGTTTACGAAGGAGCACGACATGAGCACCGCCACCTTCACCGTGAACGGCATGACCTGCGGCCACTGCGTGAGTTCGGTCAAGGAGGAGGTCGAGGAGGTCGCCGGCGTCACGTCCGTCGAAGTCGACCTGGCGAGCGGCCTGCTGACCGTGGTCAGCGACGCCCCCGTCGACCGGTCCGACATCAGCAAGGCCGTCGAAGAGGCCGGTTACGAGCTGGCCGGGTAGGCGGCTCAGTGCCGGCGGCCGAAGAACCGCCGGGCGCGGTCGCCGGAGAGCGGCGCGTCGTCCGGCGGTGTCGGCTGCCGTACGATCACGACGGTCGTACGGGCGTGCCGCGCGCAGTACATGCTGGTCGAGGGCAGGAACATCCTGCTGATCAGCCCGCGCCTGCCCCGGCCGAGCACCAGCAGATCACCCTCGCCCGCCAGGTCGACGAGGTGATAGCCGGGGTCGCCCACCCTGGCCAGCATGGCGACGGTGAGGTCGTCGGGCACACCGCCCGCCACGTCGTCGAACACGCCCGCCACCACCTCCGCGCAGCGGGCCTCCTCCCCCTGTCTGACGGCGTGCTGCACGGGCAGCGCCTCGGGGAACGGATGCACGGGAGCCCGGCTGACGTGCACGGCGACCAGCGCCATGCGGTGGAGCCTGGCCACGCCGATCGACCAGGCCAGCGCCCAGCGCGAGGCCGGGGACTCGTCCACTCCCACGATCAGCCTCGGGCCGCCAGGCAGGTCCTGATCCACCACGCCCCTCCCTCGGGTGGTTGAGGTACCCGACCATATTGCTCCCTCCAGCCCGTTACCGGGAGGTGGGAATCGCGAACCTCTTTACTCCTAGACCAGGTTGAGCAAGTCGTCGTAAAGAGTGGCGCGTTCCTGCTCCGTGAGCGTCGCGTACGGGCGGGCGGCGCGGCGGTTCGTACCGGACTCGACGCGGTCGCGCAGCGGGCCGGGGCGGAGGGCGACGATCTCGGCCGCCGTGAGCCCTTCGGCCTGCCAGGACGCGGCGTGACAGTCGGCGCGGTGGTAGCGGAGCGCGGCCAGGCGGTTGAACAGGAGCACGCCGGAGGGGGTTCCGTCCGGTTCGTACGGCGGGGCCATGACGGCGAGGGCGCCGCCCGGGTCGCGTCTTGCCTCGTCGAGCACCCGGCCCACCAGGATGGCGGGGCCGGTCACGTCCGGCCAGATGCGGGTCACGGCGGCCGCGTGCGCGGCGTAGAGGTCGTGGACGGCCGTCAGGCCCTGGTCGGTGAGGCGCAGTACGCCGTCCTGCTCGGTGAGGGCGCCCTCGTGGAGGTGGGCCCGGAGGTCCCGCTCGCGTTCGCCGGCGTCGCCGTACCGGTAGACGGTGGCGAGGTCGTCACGGGTGACGGGGCGGAGCGGGAGGACGTAGCGGAGGTCGTTCAGGAGCCCGTCGGGGGGACGGCGGGCGGAGGCGTGCACGTTGACGTGGACCGCGTCGATGACGGGCGCGATGGCCGCGGCGAATGACGGCAGGTCAGGAAATTTCGGCATTGGGGGTCATTTAAGCAGCGCTCCCCTCCTTCAGAGCGCCGTGCAGGAAGATCTCGACGAGCTGGGCCGTACCGAGCTCGTCGGGGCTCGTGCCGGGGCAATCCCTCGGCGGACGGGCGGCGGGCGGGCGTGTCATGATGGCGACATCGTGTCTTCAAGCCTGCCGTTCCGCCTGATCCGCACCGCGGTGTTCGCCGGGGTGTGCCTCGGGCTGGGCGTGGTGGCGCACGTGTTCGGCGGCGGGAACGTGACCGGGTCCGCCCTGGTGGCGGGGTTCGCGGCGGCGTTCTGCCTGGCGCTGCCCGTCGCGGGGCGCGAGCGCGGCGCGTACGTGATCATGCCCTTGCTGGGCACGGCGCAGGCCGTGCTGCACGTGCTGTTCTCGCTGGCGCACGCCGGGTCGGCGGCCGAGGCGGTGGCGCACGTCGCGCATGCCTCCTCCTCCGGGCTGGTGCCCGGCCTCGGCATGCTGGTCGCCCACGGGTGGGCGACCGCGCTGACCGCGCTCTGGCTGGCGCGCGGCGAGGCGGCCCTGTGGGGGCTGCTGCGGCGGCTGGTCACGCGGCTGCTCGCCGTGCTGCTGCCGGTGCTCGACACTCCTTTCTCCGCCCCTCGTACGGTCGAGCCGCCGGTGCTGCGTTCGGCCGTTCTGCGGCACGTCGTCAGCCTGCGCGGGCCGCCCCGGGTCGTCGGAACCCACTGATTCTCCTTCCGACGATCCACACCCTGTGCATGCCGTACGCGCGCGTCACAGGGTGAAGAAAGGCATGTCCGATGTACGTTCGTCCTGCGCTCCTGCTGGCTGCCGTCGTGGCGTTGAGCGGGTGCGGCGCCGCCACCGAGAGCACCACGGCCACCGCGACCCAAGGGTCCACCGCCGCCGCCGTCCCCGCGGCCCAGGGGCTGACCATTACCGATCCCTGGGTGAAGA
Organism: Nonomuraea sp. NPDC049725; assembly: GCF_040674795.1. Taxonomy (NCBI): domain Bacteria; kingdom Bacillati; phylum Actinomycetota; class Actinomycetes; order Streptosporangiales; family Streptosporangiaceae; genus Nonomuraea; species Nonomuraea sp. NPDC049725. The sequence continues at coordinate 39,707 of NZ_JBFANJ010000026.1, read as the reverse complement.
CGGTCAAGAAGGGCATGACCGCCGCCTTCGGGACCCTCGTCAACCACACCGGCGCCGACCTGACCGTCACCGCCGGGGCCTCGCCGCTCTCGCCCACGATCGAGCTCCACGAGGTGGTCGACTCGGGAGGGAAGATGGTGATGCGTCCGAAGGAGGGCGGGTTCGTCGTCCCGGCCGGTGGCAAGCACGAGCTGCGGCCCGGCGGCGACCACATCATGCTCATGGGCGTCACCGAAGAGGTGAAGCCGGGCGCGCGGATCCCGTTCACGCTCACCGTGACGGGCGGGGCGCCGCTGGAGTTCACCGCCATCGGCAAGGACTTCGCCGGTGGCAAGGAGGACTACCAGCCCGGCATGGAGCACTGATGTCCGGGATCAGCCGGCGTGGGCTGTTCGTGGCCGGGGCCGCCACCGCCGCCGCCACTGCCGCCGCCGCTGTGGGCGGCAGCGCCCAGGCGTCGGCGGGCTCCGGGGTGGAGGCGTTCCACGGGACGCACCAGGCCGGGGTGGCGACGGCTCCGCAGGCGCACGCCGTGTTCGTGGCCTTCGACCTGCTGCCAGGCACCGACAGGGAGGCGCTGACCCGGCTGCTGCCGCTGCTGACCGACGACGCCCGCCGCCTCACCCAGGGGCAGCCCGCATTGGCCGACACCGAGCCCGAGCTGGCCGCCGGTCCGGCACGGCTGACCGTGACGTTCGGGTTCGGGCCGGGACTGTTCAAGGCGGCGAAGGCGGAGTCGCCCCTGCGGCCGCTGCCCGCGTTCGAGACGGACAAGCTGGACAAGCGGTGGAACGGCGGCGACCTGCTGGCGCAGATCTGCGCCGACGACAACCTGACGGTCGCCCACGCCCTGCGGATGATCGTCAAGGACGCGCGGTCCTTCGCCCGGGTCCGGTGGACGCAGCGCGGCTTCCGCAGCTCCGCCGGAGCGCCGGGCGTCACGCAACGCAACCTGATGGGCCAGCTCGACGGCACCGTGAACCCGACGGACCTGGACAAGGCCGTCTGGATCACCGACGGCCCGGAATGGCTGCGCGGCGGCACCACGCTCGTCTTCCGGCGCATCCGCATGAACCTGGAGACCTGGGACGCCGCCGACCGGGTGGCCAGGGAGTTCACCATCGGCCGCCGCCTCGACACCGGCGCCCCGCTGACCGGCCGGGCCGAGCACGACGAGCCCGACTTCGACCGGCTGAACGGGTTCGGCTTCCCGGTCATCTCCGAGTACGCGCACATCAGGCGGGCCCGTACCGCCGATCCCAGCCTCCGCATCCTGCGCAGACCGTACAACTACGACGAAGGGATCAGCGCGGACGGGACCTCGGATTCCGGGCTGCTGTTCGCCTCCTACCAGGCGGACGTGGAGCGGCAGTTCGTCCCCGTCCAGCAGCGGCTGGCGGAGGGGGACCTGCTCAACGAATGGGTGACGACGATCGGCTCGGCCGTGTTCGCCGTCCCGCCCGGCTGCACGGCCGACGGCTGGATCGGGGACAGGCTGCTGTCATGACCCGGCCGTGGCCCGTGCCGCCTGGTGCGGGCCACGGCATAGTGGTGCCCGTGAACCGGGTGATCATGGCGGTGCTCCTGGCGCTCCCGCTCGCGGTGTCCGGGTGCGGCGGTGGCGAGCGCGAGGTGACGGCGGAGGACGTGCTGCGCTACCGCGCCCGGATCGAGCACTCGTCCCTGGACGTCTCCCTGATCACGTCCTGGGCCGACTACCCGGCCGTGGAGACGCCCGAAGCGCTGGCCGCCCAGGAGGGGACGGTGGTCGGCGGGGTCGTCGACGACTGGCAGCAGGGGCCGGCGGCTGCGACCTACCCTGGCGGGCCGCTGGACTACCTGATGCTCATGCGGGTGCGGGTCACCGATCCGGTGAAGGGCGCCACGGCCGGCTCGTACGTGTTCGCCGGGTTCGACCAGGGCGCGGTGGTCAGGGATGCCGCCAGGGCCGCAGCGGACTGGCTGCCCGCGAAGGACGTCACCGACTACCGGCGCGCGATTCCCCCGGGGACGAAGGTCGTGCTGTTCGGCGACCCGCGTCCCCCGCTCGGGAACATCGTGAAGCCGGGCGATCCGCTGCCGGAGGGGGCGAGGATCATGTCCATGCCGCCGCAGGGGGTGGTCCTGGAGGATGCCGCGCTGGGGGTCCTGGTGGGCGGGATGGACCGGCTCGACCACGGCGGACCGGCCTGGCTGGAGTCCGCCACGGTGACCGAACTGGTCGAACGGCTCAAGTCCCGGTGAACTCCGGCTACGGGAATCGGTTCACGATCCGGCGTGGGCACGGCGGACGACGGACCCTCGGCCAGGCTTGGTGATGATCAGGTCGCGTTCGCGGAGGATGGCGAACGCCTTGCGGATGGTGTCACGGCCAACGCCGAAATAGCTCTGGAGCTGCACTTCCGACAGGACGGTACGCGGCGGGTAGGTGCCGTTTCGGATGCCTGCCGTGACCCATTCGGCTATCTGCTCGTACCGGTAAAGCTCAGGGTTCCAGTCCTCTTCCGTCCAGGGCGCGTCAGGCAACATCACAGGCAGACCTTAGACCGACATTGACTTACGGACATATACACAACAGTACAGGTCATGCAGGGGATAGGACTAGACAGGTAGGTATAGGCGTGGTTAAAGTTCGTGCCACCCAAGGAACGAAAGGCGGAGGAGATGAAGTGATGGATCTGTACGGCGAGCCCCTCGGAGAGGTGCCGTTCACCAAGATGTGCGGCGGCAACCAGCAAGAGGAGGAGATGGACACCTGCGTCCTGATCGCTCGGATTCCCGGCGCTGACGACGCCTACGCCCTGCGCGACTCGAAGAACCCGGATGCCGGAACACTCCGGTTCACCGGTGACGAGCTTCGCGCGGCCGGCCTGGCCATGCTCTAGGCATCTCCGGAATAGGCGGTCCCTGCCTGATCGAAGCAAGCAGGGGCCGCCACCCACACATTACCGGGAGCGCTGTTGAGCATGCATTGGCACGCCTATCAGTGGATCGGCGCCGGAGCCGACCGCGGCAACGAGTCCGAGCGACGGCCCAGTTCGCCTGGCTTCTCCACGTCGATGCTGTCACCGATGCGGACCGGTGACTGGCTCGCCAAACCCGCCGCACAGATCCGAGCGACGTTCGACAACATCGACGCGGCGATGTCCTGGCTTGGCTCGGAGTATGGCCAGGTGCGTAACACTCTGCTGCGGCCCGAGGGTCTCCCGCTGGAGGATCGACTGGCGATTGCTCGCGACCTGCTGCCTCGCGGCGTTGACGTGCAATGGGGTGAGTGGCTGCACGGCGGCCGGTTCGTCACGATCGGCCTGATCTGCTGCCCTAACCGCCACGTCACCCATCCATGCCCATCCCGTCTCCACGCCCGGTGATCGGCCCCCTGGAGCTCGGGCGCCGCCAGGCGCCCGTCCTGGCAGGCAGCCCGAGCGAAGCGAGGACCGCCAGGGGTCGGGCCCCGTGGCCCGACTGGGAACGAACGCCTGAGCCCCCAGGCGCGACAGCGCCGACGGCGAAGCCCGCTCGCCAGGGCGGGCCCCACCCCTCAGACGGTCAACGGGTGGGTTGGGGGCAGACAGCGAGCACCGCCAACGGGTGGCGTCAAGGGGCCGCCAGGGCCTCCGTAGGCGACAGGCGTGACGCCCTGATGGCCGGGTAGAGCCCCGCCACCGCCCCGATCACCAGCGTCGCCGCCAACCCGCCCGCCGTGGCCTCGGCCGGAATGACGCTGGGCCACCCCTCGTACATGGCGTATCCCACGGTCACCACCGCCCCGATGCACACGCCTCCCACCCCGCCCATCGCCGACAGCAGCAGCGATTCGGCGAGGAACTGGGTCCGGATCTGCCCCCGGGTAGCCCCGAGCGACCTGCGCAGCCCGATCTCCGAGCGCCGTTCCAGCACTGAGATGACCATGGTGTTGGCCACCCCCACCCCGCCCACGATGAGGGCCACCGCGCCCACACCCAGGAGCAACCCGGTGAACGCCTGCTCCGTAGCCTGTTTGGCCGCCAGCGCGTCGGAGGGCCGGGAGATGTCGATCTCGTTGGACGCCTCGGGGTTGGCGGTGCCGGCGAGGACCGACCGTACGGCCTCCATCCGGTTTTCGTCGACGCGCGTGTAGAGGGTGGTCGGGTGGCCGTCGTAGTCGAGGATGCGTTCGGCGGCGGGCCAGCCGACGAGGGCGCCGGTGTCGAGGTCGGCGGCGAGGGCGACGGGGTGGAGGATGCCGACGACGGTGAAGCGTTCGCCGCCGATGACGACCTGGGCGTCGGGGCCGGCGGCGGTGATGCCGAGCCGTTGGGCGGCGGTGGCGCCGAGGACGACGGCGGGGTAGGTGTGGGTGGCGGCGTTGAGCCAGGTGCCGCTGCGCAGGGTGGCGCCGAGGACCTGGGGCAGGTCGAGGCGGGCGGCGTAGGCGGCGAGGCCGCCGGTCTGGGCGGCGGGGATCTGTTCGGACCGGTAGACCTTGGCTTCGGGGATCTCGCCCATGGCGGAGACGGCCTGGACGGGGCCGATGCGTTCGATCATGGCTTCGGCGTCGACGGGCATCTTGGCCTGTTCGCCCATGATGGTCTGCCCGGAGGAGACGGTGAGGAGGTTGGTGCCGAGGGCGGAGAGCTGGCGGTCGAGTTCGGCGCCGGACGAGGAGGAGATGCCGACGACGCCGATCATGGCGGCGATGCCGATGGCGATGCCGAGTGCCGACAGGAAGGCGCGCAGGGGGCGGGTGCGCAGGCCGACGGCGCCGACGCGCATCACGTCGCGGGGGCGCATCCTGGCCACGGTGAGGGGGGCGGTCATCTGGTGGCTCCGGTGAGCGCGGCGGAGTCGGCGACGATGCGGCCGTCGCGCATGCGTACCTGCCGGGGCAGGCCGCCGGCGATCTCCCGGTCGTGGGTGATGATCACGATGGTGGTGCCGGCGGCGTGCAGGTCGTGCAGCAGTTCCATGACGCCGGCGCCGGAGACGGAGTCGAGGGCGCCGGTGGGTTCGTCGGCGAGCAGGAGCGGCGGGTCGGCGGCGGCGGCGCGGGCGATGGCGACGCGCTGGCGTTCGCCGCCGGACAGTTCGTGGGGCTCGTGGTCGATGCGGTGGCCGAGGCCGACGCGGTCGAGGGCGGCGCGGGCGCGGCGGCGGCGTTCGGCGAGGGGCAGGCCGCTGTAGAGGAGGCCGTCGGCGACGTTGTCCAGCGCGGGGACCCTGGCGGCCAGGTGGAAGTGCTGGAAGACGAAGCCGATACGGGTGCCGCGCAGCGCGGAGAGCTGGTTGTCCGACAGCGTGGACACGTCGTGGCCGTCGATGCGCACGGTCCCGCTGGTGGGCCGGTCGAGGGTGCCGATGGTGTTGAGCATCGTGGACTTGCCGGACCCGGACGGGCCGACGATGGCGACGAGCTCGCCGTGCCGGATCTCCAGGGAGACGGACGCCAGCGCGGTGACGCCGCCGGGGTAGGTCTTGCTCACGTCGGTCAGGGAGATCATGAGGCGGCCGTCCCCACGGTCATGCCTTCGGCCAGGCCCTCGCCTTCGATCTCGACGCGCCCGCCGGAGAACAGGCCGGTCTCGACGGCGACGTACCGGGTGGTGGCGCCCTCGACGATCTCGACGCCGAAGCCGCCTTCGCGCAGGGCGACGAGTGAGGCGATGGGCACGGTGAGGACGTTCTCGCGCTTGTCGGCGGTGAAGGTGACGTCGACGGCGGCGTTGTCGAGGCCGGCGGCCTTCTTCCTGTCCTTGGCGTCGAGCGTGACGAGCGCTTCGATCTTGGTTTCCGGGTCCTGGTTGCCCTCCCCCGGCACGATGACGGTGGCGACCTCGGTGACCCTGCCGCGCGCGGTGCGGCCGTCGGGCAGCGTGACGGACACCTTGGCCTTCTCCTTGGCCAGCCGCTGGTCCTCGGCGTCGAGCCGGACGGTGACGACCTTGGTGGTGCCGGTGTAGGACAGCACCTTCTGGCCCGGGGAGGCGGGCTGGCCGACCTGGGCGTCCAGCGTGTCGACGCGGACCTTGCCGTCGGCGAACACGACCCGGCCGAGCTCGACCACGCCGGTCTGTTCGAGGCCGCGGTCCTCCTGCCATTCCATGACGGCGGCGGCGGTGGCGTAGGTGTACTCGTCGTCGACGGTGAAGCCGTCGTAGCCGAGCTTGCTGAGGTTGCGTTCCAGGTTCTCGACGTCTCGGCCCTCGACGCCGTCGCGGAGGTCCCGGTACGCGGGCGTGGACCCGTACATGAGGACGACCGGATCGTTGTCGACGCGGTAGAGCGATCGGCCGCGGGTGATGGTGTCGCCGCTGTCCGGCAGCCAGGTGATGGTGCCGGGCTTGCGGTTGACGGCGGTGGTGGCGGGGCCGTAGCCGAGTTCGCCGTCGGCCTCCAGCGTGTCCTCCAGGGTCTCCTTGGCGATCTGGGTGGTGGCCGGGGGGAGCGCGGCGGCGGCGCTCGCGGGTTCGCCGGTGCGGTCGAGCATGCGGACGGTCACGGCCGCCGCCGCGCCGGCGAGGGCGACGGCGACGAGCAGTCCGGTGATCTTCCTCCCCCGGCCGCGGCGGCGGCGGGGCCGGTCGGCGTCCGTCGTCGAGCCCGTCTGGTCGTCGAGGGCGGCCGGACCCATCAAGAACCTCCCATGGTGTCGTCCATCTGGCAGGTCTTCTGGGCGGCTTCGAAGTCGGGGTCGTCGGCGACGTTCTTGGTCATCCTGAGCATGCCGCCGTCGGGGTCGGGGAACTCCTCGACGCCGTTGTCGCGCATGCACTGGGCGAGCTTGCGGAGCTTCTCGGCGCCCTGCGGGTTGCCGTTGCCGCCCATGCCGCCCTTGGGCCGCAGGTCCTCGCAGGCCTTCTGGGCCTTGTCCATGGCCTCCTTGCTGCCGGGGCCCATCGTCATCTTGACGCCCTGGCCGGGCTTGGGGTCCTCGATGTCGATGCCGTTCTCGCGCATGCACTGCGCCCATTTCACGCCCTGGGCGCCGGGGTCGAGGCTGGGCTGGGCACTGGTGGTGGACTGCCCGCCGCTGACGGAGGCGACGCCGTCGCCGGTGCCGGCGTCGGCGCCACAGGCCGTGAGTGACAGTGCGAGCACGGCGATCACGCCAAGGGTTCGCATCCGGTGTTCTCCTCGTTCCGCGCGGCCGGTCGGGTGCCTGCCGTCGAGACGCAAGAGAACAGGCCGGGCTGTTTCTCCGCTGTTTCCGTCGGCGCTAACGGGGAGTAAACATCACATCCGTCACGATCGTCCCAGGTCAACGGAAGGGCATGGGCATGCGCGTGCTGGTGGTGGAGGACGAGCGGATTCTCGCCGACGCGATCGCCGAGTGGCTGCGGGACGAGACGCACGCGGTCGACACCGCGCACGACGGCGAGGCGGCTCTGGAGCGGATCGCGGTCAACGACTACGACGTGGTCATCCTGGACCGGGACCTGCCGCTCGTGCACGGCGACGACGTGTGCCGGGAGCTGGTGGCGTCGGAGTCGACGGCGCGGGTGCTGATGCTGACCGCCGCCGGGGAGATCGGCGACCGGGTGACGGGGCTGTCGCTGGGCGCCGACGACTACCTGGCCAAGCCGTTCGCGTTCGTGGAGCTGGCCGCGCGGGTGCACGCGCTGGGGCGGCGGGCGCGCCCGGCCGCGCCGCCGGTGCTGCGGCGGGCCGGGATCACGCTCGATCCGGCCCGCCGCGAGGTCTATCGCAACGACCGGTACGTGCCGCTGTCGAACAAGGAGTTCGCGGTGCTGGCCGAGCTGCTGCGGGCCGACGGGGCCGTGGTGTCCACCGAACAGCTGCTGGAGAAGGCGTGGGACGAGCACGCCGACCCGTTCACGGGCGTGGTGCGGCTGACGATCCTCAAGCTGCGCCGCAAGCTCGGCGACCCGCCGATCGTGGAGACCGTGCTGGGCGCCGGATACCGCATCTCATGAGGTCGATCTCGCTACGGGTCCGGCTCACCGTCGTCTACGGCGCGGTGTTCCTGGTGGCCGGGCTGGTGCTGCTCGGCGTCACGTACCTGCTGTTCAACCAGGAGGTGACCCGGATCTTCGAGAACAAGTACGGCGACCGGGACGACAGCGGGAACAGGAAGTTCCTCAGCATCATGGTGGACGGGGTGCCGCTCGGCCCGGAGGCGTCGCTCGCGCTCATCCGGCAGCAGGAGGAGGAGCTGCGCGGCGCGGCGCTCACGTCGCTGATCGTGCAGGGGCTGATCGCGCTGGCCGTGGTGGGGGTGCTGGCGTTCGGGCTGGGCTGGCTGGTGGCCGGCCGGGTGCTGGCGCCGCTGCACCGGGTGACCGCGACCGCCCGGCAGATCGCCGCCGCCCCGATCGCCGACCGTGGCCTGGCCGCGCGGATCGCCCTGGACGGCCCCAGGGACGAGGTCAAGGAGCTGGCCGACACCTTCGACACGATGGTGGAGCGGCTGGCCCACTCCTTCGACGGGCAGCGCCGGTTCGTCGCCAACGCCTCGCACGAGCTGCGCACCCCGCTCACGCTGAACCGGGCGCTGGTGGAGCTGGCCATGCACCGGCGTACGGCCTCCGCGGACGTCAAGCAGCTCGGCGAGAGCCTGCTGGAGATCAACGCCAGGCACGAGCGGCTCATCTCGGGCCTGCTGCTGCTGGCCCGCGCCGAGCACGAGATCGCCGACCGCTCGCCGGTCGACCTGGCCGACGTGGTGTCGCACGTGGTGGGGCAGACTGCGCCGGAGGCCGCGCAGGAGAAGGTGACGGTGCACGAGGAGGCGTTCCCCGCGCCCACCAGCGGTGACGCGCTGCTCCTCGAACGCCTGGTGACGAACCTGGTGGAGAACGGCATCCGGCACAACACGCACGACGGCACCGGCTGGGTCAGGGTGTCGAGCCGGAGCGCGTCGGGCGGGCAGGTCACGGTGACCGTGGTCAACACCGGGCCGGTCGTGCCGCCGTACGACATCCCGGAGCTGTTCAAGCCGTTCCGCAAGCTGGGCGGGGACCGGCTGGTGACGGGGCGGAGCGCCGGGCTGGGCCTGTCGATCGTCCGGTCGGTGGCGCGCGCGCACGGCGGCGACGTGACGGCGCGCCCGCGCGAGGGCGGCGGGCTGATCATCACGGCGACGCTGCCGAGAGCGGCGACCTGGATGCCGTGACGCCGGCCGGACGAGGCCCCTTAACACGGGATTCCGACCGGGTTATGTTGAGATCATCATGCGCAGCGCGATCAAGGTGCTGCTCGCCGACGACCAGACGCTGCTGCGCCGCGCGCTGGCCGCGCTGCTGCGGCTGGAGCCCGGCCTGGAGGTCGTCGGCGAGGCGGCCGACGGGGACGAGGCGCTGGCCGCGGCCGGCCGGCTGCGCCCCGACGTGGTGCTGCTCGACATCCAGATGCCCGGCAGGGACGGCCTGACCACGGTCGCCGGGCTGACGGAGCTCGGCTGCCGGGTGATCATGCTGACGACGTTCGGCAGGCCGGGCTACCTGAGCAGGGCGATGGCGTCGGGCGCGGCCGGGTTCGTGGTCAAGGACGTCTCCCCCGAGGCGCTCGTCGAGACGATCAGGAAGGTGCACGCCGGGCTGCGCGTGGTGGACCCGGTGCTGGCCGCCGAGTCGCTGGCCGGCGGTCCCTGCCCGCTGACCTGGCGGGAGCGGGAGCTCCTGCTCGCCGCCGCCGACGGCGGGACCGTCGCCGACCTGGCCCGCCGGTTCAGCCTGTCGGAGGGCACGGTGCGCAACCATCTGTCGTCCGCGATCGGCAAGACGGGAGCGCGCACCCGGGCCGAGGCGGTCCGGATCGCCGACGAGCGCGGCTGGCTGTGAGCGTCAGGGCACCTGGCCGGCCTCGTCCACCAGGGCCGTGGCCAGCACCGGCATCGCGAACTCCGTGCCGTCGCGCACAGCCTTCCAGCCCAGGTAGTCGTAGTCGACGGGGTCCAGGATCGTGTAGCCCTTCCCCGCCTCTCCCAGGTCGAGCACGACGCCGAGGCCCTTGCGGCCGAAGCCGGCGTCGACGTTCTCCTCGATCCGGACGTTCGGGATCCTGCCCAGGGCCCGGAACATGGCCGCGGCCTTCTGCGGCGGGATGATCGGCCCGAACTTCAGGTACCACTGGATCGTGCCGAAGGCGTTCACGTCGTCCTCGGTGCCGGGCGGGCAGTTCGGCTGGCAGATGGAGCCGGCCCGGGGGGCGAGCGTGCGGATGTGCGCCAGCAGCCGGTCGGGGTCGTCGGGCAGGCTCTCCAGCTCGGCCTGTGTCTTGCCGGGGTTCGCCGGGCCCTTCTCGGCCTTGCTGATCTTGATCTTGCCGCCGGGCTTGCGGGTGGCCGCCAGCTTGCCGTCCATCCGGGTCCAGGACTCGTACACGGGCAGCTCGGGGATCGGCTGGCCCTCCTTCATGTAGATCCACTGGTCGGGCCGGATATCCGGCATGTCGGACTTCTCGGCGACGAGTGCGGCGTCCTCCAGCACGGCGGCGGCGGTGAGCGGCGGCGGCTTCGCCGCGGGCTCGTCGTCATGCAGCACCGCGAACCCCGCCACCGCCAGCCCGAACGCCCCCACCAGGGCCACCCCCAGCCGCCAGCGGGGAAGCCGGCGCGCGCCCCCGCCGGCCGCGGCCGTCATGGCCGACCTCAGCCGGGCCTCCTCGGCGCGTACGTCCAGGTCGCGCGGAACCTCGTCCCGCAGCCGGGTGAGCAGCTCCATCTCATCCACGTCCGTACTCCTCGCTCGTAGCGGTGGGATCGACCTCGCCCAGTGCCCGGCGCAGCTTCTTCCTGGCCCGGAAGACCCGCGAGCGGACCGTCCCCACGGCCACGCCGAGCGACCTGGCCGCGTCCTCGTAGCTGAACTCGCCCCACGCCACCAGCAGCAGCGCGTCCCGGTGCCCGGCGGGCAGGCCCGCGAGCGCGGCGGCCAGCCGGCCGCGCACCTCGGCGGCGGCCACCCGGCCCTCGACGCGATCGGTGAACGGCTCCACGACCGGGTCCGCCCCCGTACGGCTCAGGGCCCGGTAGAGGGAGATCTCGCTGCGGCGGTGCCTGCCGATGAGGTTGGTGGCGATCCCGTACAGCCAGGGCCGCGCGTCGGCACGGGTCAGGTCGTACGTGCCGCGCTGCCGGAAGGCGGCGGTGAACGTCTCCGCCACGACGTCCTCGGCCGCCTCGACACCCAGCCGGCGGACCACGTACCGCTTGAGCGCGGGCGCGTGCCGGGTGAACAGGGCGGCGAACGCCTCGGGATCGTGCCGGGAGCGCGCGATCACCTCGGCGTCACCGGCCGTCCCGGGCTCGGCGAGCGGCGAGCGCTGTTGTCGCATCTCAAGGACCTTTCGGGGTGGACACTGACATGAGTGATTGCCACCCCGCGCGGTCACGGTTCCCGCTTTTTCACGAAAAAGTACGGACGGCCTCCAGGCAGCGTTCCACCACCGGGCGCGGATCGAAGGCGTAGGACCCGTCGCCGAACAGCTCGAACGTCATCGCCCCGCCGTACCCCCGGCGGCCCAGCGCCTCCAGGTAGTCGCCCAGCGGCAGCTCCCCGTCACCCCAGGCCAGGTGCCCGGCGGGGCTCCCGTCGATCAGGTGCACGTGACGGACCCGGTCGCCGAGCGCGTCGAAGTAGTCGTCCACGTTCTCCCCCGCCGTCGCCATGCCGACGGTGTCGAGCACCGCCCCCAGGTTCGGCGCGCCGATCTCGTCCAGCATCCTGGCCAGCGTGCGTGAGTCGTTGACCAGGTTGGACTCCACCCGCTGGAGCGGTTCGAGCACGCACGTGACGCCCAGCGCGCCCGCGTAGGCGGCGATCTCGCCGACGGCGTCGACCGAGCGCCGCCAGGCGGCCTCGACCGGCTCGTCCTCGAACCCGCGCCCCGGCGTGAGCAGCAGCAGCTCGGCCCCGAGCTCCACACACAGCTCGGCGGCGCGGCGGAACATCGCGACGCTCTCGGCCCGCAGCCAGGTCACCGGCGAGGCCACGTTGACCGGGTACATCACCTGCTCGGGAGTCAGGCAGCGCACCCGCAGCCCGCGCGACTCGGCCTGCCGCCGGATCGCCCGCGCCTCGGCGTCGCTCGCCCGGGGCACGTGCAGGTGCGGCGCGATCCCCCACAGCTCCAGCTCGGTCCGGCCGAGGCCGGCCGCGTCGTCGAGGAACCGCTCGAACGGCAGGTGCTGGTAGGAGAAGTTCGATCCGGTGATGTTCACGCTATTTCCCAATCCCGTCCGCCAGTCCTTTGACGATGTAACGCTGACCGAAAAGGAACAAGAGCACCACCGGCACCGCCGCGATGACCATCCCGGCGAACACGACGGGGAACTCCGTCCCGTGCTTGCTCATCAGGCTGGTCAGCCCGACGGGCAGCGTCTGCACGCCGCTGCCGCTGGTGAACACCATCGCGAACAGGTACTCGTTCCAGGTGAACAGGATCTGCAGCAGCACGACCGAGGTGATGATCGGCTTGCACATCGGCAGGATGATCCGCCAGAACGCGGTCCACCTCCTGGCCCCGTCCATCTCCGCCGCCTCGTCCACCTCGCGCGGCAGGTCGATCATGTACGCGCGGATGAGGAAGGTCGTGAACGGGATCCGGAACGCCGTGTAGAGGATCAGCAGCGCCCAGAAGCTGTTGTAGAGCCCCATCGACTGGAACATCTTGACCAGCGGCACCAGCGCCACGGTCGGGGCCAGCATCAGCCCGCCGAGGATCAGCCCGGTGAACACCTTGTTGAGCGGGATGTCCACCCGCGTCAGCCCGTAGGCGGCCCACGCGCTGACGAACACGGTGGCGACCGTCGAGGTCACGGTCACCAGCACGCTCGTGGTGAGATAGCCGCTCACGCCCCGATTCCACGCCTTGGCGTAGTTGGCGAAGCTCCAGTCCACCGGCAGCGCGAACGGGTCGCCGAACAGCTCGGCGTTGGTCTTGAACCCGTTGAGCACCATCCACAGCAGGGGATAGACCACGACCACCACGAGCGCGAGCAGGAACGCCCACATGAAGACGCGCGCGAGCGCGCCCGCGAAGCTCAGCCGGCTCACCACTCCACCCTTCTCCTGCTGGTCACCCAGAGCTGCGCCAGCGCCACCGCGAGCGTGATCACGAACAGCACGGTCGCGATCGCCGCCGCGTAGCCGAAGTCGTTGCGCACGAACCCGCTGCGGTACAGCCACGTCCCCAGCACCTGGGTGGAGTTGTCCGGCCCGCCGCCGGTCATCACCATGACCTCGTTGAACACCTGGAACGCGCCCGAGATCGTGACCATGGTCATCAGCCCGGTCATCTCCCGCACCAGCGGCAGCGTCACGCTGAAGAAGCGGCGCACCGGCCCGGTCCCGTCGATGGCGGCGGCCCCGTAGATCTCCGACGGGATGCGCTGGATCGCCACCGCGAACAGCAGCGTCGAGTAGCCGAACCCCTGCCACTGGCTCATCGCGATGACGGCGAGCATGGCGGTGTCCTCCTGGCCGAGCCACGCCTGGGCCAGATGGCCGAGCCCGGCGGCCTCCAGCGCGTGGTTGAGCACGCCGAGGTTGGGCTCGTACAGGAAGTAGAACAGCAGGCCCGCGACCGTCAGGGAGATCGCCGACGGGATGAAGTAGACCACCCGCAGGCCGCGCCGCCACCGCTCGGAGCGGACGCTCTCGATGAGCGCGGCCAGCACGAGCGCGCCGAACACCTGGACGGCGACGGAGATCGCCGCGTAGAGCAGGTTGTTGCCGAAGGAGGACCAGAAGACCGGGTCGCCGACGAGTTTGCGGTAGTTGTCCAGGCCGACGTATTCGCGGCTGCCGCTGTAGATGTCCCACTCCAGCGTGCTGAAGCCGAAGTTCTGCACCAGCGGCAGGTAGACGAACACGCCGACGAGGACGAGCGCGGGGACGACCCAGGTCAGGCGGATGATGGCGCGCACCGGCTCGCCTACCTGGCGGACGCCGAGGCCTGGCGCACGCTGTCGAGCACCTGCTCGGGAGTCTTGCCGCCGCTGATGAGCGCCTCGCCGCCGGACAGCCACGCGTCGGCGACCTCGGGCACGGTGACGGTGTCGAGCCAGATGGCCAGGCCGGACGCCTTGTTGACCAGGTCGATGCCCTCGTACACGGCCTTGCTGGAGGTCTCGGGGGTGACGGCTCCGACGACCGTGCTCGGCTGGCCGTACGGGGGCGCGGACAGGGTCTTGGCGTTGTCCGGGTTCGTCACGAACTTCATGAAGTCGACGGCCAGCGCGGCGCGCGGCGAGGCGGCGTTGATCAGGTAGCCCTCGGGCGCGCCCTCGATCACCTTCGGGTCGCCGGCCGCGCCCTGGGGGACCGGCAGCGGGAAGATGCCGAAGTCGTCCGGCTTGACGACCTTGCCGGAGGTGGCGTTGTCGAACTCCAGGATCTCCTGGTAGTACATGGCCGCCTTGCCGTTGGAGAACGCCTCCTGCGCCGAGCTGTACAGCACGCCGTTGGTGCCCTCGCGGGTGTCGGTGCACTGGTCGACCAGCGTCTTGAACTGCTTGAGCGAGGCCACGTAGCCGGGGTGGTCGAGCTTGGCCGTCGCCGGGGCGAAGTCGGCGCGCAGCGTGTCCGGCGGCACGTTGTAGGCGAAGAGCTGCTGGAGGTAGTGCAGCGCGGGCCAGCCGTCCTTGTTGCCGAACGTGATCGGCTCGTAGCCGGCCTTCCGCAGCGTGGCGCAGCTCCCGATCAGCTCCTCGAACGTCTTCGGCACCTCGATGCCGGCCTTGGCGAAGGCGTCCTTGTTGTAGCCCATGAACTTGCCGTTGTTGTAGAGCGGGATGCCGTAGAACTTGCCGTCGTAGGCGAAGGCCGACAGTGACGCCTGGCTGAACGTCCTGCCCCAGGGTGTGTCGGGGCCGATCACCTTGGTGAGGTCGGCGGCCCGGCCGCCGCGCACGTAGTTCTCCGCCCAGTTGCCGGTCCAGGTGAAGAAGACGTCCGGCAGCGCGTTCGAGGCGGTGAGGGTCTTGAGCTTGTCCTTGATGCTCTGGTCGGTCTCCTGGATGAGCTCGACCTTCACCTCGGGGTGCGCGCGCTGATACTCGGCGGCGAGCTTCTCGAAGTAGGGGCTGAGCGGCTCCCCGGCGAACTTGGTGAGGACGCTCAGGGTGCCGGAGAACTCGGGCGTGGCGGCGACGTCGGCTGCCTGGGGAGCCTGGGCCGGCTCTCCTGCGCAGCCTGCGAGGGTGAGCACCGAGGTCCCGACGAGTGCCGCGAGCGTCGTCAGAGCGCGAGAGCGCATGGGCTTCCTTTCTCTCGGAGCTGGTGCCGAGCGACATTACAGCGATTCTGATACCGGTACCAGACCTGAATTCAAGATCTTCTGTTTGCCGACGTGTTGACGGGTTCCGCCGAGATATGCCACCGTGACCACCGCGTGATACCGGTATCAGGTTGAAAGGACGCGCAACATGCTCAAGTTCGATGAGCCGGAATTCGTCAAGCAGGCCGCCAGCGCCGTGGCCCTGCGCCCCAAGATCGAGGAGCTTGTCGATCGGCTGGTGGACGAGGGGTTCGACAACCTGCTGCTGGTCGGCGCCGGCGGCACCTACGCCCAGATGTGGCCGTACGAGCACCTGGCCCGGCGCACCTCGACGCTGGACGTGCGCTCGGCCATCGCGGCCGAGCTCGTCGTGACCGGCGACGCCAGGCTCGGCGAGCGCACCGTGGCCGTCTTCACCTCGGTCACCGGCACCACCGACGACGTGGTGCGGGCCATCGAGTTCTGCCGCGCCAAGGGCGCCCGCACGATCGGCTTCACCGGCTACGCCGACTCCCCCGTCGCCCAGCAGGTCGACGAGGCGCTGATCAGCGAGCCGAAAACGTGGCCGTTCGACTTCCAGATGCTGCTGTTCATGGGCCGGCTGCTGGAGCGCCGCGGCGAGTTCGACGGCTACGCCAAGCTCGCCGGCGAGCTGGCCGACATCCCGCGCGTCCTCGTCGAGGTGGCCAAGCAGGCCGAACCCGTGGCCGCCGCCTTCGCCGAGGCGCACCGCGACACCGACTACCACTTCCTCATCGGCGGCGGGAATCTGTGGGGGTTCACGTACCTGTACTCGATGTGCATCCTGGAGGAGATGCAGTGGCTGCGCACCACCCGTGTGCACAGCGCCGAGTTCTTCCACGGCTCGCTGGAGCTGCTCGAAGCCGGCACCAGCGTGCTGATCTTCCAGGGCGAGGACGAGTCGCGCCCGCTCACCGACCGGGCCATCGCCTTCGCCCGCCGCGTGTCGCAGGACGTCACCGTCTTCGACACCCGCGACTACCCGCTCGACGGCATCAGCCCCGAGTTCCGCGGCCTGCTCGGGCCGCTCGTCCTCGACACCGTGCTGAGCCGCGTCAGCAAGCACCTGGAGCGGGTCCGTGACCATTCGCTCGACCTGCGCCGCTATTACCGGGTGATGGACTACTGATGAAGGTGCTCGGCTTCGGCGACAACATCGTCGACCGGTTCCTCGACCGCGGCATCGACTATCCGGGCGGCAACAGCGTGAACGTGGCGGTGTTCGCCCGCCGCCTCGGCGTCGAAGCCGCGTACCTGGGAGTGTTCGGCGACGACGAGCTCGGGCCGTTCCTGCGCGAGTCGATCGCCGCCCAGGGCGTCGCCGTCGACCGGTGCGTGGTGCGGCCCGGCGAGACCGGCGTGTCACACCTGCGGGTCGACGACGGCGACCGCGTCTTCCTGGGCTGGAACGGCGGGGGAGTCACCGTGCGCGAACCGCTCGTCCTCGACGCCGAGCTCGTCGCGTACGCCTCCTCCTTCGACCTGGTCCACTCCAGCGTCTACTCGCGCAGCGAGAGCGAGCTGCCCAAGCTGCGCACCCGGGTCAGCTACGACCTGTCCAGCGAGGACGAGTTCCGCACCCCCGCCTACCTGGACCGGGTCTGCCCGCACGCCGACCTGGTGCTGCTGTCCTGCTCCCACCTGGACGTGCCCGCCACCGAGGCGCTGCTGGCGGAGGTCGTCCGGCGCGGCGCCGGGATCGCGCTGGCCACCCGCGGCGTCGCGGGCGCGATCGCGCACGACGGCGAGGTGACCGTGTCGGCCGGGGCGCTGCCCGTGGCCGAGCCGGTCGACACGATGGGCTGCGGCGACGCGTTCCTGGCCGGGTTCGCGGTCTCGCTGCTGCGCGCCGGCTGGCAGCGGGCGGCGCTGGAGCGGGCGCTGCGCGACGGCGCGACGGCCGCCTACGAACAGTGCCTGGTCGAGGGCGCGTTCGGCGGCGGGCGGCCGATCTTGTCTAGAATCGAGAAATGAGGGACGGCATCCATGCCCGCTGATCGGGGGCAGGCGGCGGGCCAGCCGACGATCTCCGAGGTGGCCGCCGAGGCCGGCGTCGGCCGCGCCACGGCGGCGCGCACGCTCGGCGGCTATGGATACGTCAGCCCCGAGCTGCGCGAGCGGGTGCTCGCCGCCGCCGAGAAGCTGGGCTACCGCGCCAACAAGCTCGCGCGCAGCATGTCGACCGGGGTCAGCCACACGCTCGGCGTGATCGTCGCCGACATCGGCAACCCGTTCTTCGCCGGCGTGGTGCGCGGCATCTGCGACACCTCGCGGGCCCGGGGCTTCGACACGATCGTGCTGAGCACGTACGAGAAGCTCGAAGAGGAGGTCGCGGCCGTCAACGTGCTGCTCGACAAGCGGGTCGACGGCGTCATCCTGTCGTCGGCGGCGGTCGGCAAGGACGAGGTCGCGCACATCAGGGCGGCGACGCAGCGGGTGCCGGTCGTGCTGGTCGACCGCGCGGTGGCCGCGCTCGACCTCGACACCGTCGTCATCGACAACCGCGACGCCGCCCGGGAGGCCGTCGAGACCATCATCGCGGCGGGGCACCGGCGGATCGGGTTCGTGTGGGGGCCGCCGATGGCCCGGCCGCCCGCCACCCGGCGCGAGCTGCTGGCCGAGGCCGCGCGCAACCTGTGGACCGACGGCGAGCGGCTGCGCGGCTATCTCGACGCGCTCGACGACGCGCGCATCCCGTTCGATCCGGAGCTGGTGATGGTCGGGCGCAAGATCGAGGAGCAGGCGACCGAGGAGGTCGGCCGGATGCTCGCGATGCCCGACCGGCCCACCGCGCTGTTCTGCACCGAGACCGACGCGGTGACCGGCGCGCTGCGGGCGCTGCGCGCGGCCGGGCTGGCCTATCCGCGTGACGTGGCGCTGGTCGGGTTCGACGACAGCGCGTGGGCGGCGGTGATGGAGCCGCCGCTGACGATGATCGAGCAGCCGGTGCACGAGCTGGGGGCCAAGGCCGCCCAGGTGCTGCTCGACGCGTTGGAGGGCGCCGAACCGGCCCGTGAGACCCATACGTTGCGCTCCCGGCTGATCGCCCGCGCGTCCGTGTAAGGGTTATAGTCTCCCTATAACAGTTACAGGGAGGCGTTTCTTGCTGATACCCATCGCCGACTACGCCCACGGCGCAGCGGTGGCCAACGACCTCGTGTCGACCTCGCCCACCGTACGGGGCTCCGAGGGCCTGCCCACCGCGGAGGCGCTGGCCGAGTTCCTGGCCCGCCACGAGCTGCCGCTGTCCGGTGACGACCTGTTCGCGATCCACCTCTTCCGCCGGGAGGCGCGCGGCGTCCTGGAGACCGAGACCGAGGAGCACGCGGTCATGGGCGCCACCGTGCTGGCCCGCCGCGCCGGCCTCACCCCCGTGCTCGACCGCGACGCCGCCGGCCGCTGGCAGTGGTACGTGCCCACCGCCCCCGACGCCTCGCTCGCCGACACGCTGGCCACGGTGGTCGGCGTCGCGCTGCTCGGCGTCGTGCGGGCCCTGGGCCACGAGCGCTTCCGCGCCTGCCTCGCGCCGGGCTGCCGGGGCGTGTTCGCCGACGTCAGCCGGGCCGGGCGGCGCCGCTACTGCACGCCCGAGCTGTGCGGCAACCGGCTCAACGTCGCCAACCACCGCGAGCGTCAGCGGGTCGGCTCATGACCCGGCTGGAAGGGGCGTTCCAACTGCCCGACGGCTCCTGGGTCCGGGGCCGCGGCCTGCGCAACCCGCTGCCGCCCGGCCCCGTGCCCGCCTACGGCCTCTACCTGGGCTCGGCCCGGATGCGCCGCGAGCACGACGCCGGCCTGACGTGGGCGCACGACTGGCTGGAATGGCCCGACTTCCTGCTGCCGCGCGACCGTGACGCGGCCGTCGAGCACATCCGCGCCCTGCACGGCCGGGCCCGCGCGGGCGAGGCCGTCGAGGTCGCCTGCGGAGGCGGCATCGGCCGCACCGGCACCGTCCTGGCCTGCCTCGCGGTGCTGTCCGGCCTCACCCCGCCCGAGGCCGTGCGCTGGACCCGCGAGCACCATCACCGGCGGGCGGTCGAGACGCCGTGGCAACGCCGCTGGATAGCCCGCTTCCCGCGCTGACGTTGACAATCAACGAGGTAAGCCTAACCTAATCTCCTGCCCCTTCTGCTGTAGGAGACCACGTGAGCAACCTCGTAGACCTGACCGCCTGGCCCCTCGTCAACGCCGGCCAGAACGGCAGGCTCACCGTCCAGGACGCCACCGAACTGGCCGACGCCCTGCGCACCACCCTCGACCGCGCCAAAGCCGAGAACCGGCAGTTCGCCATCGTGATGGACCAGCGCGAGCGCAGCGCCCCCGAGAAGGGCGCCACGGAGATCCTGCACGGCTTCTGGGCCCAGCACGCCGAGGAGATCGCCGCCTGGTGCGCGGGCATGGCCAGCATCGTCGCCACTCCCTCGCTGGCCGACCTCGTCCAGAACCCCGGCCCGGGCGGCCTGGCCGTCCTCGGCACCGTCGACCCCGACGCCGCGGCCGCCTGGGCCCGGGACCGGCTCGCCCTCGCCGAAGCCTGAGCCCCGTCCCGTGGGCGGCATGGGCGGTATGTACGGCGTGGACGCATTTCAAGATCGGCCTCTACACTGACGCTTGATCTGCAGCCACCGGCGTCCTCGCCTTTCCCCTGCAGGTCACGGAGGCTTCCCGCGCCTCCGACGCCACGTCCTCGCAGGAAGGTGCCCCGCGTGCCCAGCGATGTCTCCCCGGGGCTCAGCCCGTGCGCGCACACGCCGCAATGTCCTCCCCCGGCGAGCCTGCGGGCCCAGCCTGTGTCGGCCGCGTCGCCCTCATGGCGCAGGCCGGCGTCTTCCTCACCGCCGCCGGCAACCTGCTCAAGCAGTTCGCGGACGTCTGCAACAAGTACGAGAGCGACCTCAACGACCTGGAGGGGCTCTTCTACAAGATGGGCAACCCCGCGCTGGGAACCCGGGACCTGCACTTCGACCAGAGCGTCTCCGAGGTCGAGAACTGGCGGCCCGCCACCGCGGAGGGCGCCAAGTGAACGACGCGTCCGCCGGCGCCCTGCGCGAGCTGGAGCAGCGGCAGCTCACCGGCACCGACGACACGGGCCGGGTGACGGCCACGGTGACCGCCGCGCCTTCCACGACCGGGCCGGCCCCCGGCCGCCGGCATGAGGATCCGCCCCCGCACCCCCGCCGACCTCGATGCCTGCGTCGAGGCGCTCGCCCAGGTCCAGGCCGCCGACCGCTACCCCGTCGACTGGCCCGCCGACCCCGGCGCCTGGCTCACCCCGACCGGCCTGACGACCGCCTGGATCGCCGTCGACGCCGGCGGCGCGGTGCACGGGCACGTCGGCCTGGGCGCGGACGCCGAGATCACCCGCCTGTTCGTCACCCCGGCGGCACGCGGCCAGGGCCTGGCCGCCCGGCTCCTCGACACCGTACGCGCCGCCGTACGGAGGCCGCTGAAGCTGGAGGTCTCGGCCGAAGGACAGGCCGCGATCGCCTTCTACGAGCGCACCGGCTGGCGCCGCGTCGCCACCACCCGCGCCGACTGGCTCGACAGCACCGGCGAGCCCGCCGTCCTCCACCACTACGTCACCCCGTAGCTGTTTGCCGGGGTTTGGCCGCCGACGGGACCTGACTCGACCGCCCACCGGGAAGATCCTTCCCGAAGCGGGGGGCGGCCCCCGCCCAAGCCGGGGACGGTCAGCCAATGGCGCAGGTGTACATCGTGGGCGGCGGCATCGCCGGGCTGGCCGCCGCCGCCTTCCTCGTCCGGGACGCCGGCGTGCCCGGCGACTCCATCCGCATCCTCGAACAGCTCCCCATCACCGGCGGCTCCATGGACGGCGCCAAGGCCCCCACCGCCGAAGGCGGCTACGTCACGCGCGGCGGCCGCATGTTCGAAGAAGAGCACTACGTCTGCCTGTGGAACCTGCTGGAAACCATCCCCACCCTCGACGACCCGGCCATCTCCGTCCGCCAGGAGATGAAGGCGTTCAACATCGAACACCCCACCAACGCCAAGGCCCGCATCATCCTGCGCGACCGCTCCATCCCCGACGCCTCCCGCCTCGGCCTCGACAACCGCGCCCGCCTGGACCTGACCCGCCTGCTCGCCCTGCCCGAACACGTCATCGGCGGCCGCCGCATCGACGACTTCTTCCAGCCGGAGTTCTTCGACAGCAACTTCTGGTGCATGTGGCGTACGACGTTCGCCTTCCAGAACTGGCACTCGGCGATCGAGCTCAAACGCTACTTCCTGGCCTTCGTCCAGGAGTTCGACCGCATCCACACCCTCTCCGGCGTACGACGAAGCCGCTACAACCAGTACGACTCGATCATCCTGCCGATCCAACGCCGGCTGGAGACCCACGGCGTGACGACCGAGTTCGGCGTCACCGTCGACGACGCGCACTTCACCGACCCCGCCTGCCGCACCCTCGCCTCCCTCGACACCAGCGCCGGGCCGATCGACGTCGGCCCCGGCGACCGCGTGTTCCTCACCCTGGGCTCCATGACCGCCGACACCACGTACGGCGACCGCGACACCGTCCCCGAGCTGATCCGCGACAAACGCGACGGCTCCTGGCGGCTGTGGCAGTCGATCGCCCGCAAGGCCCCCGACTTCGGCCGCCCCGCCGTCTTCTGCGGCTCCATCCCCGAGACCAAATGGGAGTCCTTCACCCTCACCATGCACAGCCCCGCCCTGCTCGACCGCATCACCCAGTACACCGGCAACGTCCCCGGCGAAGGCGCCCTCATGACCTGGAAGGACTCCCGCTGGCTGCTGTCGATCGTCGTCCCGGCCCAGCCGCACTTCCGACACCAGGACCCCGACACCTTCACCCTCTGGGGCTACGCGCTGTTCGGCGACGTGCCGGGCGACTTCGTGGACAAGCCCATGGACGACTGCACCGGCGCCGAGATCCTCGACGAACTCCTCGGCCACCTCGGCTTCGACGACATCGCCGACCACGTCCGCGAAACCACGCAGATCACGACCGTGCAGATGCCCTACATCGACGCCCAGTTCCAGCGCCGCGCCCCCGGCGACCGCCCCCGCGTCATCCCCAAGGGCGCCACGAACTACGCCTTCCTCGGCCAGTTCGTCGAGATCCCCGAGGACGTCGTCTTCACCGTCGAATACTCGGTGCGCTCCGCCATGATCGCCGTCTACCGGCACTACGGCGTCGAGAAGAAGATCCCGCCGATGTACCACGGCATGAACGACCCCCGCATCGCCGCCTCCGCCCTCCGCACCGCCCTGGGCTGACCCGCGGCGCCGACCGGCTCCGGCAACGACAAAGGCCCGTCCGGATGATTCCGACGGGCCTTCTGGCTGGGTGGGGCTACCAGGACTTGAACCTGGGACCTCTTCCTTATCAGGGAAGCGCTCTAACCGTCTGAGCTATAGCCCCGCGCACCCGAACCGTACCGCATCCTTGTGAGAGAGGCGAACCGGTTTGTTCGGACGGGAAAAGCTTACCGCCTTCCGGAAGCTGCTCGCGCCGCACCCGCGGTGCGAGCAGCGACCGGAGAGGACTACTCGGCCTCGCTGAAGGTAACCTCGACGCCGCCCACGAGGTCGGAGGCGACGTTGTAGATGACCGCGCCCAGCGTCGCCAGGGCGGTGATCAGAACGACGTTCACGGCACCGATGAGGGCCGTGTAGCCGAGGATGCGCACCGGCTCGAACCAGGACGCGATGTCGATCGGGATCGCGCTCTGCCCCTGCTCCCCCTGGCCGAGCTGGTTGACCAGGTCGACGAGCGAGTCGAAGACGCCCAGGGCCGACAGCACCCCGTAGAGCACGGCCACCGCGACGAACAGCACCACGAAGCAGACCAGGGAGACCACGAAGCTGAACTTCATGGCCGACCACGGCTCGATCCGGCGCAGCACCAGGTGGGCCTTGCGCGGCATCCGGGCCGAGGAGCCCGACGACTTCTTCTTCTTGCCGGGCAGCTCGACCGACGGCGGCGCCTCGGTGGTCAGCGCCGACGGGCGTACCCGCAGCGTGTCGTTGGCGCCGTCACCGGTCTGCGGCGGGCCGGTCGGCGGCCGACCGGCGGGCGGCGGGCCGTCGGGACGGCCCGGCGGGCCACCCGGCGGCCCGGACGGCCCCGATGGTCCCGAAGGGCCGGGCGGCTGCTGCTGCGGACCCGGCTTGGGGCCGGGCTGGGTCGCTGGTCTGGTGGAGCCTTCCTCCTCGTCAACCTGCTGGAAGATCTCGGGCTCCGAGGACTTCTTGGGCTGTTGCCGGCCGTTCTCCCCGGACGCTTTGGTCCTGGCGGGGCCACCTTGGGCGCTCATGACTTACTCTCCTCCCCCGTCAGCCTCGGTATCCGCCGAAGTGTCCATGGAATTGACCACGGACTCGGCGTTACGGGCGAGGGCCACCACGCTGTCGCCTTCGGCGAGGTTCATCAATCGCACTCCCATGGTCTGACGGCCGGACTGCTTGATCTCTCCGGCGCTCGTCCGGATCACCCCGCCGGCGGATGTGATCGCGAAGACCTCATCCTCGGGGTTCACCATGACGGCTCCGACCAGCTTGCCACGGGCACTTACGATCTTCGCAGTCAGCACGCCCTTGCCGCCACGTCCTTGCACCGGATAATGGTCGATCGGTGTCCGCTTTGCGTACCCAGCCTTGGTGGCGATAAGCACATCTTGACCGTCGCCGATCCGATTCATGGCGAGAAGTTCGTCGCCTTCCAGGAACCGCATCCCGATGACGCCGCTGGTCGCGCGGCCCATGGGGCGCAGCGCCTCGTCCGATGCGGTGAAGCGGACCGACTGGGCGCCCTTGGAGACGAGCAGCAGGTCGTCCTCCTCGGAGACGAGCCGGGCCCCGATCACCTCGTCGTCCTCGCGCAGGTTGATCGCGATGAGACCGCCGGTCCTGGGGGAGTCGTACTCGGACAGGCGGGTCTTCTTGACCAGGCCGCTGCGCGTGGCGAGCACCAGGTAGGGGGCCACCTCGTAGTCACGCAGGTAGAGGACCTCCATGACCGTCTCGTCGGGCTGCATGGCCAGCAGGTTGGCCAGGTGCATGCCGCGCGCGTCACGCCCGGCGTCGGGCAGCTCGTACGCCTTGACCCGGTAGACGCGGCCCTTGTTGGTGAAGAACAGGAGCCAGTGGTGGGTCGTGGTGACGAAGAAGTGGTCGACGATGTCGTCCTGGCGCAGCTGCGCGCCGCGCACGCCCTTGCCGCCGCGCTTCTGCGCCCGGTAGAGGTCGGTCTTGGTGCGCTTGGCGTAGCCGCCGCGGGTGATGGTGACGACGATCTCTTCCTCGGCGATGAGGTCCTCGATCGACATGTCGCCGTCGTGCGCGATGATCTCGGTACGCCGGTCGTCGCCGTACTTGGCGGCGATCTCGCCCAGCTCCTCGTTGACGATCTCCCGCTGGCGGGCCTCGCTGGCCAGGATCGCGTTGTACTCGGCGATCTGCTCCATGAGGTGCTCGTACTCGTCCTGGATCGCCTGGCGCTCCAGGGCGGCGAGCTTGCGCAGCTGCATGTCGAGGATGGCCTGCGCCTGGATCTCGTCGATCTCCAGCAGGCCCATCAGGCCCTGCTGCGCGTGCGAGGCGGACTCGGAGGCCCGGATCAGCGCGATGACCTCGTCGAGCCGGTCGAGGGCCTTGAGCAGCGCGCGCAGGATGTGGGCGCGCTCCTCGGCCTTGCGCAGCAGGTAGCGCGTCCGGCGGACGATGACCTCGATCTGGTGGGCCACGTAGTGCCGGATGAACTGGTCGAGCCGGAGCGTACGCGGCACGCCGTCGACCAGCGCCAGCATGTTGGCCCCGAAGGTGTCCTGCAGCTGGGTGTGCTTGTAGAGGTTGTTGAGCACGACCTTGGCCACGGCGTCGCGCTTGAGCACGATCACCAGGCGCTGGCCGACCCGGGAGGAGCTCTCGTCACGCACGTCGGCGATGCCGGTGAGCTTGCCCTCGCGGACCAGCTCGGCGATCTTGAGGGCCAGGTTGTCCGGGTTGACCTGGTAGGGCAGTTCGGTGACGACGAGCGCCTGGCGGCCCTTGCCGTCCTCCTCGACCTCGACCACGGCCCGCATGGTGATCGAGCCCCGGCCGGTGCGGTAGGCGTCCTCGATGCCCCGGCGGCCGACGATCAGCGCCCTGGTGGGGAAGTCCGGGCCCTTGACGAGCCGGATCGACGCCTCCAGCAGCTCCTCGTCGCTCGCCTCCGGGTTCTCCAGACACCACTTGACGGCGGCGGCGACCTCGCGCAGGTTGTGCGGCGGGATGTTGGTGGCCATGCCGACCGCGATGCCGCCCGACCCGTTGACGAGCAGCTGCGGGAAGCGGGCCGGCAGCACGTCCGGCTCCTGCGACTTGCCGTCGTAGTTGGGCCGGAAGTCGACGGTGTCCTTGTCGATGTCGCGCAGCATCTCCATGGCGATGGGCGCGAGCTTGCACTCGGTGTAGCGCATCGCCGCCGCCGGGTCGTTGCCCGGCGAGCCGAAGTTGCCCTGCCCGTCGACCAGCGGGTAGCGCAGCGACCAGTGCTGCGCCAGGCGCACCAGCGCGTCGTAGATCGAGGTGTCGCCGTGCGGGTGGTAGGTGCCCATGACGTCGCCGACGACGCGGGCGCACTTGAAGTAGCCCCGGTCCGGCCGGTAGCCGCCGTCGTACATCGCGTACAGGACGCGGCGGTGCACCGGCTTGAGCCCGTCGCGCACGTCCGGCAGCGCCCTGGACACGATGACGGACATCGCGTAGTCCATGTAGCTGCGCTGCATCTCGGACTGGATGTCCACGGGCTCGATGCGGTCAGCCGGGGGAGTGGTGTTCACTTCCGTCACTGGTGAAGGTCCTTAGTGTGGCTAGACGTCGAGGAAGCGGACGTCGCGGGCGTTGCGGATGATGAAGTCGCGCCGGGCCTCCACGTCTTCGCCCATGAGCACGCTGAACAGGTCGTCGGCCTGCGCCGCGTCGTCGAGCGTGACCAGGCGCAGCAGCCGCGTCGCCGGGTTCATGGTGGTCTCCCAGAGCTGGCCGGCGTTCATCTCGCCCAGACCCTTGAAGCGCTGGACGTTGTCGCGCGGCCGCGGGTCGGGCTTGCCGGCGGCGATGCCCGCCTGGATGACGGCGTCGCGCTCGGCGTCGGAGTAGGCGTAGGAGGCGTCCTCGCCCTTGCGGTCCCACTTGATCTTGTAGAGCGGCGGGCAGGACAGGTAGACGTGCCCGGCCTCGATCAGCGGCCGCATGAACCGGAACAGCAGCGTCAGCAGCAGCGTGTTGATGTGCTGGCCGTCGACGTCGGCGTCGGCCATGAGGATGACCTTGTGGTAGCGCAGCTTGGCGATGTCGAACTCGTCGTGCACGCCGGTGCCGAGCGCCGTGATCAGCGCCTGGACCTCGTTGTTCTTCAGGACCTTGTCGATCCGCGCCTTCTCGACGTTGAGGATCTTGCCGCGGATGGGCAGGATCGCCTGGAAGCGCGAGTCGCGGCCGCCCTTGGCCGAGCCGCCCGCCGAGTCGCCCTCGACGATGAACAGCTCGCACTTCTCCGGGTCGTTCCACTGGCAGTCGGCCAGCTTGCCGGGCAGGCCGCTGCCCGACTCCAGCAGCGACTTGCGCCGCGTCAGGTCACGGGCCTGGCGCGCCGCCATGCGGGCGCGGGAGGCCTGCAGCGACTTGTTGATGATGTCCTTGGCCTCGCCGGGGTTGCGCTCGAACCAGTCGCGCAGGTGGTCGTTGCACGCCTTCTGCACGAACGACTTGGCCTCGGTGTTGCCCAGCTTGGTCTTCGTCTGGCCCTCGAACTGCGGGTCGGACAGCTTGACCGAGATGATCGCGGTCAGGCCCTCGCGGACGTCCTCGCCGCTGAGGTTGTCGTCCTTGCCCTCCTTGAGGAACTTCTGCTCGCGCGCGTAGCGGTTGACGATGGACGTCAGCGCGGCGCGGAAGCCTTCCTCGTGGGTGCCGCCCTCGACCGTGTTGATCGTGTTGGCGAAGGTGTAGACGGACTCCGAGTAGGAGTTGTTCCACTGCAGCGCGATCTCCACCGCGATGCCGTCGCCCTCCTCCTCGAAGGCGACGATCGACGCGTGCGCCGGCTCCTTCTTGGCGTTGAGGTGCTGGACGAAGTCGGCCAGGCCGCCCTCGTAGTGGTATTCGTCGCGGTGGACCTCGCCGTTGATGTGGTCGGGCCGCTCGTCCGTGATCGTGATGGTCAGGCCCTTGTTGAGGAAGGCCATCTCCTGGAAGCGGCGCGAGAGCGTCTCGTAGTTCCACGTTGTGGTCTCGAAGACCTCGGGGTCGGGCCAGAACGTGATGGTGGTGCCGGTCTCGTCGGTCTCCTCACCCCGCTCCAGCGGCGCCCTCGGCTTGGAGTGGTCGAGGAACAGCCGCCAGTAGTAGCCGTTCTGCTTGACCTCGACCTCCATGGCCGTCGACAGCGCGTTGACGACGGCCGAGCCGACGCCGTGCAGGCCGCCGGAGACGGCGTAGGCCTGGCTGTCGAACTTGCCGCCCGCGTGCAGCGTGGTGAGCACGACCTCGACGGCCGAGCGCTTCTCGACGGGGTGGATGCCGGTCGGGATGCCCCGGCCGTTGTCGACCACCCGGACGCCGTTGTCTGCCAGGAGCGTGACGTCGATGCGGTCGGCGTAGCCGGCGAGGGCCTCGTCCACGGCGTTGTCGACGATCTCCTGGACGAGGTGGTGCAGGCCGCGTTCACCGGTCGACCCGATATACATACCCGGGCGCTTGCGGACGGCCTCAAGCCCCTCGAGTACGGTGATTGAGCTAGCGTCGTAGGACAACTGCGAAATCCTCCTGCCGCGGACACGCGGCGGGGGAGGCGTTTGCTCAAAGCTGCCCCTGCCGTGCCCGTCACCGTCGTGAGTGCCCCGTGCGCGGTCACCCAGGGGAGTCGGCATGCTGCCGGGGTGACACGCAACCGGACGTGTCCGGAATCCGCTTTCATTCTACCGGTTCCGAGGGCCGAAGGTGGCAACGAACGCGCCTGTGATGCTCTCTAGCTCGTTTTGCCCCCGCTCAAGCATCCCCCCTCCGGGTTGGGGGGTCAACGCGTCTGCGGCTCTCTGATCGCCTGCCGCGCCTAACCGTAGGTGTCGCCGGGGCCCTTGCTTCCGGTCACCCGCAATCCCCCCGCCGGTCGCGGCGCGTTCTGCGGGCCCCTGACCTTGACCTTCGTCACCGTGCCGTCGCCGAGCTCCTCGTTGAGCCTGCGCACGAGGGTGCGCGCGAGCAGCCTGACCTGCGTCGCCCACGCCGTGGAATCGGCCACCACGAGCACCTCGCCGTCGTCGAACGACTCGGGCTTGGTGTGCGCGGCCAGGTCGGGGCCGACGATGTCGATCCACCGCCCGAACACCGCGCCGACCGCCGCCGACCGCTCCCAGCCCCGGTCGGACAGCAGGTCGCGGATCGCCCGCCCGAACAGCTGCGGGTCGCCGCCCTCGCGGCGCGGGCCGGCCGCCTTGCGCCTCGGCTCGCGCCGCGGGAGCTGGCCCCGCCTGGCGGCGTCGGCCTTGGCCTGGGCCAGCTTCTCCCGCGCCATCGCGGCGCCCCTGGCCGTCGGATTGTCGTCATCGGACACGTCGTACGCTCCCCTCGGCGACGTCGAAACGGGCACCGGCCAGCTCGGCCGGCACGTCGTCGTCCACAGCCGCGGTGATGAGCACCTGCTCGGCCGGGGCGACGATCTCGGCAAGGCGGCGGCGGCGCTGCGAGTCGAGCTCGGCGAAGACGTCGTCGAGGATCAGCACCGGATCGCCGCCGTCGGCGCGCAGCAGGTCGTAGGCGGCCAGCCGCAGCGCCAGCGCGAACGACCAGGACTCGCCGTGACTGGCGTAGCCGCGCGCGGGCAGCTCGCCGAGGCCGAGGATCAGGTCGTCGCGGTGCGGGCCGATGAGCGTGACGCCGCGTTCGAGCTCGGCCTGGCGGACCTCCAGCAGCCGCTCGCGAAGCCGCTCTTCAAGGGTTATCCCCAGGTCTGTGGATAACGTCTGTGCATCGGAAGATCCGCGCTCACCGGGGACTTCGTCCTCACCGCCGTCCCCACCTGTGGACAACGTGCTGCGATAGGCGAGGGTCGCGGGGGCGCTCGTCGGGGCCAGCGCGGCGTAGGCTCCGGCGACCAGCGGGCGCAGCGCGTCGATCAGATCGAGCCGGGCGCGCAACAGCTCGGCGCCGTGCCGGGCGAGGTGCGCGTCCCACACCTCCAGCGTGCTCAGGACGTCGCCTGCGCCCGCCGCGGCGAACCCCGTGTCACTCTCGGCCCGCCGGCCGCTCCTGGCCCCTCTGCGGGCCTGTGAGGCCGTGCGGAGCAACGCGCCGCGCTGCTTGAGCACCCGGTCGTAGTCGGCCCGCACGGCGGCGAACCGAGGCGCCCGCGACACCAGCAGGTCGTCGAGGAAGCGGCGCCGCTCCGACGGGTCGCCCTTGACCAGCGCCAGGTCCTCGGGGGCGAACAGCACCGTGCGCAGCAGCCCGATGACGTCGCGCGGCCTGGACACGGGGGAGCGGTTGAGCCTGGCGCGGTTGGCCCGGCCCGGGTTGATCTCCAGCTCGACCAGCGCGCGCCGGTCGTCCCTGTGGACGGCGCAGCGCACGATCGCCCGGCTCGCCCCCTGACGCACCAGCGGGCCGTCACTGGCGACCCGGTGGCTGGAGTGCGTCGCGACATAGCCGAGGGCCTCGACCAGGTTGGTCTTGCCCTGGCCGTTGGGCCCCACGAGGGCCGTGACGCCCGGCTCCAGGCCGAGCTCCACGGACGCGTAGGACCGGAAGTCGGTCAGCGAGAGGTGGGCGACGTGCACCCCATGAAGGTTAGTGCGCCCCACAGGCCACTGGGGTCACCGGCGCACACCCTGTGGAAAACTCCGGGAACCTTCGGGTCACTCCGCTTCGCGCGGCGGCGTGACGTCGGCGCCGGGCGAGTCGGCGCCCTTCTCGGTCGAGCCCTCGACCGCCGTGGTCGCGTGGCCGCCGAACTGGTTGCGCAGCGCCGCCACCACCTTCATCGCCGGCGAGTCGTCCTGACGGGAGGCGAACCTGGCGTAGAGCGCGGCGGTGATCACGGGCAGCGGGACCGCGTGGTCCACGGCCGCCTGGACCGTCCAGCGGCCCTCGCCGGAGTCCTGGGCGTAGCCGCGCAGCTGCTCCAGCTTCTCGTCGTCGTCCAGCGCCCGCACCAGCAGGTCGAGCAGCCAGGAGCGGATCACCGTGCCGGTGCGCCAGCTGCTGAAGGAGCCACGGACGTCCTTGACGACGTCGGACGCCTCCAGAAGCTCCCAGCCCTCGGCGAACGCCTGCATCATGCCGTACTCGATGCCGTTGTGGACCATCTTCGCGAAGTGTCCCGCGCCGACGTCGCCGGCGTGGACGAAGCCGTCCTCGCCCTCGGGCTTGAGCGTCTCGAAGATCGGCATCAGCCGCTCGACGTGGGCCTTGTCGCCGCCGCACATCAGGGCGTAGCCGTTCTCCAGGCCCCACACGCCGCCGCTCACGCCGCAGTCGACGAAGCCGATGCCGCGGGTGGCCAGCTCGGCGGCGTGCTTCTGGTCGTCGACGTAGTGGGAGTTGCCGCCGTCGATGACGACGTCGCCCTCGGACAGCAGATCGCCGAGCTCGTCCACGGTCTGCTGGGTGGGCTTGCCGGCCGGCACCATGACCCACACGACCCGGGGGGCGCTGAGCCGTTCGGTCAGCTCCTTGAGGCTGCCGACGTCGCTGATCGCGGGATCGCGGTCGTAGCCGACGACGTCGTGGCCGCCGCGGCGCAGCCGCTCGGCCATGTTGCCGCCCATCTTGCCCAGTCCAACCAAGCCGATCTGCATGGTGCCCTACTACCCCCTTGTGAGGCTTCCATCATCCCCGACGCGGATTTCAGCCTGACAGGCGGATGGGCATGATCAGGTAACGGTAGTCGGGGGCCCCGTCACCTTCCACAGGCTTGCCCCCGGTGAGGATAGCGGGCTTGGTGGACGTGGTCATCTGGAGCCTGGCGATGTCGGAGTCGATCGCGCCGAGACCCTCCAGCAGGAACTGGTGGTTGAAGGCGATGTTCATCTCGTCGCCGTCGTAGTCGACCGGCAGCGCCTCGACGGCCTGGGCCTCGTCGCCGCTGCCCGCCTCCAGGACGACCTCGCCGCTCCTGAACGCCAGCCGCACCGGGGTGTTGCGCTCGGCCACCAGGGCCACGCGCTTGACCGCCTCGACGAACGGGCCTGTGGACAGGTCGGCGCGGGCGGAGAACTCGGTCGGCAGCAGCGAGCGGTACTTGGGGAACTCGGGGTCGAGCAGGCGCGTGGTGGTGCGGCGGCCGGCGCTGGAGAAGCCGATCATGCCTTCGCCGGTGCCTCCGGCGGAGCTGAGCGCGACCTCGACCTCGGCGCCGGTGCCGCCGAGCGCCTTGGCGGTGTCGGCGAGCGTCTTGCCGGGGATCATCGCGATCGCCGAGAAGTCGGGCTGGCCCGGCTGCCACTTGAGCTCGCGCACGGCCAGCCGGTAGCGGTCGGTGGCGGCCAGGGTGACCGTGTCGCCCTCGATCTCCATCCGCACGCCGGTGAGCATGGGCAGCGTGTCGTCACGACCGGCGGCGACGGCGACCTGGCTGACGGCGGAGGCGAACACGTCGCTGCCGACACGGCCGGCGGCGGGCGGCATGGCCGGGAGCGACGGGTAGTCCTCCACAGGCATGGTGAGCAGGGTGAAGCGGGCGCTGCCGCACGTGACGACCGCCTTGGCTCCGTCGACGACGAAATCCACAGGCTGTGCGGGAAGCGCGCGGGTGATCTCGGCGAGCAGCTTGCCGGAGACCAGGACCACGCCGGGCTCACCGGTGTGCAGCTCCAGCGTTACCTCGGCGGAGACCTCGTAGTCGAAGCCGGACAGCTTGAGCTTCTGCTCCTCGGTGACCTCGAGGCGCATGCCGGCGAGGACGGGGACCGACGGCCGTGCGGGAAGGCTGCGTGCCGTCCATGCCACCGCCTCAGCGAGGACGTCTCGCTCGATTCGGAACATCACGGTGATCAGCCTCCTGGGTCGTCGATGAATCTTGAGTGTCTCGTCTCCCGCACCTGAGATCCGGGAGAACCCCTCTATGGGTCTTGAGTTTCTTCTTAAGAGATAAGTGAAGTCATCACACTAGGGGCGGTGGATAGTGTGGATAACCCGCGTCTTCCCTGCTCAGCGCCCCTGTTTTCATCCACCGGGGCTGTGGGTGACGCCTGGGGGTAACTTTCGCGGCTGTGGACGGGGATTCTTCGCCCACAGGCCATCCCCAGATCTTGGTGCCTTCGTCCACCGGTTATCCACGAGGTTTCCACAGGTTATCCACGGGGTAGAGACCCCTCTTTTGGAGCCCCAGATCGACTGTGCACAGGGCGTCCACAGGTCATCCACATGTTGTCCCCAAGTTGTCCTCAGGATGTCCCCAGGGTTATCCCCAGCCGTTGTGCGGAATTTTCCTGGGCAATATGGGGCGTACGACGGGCCTCTTCCGACGTTTTCCCAGATCCACAGTGTTTTCCACAGGCTGTGCATAACGACTAGGCCCCGGGCGATGTCTGCTTGATACGCATTGTTAGCTCGTTGACCTGGTTGTACATCGACCTTCGCTCCGCGATGAGCGAGCGGATCTTGCGCTCGGCGTGCATCACGGTGGTGTGGTCACGGCCGCCGAACTGCTGGCCGATCTTGGGCAGCGACAGCTCCGTCAGCTCCCGGATCAGGTACATGGCGATCTGCCGGGCGTTCACCAGCGCCCTGCTGCGCGAGCTGCCGCACAGGTCGTCGATGCTGATGCCGAAGTACTCTGCGGTCTTCGCCATGATCGTGGCGACCGTGATCTCCGGCCCGGAGTCGGAGGTGATCAGGTCCTTCAGCACGACCTCGGCGAGCTGGAGGTCGACGCCCTGCCTGTTGAGGCTGGCGAACGCGGTCACCCTGATCAGCGCGCCCTCCAGCTCCCGGATGTTGGTGGAGATCCGGCTGGCGATGTACTCGAGCACCTCGGGCGGCGCGGCCAGGCCCTCCTGTATGGCCTTCTTCCTCAGGATGGCGATCCGCGTCTCCAGCTCGGGCGGCTGGACGTCGGTGATCAGGCCCCACTCGAACCGGTTGCGCAGCCGGTCCTCCAGCGTGATGAGCTGCTTGGGCGCCCGGTCGCTGGAGATGACGATCTGCTTGTTGGCGTTGTGCAGCGTGTTGAAGGTGTGGAAGAACTCCTCCTGCGTCTGCTCCTTGCCCTCCAGGAACTGGATGTCGTCCACCAGCAGGATGTCGATCGCCCGGTAGCGTCCGCGGAAGCCGTCGGCCTTGTGGTCGCGGATGCTGTTGATGAAGTCGTTGGTGAACTCCTCGGAGCTCACGTATCTCACCCGCGCGCCGTCGTACAGGCTCTGCGCGTAATGCCCGATCGCGTGCAGCAGGTGGGTCTTCCCCAGCCCCGAGTCGCCGTAAATGAAGAGCGGGTTGTACGCCTTCGCGGGGGATTCGGCGACGGCCACGGCCGCGGCGTGGGCGAAACGGTTGCTGGCTCCGATGACGAATGTCTCGAATGTGTACTTTTGGTTGAGTCTGGCCGGTTCGCTGGGCTTGTTGCTCTTGGCCTCCCACCTGTTCTGGGTGGGCTCCGGCGCCTTTTGCACAGCGGGCTGTGCCTGTTCAAAAGTGAAGGCAGGCTGTGGATATTCGGTGGACGACTGCGCCGGCTCGGGCTGTGGAGAATAGAACTGCGGAGGCTCGGAAGCCTGGTAGTGCTGGGACGACGGCCCCTGGGGATAGCGCGGCTGGGGGTCCGGGCTCTGGGGATAATTCTGAACCACAGGCTGTGGATGAAGGTCCTGCATCGGCTGCTCGGGAGCCGTCGTGTCGATCATCACGGCCAGCCGCATCGCCCGGCCGAGCTCCTGGGAGAGCGCGTGCGCCACGAGCGGCCGCAGCTTGCCCTCGATGAGGTCCTTCAGGAAGTCGTTGGGGACGCCCAGCACGATCGTGTCGTCCGCCAGGGCGATCGGGCGGACCATGGAGAGCCACGTGCGCTGCTGGACCGGCACGTTCTCATTGAGAAAGTTGCCCAGCGCCCTCTTCCATACCGTGTCGAGGTCGACACCGTTCATGGTGCGGCTCCCCCTCCTCCCTGTCGCGGCCCCCCGCGATCGTTCATCCACCCGCGTGGTCGTCCACACGCGTGTTTATCCACATCGGGGACTCGCCGCGGCGGCGGCCGGCCCCTGTCGTCCACAGCGCCGCGCCCGGGCTGGATGCCCAGGATCTCCACAGGTGATCCACAGGTTGTGCACAGCCTGAAGTGGCTCCGAAAGGCCCGACAGTATCTTCGTGCACAGCTGTGTTCAAGACGTTGTCCACAGCCTAGCGGTGCCTGGGTGCACATACTGTGGACGTCCCGGGGGCGGTGGAAAAGTCGCCTGTGGATACGTGGATAACCAGTTCCGGTTTGACCTGGGCCGCTCCGCCCCGTACCGTACGGAGGTCGGTCTGTCGCGCGACGGCTATTTCGCGTGCCTCGCTAACTCGGCAGGCCAGCCATGTGTGTTCAGCGCCTCGTGCGCACCTTCAAGCCTGGAGCCCACTCGTGAGCAAGCGTACTTTCCAGCCGAACAACCGTCGCCGCGCGAAGACCCACGGCTTCCGGCTGCGGATGCGCACCCGGGCCGGTCGCGCCATCCTCGCCGCTCGCCGCCGCAAGGGTCGCGAGAAGCTGTCGGCCTGACCGTCCTGCGCGTGATCGTCCGCCCGCCGGTGCACTCCGCCGGCGGGCGATAGGCGTATACGGTGCTTTCCCGACAGTCCCGCATGCGGCGCGGGGAGGAGTTCAAGGCGGCCATCAAGCGCGGTAAACGCGCGGGTCGCCCCACCCTGGTGGTGCATCTCACCATTTCAGGGGAAGGGACACCTCTGGTGGGTTTTGTAGTGAGCCGAGCCGTCGGAGGCGCGGTCGTCCGCAACAAGGTCAAGCGTCGGCTTCGACACCTGATGCGAGACCGTCTCCACCGGCTTCCGAGAGGTAGCCTGCTTGTGGTACGCGCCAACCCCCCGGCCGCGTCAGCGCGATCCGAGCACCTAGCCGCCGAGCTCGACCTCGCGCTCGACCGTTTGCTCAGGCGGCGCGAGTCCTCGACGGATGGACGGAGATGACGGAGCAACCGCTAGGGACAGCGAGCCTCCCCGCTCGGGTGCTGCTCGTGCCCATCCGGTTCTACCGGGCGTTCATCAGCCCGATGCTCGGTCCACGCTGCCGTTTCTACCCGTCCTGCAGCGCGTACGGGCTCGAGGCGATAGCCGTTCACGGAGCATTGCGCGGCACATGGTTGACTGTCCGGCGCATCGGGCGGTGCCACCCATTCCATCCCGGAGGTATAGACCCGGTGCCCCCACGCCCGGTTCGGTCCCACGAAACGCAAGGGAGATAGCTCGGTGGAGCTGTCCTGGCTGAGCTGGCTCTATGAAGCCGTAGCCTTCGTCATCACCTGGATCCATACGGGTTACAGCACCTTCCTGAACCCGGATAGCGGCCTGACGTGGTTGCTGACCATCGTCACGCTCACCGTGCTCATGCGGATCCTCATCTTCCCGCTCTTCCTCAAGCAGATGCGGTCCTCCAAGAAGATGCAGGAGCTCGCCCCCAAGGTGGCGGAGCTGCGCAAGCGCTACAAGAACGACAAGCAGCGCATGAACCAGGAGGTCATGGCGCTCTACCAGGGCGCCGGGGCCAACCCGCTCGGCGGCTGTCTGCCCATCCTGGCCCAGTTCCCCATCTTCATCTCGATGTTCACCGTGCTGCAGGCCATGGCCAACGGCCGTGCGGTGTACGGGATGTCGCCGGAGCTCGTCGCCAGCGCCCGGGCCGCGCACGTCTTCGGCGCGCCGGTGCCGGCCACCTTCTTCATGTCCGACCAGGACATCATCGCGCTCGACGCCGTGCCGCTCCAGACGAAGATCGTCCTGGGCATCTTCGTGGCCGTCAGCTCGCTGACCACGTTCCTCACCGTCCGGCAGAGCGTCACCCGGTCCATGGCGCAGATGCCCGACAACCCCATGGCGCAGCAGCAGAAGCTGCTCATGTACATCTCGCCGCTTTTCGCCTTCTTCAGCCTGAACTTCCCGCTCGGTCTGATCATGTACTGGGTGACCACCAACGTGTGGACGCTCGGTCAGCAGCACTGGTTCTACAGCCGCAACCCGATGCCCCAGTTCGACGCCAAGGGCAACGTGATCCCGGTCAAGACGAAGCCCAGCCTCATGGCCAAGCTTCGCAAGACTCCCGAAGAGGAGCCCCCTCCTCCGCCTCCTGCGCCTAAGATCGTCAGGAACCAGCCCAGCCGCCAGTCCCGTAGCAAGCGCACCGGCAGCAAGAAGTCGTGATTACGAAGGAGAGGCCGGCCATGACCGAGGCCGAGCAGGAGAAGGCTCCTGACATCAGCGCGCTCGAGCAGGAGGGCGAGATCGCGGCTGACTACGTCGAAGGCCTCCTCGACATCGCCGACATCGACGGTGACATCGACATGGACGTCGAGGGCGACCGCGCGATGGTCTCCGTCGTCGGGCTCAAGGGCACCGAGTTGATCGGCCCCTCCGGTGAGGTGCTGGAAGCGCTCCAGGAGCTGACGCGGCTGGCCGTCCACCGCCAGACGGGGGAGCGGTCCCGCCTGATGCTCGACGTCGGCGGCTACCGCGAGCGGCGCCGGGCCGAGCTCACCAAGCTCGGCACCGAGATGGCCAACCAGGTCAAGGACCGGGGCGAGCCCAAGCCGCTGCAGCCGATGACGCCGTTCGAGCGCAAGATCGTCCACGACGCGGTGGCCGCCGCCGGGCTCCGCAGCGAGTCCGAGGGTGAGGAGCCCAACCGTTACGTGGTGGTCCTGCCCGCCTGACCGGCCCACGACCCGCCCGGCCGCCAGCCGCCTCGTGCGCCTGGCGGCCGTTCGCGTTTCGAACGCCTTTTCGATGCCCATAAGGCGGCGCGCTCCAAGGCTCCGTTCAGGGCATCCCGCTAGTCTTCGACAGTGCGATCTCCCGCCTAGCCTGGGGGGAGCATCCCGAATCCTTACGAAAGGGCCATCACAGCAGTGAGCGACGAGCTGCCGCCCCCGCCGGACATCGCGCGGGACGTCTTCACCGGCGACGCCTGGGACCGGGCGGAGGCGTTCGCGGAGCTGCTGGCCGGCCCCGGCGTCGTACGCGGGCTGCTCGGTCCCCGCGAGATCCCGCGCATCTGGGACCGCCACCTGCTCAACTGCGCCGTCGTCGCCGAGGCCATCCCGCCGGACGTGCGCCTGGTCGACATCGGCTCGGGCGCCGGACTGCCGGGGCTCGTGCTGGCGATCGTCCGGCAGGACATCACGGTCACCCTTCTCGAACCGCTGCTGCGCCGTACCGTCTTCCTCCAGGAGTGCGTCGAGACCCTCAAGCTGGACAACGTCGAGGTGCTGCGCGGCCGGGCCGAAGAGCTGGCGGGCAAGCGCGTCTTCGACGTGGCCAGCGCCCGCGCCGTGGCGCCGCTCGACCGGCTCCTGAAGTGGGCCATGCCCCTGCTGCGCGAGGGCGGCGAGCTCATCGCCATGAAGGGGGAGCGCGCCGCCGAAGAACTCGCCGAGGCGGAGCCGCAATTGCGCGCCAGCGGGGCGACAACGGCCGAGCTTGTGACCGTCGGGCACGGTAAGGTCGAGCCGCCTGCAACATTGGTTCGGGTGATAGCGGGTCGCCAGCCGGAGCACAGCAGGCGGCGACGAAGGAGGTGACGGTCGTGCCGGTCGCTCAGAGCGGTCTTGGCTGGCCGGACAGCCGTCTGTCCGAGAGCCCCCGAGGGGTCGGCTGGCCCGGATCGGGCGTTTCGCGACAGCAGATTCCCGGCTCCGATAAGCCACGGGTTGAAAGGATGGCGACCGTGACCAAGACCCCCCTGAACCCAGGTGATTCTCCGTTGGTACGAGAGGCGCTCAACTCAGTGGTTTCACGTGAAACACCTACCGCTCAGCTGCCCACCCAGACGGACACCGGCCAGGACTCGTGGCCCAAACCCGCCAAGTGCCG
Source organism: Nonomuraea sp. NPDC049725 (assembly GCF_040674795.1). Taxonomy (NCBI): domain Bacteria; kingdom Bacillati; phylum Actinomycetota; class Actinomycetes; order Streptosporangiales; family Streptosporangiaceae; genus Nonomuraea; species Nonomuraea sp. NPDC049725. The sequence goes on along the minus strand of NZ_JBFANJ010000026.1, from coordinate 1,424 downwards.
CGTGATCGCCGTTGCCAACCAGAAGGGTGGTGTCGGCAAGACCACGACGTCCGTCAACATCGCCGCCGCCCTGTCGATGAACGGCGAACGCGTCCTGGTCGTCGACCTCGACCCCCAGGGCAACGCCTCCACCGCCCTGGCCACCGAGCACCGCGGCGACATCCCCGACGTCTACCAGGTGCTCGTGGACGACCTGCCCATGGCGGACATCGTCAAGCAGGTCCCCGACATGCCCAACCTCTACTGCGCCCCGGCGACCATCGACCTGGCCGGCGCCGAGATCGAGCTCGTCTCCCTGGTCGCCCGCGAAGCCCGCCTCCGGCGTGCCCTCACCGCCTACGACGCGCTCGACCTCGACTACATCATCATCGACTGCCCGCCGTCGCTCGGCCTCCTCACGGTGAACGCCCTCGTGGCCGCGGACGAGGTCATGATCCCCATCCAGTGCGAGTACTACGCGCTGGAGGGCCTCGGGCAGCTCCTGCGCAACGTCGACCTCATCAAGGCGCACCTCAACCCCACGCTGCGGCTGTCCACGATCGTGCTGACCATGTACGACGGCCGCACCCGGCTGGCCTCGCAGGTGGCGGACGAGGTCCGGGCGCACTTCGGGGACACGGTGCTCAACACGGTCATCCCGCGCAGCGTCCGCCTGTCCGAAGCGCCCAGCTATGGGCAGTCGGTCATGACGTACGACCCGGGCTCCAGCGGTGCGATGGCCTACATGGACGCCGCCCGCGAGATCGCCCACCGCGCCCTGGTCTAACCCCGACCGGGGCTTCCCCATCGAGGACCCCCGCCCCGGTCTCCACCCTCCGGTCTCCAGTTTCGGCGCTCGGTTTCGGCGCTTGGTCTCGGCCCCCGGCCTCCCCGCCTTCGGCACCCGCCGTCCGCCGTCCGTCGCTCTTCGCCTGCCGCCCGTCGCGTCTGTCGCGCTGTCGCGTCTGTCCCGTCAGGTGCGTGCGTCCCGGTCGGCCCGCGGTCGCCCGCCGCCTGCTGCCCGCCCCGCCGGTCGCCCCCGGCGGGGCCGCCGACCGCCGGGGGGCGCCGACCGCCGGTCTCCCGCTGCACTGCTCGCGCCCGCCGACCGCCCGTCTCCCTCTGCACTGGTCGCGCCCCTGCACTTGCCGCGCTCGCCGCGCCGGCCGCTCGCCGCGCCGGCCGCCTGCCGCACTGATCGCGCTCGCTGCGCTGGTGGTCTCGCTGGTCGCGCGCGCCGGATCGTCGCCGCCGCCGGCCACCCGTCCCGGTCGCTCGTCGCCCGCCGTCTCGACTCTCCGCCGTCGACTGCCCCGCGTGCGGCCGCCACCGACTGACGGTCGCCCGTCGGCGGGGCCATCGGCGGGCCGCCGTGCCACGCCCACGGCGGCCGGCGCGGCGGCGTACGGCTGCAGCGGCACGCACGTCGGGAGCTGGAAGGGGCC
>NZ_JBFANJ010000025.1:0-112014 GCF_040674795.1 Nonomuraea sp. NPDC049725 | reverse complement strand
TTCGCCCTGACCGGCGCCAAGGCCGACGAACGCCTCACCCTGCTCGGCATGCTCGAAGCCGACCCCGACCTGCTGGCCCGCCACCGAGGCCGGCAGGACCTGATCGCCGACATGCAGTACTACGGCCGCGACTTCGAACACGCCCTGGCCACCGCAGGAGTGCGCCTGCTACGCAAGGCCCGCAAAGGCGAGCCACCACGCTCCGGCGCACACCTGTTCAAACCCCTGCGCCAGACCATCGAGTCCATCAATCAGACACTCAAGGGCCAGCTCGACCTCGAACGCCACGGCGGGCGCACGTTCGCGGGCGTCATCATCCGCGTGATCACCCGCATCCTTGCGCTGACCGCCGTGATCTGGCACAACGACAAGACCGGTCAGCCCATCGCCCGCTCACTCACCGCCTACGACCACTGATCCCAACCCCTTGGAATCAATCATCTAGAGGGTGCGGAACTGCCGGGTGGCCGAGATCGCGCCGGATGTCGTCGTGGTGAACGTGCGCATCGACCCGGCGAACTTCGACAGGTCCCACTCGGCCGGCCCGTGATACCAGTAGAGGTTGTCGCTCGGCGAGCCGTTGCCGGTGACCGAGGCGACGACCCGCGACCAGTGCTCCACCCCGTCGAAGATCACCGCATAGGGCAGGTAGCGGGAGAACAGCTCGACCCGGTGCTGCTCCGGCACCTCGCCCAGGTCGCCGGAGAAGAGATACTCGCGGAAGCCGAGCGTGTGGGCGAGTGCGGCCGAGCCCTTGGCCGTCTTGGCCGGCATGTACTGCCCGCCCACGGCCAGCGCCCCGCCCGCGACGATCACGCCCAGCCCGATCAGCCCGTACGTGGTGAACCAGGCCAGCGCGCCCGTGGCCAGCACGCCGACGCCGATGAGCACGACGCCGATCGTGGTCCAGCGCGTCCGCTCGGCGTCCGGCCGGCGGGCGAACCAGCCCTGCGTGACGACGTCGGTGTAGAGGGCGTCGCGCACCTTGCCCAGATGCGTGGCGAACGAGCCGGACAACTGCGACAGCAGCACCGCGTCCCGGCCCTCGAAGATCGCCTCGTACAGCGCCCGCTCGTAGGGCAGCAGCGCGTTGACGGGCGCGTTCGGCAGCCGTACCAGCATCCAGTCGGGGGCGTCGTACGTCTGGCGGGGCTGCTCGTCGATGCGCAGGTAGCCGCGGACGGCGAGGTCCACGATCGTGGCCGTCACGTCCACCACGTCGGCCTGCTCGTCCACGAGCGTGCCGATCTGGCCGGGACGCACCCCGTCGGGCGGGCTGAAGTGGCCGTTCTGGACGGGGTCGACCGCGCCGCGCTCGTGGTCGACGATGCGGGCGTCGCGGCCGCGCGTCCAGTAGAGCAGCGCGACGCCGCCGAGCAGCAGCACGAGCAGGCCGGCCAGCGCGCCGCCGGTGACGGGGCTGAGCGTGAACGCCGCCGCCAGCGAGAACCGCTTCTCCAGGATCGGCTCGCCGCCGCTCGCGCCCGCCGGGAAGCCGACCACCACGGTCAGCGCCTGGCCGGGGGCGATGCCCGCCTGCTCGAAGTCGGCGTGGGTGGCCGTGTGGTCCATCGCGGCGGCGGTGCAGCCGATGGCGGAGGTCAGCTCGCCGGCGAAACATGACAGGTTCTGCACCTGGCCCGGGCCGCTGACCTTGACGGTGGCCTTGTCGACGGCGGTGTTCCAGCCGTTGACGGCGAACCAGCGCAGCTCCTCGACGCCGCCCGTGGGCGTGACGGCGCCCTGGACGTCGTACTCGACGGTGGCGGGCGACTTGACCGTCAGCACGTCACCGGCCAGCGTGCCGCCCTTGAGGTTGGCGATCCGGTAGACGCGGTCGCTGGTGTCGTCATAGCGCGTCCTGGTCAGGAACGTCCGCTGGAGCTCGCCGGAACCGCCGCTGATCTTCTCGACCACGTGCAGCGTGCCGCCCTTGCCGAGGGTCATCGTCACCTCGGTGGTGATCCCGGCCTCCGCCAGGGCGGGAGTCGCGGTCAGCGCCAGGGCGACGGCTCCGAGAGCGGCTAGCGTGTGCCTGATACCCGTCATGGCCGTGAATCGTATCGGTATCCCGGTTGAGGAGGACCTGATGGCCGATGCCCGAGAGATGATCCGGTCGGGCGACGTGGCCGCGCTGCGCGCCTTCCTCGCCGCCGACCCCTCGCAGGCCACCGCCCGCCCCGACGGCGCCCGTACGCTCCTGCACGTCGCCACCGACTGGCCGGGGCACTTCCCGGCGGTCGCCGAGACGATCGCCGCGCTGGTCGAGGCGGGCGCCGACGTGGACGCTCGCTTCCGCGGCGAGCACGCCGAGACGCCGCTGCACTGGGCGGCGAGCAGCGGGGACGTGGCGGCCCTCGACGCGCTGCTCGACGCGGGGGCGCGCATCGACGCGCCGGGCGCGGTCATCGCGGGCGGGACGCCGCTGGACGACGCGGTGGCCTTCGGGCAGTGGGAGGCGGCCCGCCGCCTGGTGGCGCGCGGCGCCGCCGTCGGCTTCCGCCACGCCGCCGCGCTCGGCCTGCCCGACCGGGTGACGGTCACCGGCCAGGAGGAGCTGGACACGGCCTTCTGGTACGCCTGCCACGGCGGCCAGCGGCGGATCGCCGAGCTGCTGCTGGAGCGCGGGGCGGCGGTGGACCGGGAGCCGCCCTGGGAGCCGGTGACGCCGATGGAGGCCGCGCTGCGGCAGGGGTTCGCGGAGCTGGCCGGATGGCTGCGGGAGCGGGGCGCGGTCAGTCGGAGATCGTGATGCGCAGCCGGCGGAAGCCGCGGCCCTTGCTCTCGACCTTGGCCACCTTGATGCGGCCGATCTGCTTGGTCGAGGCCACGTGGGTGCCGCCGTCGGCCTGGGTGTCGAGGCCGACGATGTCGACGATCCGCACGTCCTCGACCTCCGGAGGGACCAGGTTGGTCGCGGTGCGGATGATGTCGGGGATCGCGAACGCCTCGGCGCGCGGCAGCACCCGCACGTCGATGCGCCGGTCAGCGACGATCTCGGCGTTGCACAGGTCCTCGACCGACTCCTTGAAGCCGGCCGGCACCTCCGGCAGGTTGAAGTCCATGCGGGCGGTCAGCATTTCCATGTTGCCGCCGGTGACCGGGCAGCCGAACTCGCGGAAGACCACCCCGCACAGGACGTGGAGCCCCGAGTGGGTGCGCATGAGCGCGGAGCGGCGCTCGTCGGCGACGGCCGCCCGGACGACGGTGCCCACCGGGGGGACCGGGTCGCCCTCTGCCGGGATCAGGTAGAGATCGTCGCCTTTGCGTACTCCGGCGATGCGGGTTTCCACGCCCTGCCAGAGGAGAACTCCGTGATCGGCCGGCTGGCCGCCGCCTCCTGGATAGAATGCCGACCTGTTGAGCACGATCCCTTCGGGGGTCGCGTCGAGGACCACGGCTTCGAAGTCGCGAAGGTTCTGGTCCGCCAGTTCGAGCCGTTGCGTTCGCCCGTGAAGATCGGTGGTCATGTCGGCAGCCTAGAGCTTTCGAGGTGGTAGATGCGCGCGAGGCTGCGTAGCCCGCTCAGGAGAACTCTCGCCGGCCCGGCCGCTTCAATGGCGGCGATTTGCTGCACTTTATCGGGATGTGCGGCGGCGGTGGCCACGCCGCCCCAGCCGCCCCTTGAGCGGCGCCCGCCGGTCGTGATGTTCGTCGGCGACAGCTTCACCGTGGGGTCGGGGCCGGTGCCGCGCTGGCACACCTACGCCGCCGAGGCGGCCCGGCTGCTCGGCTGGCAGCCGGTCATCGCCGGAGCGGGCGGCACCGGCTTCGTCAGCGACGGGCGCGTGGGCCGTACGTTCCAGGAGTCGTTCGAGGCGGAGTTGGCGTGGCGGCCCGCGCCCGACGTGCTGGTGATCTCCGGCGGCCACAACGACGGCCGGTGGCCGGCCGAGCGGGTGGGCGAGGCGGCCGACCGGCTGCTCGACACCGCCCGCTCGACCTGGCCCAAGACTCAGATCGTCATGGTCGGCCCGATCTGGCTCGACCCGACGCCGCCCGCCAAGGCCTACCGCGTGCGTGACGCGCTGGCGCGGGTGGCGTCGAGCCAGGCCGTGCCGTTTCTCGACGCGCTGCGCAGGCCGTGGTCCTCCGGCGGCGGCAAGGCGGAGGTGAAGGCGGTGCTGCCCGACGGCGTGCACCCGACCCGCGCCGGGCACGCCCTGATGGGCCGGTGGCTCGCCAGGAGCCTGACCCGGCTACCTCACCAGGGCCCGTAGGGGCCGCTGTTGCCGCCGCGCCCGCCCATGCCCTTGACGGCGGGCTTGACGTCGACGATGTAGATCGTGGCGGCGATGACGGCGGCGATCGAGAAGATGCCGAGACCGATGCCGATGAACTGCGCGCCCCCGAGGAACAGGAAGGCGTTCAGGTAGGACCACGCGCCCGCCGCCGAGAAGAGCGTGGCCAGGATCAGGATGATCAGCCAGATGTTCTTCTGCAGCTTCCCCGCCGACACGAACGCGCCGGTCGGCACCCGTAGCGCGTGGATCAACGCGTAGGCCGACATGCCGAGAATGATCACGGCAAGCGCCAGGAAGAGGAAGTTGAGCCCGAGGTTGATGAATTCCATGAGTTTGGCTCCGCCCAGTGCCGCGATGAAGTCGGCCCCAGCCTAATAGCCGCCACGGGCACTCCGCGCGGCGAAAAGGCCCGCCCCCAGGACGGGGCGGGCCTTCAAGTCGGTCAGGCCTGGGCCTTGGTGGTGCGGTTGGCGGTGCGGGTCTTCTTGACGGGGGTGGCGACGGCCGGCTCGGCGGCCTCCGACACCTCCTCCAGCTCCAGCGCGGCCTCGCCGGTGGTCCGGCTGACGACCTTGCGGCCGCGGGTGGCGAAGTCCTCGTAGACCTCGACGGCCCGGTGGCTCAGCTGGTCGGCGTACTCGCGCGCCTTCTCGGGGAACTCCTTGGCGAAGCCCTCGGCCTTGCCAGCGTAGTCGCGGGCGCGGCCGGGCAGGTCCTTGGCCAGCTCGGCGCGGCGGGCCTGGAGCTTCTGGAGCTGGTCGGGCAGCTCGCGCAGCTTCTCCACGGCGAAGTCGCCGACACCGGCGACGGCGTAGAACGGCTTGGAATCGGTGAGCTTCTTGACCTCGGTGGCCAGCGTCATGGGTTAACCTTCCTTGGTTTCCTGGTTGACGGTGCCGTTGCCGTCGCTCGTCGCGTAGGGCTCAAGTGCGGCGACAAGCTCCGGCGGCAGCGGCTGCTCGTCGTCCGTGGAGGGCCCGGGGTCGGCATTCTGGGAGGTCTGCCCGTCCCCGGGCCGCTCCTTGCGGAACGACTCGTAGATGTCGATCAACACCTGGCGTTGCCGCTCGGTGAGATGCGTGTCGGCTCTGATCGCACTGATCACGTCGCTGGGCGGCTCGCGGTCCTCGATGAGGCCCGCCTGCACGTAGAGCGCCTGCGAGGAGATGCGCAGACCCTTGGCGATCTGGTTGAGGATCTCCGCGCTGGGCTTGCGCAGACCGCGCTCGATCTGGCTCAGGTAGGGGTTGGAGACCCCCGCCTGCTCGGCGAGCTGGCGGAGGGAGATCTTCGCCTGCTGCCTCTGCTCGCGGATGTACTCGCCGATCGAGCCGACCTTCGGTAGTGCCATGCCTCCAGTGTGCCCGCCCCTGCTTGCAATTGCAAACGGAATGGTTAACTCCAGCAAGCGTCAGAGCTGGATGACCCACAGGAACGGCGTGGCTGTGACCAAGCTCACCGACAGGGCCAGCACGCCGTAGCGCAGGCCGAGGTGGATCTCGGGGGCCGGCTTGATCAGCCGGTCGACCCTGGCCATGACGTGCTGGGCGTGCACGCCGAGCATCCCGCTGGGCGTCGGCATGGCCCCCGCGGTGCCGAACCTGAGCAGCGCCGTGGCGAGCCGGCGCGGCGAGCAGTAGCGGCGGGCCCGGTCGTCGGCCGCCATCTCGACCAGCAGCTCGACCTGGGCCTGCGCGTCACACACGATCTTGGACCAGGGCAGCGCCCGGCGCAGCGCGGCGAACGGCAGCAGCACCAGGTCGTGACGCTCGCGCACGTGCGCGGCCTCGTGGGCGAGCACGGCCGTCAGCTCGTCCTGCGACAGCAGCTTGAGCGCGCCCTCGCTGACCACGACCTGCGAGCGCAGCCCCGGCACGCAGTAGGCGGCCGCGCTCGGATGGTCGAGCACCCGCACGCCCGGCACGATCGGGTCGTCGCGGGAGATGAGCCGCAGCAGCGTGCGGTGCCGCCGCCGGGCGCGCAACGCCTGCACCCCGGCCGTGAGCAGCACCACGACGAGCACGGTGAGCGCGGTCAGCCCGGCGATCATGGCGAGCACGTGCAGCGCGTCCCACGGCTGCAGCGGCGCCCGCCCGCGGGCGAAGGCCAGCAGGCCGGGAAGCACGCCGATCCCGTACGGGTCGACGGCGTAGGCCAGCATGGCGCCGGTCGTGGCCAGACCCCAGGCCAGGCCGAGAGACTGCCAGAGAATGATGGCGACCCGCGGCGCGCGCGAGGTCCACCGGGCGGTGGTGAAACGCCAGGAGCCGATCGCGCACGCCGTGGCGAGCGCGGCCAGCACCGCTGCCGTGGTCACTCTTCCTCCAGCTCCGTAAGGGCTTTGCGCAGGATCTCCGCCTCGGGCCCGGAGACAGCCTGGGCGAATCGGGTCAGGGCGGCCGAACGGTCGCCGGTCATGCCGAGTGCTTCCAGCATAAGGTCAGCGATGTAGCCGTCACGGCTTTCGGCCGGTTCGTACCGCCAGGCGCGGCCGTCACGGGTGCGCTGGAGGAAGCCTTTACGGGTGAGGCGGTCGAGCACGGTCATCACCGTGGTCGGCGCCAGGTCGCGGTCGGCGATGAGCCTGCCGACCTCGCGTGCGGTCAGCGGGCTGCTCTGCGCCCAGAGGATGTCCATGATGCTGCGTTCAAGCTCGCCAAGACCCTTCACGTCCTCCAGACTAGCTCTACGACGTGTCGAGCTGGAATTCGGGATGATGGTGAGATGGACATCACCCTGGTCCAGGGGGACATCACCGAGCAGGTGGTCGACGCGATCGTGAACGCGGCCAACTCCTCCCTGATGGGCGGCGGCGGCGTCGACGGGGCCGTCCACCGCAGGGGCGGCCCGGCGATCCTGCGGGAGTGCCGCGAGCTGCGCGCCTCCCGCTACGGCAGGGGCCTGCCCACCGGCCAGGCGGTCGCGACCACGGCCGGCGACCTGGCCGCGCGCTGGGTGATCCACACCGTCGGCCCGGTCCACTCGCGTACGGAGGACCGCTCGGAGCTGCTGGCGTCCTGCTACCGCGAGTCGCTGCGGGTGGCCGGCGAGCTCGGCGCGGCCTCGGTGGCGTTCCCGGCGATCTCGACCGGCATCTACGGCTGGCCGCTCGACGACGGCGCCCGCATCGCGGTCGCGGCCGTGCGGGGGAGCGACGCGCCGGTGAAGGACGTGCGGTTCGTCCTGTTCGACGCCGGAGCGTACGCGGCCTTCGAGCGGGAGCTCGGGCGGTAGTCCCGGCTCAGCCGACGGCCGACCACGGCAGCGTCACCTCGCCGAGCCGCCAGCGCGCCCGGCCGCCCAGCGGCGGGTGCCGGGGGATCGGCCACGAGCCCGCCAGCACGCCGACGGCGGCCAGCCAGCGCTGCCTCAGCCCGTGCGCCCCGTACGGCGCGCTCACCGCCCAGGCGTGGTCGAAGTCCCGCAGGAACGCGTGGATGCGCTCACCCGGCACGTTGCGGTGGATCAGCGTCTTCGGCAGCCGGTCGGCCAGGTCGGAGGGCCGCTCGAAGGCGTCGAACCGGGCCGAGAACGTGAGCGTGCGCGGCCCGTCGCGGTCCAGCCCCACCCACACGGCCCGATGGCCGGTCTCCGAGCAGGTGCCCTCCACCAGGACGCCGCCCGGCGCCAGCTTGCCGCGCAGCAGCTCCCAGTAGTGCCAGGCGTCGGCCTCGCCGTACTGCCGCAGCACGTTGAAGGCCCGCACGAGCGTCGGCGGGCGCCCGACCGGCAGCTCGAAGCCGCCGAGCCGGAAGCTCAGCCCCTCGCACTCGTACGGCCTGGCCAGCGCGACCCGGGCCGGGTCGATCTCGACGCCGACGACCTCCACGTCCGGCGCGACCCGCCGCAGCCGGGTGAACAGCTCCAGCGTCGTCGTGTGCGACGCGCCGTAGCCGAGGTCCACCACGAGCGGGCGGGACGCGCGGCGCAGCAGCGGGCCGTGCACGGCGGCGGTCCAGCGGTCGGCGCGGCGCAGCCGGTTGTGCCCGGTCGTGCCCCGGGTGATCGCGCCGACCGGCCTAGCCACTGACGCGGTGCACCTTGTGCTGGGCGGCCTGGGCGCGCGGCCGGATGACCAGGCGGTCCACGTTGACGTGCGCCGGCCGGGTGACGCACCAGGCGATCGCGTCGGCCACGTCGTCGGCGCTCAGCGGGTCGGGCACGCCCTCGTACACCTTGGCCGCCGCCGCCTCGTCGCCGCGGAACCTGGTCACCGCGAAGCCCTCGCTCTTCACCATGCCCGGCGCGATCTCGACCACCCGCACCGGCTGCCCGACCAGCTCCAGCCGGAGCGTCTCGGTCATCGACGTCTGCGCGTGCTTGGCCGCGCAGTAGCCGCCGCCGCCCTCGTACGACACCAGTCCGGCCGTCGAGGTGAGCATGACCAGCACGCCGTCGCCGGAGTCGACGAGTTTGGGCAGCAGCGCCTGGGTCAGGCGAAGGGAGCCGAGCACGTTGGTGTCGTACATCCGCTGCCAGTCGTCCAGCCGGCCGCCGGCCACCGGCTCCAGCCCGAGCGCGCCTCCGGCGTTGTTGACGAGCACGTCGCAGCGGTCGAGGGAGGCCGCCAGCGCGTCCACCGACTCCTGGGAGGTGACGTCGAGCGTGACAGCCCTGATTCCCGGCGTCTCGGCGGCCAGCTTGTCGAGCCGGTCCCGCCTGCGCGCGCCGGCCACCACGTCGTACCCCTCGGCGGCCAGCCGGCGGGCGGTCGCCTCGCCGATCCCGCTGCTCGCGCCGGTCACCACAGCCGTTCTCTTCATGGCCCACATCCTGCCAGGCCCCCCGGTTGTGACCTTCTGCCGGGAATGTCGGGATGATCTGAGCAGTTGTAATCCGCTTGGAGGTGGTGTCGGGTGAGGCGACGACGGGTCAACCGGGTCGCGACCATCAGCATGCACACGTCCCCGCTGGACCAGCCCGGAACGGGCGACGCCGGGGGGATGAACGTGTACATCGTGGAGTCGGCCAGGAAACTGGCGCGTCTGGGCGTCGAGGTGGAGATCTTCACCCGCGCCACGGCGCGAGACCTGCCACCGGTCGCCGAGCTAGAACCCGGCATCCTGGTCCGCCACCTGACCGCCGGGCCGTACGAGGAGATGGACCGGGCCGACCTGCCCGGCCAGCTCTGCGCGTTCCTGTCGGAGGTGCTGCGCACCGAGGCCATGTACGAACCCGGCCGCTACGACGTCATCCACTCGCACTACTGGCTGTCCGGCCAGGTCGGCTGGCTCGCCAAGGAACGCTGGGGCGTGCCGCTCGTGCACACCATGCACACCATGGCCAAGGTCAAGAACCGCTTCCTGGCCGCCGACGACAAGCCGGAGCCGCCCGCCCGCGAGGTCGGCGAGGAACAGGTCGTGGGCATCGCCGACCGCCTCGTCGCCAACACCGCCGACGAGGCCGGCGAGCTCATGGAGCTGTACGGGGCGCCCCGCGAACGCGTCGCCGTGGTGAACCCCGGCGTCAACCTGACCGTCTTCCAGCCCGCCTCACAGGGCGCCGCCCGGCAGCGGCTCGGCCTGCCGCAGGACGCCCACGTGCTGCTGTTCGTGGGCCGCATCCAGCCGCTGAAGGCCCCCGACGTGCTGCTGCGCGCCGCCTCCCGGATGCTCATCGACGACCCCTCCCTGCGCGGCCGGCTCGTCGTCGCCTGTGTCGGCGGCCCCTCCGGCAACGGCCTGGCCCGCCCGTCCCTGCTCACCGACCTGGCCGCCGAACTCGGCATCGCCGACGTCGTCCGCCTCGTGCCGCCCGCGCCGCAGCACGAGCTCGCCGACTGGTACCGCGCCGCCGACGTCACCGTGGTGCCCTCGCACAGCGAGTCGTTCGGCCTGGTCGCCCTCGAATCGCAGGCGTGCGGCACCCCCGTCGTCGCCGCCGCCGTCGGCGGGCTGCGCACCGCCGTCCGCGACGGCGTCTCCGGCCTGCTCGTCGACGGCCACGACCCGCACCAGTGGGCCGCCGCCCTGCGCCGCCTCGTCACCGAACCCCGATGGCGCGAGATGCTGTCGGCCGGCGCCCGCGAGCACGCCGCCGCCTTCGGCTGGCAGGCCACCGCCTCCCGCCTCACCGAGGTCTACGCCGCCGCCATCGCCAACCTGCACCGGGTGCCGGTGGCGGTCAACTCGTAGACCGTCTCCTAGGGTGTACTGATGCGCGACGTTGTCGAAGCCGCGCTCAAGGCCGCGGACGTCACCTACGACGAACCGCGGCCCGGAGCGTTCCTGGTCAAACTGCCCGGACAGCACAAGCTCGCCACCATGACCTGGCTCATCGTCGGTGACCGGGTCCTCCACGTGGAAGCGTTCTTCTGCCGCCAGCCCGACGAGAACCACGCCGAGTTCTACAAATGGCTGCTCGGCAAGAACGGCGCCATGTACGGCGTCCACTTCTCCGTCGACCCCGTCGGCGACGTCTACCTCGTCGGCCGCATCCCCCTCGCCGCCGTCACCGCCGACGAGATCGACCGCCTGCTCGGCTGCGTGCTCACCTACGCCGACGACTGGTTCGACCGCGCCCTGGAACTCGGCTTCGCCTCCTCCATCAGGCGCGAATGGGAATGGCGCGCCAAACGCGGCGAATCGCTGGCCAACCTGCAGGCGTTCGCCCGGTTCGCCGACCCGGAACGCGCGTAAGATCCTGGGGCGTGAGATCCTGGGGCGTGAGTGACACAGGAGGTATGGAGCCGCACGTTCCGCACGTCGCGCGCATGTACGACTACTTCCTCGGCGGCCACGACAACTACCGCGTCGACCGCGAGGCCGCCGCCCACGTCCTCGAGATCGTGCCCGGCATTCGCGAGGACGCCCGGGCCAACCGCGCCTTTCTCGGCCGCGCCGTACGGGCACTCGCCGACGACGGCATCGGCCAGTTCCTCGACATCGGCTCCGGCCTGCCCACCTGCCGCAGCGTCCACGAGGTCGTCCCCGGCCGCACCACCGTGTACGTCGACTCCGACGCCCAGGTCGTCAGCCACGCCCGAACCCTCCTCGACGGCGTCCCCGAAGCCCTCGCCGTCCGCGGCGACCTGCGCAAACCCACCGACATCCTGAACAACCCGGCCGTCGGCCAGCACCTCGACCTCGACCGGCCCGTCGCCGTCCTCCTGCTCGCCATCGCCCACTACGTCGCCGACGACCCCCAGCCGCTCATCGCCGAGCTCATGGCCCCCCTCGCCCCCGGCAGCCACCTCGTCCTCTCCCACGTCTCCGACGGCACCACCGACCCGCGCCCCCTCTTCGCCGGCCTCGACCTGCTGCCACCCGGCGTCGTCACCGTGCCCGAATGGCGCCCCGAAGACCTCGTCCGGCCGCCCACCCCCCACTTTCTCTGCGGGGTCGCCCGCAAACCATAGGATTGGCCGCATGGCGACATTGGTGCTGCTACGGCATGGCGAAAGCGACTGGAACGCGAAGGGCCTGTTCACCGGCTGGGTGGACGTCTCCCTGTCGGCGAAGGGCGAGGACGAGGCCCGCCGCGGCGGCAAACTCCTCACCGAAGCCGGCGTCTACCCCGACGTCGTCCACACGAGCCTGCTGACCAGGGCCATCCAGACGGCCCAGTACGCCCTCGGCGAGGCCGACCTGCTCTGGCTCCCCGTCAAGCGCTCCTGGCGGCTCAACGAACGCCACTACGGCGCCCTCCAGGGCAAGAACAAGGCCCAGACGCGCGAGGAGTTCGGCGACGAGCAGTTCATGCTGTGGCGCCGCTCCTACGACACGCCCCCGCCGCCCATCGCCGACGACGACGAGTACTCCCAGGCCGGCGACCGGCGCTACGCCCTGCTCCCGCCCGAGCTGATGCCGCGCACCGAGTGCCTCAAGGACGTCGTGGACCGGATGCTGCCCTACTGGTACGACGCGATCGTGCCCGACCTGTCCGCCGGGCGGACCGTCCTCGTGGCCGCCCACGGCAACTCGCTCCGCGCCCTGGTCAAGCACCTCGACGGCGTCGGGGACGAGGAGATCGCGGGGCTGAACATCCCCACGGGGATTCCGCTCCGGTACGAGCTCGACGCCGAGTTCCGGCCGGTGCGGCGTGGGGGCGAGTACCTGGACCCGGACGCGGCCAAGGCGGCCATCGAGGCCGTGGCCAACCAGGGACGCTGACGCGCGTTCGGCCCTCGTTGTCGGTTTTGGGCTGTGCTGTTTGCGGGGCGCGTCCCGCGCCCAACGGCGTGGTCCTCGTTGTCAGGCGCTTCGCGCCTCCGGCACTCGGGCTGTGTTCAGCGGGGGCAAGCCCCCGCACCCCCGGCGAGGGGCCTGCCGGCCCCTCGCGCTCCCCGGCCGGTTGCGCGCAGGGTCATGTGTCTCGAAGCCCGGGGCCCTCAAAGGCTCTTGGTTCCGCACAGACAGCATTCGCTGTCGGACGACCCACGCGGTCCACTCAGGTGACCGAGGTCTCTACGCTTCCTGGGTCTGGGGCGCCGAAGCGCTCGTCTGCGAGGAATCTGGTTGCGCGGCGAAGCGTGAACGCTGCTCTGCGGGGAAACGCTGTCGTCTGGGGTCCAGGAAGTCGATCAGGTCGATGAGCTGGTGCTGGAGCGTGGTGAGGCGTTCATGCACGGCGTCCGGTTCCTCCGCTGCCAAGTCGACATGGTCGAGCAGCTCCTGCATCCACGTGCTGAAACGCTCTTCGCTTGCGAGCTTGGCGCAGAACGCGGCGTAGCCGATGCAGCGCCGTTGTCCGGGTTCGCTCTCCGCTTCGATCATCAGCTCACCGATCGCCCGTTGGTGCACGCGGAAGATGCGAAAGCCCTCCACCTCGGATGTGTGCGCGGCGTTGAGGGTGCTGCCGATCCGGGCGAGCAGCGACATGACGCGCCGGTTCTTCCTCCGGTTGCCCAGATCGAGGAAGCGGAGATCGTCACGGAAAATCTCCACCCATCCCAGGTACTCGGCGAAGAGAAAGGCCGTGCTGGTCCTGACGTATTCGGCCTGTTGCTGTGTGCCCTCAACGAGAAACGACCGGAGGAAGCCCCTGCGTCCCGGTCTGCGGTCGACCTCGTATCCGTGCAAGATGTTGTAGAGCCTGCTCTGAAGATCGAAAGCGGCCCACAGCAGAGCGTCCCGGTAGCGGCCCATGTAGTCGATGCGTTCGCGGACCCGTACCTGGGACTGCAGTTTGTAGCCGAGCACGGCGGTCATGGTCGCGCCGAGAACCGCAATCACGGCTGATATCACACTGATCATCAGCGAGCCTTCCAGACGAGTTCCGGGATCACCGTCCATCAGAACGTCTGTCGCATCAGGAATCCAGGAGTTGCCCTCCGCCTGCTGAAGATCGCGTGGGAGCTCCGGCGGCTCGGGTGGGGTTGCCGATCACGCTCGGCACCAGGCCCATTCAGCCCGTGGGCGCGGACGCGCCGCCCAACGGTCGCTTGCGGGTGCTTCAGGTGGGAATCCGCCACCTGGGCCCCTGAGGCTCGTCGAGCCACACCCACTGCTCCTCGCCCGTCACGGTGAGCCCGAAGCCCGACTGATGGGGCTGTCCGGCCTCCTGCCACACCGCGATGGCCTTCTCGACCTCGTCCCACAAACGGCGTGGACCGTGCTGGTGGACTTTCCAGCCGCCGCCGTCCGCCGGGCTGACATCGGCCTGTGAACCCGTGGTGTCGTACAGGACCAAAGTGCCTTCCGCCCACCCATGATGGCCCTGCGGGATGGCGAGCTGCGCCACGAAGAGCGCCGTGTCGTCCTTGAGGATCGCCGGGTCGAGTTCGCTATAGCGGACTTCGCCGAGGCCCATCCGGATGGCCGGCCGCCCCGGCGCGGCATGCGTCCGTGCCGGCATGAAGTACACGTCGTCGTCGAGGAACCGGCCGCTCGCATCGCCACGCTCGCTGACCTGAAGATGCGCGAACGCGACCCCGCCGAGCCAGCCCAGCATGGGGGTGGTGATGGTTCCTTCCGGCCTGATCTGCCGAGGCCAGGCCGCCGGGATGCCTCTGACCGCGCACGTGGCAATCAGCCGATCGTACGGAGCGCCGGCTTCATGACCCAGCAGCCCATCGCCCTCGACGAGGGTGGGCCAGTAGCCGGCTTCGTTGACGGCCCGCCTCGCGCGGGCGGCTATCACGGGGTCGCACTCGATCGACGTGACGGCATCCTCGCCCAGGCGATGGCACATCAACGCAGTGGAGTAGCCGGTGCCCGTGCCGATCTCCAGGACCCTGTCGCCCTCCCGGATGCCTGCCGCTTCGAGCATCCGTACCACCAGGCTGGGGAGCGTGGACGAGGACGTGGGCCGCAGGATCGTGACGGGTTCGGCCGCGTCCTCCGCCATCACCCCGTCGACCTGGGTGACCCATGTCTCATCCGTGTACGCGAGGGTGAGCCACTCGTCCGGGCCCATCTGCGAGCGATGCGTCGGCACCCAGCCGAGATCGGGATCAAGGCGATAGACGGAGTCGCCCAGGAAGTTCTCGCGGGGCACAGCCTCCAGGGCCTCGCGCCAGCCAGGTGACCCGACGCCCGCCGCCAGTGCGCGCCGCAGCTCCGCGGCCGTTGTGGTCACGGCCACCATCCTTCCAATATTTCGTGTGCGAAGGCTTGGGCCATCGTCCTGGCCTCGGGCAGCCAGGCCCACTGTCCGTTGGGGTTGCATTCGATGAAGACCCAGCGCCCGGTCCCGGCCTCTATCGCGAAGTCGAAGCAGCCGAAGACCAGGCCAAAACTGTCGAGGTAAGTCCGCGTTGCCGCCTCGATCGGTTCAGGTACGTCGATCAGCTCATGAGCCAGCTCGTCCCAGTCGTCACGGCGCCAGTCCAGCGCGCCGTCCGGCGAGGTGATCCGATGCGCGAACAGGCGGTGACCGATCACGGTCACCCTGGCGTCTGCCTCCTTATGCACCTCCGCCTGAAACATGTGCGCTGTCATCTTGAGCGAGTCGTCGAGCTCGTGCGCAGCGACGGGCTGAGTCCATATCGCAGCCACCTGCCCATCCGGGGCATATGGAACTCCCCGAAACGACTTGTAGATGATCGAGCCTTGCTCAGCGGCGAACCTCCGCGCCCGTGCGACGTCGTTGGTGATCAGGGTGCTCGGTATGGTCATCCCGAGCTGCGCTGCCCGCTGAAGTTGGGCAGGCTTGAAATCCGCCCGGTTGATCGCGGAGGGATGGTTGACATACGCGACACCATGCAGGTTGTAGAGCACGCCACCGAGTCCGTGCCACGCCTCTGTCGCTGCGAACTCGCGGTCCCTCTCCGGTAGATGGGCGAAGCGGGCCGAGAACGGAGTGGGGCGGCGGTAGTACACCGCTCCGACTTCGTCGAGGGCGATATCACGGCTCGGCGTTCGGAGCCGGCCTGACCACTGGCCAAGCCCTGCGCCCATGTGCGCGCCGAATGACAGCGCATCGCCGATGTCGGCAGGATCTACGCGCGCAACCTGCACGCCTCGGTGCGCGGTTAGCGCAGTGATCACCAGGTTGGCGGTTACGTCCTCCACCGATGTGATCACTAGGACGGTGCTCCGTGGGGACTGCATCCTGCTGCTACTTCTGGTCGGTGTTGCTGTCGTCCGACGTCTGGGGTGCGCTCTTCGAGCCGTCATGCGGCCGGGACTTGGTCACTGTCTGGGACGTTGCCATGTCGACCACCCGGTGTGTGTCGTCGAAGAACTGCGTGATCTGGGTGGCGGGATCGAGGTGAACCGTGGCGTACGGTGCGGGGGCCGGCTCGTGGAGCGGGGTTGCCCGACCCAGGCCCCATGGGCCTACGGACTGTTCATGCGTAAGAGTCATGCGCGCCTCCTGGACGGGAATGGCTGTGTTGCTCGCTCGACGCTAGATGCGAGCCGCTGCTGAGGTCATGAGCTTCTATGGTTTGCGGCGCAACAAACAACGCAACTGCGGAGGCGGTAATAGAGAAGCCCCCGGTCAGCGTCGGAGGCTTCTCCCTCAGAAGTTAAATTCACCTTTTCTTGCACCGTCGATGAACGCGTCCCAAATGGCGGCACGTACCACGGACGGAGGCTTTTCAGGTGCTTCGGAATCACGAATTCCGACACGCCGGGTCTTCGTGGCTCTACGCCAGGCGGCGTTCGCCAGCTCGCCACTCATGCCTCATACCTCGCCATCATCTCGCGTATCACGTTCTTCGTGACGTGGAGGGGATGCGCCCACGCCCGGATCGTGTCGTATGTCAGGTTGATATCTTGAATCTGGTCAATGCGATCGGTTACCCGGCCATTCGATGCAGACTCCAGGTATGCCCAGTCACGCGCGTGGGGGAGCTGAGCTATCGCGAAGCCGCCAAGAAGCCCGGTAGTCATTCCTGCTTCCAACGGAACAACCTGGATCGTGATCCTGGGATTGTCCATGAGCTCGGTCAGCTGTCGAAGCTGTTCGCGCATCACCTGCTTGCCGCCGATCGGCCGGTGCAGGACGCCTTCATCGATCACCGCGGCGATCATCGGCGGATGCGGCCGGGAGAAGATGTCTTGACGCTGAAGTCGGGCTGCCAGCAGCTCCTCCGTCTCCGCGTCTGTGACGCCGGGAATCCCGCGCAACACGGCCCGCGCATAGTCGGCCGTCTGGAACAGGCCAGGGACAAGGAGCGGCTCCCAGCTCCGGATCATGCGTGCCGCCGCCTCGATCTTCGGCCAGGTCCGGAACCACTTCGGCGCAGCATTCGGATCGATCGCCTTCCACAGCGCTACCAGTTCGCCGTTGAGCCCGAACACCTCCTCCGCCATCGTGACGAACGCTTCCGGAACCGGGCGTTTTGCCCGCTCGAAGTATCCGACCATCGTTCCCGAATAGCCAACCCTGGAACCCAGGGCGTCCAGTGACCACTCCTGAGCCGTGCGCAGCTTACGCAGCTCCAGGCCAAAGACAATCTCGGGAGATGGACCCGGCTCAACCGGCACTTGTGCTCCATTTGACGGGGGAACAAGCATTGCGGAGCGTCGCAACAACCAGCACGGAGGATCGTTCGACGCTGTTATAGCGCATCGGTGTCGAGCTCGGCCGGTCATAGGCATTCTTGGGTCTGCGCCCGAAGGGAAGCGAGCGCGGCCGACGGAACAGAACACTGCACTGCCCGCAGCTGTTGTGCGTGACCCTCACTCTCAATCGGACATGGCCAGCGAAAAGGCATGATCCATGAGCTCCTGGAGAGCATGGCCCGAAAATGCTTACATCAACCCTGCCTGCGGCCCGATCGGCGACGACCTGATGGCCATTCATCATGATGCCCTCGCCCCCGGCCGCAGCCAGGAAGCATGCGTCGACGGCCGGGCAGTTCAAGAAGGGCTGCTTCGCACTTTGGTCGGTTCCGAATACGCACGATCTCGCGCACCAGCTCGACCGGCAGCCGGACCGCAGGCCAACTACCCCCAAGTCCTGTGGCCGGTTGGGCTCGGTGCCGCCACACGAGCCCAACTCCTAGCTGGTCAGCCCGGCAGGGCTCCCAGGCCGGCCAGCAGTTCGTCGCGCTCCCCCTGTGACAGTGCCTGGTAGATGGGCTCGTCCAGCCGGTTCGTCTCGTCCTCGATCTCCCGCCGCTGAGGGCTGTCCGCGGGCAGTGCCCTCAGCTGAGCGAGCGTGAGCCCGGCGGCGGACCAGGCGGCCCGGTGCGCGTCGCCCCGGTGGTGGCGCAGTGCCCCGAGGCGGCTGGTCAGGCGGAGCGTCGGGGAGGCGTCTGCCGGCTCGTACACCGGAGCCACCGCCCGGAACGCCGGACCACCGGTGGCCTGACCCGCCTCCAGGAGGCGGCCGACCAGTTCGGCGAGCCGTGGCACCACGGTGAGGCCCGGCATCGTCTCGACCAGCTTCTGGTCCCAGTACACCTCAGCCCAATCGGCGTACGTGCGCTGCACCTCCAGCGCCAACTCCCGGCCGAGCGCGGTCAGCCGCCACGTTCCGTCACCATCGACCTCCGCCACACCCTGCGCCAGCTCATCGGTCATGTCCGAGCCGGAGTACGTGGTCACCGCCGCGAAAGCTTCGGCAGGCATAGGCCGGGCCAGCAGGCCGAAATAGAAGCTCCTTTCGAAGCCCGGCCGGATCTTGTACGCGTCGTAGACAGCCTGGACGCGCTCATGCCCTGTGCCCCGGAACCCCGCGTACACCCGGTCGACCACGGGCCGGATCAGTGCTGCGTAACTCATATGGCCTCCACCTACTCGCACAGTGGGAAGCCAAGAATAGATCAACCGTGACGCCGTCATCGTGAGTAGCCGGCACAGCCGGGTCAGGAGCCTTCCAGGTCTTCGACGTGGCGATGGCGCGGGTGCCGTCCAAGCCTTGATGCCTGGGCTGGCGTAGGTCCGCCGTCGGGTCGTGGATGGCGCCGGGCGCCATTTCACCACCTTCACCGAGGCCGATGACAGCTCTCCAGCGCGGCCGATTTCAAGAGCAAACTCCGCGCCTGCGCACAAATAGCACCTTGATACTCGACCCAAGGGATGGGCAAGTGGAAATCGACAACGATTCAAATCCTGTCGGGCTATCCTTCGTACCCTTGACATGATCGCGCGATCGCGCCCGGTGATTTATGTGGGGGAGTTGTGGAGCTCTGGGAGCGCTCGTCGGTCAGGTTCATGCTCCACGCGAAGCTCGACGACCTGCACGGCGAGGCGTTCGAAGAGTTCTTCCACAGGGTCATGTGTGTTTCGGAGCCCGGCTTTCTCAATGTCCGGACCGCGGGACGAAGGGGTGACCAGGGAGCGGATGGACTGCTGCTCTCCGACCGCAAGCTTTATGCCTGCTACGCACCACAGACGGTGACACCAGCGAAGATCGCGGACAAGTTCGGAAGCGATCTCTTCAAAGCGCTGGAGCAGCGCAAGAACGAGTTTCACACCTTCGTCTTCGTCCACAGCGACCGGCGGGGCATCCATCCCGAGGTGGCGTCCTTGCTGGCAGGGGCGCGCACGAACTATCCGGAGCTCACCTTCGAGAACTTCGGCAGAACCCACTTCTACACCCGGCTCTGCCGGATGGAGAGGTGGCAGGTGGAAGACTTCCTGGGCCCTTTCCCCGCTGCTCCGGTGGCCGTCAGCGTCGTTCTCGACGAGCTCATCCCGTTGCTGGACCATCTGGCGGCCTTTCGCCGTCCGTTCGAAGACCTGCCCGCGATTCCCAGGCCCCCTCTGACCAAGATGGACTACAACGGATTTTCCTGGGACGTCAGGCATCGTCTCTGTCTTGCGCTGCCGTACGTGAAACACGTGGAGGAGTACTACCGAGGACGCCTGGATCCGAACGAGCGCGACGAGGTGGCGGCGGGATTCCGGGCGCACTACGAGACGATCGCCCGGACGAGTGCTGACGCGGACGAAATCCTCTGGCAGCTCGAACGTCACATCCTCGGCAACGCCTCGCAACGGTCGCCCATGGAGCTCAACGCGCTCGTCGTCCTGATGTACTACTTCGAGGAGTGTGAGATCTTCAAGGTGCCGCCCGCGGGGTGGGCTCCTGAGACAGGGGTGGAGGTGCTCGCGTGATCGTGCCGACCAAGGGCGTCGCTCCCCAGCGTGCGTTGCTGGCTGTCGGCGCGCAGATCGTGATCGCCACTGAGCGGCAGCCGGTGACCATCAATCAGGCATGGCGCCGCCTCCTGGCGTGGCGGGAGGCCAACGACCATCGCGCCCCACTGACGTTCTGGTGGTTCGCGCTGTCGCTTGATCTGCTTTTCGCGATGGGGCTCGTCGAGCTGGAGCGGGATGTCCTGATCTTCCGGGCGCGCAGCGATGCTCCGTAGCCTGAGATCGAACGACTCGAGATTCAAGACCGTCGAATTCCGCTCCGGTCTCAACATTGTCGTGGCCGAGCGCACCGATGCCTCCACCGACACGGACAGCCGTAATGGCTCCGGCAAGTCGAGCATGATAGAGCTGCTGCATTTCGTCCTGGGCGCGCAGAACGCGAACAAGGCGCTGTGGACCAGTCCGAGCCTGCGTGATCACGTGTTCACGCTGGAGCTGGACTGGCCGGGCAGGTCGGAGCTGCTGGTGGTCACGCGCGCCGTCGGCAGGCCGAACAAGATAGTGGTCGACCCGGACGTCACCGGAGGGACGCCGACGGGTCTTTTCGATCGGCCCGCAGAGATATCGCTCAAGGACTGGCAGTGGGTGATCGAGCGGGATCTCTACGGGGCCACATCCCAGAACGTCGACATCAGCGGTAGAACGCTCCTGTCCTTCGCCATCAGAAGAGTCGACGTCGGCGGCTTCCTGGAGCCCACGAAAACCTTCGGCCAGCAGTCGCCGCATGATTCCATGCTCAATTTGTGCCACCTGTTCGGGCTGGACGTGGGCCTGGCGGCGAGATACCGGCTGCTCTCCAATCAGGAAGCCACCAGAAAGAAGCTGGTCGAGGCGGCCAAGGATCCGGTGTGGGGAAAGATCGTCGGTCGTTCCGCAGAGCTCCGCGGTGAGATCGGAGCCGTCGAGCAGCGTCTCGCCGAGCTCGAAAGGCAGATCGCCGATTTTCAGGTGGTCCCGGAGTACGAGAACATCCGCCGGGAAGCCGATGAGGTCGATCAGCAGATCAGGGACCTCCGGGCTGAAGAGGCCATCGAACGCCGCAATCTTCAGGACATGGAGCGGGCGATGGCCGACGTCGTGGAGCCCGACGACCGCTACCTCGAGACCGCCTACCGCCAGCTCGGAGTCATCCTCGGCCAGGAGGTGCGACGCCGGTTTGACGATGTCCGAGTGTTTCACGAGACCGTGGTGAGAAATCGCGAGAAGCACCTGAGCGAGGAGGCCTCCCGCCTCCGCGAGCGTCTGTCGGAGCGCAACCTGGCCCGGCAGCGCCTCGGTGAGAGGCAGGCGGCCCTGCTGCGCACTCTCAACTCGGGCGGGGCGCTCGACGCGCTCACCTCGCTTCAGTACGCCCTCGCACGCGAGCAGGCACATCTCGAATCGCTCAGGCACAGGTTCCAGGCGGCGCAGGCCCTGGAGGCCAGCCGGCGCGAGATCGACGCCAAGCGACTGGAGCTGGAACAGGAGATGGTCACCGACCTCGAAGACCGGGACGCGGCGACCCGGGAGGCCAATGCGCTGTTCAACCAGTATGCGAGGCGTCTGTACGGCGACGGCAAGAATCCGTACCTGACGTTCAGCCCCACGAAGCAGCGCATGCGTATCGAGCCCCGTATCGAGGATGACGGCAGCCGTGGCATCCACAACATGGTCATCTTCTGCTTCGACCTGACCGCTTCGGTGATAGCTCACAGGGCCGGGCGTGGTCCTGACTTCCTGGTTCACGACAGTCATCTGTACGACGGCGTGGATGAGAGGCAGATCGTCCGGGCGTTGCAGCTCGCCGCGGAGGTGACCGCGGCCGAAGGAATGCAGTACGTCGTCACGATCAACTCCGACGATCTGCGGAAGGCCGGCTCGGCGGGCCTTGACGCGGCCCCGTACGTCATCGAGCCCCACCTGACCGACCAGGTCACAGGTGGCCTGTTCGGCTTCCGCTTCTGAACGTGGCGCCGTTCAGGATGGGCCGAGCCGTACGGTGAACGGTGCGAGGGGCCGGTAGGCCCCTCGCAGGTGAAGGACCGCCGGCGGTGCGGGCACCGCCGTAGGGCGGTCAGCGCCGGTCGAGCAGCGCGTTGATCATCCCCTGCAACTGCTCCCGCCCCGAAACCCCCAGCGCTCCGCCGAGCGCCTCGGCGAGCCGGTCGTACGGGTCCTCCATGGGCACCGCCCGCAGCTCCTCGGCCAGCTCGGCGACGGTCCACGGGCCGTCCCTGTGCACCGCCGGTCCGGCCGTCCACCCCTGGTTCACGGTGACCGTGCCGCCTCTGACGGACAGCACCTGCCCGGTCCGGGGGCACGCGGCGGAGGCCAGGTAGGCGGCGATGGGGGCGACCGCGGCGGGGTGCAGCGGGTCGAAGCCCTCGGCGGGCGGCTGGCCGCCCATCCCCGGGACCTCCAGGGTGAGCCTGGTACGGGCCATGGACGGCGAGACGCAGTTGACCCGCACACCGTACCTGCCGAGTTCGAGGGCGGCGACGGTGGTGAGGGCGGCCACGCCGGCGTTCGCGGAGGCGTAGGAGGCCTGGGTGGGCAGCGGGTTGAGCAGCCCGGAGCCGGACGAGGTGTTGATCACGGCGCGGTCGGCGCGGTCGCCGGCCTCGTACCGTTCGCGCCAGTGGCGGGCCGCCCAGCGGGTGACGGCGAACGTGCCCTTGAGCTTCACCGCCACGACGTCGTCGAACTCGTCCTCGCCCAGGTCGGCCAGGCCGAGGTTGCGTTCGACGGCGGCGTTGTTGACGACGACGTGCAGGTCGCCGAAGGTGTCGACGGCGGTGGCGACCATGCGGCGGGCGCCTTCCCAGTCGGCGACGCTGTCGGTGCTGGCGACGGCCTGGCCGCCGCTCGCGACGATCTCCTCGACCACCTTGGCGGCGACGCCGGTGTCGCCGCCGCTGCCGTCGATCTCGACGCCGGGGTCGTTGACGACGACCTTGGCGCCTTCCGCGGCGAAGAACAGCGCCTCTTCGCGGCCGATGCCGCGGCCCGCTCCGGTGATGAGGGCGACGCGCCCGTCAAGACTGCCCATGGGGTCCTGCCTCTCTCCAAGTGACTACATTCAATGTATTACTACATCAGATGTACTAAACTTGCGCGCATGACGGGATTGCGGGAACTCAAGAAGCAGCGCACACGGCAGGCGCTGGTCGAGGCGGCCGTCCGGCTCTTCGAGGAGCGGGGCTTCGAGCAGGTCACGGTCGCGGAGATCGCCGAGGCGGCCGAGGTGTCGACGCGGACGTTCTTCCTGCACTTCCAGGCCAAGGAGGACGTGCTGTTCGCCAACGCGGACGTGCGGGTGGACCTGGGGCTGCGCGTGGTCGCCGAGCGCGGGGAAGGCGAAAGGCCCGCCGACGTGGTCGCGCGGGCCATGGAGGAGATGATCGGCAACGCCTGGGACGCCGACCTGACGAGCGGGCTGGCGCAGCTACGGGTCCGGCTGGCGGCGACCGCCCCGGCGTTGCAGGCCCGGCTGCTGCACCGCTACGTCACCGCGCAGCACGAGCTGACCCAGGCCCTGCGGCAGGCGTACCCGGACGAACTCGACCCGATCGGGGCGGCCGCGCTCGTGGGCGCGGCGGTGGGGGCGGTGAGCGCGGCGACGCTCGCCGCGCTGGAGCGCGGCGACGCGCCCGCCGAGGTGCGGGCGGCGATGCGCCGCGCCACGGAGCTGATCGCCGGGGCTCAGCCGGGACGGGAGCCCGTCACCAGGTAGACGACGTCACGGGCGACGCGGACCGCGTGGTCGGCGTAACGCTCGTAGTAGCGGCCGATGAGCGTGATGTCGATGGCGGGCTCGACGCCGTGGGCCCAGTCCTTGCCCAGGATGTTCTTGAACAGCCGCCGGTGCAGCCGGTCCATCGCGTCGTCGTCCTGCTCCAGCTCCAGGGCCGACTCGACGTCGCGGGAGGCGACGCAGCTGCCGGCCTTGGTGACCAGGTTCTCGGCGATCTGGCCCATCTCCACGATCGTGGAGCGGATCTCCGCGGGGATGGCCGAGTCGGGGTGGCGCAGCCGGGCCACCTTGGCGACGTGCACCGCGAGGTCGCCCATCCGCTCCAGGTCGGTGCCCATGCGCAGCGCCGTGACGACCATCCGCAGGTCGACCGCGACCGGCTGCTGCCTGGCCATCAGGTCGAAGATGGACGCCTCGATGTCCGCGAAGATCGCGTTCACCTCCTCGTCGCGGGAGATCACGCTCTCCGCGAGCTGGAGGTCGGAGTCGAGCAGGGCGGTCGTGGCCCGGGAAATGGCCGAGCGGACAAGCCTGGTCATCTCGACCAGCTTGTCGGTCAGGGAATCAAGTTCTTCATGGTACGCGTCGCGCATGTCGTCACCGTATGTGGGCGTCGATGAACGAACTCCTACGCCGAGATGAACTTTCCGGGAAAGCCGGGTTCATCCGCAGGTGAGAGGGGTGTCCTCGGCGTGGCGCCGCCTACCATCGAAGACATGAGTGAGATGGCCATGAGCTTCGCGGCCCTGGCCGGCTTCGTCGTGGGGGCTCTCGCGGTGCTGTTCTACCGCAATCAGATCGAGGCGCCCAGCCGGGCCGGTGCGGCCACCGACAACGACCCCGGTGCGCTGCCGCAGGGCGTCGCCTCCGTGCTGGCCGTGCTGCCCTCGTCCGCCGTGGTGCTCGACGGCCAGGACCGGGTGCTGCGCGCCAGCTCGGCCGCTCGCGCGTTCGGGCTGGTCAAGGGCGATCGGCTGATGGCGGCCGAGCTGCTCGCGCTGGCGCGCCAGGTGCGCCGCGACGGCGAGATCCGGGAGACCGAGATCGACGTCGCCGGGCACAAGTTCGGGCAGGAGACCACCAGCTTCGCGGTGCGCGTCGCCCCGCTCGGCTCCTACGGGCAGGTGCTCGTCCTCGCCGAGGACCAGACCGAGTCCCGCCGGGTCGAGGCCGTGCGGCGCGACTTCGTGGCCAACGTCAGCCACGAGCTGAAGACCCCCGTGGGCGCGCTGAGCCTGCTCGCCGAGACGATCCAGGACGCCGCCGACGACCCCCAGGCCGTCACCCGCTTCGCCGGGCGCATGCAGCACGAGGCCGCCAGGCTCACCTACCTGGTCCAGGACCTCATCACGCTGAGCAGGATCCAGGGCGCCGAGGCCATCCCCACGCCCGGCCAGGTCTCCATCGACGAGGCCGTCCAGGACGCCATCGACTACTGCAACACCAGGGCCGGGGCCAAGGACATCACGCTCGTCTCCGGCGGCACCGAGGGGCTGCGCATCTGGGGCGACGACGAACTGCTGGTCACCGCGTTGCGCAATCTCATCGACAACGCGATCGTCTACAGCCCCGAGCACACCCGCGTGGTCATCAGCGCGCGGCCCGCCGGCGACAGCGTCGAGATCAGCGTCAGCGACCAGGGGATCGGCATCTCCGAGGAGCTGCAGGAACGCATCTTCGAGCGCTTCTTCCGCGTCGACGCCGCCCGCTCCCGGGCCACCGGCGGCACCGGCCTGGGCCTGGCCATCGTCAAACACATAGCCGCCGCGCACGCCGGCGAGGTCTCCGTCTGGAGCAAGGAAGGCTCCGGCTCGACCTTCACGCTGCGCCTGCCCGCCTTCGGCGGTACGGCGCTGCCCGCACCACCCTCGATTCCCCTGGAGACGGTCAGATGACCAGAGTTTTGGTCGTGGAGGACGAGGAGTCCTTCTCCGACGCCCTGTCCTACATGCTGCGCAAGGAGGGGTTCGAGGTCTCTGTCGCGGCGACCGGGCCCGAGGCGCTCGACACCTTCGACCGCAGCGGCGCCGACCTGGTGCTGCTCGACCTCATGCTGCCCGGCCTGCCCGGCACCGAGGTGTGCCGCTCGCTGCGGCAGCGCTCGAAGGTCCCGGTCATCATGCTGACGGCCAAGGACAGCGAGATCGACAAGGTCGTGGGCCTGGAGCTGGGCGCCGACGACTACGTGACGAAGCCGTTCTCCTCGCGTGAGCTCGTCGCCCGCATCCGGGCGGTGCTGCGCCGGCAGGGCGACGTCGTGGAGGAGCTGGAGACCGCGGTGCTGGCCGTCGGCCCGGTCCGGATGGACGTCGACCGCCACGTCGTGGCCGTGCGCGGCGAGCAGGTGCAGCTTCCGCTCAAGGAGTTCGAGCTGCTGGAGGTGCTGCTGCGCAACGCCGGCCGGGTGCTCACCCGCGGCCAGCTGATCGACCGCGTCTGGGGCGCCGACTACGTGGGCGACACCAAGACCCTCGACGTGCACGTCAAGCGCCTGCGCGCGAAGATCGAGGCCGACCCGTCCAACCCGCGCTGCATCCTGACCGTGCGCGGCCTCGGCTACAAGTTCGACGCGGTCGAGGAATAGCCGCATACAACACGAAAACCTCTGTTTCCGGTACGGGAGCCCGTACGGGAAACAGAGGTTTTGCCGTGTCTTGGGGCGTCCTAGTGCGCCTCTTCCGCGGGCGCCGACGGGGTGGGAGTGGGGGTCGGCGGGGGGACGGCGCCGGGGACGGCCGGGTACTGGGCGAACTCGCGGCTGCGCGTGACCACGGGGACGTTCATGGAGACGACGCCGGCGTTGGCGAACTGGAGGTCCAGGCGGATGCTCTCGCCGCCCCTGAGGGCCCTGGAGAGGCCTTCCAGCATGATCTGGGGGCTCGGCTTGCCCGTGTCGACGAGCTGGTTGCTCGGGAGCTGCACGGGGGCGGCGAGCTTGGCCGTGGCGGCGTTGCCCGCGCTGACGGCCTGGAGGCTGTCGGGCGTGCCCGAGGAGTTGAGGATGTGCAGGTAGACCGGGGCGGAACCACGCCAGGGAATCTGGCCGCCGGAGTCGGGGCCGAGAATGAACGCCTGAGGGATGTGGACGGTCTGCTTTCCGTAGCTGCCCTGCTCGATGAGGGCCGCTCCCTCGACGGGCGCGTAGGGCTTGTTGGTGTTGGCGTCGAATCCAACCGAACAGCCGGCGAGTACGGGG
Organism: Nonomuraea sp. NPDC049725; assembly: GCF_040674795.1. NCBI lineage: Bacteria > Bacillati > Actinomycetota > Actinomycetes > Streptosporangiales > Streptosporangiaceae > Nonomuraea > Nonomuraea sp. NPDC049725. The sequence continues at coordinate 85,344 of NZ_JBFANJ010000025.1, read as the reverse complement.
GCAGCCAGGAACGCGGCGGCGGCGACAATCCAGCGACGGCTGGTCACGGGCGGGTTCTCCTTGGGTCTCGCGCGTGCGGGATGGGCAGCGCCTACCATATCGATCCGATTCCATGGTCATATCCGCACCCCCGCAGGTCATTAGCCATGTCCGGATATGCGATTCATACGCTTGACCGCTTGTCAACCCCCAATATGCGGCTTTGACCTGCAGTTATGATGATTTCACTGTTCCGGGAGCCTGTGGATGCGTGGTACCCTGGAGTACAGCGGAAGGGGTACTTGTCACATGACTTTCCAGGTCGGCGACACTGTCGTCTACCCCCACCATGGGGCTGCTCGGATCGAAGCAATCACGAAGCGATCCATCAAGGGTGAGGAAAAGACCTACCTGGTGCTCAAGGTCGACAAGGGCGACCTTACCGTCCAGGTGCCAGCCGAAAACGCAGAACTCGTCGGTGTGCGCGATGTTGTCGGTCAGGAAGGCCTTGAGCGGGTTTTCGACGTCCTGCGGATGCCGCACACGGAAGAGCCGACCAACTGGTCTCGCCGTTACAAGGCCAATCTTGAGAAGCTCGCTTCCGGCGATGTGAACAAGGTCGCCGAAGTCGTTCGCGACCTGTGGCGGAGGGACCGCGAGCGCGGCCTGTCCGCGGGGGAGAAGCGCATGCTCGCGAAGGCTCGCCAGATCCTGGTCAGTGAGCTCGCGCTCGCGGAGAAGACCAACGAGGACAAGGCGGAAGCCCTGCTCGACGAGGTTCTCAACTCCTGAACACGAACATTCCACGGGTGGGCGTCGGTGTCGACGTCCACCCGTTCGCATCCGGCCGAGAGCTCCATCTCGCCGGCCTCCACTGGCCGGGCGAGACGGGGCTGTCCGGCCATTCCGACGGCGACGCCGCCGCCCACGCGGCCTGCGACGCCCTGCTGTCGGCGGCCGGGCTCGGCGACCTCGGCGGGCTGTTCGGCACCGCCGACCCGCGCTGGGCCGGCGCGTCCGGCGCCGCCCTCCTGGAGGAGACCGCGCGCCAGGTGCGCGCCGCCGGGTTCGAGATCGGCAACGTGGCCGTCCAGGTGATCGGTAACCGCCCCAAACTCGCCCCCCGGCGTCAGGAGGCCGAGAAGGCCCTCAGCGCCGCTCTGGGGGCCCCTGTGAGCCTCAGCGCGACCACTACGGACGGGCTCGGCCTCACCGGGCGCGGCGAAGGCGTCGCGGCCGTCGCGACGGCGCTCGTCGTCGACCGTTCCTGAGACAACCGTTCCTGAGACTCGCGCGTCCTCTCTGCCGGGGTGTCCATGGGCGACGGCGGCCCGTCACTGGCGCGGTACGGGCCGCCGTCTTTCAGGGGTAACTTCACTTTTGCCGGGTAGGCCCCCTTGAGACATGTGAACGTCTCGGGGGGAGTCACACATGATCGGCGCGATTGTTTCCGCTGTAGTCATCGGGGCCATCGTCGGAGCACTGGCCCGGCTGCTGGTGCCCGGCAGGCAGAACATGTCCATCGGTCTGACGCTGATCGTCGGCATCGTGGCGGCCCTGCTCGGCACCCTGATCGCCCAGATGTTCGGCTGGGCCGACACCAGAGGCATCGACTGGATCGAACACCTGCTCCAGCTCGCGCTGGCGGTGATAGGCGTGGCCATCGTGGCCCGCATGGCGACCAGCGGTCGGCGTGGCGGCCCCGGAACCGGCCGCACAACCGTCTGACCTGCCGATTCTTTACCGTCGCGCATATTCGTCGTGTCACGGGTAGCCACCACCCCGTGAGGATGAACGGCTCACCCTCACGGGGAGGTTTGTGACATGACAATCCAATCCATCCTTGGCGCCATCGTGATCGGCGCCGTGATCGGCGCGATCGGTCGTCTCCTGCTTCCCGGCAGGCAGGCCATCGGGTGGATCCTCACCATCGTCGTCGGCATCGTCGCAGCCCTCGTCGGCACGCTGATCGCTCAGGTGCTCGGCGTCGAGACGACCTCCGGCATCGACTGGATCGAGCTCGTGATGCAGGTCGTGCTCGCCATCGTGGGTGTCGGCCTGGTCGCCGGGCTACGCCGCGGCAGCGGCAGCGGACGAAGCATCTGACGCCGCCACGGTTTCTCGCGGGCCCGTCCGGTCATGCCGGGCGGGCCCGTTCCGTTCACTCCTCGGGCGGGAGCGGGGTGCTGCGCAGGCGGCCCGACGGGGCCTGGGCCTGGACTTCGGTGACCACGGGGTGCGGGGCGGTGTCCTCCAGCGCGTCTCGCTCGTCTCGCTCGTCGTCCTTCGACTGCGGGTCGGCGGCCTCGGGGCCGTGCGCGGGATCGGGGACGTCGGCGACGACCGGGACGGGCTGCGTGTCGGCGTCCTTGCCGGTGGCCTTGGGGTGGACCAGCACGTCGGTCGGCTTGACCCGGTCGCCCCAGCGCACCGGACGGCGCGGCTCCTCCTCCTGCGGCTGCAGGATCTCCGGAGGAGCGGCTTCCACGGGTCGCCGGACCTCGGGCTCCTGGAGCTCGGGCTCGTCGGCCTCGGGCTCCGTGGCTTCGGGCTCCGGGGCTTCGGGCTCCGGGGCCTTGGGTTCCTCGGCCTTGGGCCCCTGAGCCTTGGGTTCCTGGGCCTGCCAGTGGGTCACCCGCTCCGAGATGGGCGGGGTCTCCGGGGCGGGGGTGGGGCCGACGACCGGCGTGGGCTCCAGCCGGCCTCGCGGCTCCTCGGCCGCCGGCGCGGCAGCCTGCTGCGGAGCGGCCGGGGCGGTGTCAGGCGTGATCTCGGGGGCGTTCTCCGGGGCCCGGTGGAAGGGCACGATGTCGTCCTCGTCCGGCCGCTCGCCGCCGCCGGACGTCCGGCGATCCTGTACGTGCTTGATCAGCAGCAGCCACAGCCACAGCGCGACGGCCAGCATCACCCACGGCGCGATCGCCACGCCGACGGCCGTCGGCGCTACCTGGAACTCCACCCGCAGCGCCACCGCGGCGTCCGCCGCCGCCGCGGCCACGAGGAGCAGCACCAGCACCACCGCCGCCTGCACGCGGACCAGCGTCCGCGCCGAACGCAGCAGCAGCACGCCGATCAGCGCGACCACCAGGAGTGCCGCGAACCCGGCCGGGTAAAGGTAGGCCAGATCCGGCCTGGCCTCGCCGCGCACGGCGAGAGCCCTGAGGTCGTCGAACGAGAGCGCGCAGGCGGCCCCGGTGAGGGCGGCGACGGCGAGCCCGGCCAGGGCGATGCCCAGCCGGCGGAGCGTAGAGGGGGGAGTCACGTCCATGGCGGTCTCGAGCCTACAGAAGAATGACAGCCCGGACCGATCTGGAGGAGCGACATGACCGAGCTCACCGAGGAAGCGCGCAAGCTGCTCGACGCGCCCAACTTCGCCACGGTGACCAGCGTGAACCCCGACGGCTCACCGCAGTCGACCGTGGTGTGGGTGCGTCTGGACGGCGACGACGTGCTGTTCTCGACCGTCAAGGGGCGCCGCAAGCCGCGCAACTTCGACCGCGACCCGCGCACCAGCCTGCTGGTGATCGACCCCGACGACCCGTACCGGTACGTGGAGGTCCGGGGGCGCGTGACCATGGAGGACGACCCGGAGGGCGCGCTCATTCAGGAGCTGTCGCAGAAGTACACGGGCGGGCCGTTCCATGACAAGCCGGGCGCCCAGCGGGTGATCGTGCGTATCAAGCCGGAGAAGGTCACGCTACGGGGGTGAAGAGGCGTTAGCCTTGCCTTCGTGAGCTTGCACCTTTACGACACCGCCACACGCGCCATCCGCGAATTCGTACCGGTCGAAGCCGGCCGGGCGTCGATTTACCTGTGTGGTGCCACCGTGCAAGCTCCGCCGCATATCGGACATATCCGGTCTGGCGTGAACTTCGACGTGCTGCGCCGGTGGATGACACGTTCCGGTTATGACGTGACTTTCTGCCGCAACGTCACCGACATCGACGACAAGATCATTCGGGTGGCGGCCGCGGAAGGCGTGCCCTGGTTCGTCATCGCCGAGCGCAACCAGCGGGCCTTCACCTGGGCCTACGACACGCTCGGCTGCCTGCCGCCCACCGTCGAGCCGCGCGCCACCGGGCACGTGCCCGAGATGATCGTGCTGATGGAGCGCCTCATCGAGCGCGGCCACGCCTACGCCTCCGGCGGCGACGTCTACTTCAACGTCCGCTCCTACGAGGAGGACTACGGCAAGCTCTCCAACCAGCGGCTGGAGAACATGCGCCCCGCCGCCGACACCGAGGACGAATCGTGCAAGGGCGACCTGCGCGACTTCGCCCTGTGGAAGGGCGAGAAGCCGGGCGAGCCGACCTGGCCCACCCCCTGGGGCCCCGGCCGCCCCGGCTGGCACCTCGAATGCTCCGCGATGGCCACCAAATACCTGGGGCCGACGTTCGACATCCACGGCGGCGGCATCGACCTGATCTTCCCGCACCACGAGAACGAGATCGCCCAGTCCCAGGCGGCCGGCGACGGCTTCGCCCGCTACTGGATGCACAACGGCATGCTCAAGATCGGCGCCGAGAAGATGAGCAAGTCGCTGGGCAACTCGCTGCTCATCCCGGACATGGTGCAGAAGGTGCGCCCCGTCGAGCTGCGCTACTACCTGGCCGCGCCGCACTACCGCTCCTCCATCGAATACTCCGAGGAGGCGCTGCGCGAGGCCGCTGCCGCCTACCAGCGGATCGAGGGCTTCGTCACCCGCGCGGCCGAGGTCATCCACGATGTCGACGCCGACGCGCCGCTCCCGCAGGCGTTCGCCGACGCGCTCGACGACGACCTCGGCACCCCGCAGGCGCTCGCCGTCGTGCACGAGGTGGTCCGCGAGGGCAACGTCGCGCTGGCCAAGGGCGACAAGGAGGCCGTCGCCCGCCTGCTCGCCGAAACCCAGAACATGCTCGACGTCCTCGGTCTCGACCCCCGTTCGCCGCAGTGGCGCTCGGCCGGCTCCGACCTCAAGCCGGTGGTCGACGCCCTGGTCGCGGTGGCCCTGGAGCAGCGCAAGGCCGCCCGCGCCCGCAAGGACTACCCGGCGGCCGACGCCATCCGCGACCAGCTCGCCGCGGCCGGCATCACCGTCGAGGACACCCCCCACGGTCCGCGCTGGGAGCTCAGCCACCAGGCGTGACCCGTTACCCTTGGACGCATGGCAGCTGGTGGCAGGGCGTCGGGCAGGCCCGCGAAGAAGAAGGGCCCCTCGAAGGGCACCGGTGGGCAGGTACGGCGCGGTCTGGAGGGACGCGGCGCGACCCCGCCCGCCGAAATGCGCCACTGGTACAAGGACAAGGCCAGGGCCGAGCGCATCGCCCGCGAGGACCGCGGCGGCAGCGGACGCCGCCCGGCCCCGCGCGCCAAGCGCTCCGACGACGCCCCCGAGCACATCGGCGGGCGCAACCCCGTCCTTGAGGCGCTGCAGGCGGGCGTGCCCGCCAACGCCCTCTACGTCGCCCAGCGCATCGACAACGACGACCGCGTACGCGACTCCATCAAGATCGCGGCCGAGCGCGGCATCGCCCTCCTCGAAGTCACCCGCGACAAGCTCGACAGGCTGACCGAGGGCGCCGTCCACCAGGGCGTGGCGCTCCAGATCCCCGCCTACGACTACGCCCACCCGTCGGAGCTCGTCGAGCTGGCCCACGACGCCGCGGAGACGCCCCTCATCGTGGCCCTCGACGGCGTCACCGACCCGCGCAACCTGGGCGCCATCGCCCGCTCCGCGACGGCCTTCGGCGCCCACGGCCTGCTCGTCCCCTCACGCCGCTCGGCCGGCGTCACCGGCGGCGCCTGGAAGACCTCCGCCGGCACCCTCGCCAACCTCCGCGTCGCCCGCGCCTCCAACCTGACGGCCGCCCTGCGCGAATACCGCGAGGCCGGCCTCTTCGTCATCGGCCTCGACGGCGAGGGCCGCGTCGACATCGGCGACGTCGACCTGCTCGGCGAGCCGCTGGTGGTCGTCGTCGGCTCCGAAGGCAAGGGCCTGTCCCGGCTCGTACGCGAACAGTGCGACGTGGTGGCCCGCATCCCGATGGCCGCCGCGGCGGAGTCGCTCAACGCGGGAGTGGCCGCGGGAGTGACGTTGTACGAGGTCGCTCGTCACCGACGTGGTTGAGCGTCTACACTGGTAGGCCGTGCCGACGTAGCTCAATCGGCAGAGCATCTGTCTTGTAAACAGAAGGTCAGGGGTTCGATTCCCCTCGTCGGCTCTGCAGCTCAAAGGCCCCTTCCACCATGTGGAGGGGGCCTTTTCGGATCTCATACAGCAGCCGGATACAGCAACGGTCACTGCCTGCGGCTAGCAGGCTCTGCCATCACGGTCGCGCCGTTGACTATTCGCCTGCACAAACTCTGCATCGTCAGCGCGCTGTGACTGAGTTATCGGTCCGAGTGTCTTGGACGCAACCATTAGGGACGGACGGTGATTTCGACCGCTTCGATCTTGATGAACCTACCCCCTTCTCCCCGCGGAGGCGTTTCGGACGACACTTCGTGAGGCCAGCCGCCGGCCGGCTCGAAGACGATCTGCCGAGACTCCTGCCGCCAGCGCTGCACGGTGGAGGGCTTCCAGTAATTGCGCCTCCTCCACTTGTAGTCTGCCTTCGGAAACCTCTTGCGGGAGATCATGCTCGCCAGACTGGTGGGCTTAATAGACAGCTCAGCCGCGACCTGCTCAGTGGTAAGCCATCCGCCTTCTTCGAGGAGAGGAGGGCGCTCGACAAGCGCACTCGGGTCGATGGAACGCCGCCGGACGGTGCGGCGCTGGTAGATCTTGTGGCCGCACTTCGGGCACTGGACAACCATCTGGAGAGTCGCCGTTCTTGATCCTTCGGAGGGTGTTGTGGCCCCGTGGGAGAAGTTGTATCTCCAGTGCTGACAAGGGCAAAAGGGTTGCCCAACTGTGCATGCCTGAACTTGCTTCCCGGCAATCGCTACGAGAAGTCACATATCGGTGTATTCCTGCGGATAAGCCCCTGTTGCTGGTTCATAACATCGTTCACCAGCCACGGAGCAGGGCCCCTGGGTTCATGAGGCCCTGCTCGTGGAGTAGGGATTAGCCGCGCAGGCTCTGGCTGAGCTTGTCGAGAGCCTTGCGGGTCTCCAGACTTGGGATCTGGGTGTAGACGTTCATGGTCACGCTGATCTGTGAGTGCCTGAGGATGCGCATCGCCACGCGCGGGTGGACGTCGAGGGCGGCCAGAAGCGAAGCGCAGGTGTGCCGGGTGTCGTGGACGCGGATGCGCGGGACACCGGCGTTCTTACAGTGAGCCTCGAAGGCGCGATTGAGATTTCGCGGTTCGATGGGTGTGCCGTACTTTGTGGTGAACACCAGGGCCGAGTCGTTCCACTTCGTACCAGCCTTTTCGTGGGCCTCGTCTTGTACTTCGCGACGCTGCTTGAGCGCCGAGATACAGAGGCCCAGAACATGGTGGCCGCGCGCAACGCAGGAACTCGCAGCATCGCCTATGCCAACGAGCCGGGAAAGGCTGACAGCCTCATCCAGGCGGGGGCCGACGCGGTCACCGACAGCATGGCCGAGCTGGCGCGTCAGTAGCAGTGAGGGGCGGTGCGTGATTCATACCTTCCCTACGTCATCAAGCCGCCGCCCGATGGGCGGCGGGCGGCCGGGCGGTCCGGGCGGGCGTGCGGCCTCTCCGGGCCGGTCCCGCCCGGCCACCCCGCCGCACCAACGGACGCAGACAGAGCCGCGTACAGAACGTTCACCGGCACGACGATGCCGACTTCCGGACTGAGCCGATGAGGCCAAGACATGCCTCCGGCGGGAGCACTCCGAAACCGAGGTGATCACCACACGGCCTGAACGTAGATGGGTGGCTGGGGACTGATCACCTCGCGCACCATCGACTCAGGCAAGCCCAGCAGACCGGCTCCTCCGTATCAAGCCCGGCTCTGACCGCAGGGCAACAAATGATCGAGGAACGGCGACCGGCGAACGTACACGCGAAGCCGAGCTTGACGCTCCGTCCCCGGCCCGCTGCCGCTACGCGGTGAGTCGACGGCGTACGAGGTGATCAGGGAGTGGAATGGTGAATCTTTCGGAGACGCGACTGTAGCCAACACGTCGCTTCGGCTGCAGAGGCTTCGGAAGCTAGGCAACGTTAGCGCCGATAGCAGAACCTAGCACTATGGATATGATTCCCTGCTACATCTCCCAACGTTGGGAGTTGGCTGGGAGTTGGGGGGCCGTCCGGATGGTCTCCTGCTACATCTCCCAACGTTGGGAGATGTTGGGAGTTGGCTGGGAGTTGGGGGGCCGTCCGGATGGTCTCCTGCTACAACTCCCAACGTTGGGAGATGTTGGGAGTTGGCTGGGAGTTGGGGGGCCGTCCGGATGGTCTCCTGCTACAACTCCCAACGTTGGGAGATGTGGAGCGTTAGCTGGGGGCCCATTAGCCGTACTCCTTGTTTCCAGTGCGTAGTGGTTATGCTGGGAGCATGCTAGTGGATTGGGGTGCATCCAATGGCATATATGCGCGCATAATGGTCTAGGTTGGGCAAGCAGTCCAAATGGCATATCTAATCCTTATGGAGGTCCGATGCGGAAGCCGGAATCCCCGCCGCCCCTTAACCAAATAATAGAGACTATGGCTACTTCTGGCTTTCTTTCGAAAGTTGTCGGAGCCTACCCCTTGGGCGCTGTTAATAGTCAAAGATACTTTCATTGGGATGAAATTAGGCATCGCTCCGCTCCTGGCGACCTGAATCGCGAAGAGTGGTGGGCATCGATGAAGCTCGCCCGTAGAAGCACGGCGCGGTCTATTCCGTTGGCTGACGAGAAGGGCGCCCCCTTTACTTACTCGCTCCCCGATGAGGTCCTACGCGAAACTGAATTCGTTAGTATACACACCGGTGGCCGGATAAGCCTCAGTGAAGAAGTAACCAATCCGGCGACGCGTGATAGATATCTTATAAACTCGCTTATCGAGGAAGCCATCACCTCGAGCCAGCTTGAGGGTGCTCGGACGGAAAAGCGTGTTGCGACAGAGATGATTCGTTCGGGTCGTGAACCTCGAGATAGAAGCGAGCGGATGATCCTCAACAACTTCCATGCGATGGAGTTTGTCGGGGAGATTCGGGACGAGCCTCTTACGCCGGAAATTATCTGCCGAATACAACGTATCGCCACTGAGGGAACACTAGATGATCCTGCAGGTGCAGGAAGGTTTCAGGGGCCAGGCGAGCCACGGGTTGGCGTGTATGACAATGAGAATCAGTTGCTGCATGCGCCACCGTCAGCAGAACTCATACCTGAGCGGATGGCGCGTCTATGCGACTTTGCCAACGGCAAGATCGGCGATGGGTATCTCCCTGGCGTCATACGAGCAATTATTATACACTTTATGCTCGCTTATGAGCATCCGTTTGAGGACGGTAATGGCAGAACGGCCCGCCTGTTGTTCTATTGGTCGATGCTGAATCAAGGCTACTGGCTTACTGAGTTCATATCAATTTCCAGTATCATCAAGAAATCGCACGCTCAATACGGGCGAGCATTTCTATATGTGGAGACCGACGAGAATGATCTCACGTACTTTCTTCTCTTCAATCTGAAGGTTCTGCATCGAGCCATAGAGGGGCTCAATAAGTATCTAGCCCGGAAGATGGCCGAGGTTCGAGATCTTCGCGTGAGGCTGCAGCGTGATACGAGTCACTTCAACTCTCGACAGCTAGCCCTGTTGCATAATGCTTTGAAGAATCCTGGCGCGAAATACACTGTGCAGTCGCATCGGAATTCACATCGGGTCTCGGCCGAGACCGCACGGCAAGACCTCGTCGAATTGGAGCGGTATCAATTCTTGGAGAAGCGCAGAGTGGACAAGAAGTTTGTCTATTATCCTGCCGCTAACTTGGCCGATGCGATCAAGAGCCTTGATTTATAGCTCGTCAGGCTCGCTTAACTAGATAAATGCCGCGTGCTCAGGTGGACTACAGTATGTTTGCTCGCTCACGCGCAAGGACTTGCTTGATGAGGTGAGTGACGATCGAGCTGTACCGCTGCGGACGTTCGCGGACTTTTGAAGACTGAACGCTGATGGCGTGTGGCATGGCTGGGCGGATAGCGGTCGGCAGCAAGTGACTTCGCATCGAAGGGGTCACGGCCTTGGCATGCGATTACTTCGTCATAGTGATCAGCAAGTATCGGTCGAGAGCTGTGATGAGCCTGTCGGCCAGCGCTGGGGTGGTGGTCGTCGCCCATTGCCGTGCGAGGTTGAGGAAACCAGTCAGGTGCTGTTGGGCGGTAGCGAGCAGGCCGGCGAGCTCATCGCGGGTGATCTCGACGGACGACGAGTCCCCGTCGTGCTGCCGGAGTTGGATGACGTGACCCAGCTGTGTGATGTGCGGCGCGGGGTCGTGGCCGAACCAGGGTTCTTGTCCCCGAGTCATGTCCCACCAATCCCGCCAGTTCTCCAAGCCGAAGCAGCAGCCGGGCGCGATGCTGACGCCCGTGGTGGTGTCGTGGAAGCGCAGCCCGCCCGGAGCGATCAGGCCCTCCGCCTCGGCGAGATGCTGTTCCAGATGCGCGTCGGTCAGCCTGGCGGCGTGGGTGACGGGGATGCCGTTGTAGCTGAATATGACGGCCATGGCCGTCCCTACCTCGGCGGGAGACAGTAGGCCGGAGAGGGTGAGAAGGCGGTCGCTCGACGGCTCCGCGATCGGCCAGGCGGTAAAGCCATCCGCGTCATAGGTCTCGAGTACGGCGTCGACAATGACCATAGCCGTCAGTATCCACGCACTGCTCGTGTATGCGATTGCTGAAGGTGTGCGGAGGGTTCGCTGGCAGGTTGTCGGTCGAGGAAGTCAGCGAAACTCAGCGGACTCTTTGGTTCAGGAGCGTGGCCGAGGGCAACGGACGGCATCCACATGACACTTGGCATCGCCGAGCCGCATCCAGTGATCAGGAGCGGGCACACCTTACGCCAGGGTTCGCATCGAAGTGGTCGAGGCCGTGACGATCGCTGACTTCGGTTCCGACCTCTCGGGCTGGGGCGATCGCTGCCGCAGATCGACTTCGTCGATCCTTTGCCACCGGCTTGTCGGCTGCTGCCGGTCGTGACTTCCTCCTATCGAGCCTCGCCGACGATGAGCATGGACCAGCAGCGACGAGCCTCTACGTGGATCCAGGGGCCGGCGAAGGCGTGCACAGGTATGGCGAGTTGTACGACCTTGTGGATTAGATAGGTGCCGCTGTGCGAGATCAGCTCGTAGTAGACAGCGGTGCAAGCGCAGGTGAACTCATGGACGCGGTACGTCTCGGGCGCAAGCGGCGTCCAAGCGAGGACCATGTGGTTGGCGCGGGCACGCGCCGGATGGGGGACAGGGCCGGGCACTCCCAATCGAGGAAATCGCCTAGGTCGACAACCTGCGCGTCCTGCTCGTCGGTCACGCATCGAATATAGACCTCTCTATACCTCTGCAGAGGCATCTAGGTGTTTTTGCAGGTCAGAGGGCATCTATGTTGTGCAGCGTGGCGGAGGACAGCGACTATCCAGAGATCGACAGCGAGGGGCCCGAACTCGTCTACATGGTCGTGGCCAACCACATCGCTGGCAGGATCGACAGGGGTGAGCTCAGACCTGGGCAGCGCCTCCCCTCGGAGTTGGATCTCGCGGCGCAGTACGGCGTAGCCAGGATGACGGTTCGCCGCGCGATGAAGGAGCTACGCGAGCGCGGCCTTATCCGGAGCGTTCATGGGAAGGGCACGTACGTACAGCAGCCCGCCCCGCCTGCTGAGAACGCCGACGGATGATGCGTTGCTGTACAGCAACCCGTACAGCAACGGCGACCTACCTGATCACATGAAGACGGGCTGAGCCTGCTGTTCAGACACCTCTGAGGATGATCCACCAGGCGCTTGCCCTGCCCTTGTAAACAGAAGGTCAGGGGTCCGATTCCCCTCGTCGGCTCTGCAGCTCGAAGGCCCCTGAACAGGCGTAATGCTGTCAGGGGCCTTGCGCTTTCTGATCTTCAACCGGTGCTTTCGGCATCTGTGGGAGCCACCTTGGGAGCCACCGGGGTCTGTTTCCCCAGGAGGGCGCTGGAGATGGCTTCCGTTGCTGCGCGCCGATCACCTTCCAGCAGGTGTCCGTAAACGTCCTTGGTAATCGCGATGCTGGCGTGGCCGAGCACTTCGGACACGACGTGCAGCGGTGTGCCTTGCGCGAGCATGAGCGACGCGCCGTTGCCGGAACGGAGCCGTACAGGCAACCCGGCAGGCGGCGCAGCGACCGGCCTGGGAAGGTAGCTGCGGGGGCGCCGCTGAGGTCGCCTGCCGGAGATGGGCGGCGCGGCAAGGCGTGGGTGGCGGTCCGTTCCCTCCCGGCTGGACCCCATCACTCCGCCTTGCCGTGCCCGTCTTCACCTGGCGATGTACTCCGCCAGGACGTTCGCCGCGCCTTCCGGATCGCTGGTCGGATGGCGCTTCTCGGCGTTCTGCCACGAGTAGTAGGTCCCGCCGTAGCCGACGAACACCCACACCGGCAGACCCGGGTCGGGCCGATGCACCATCAGCGCGGTGTTGCTGTCGCGTAGCTCGGCGTTGACCCCGAGGCTTACGAGCCGATCCCGCAACCGGATCAGCGCATTGGCCTCTTCCCTTTCGGAGGAAAGCTTGCCTACTGCCGCCATGATCGAATTCATTTCGCGCTCCCTTCGGCCCGGCCGCTTCCGAGGCAGTCGAGACACTCCCGCTCCCTGCTTGAGAACTCATCTCTGTCGCTGTCACTGATGAGAAGCGCACGGCGCGAATAGCGCAGCTTGACCCCAAGCCCCCGGCAAGCCGGGCAAGGCCATGTCTCACTCTTCTCATCAGGCCGGATCACCGTCGCCATCTCCTCGTTCATCCGGCGCTCCCTGTGGCGGGAAGCCGCGTGACGTACCGTGGTTGATTGATGACAAGTCCACCGGCAACCGAGTTTCAGCAGGCCCCCCTGAACGGCCCCCTCGTTCCCCCTTTCGAGCCCCCAGCCGGGAGGAAGGCCAGCAGATGCCCGACTACGTCCCGAACGTGCGGCTACGTGCCTGGAGGAATGAGCAGCGTCTCTCCCGCTGGGAGATGGCCGAGAAAATCAACGCCACACCAGTCGGCGTTGCTGAGCGCTTGGCGTGTGACGAGGAACGAGTCCGGCGCTGGGAGGCCGGTGAAGTCCGATGGCCCCGCACGCCCTACCGGCTAGCCCTCACCCAACTGACCGGTCTGGAACCGGAAGCACTGGGGTTCTCGCAGAACAGGCAGACAGGCAGTCGCCTCATCGAGGCCCAGGTTATGCCGGTCGATGCGCTGCGGGCCGAGGCCGAGTTGTACGGGACCATGGAACTCGCCCAGCAACTTCAGGCGTCCGACGTGGGGACCGGAACCTTGGAAGCCCTGGCCGAAGCCGTCGATCTGCTGTGTCGTGCCTATCCGGTCGTGCCCGCAGGCACACTCCGAGACCGTACACAGAAGCGCCTCGCCCAGATCAACCACCTACTCGCCGGACGCCTCACCCTTGATCAACATCGCGAACTGCTGGTGATCACCGGATGGTTGACCGCCCTGCTTGGCTGTGTGCACTACGACCTGGGGGAGAGGGAAGAGGCCGAGACCGCGCGACGGACCGCGTTCGAGATGGGCCGCCAGGTCGGGCACGGGGAGCTAGTGGGCTGGGCGCATGAGATGTCCGCGTGGTTCGCCCTGGTCGAAGGCCGTTACGAAGATGTCGTGACCGCTGCCCGGATGGGGCAGGCAGTGGCCGGCACCAGCAGCGCCATGGTGCAACTCACCTTGCAGGAGGCTCGCGGCCTGGCCCGCATCGGTGACCGTCGCGAAGCTGATCGCGCCCTGACTCGCGGAGCCGAAGTGCTCGGCAGCCTGCCCATGCCCGAGCACCCGGACCATCACTTCGTGTTCGATCATGCCAAGTGGGTCTTCTACGCTGCCACCTGCTACACCTGGCTCGCCGACGACGACCGCGCCGAGGAACACGCCCGCGAAACCATCCAAATGCACACCCGACCAGACGGCACTTCCAACGCACCCATGCGCGTTGCCGACGCCCACATTGACCTCGGCATCGTCCACGCCCGGCGCGGCGACCTCGACGCGGCCGTTGACGCAGGGATGGCCGCATTCGACTTTGACCGACGGTCCCTCAGCGACCTCGTCAACCGCGCCGCAGATCTCGACCGCCTGCTACGGCAGCGCTACCGGCGAGAAGTCCTTGCCGAACAGTTCCACGAGCGATTCGTGACCGCCCGCAGAGCCCTCACCAGCCACCGTCCCGATCTACTCGACTGACGTGCTGTGCTCCGTAGGCGTCGCATTGCCGAATTGTCCTTGTAGGTATCAAGCGGCGGCGCGGCGCGCCGCCGTACCCCCGGCCCTCCGCCCGCCCGCCGTCCGGGCGTGCGGCCTGGGGGCCGGTCCCGGACGGCGGCGGGACACCGGGCCGGGCACCGCACGCCAGCCCCGCCGTACGGACCGAACGCTCCGACCGCGGTTGCCACGCCGCCGCACAGATGCAGCCCTACGATCGCCACTGCATGGCCGGTCGCCGTAGATCGCTGAGGGCGATCGACGATCCGTGCTTCGTTCCTCAGCACGGCTCACCGAGCAACGTGGCTGATCAACGTCGCCGGGCTCAGAGCGTCGATATTCATATGGTGTCGATGGGCTGCAAGATTAGGCGGTCTAGGAGTCGACCGACTCATCGATCGATGTGGCGCCTGACAGCCGGATGTAGGCAACGGCTGCAAGGAGATAAGCCTCTGCAGGACCGTTGACAAGTGCATCCCAAAGAGCAGTCGAATACTGGTCGTCGGTGAGTGCGAATCCTAGAAATCCAACACAGGCCACAGTAGCTAGCATTGTAGCAACCAGCACATAAGGTCCTACTGGTAAAGCCAATTGAAAACCTAGAAGATCAAGCGTTGCCATCGATACAGCTTCTTTAGACCACTCGGCTGCGAGAGGCTCTGGAACAGCCGCCCATGCAAGAATATAGATTAGTGCCCATACCGCTAGCAGCACGCCGACGATGAGCGACACAAATCTGCGGACCGCCCGCCATCGGAAGGCTCGATCTGCCGCCATAACTGCTCGGCCTGCATCTTCCGAAGATAGTGAGGCGTAGCATTCGGAAAGCCGCGCCTTAAGTTCCTCCGGCTGCGACTTGCCGTGCGTGTCTGATTGATATTTCTTGAGTTGCCTGAATAATTCCTCTACCCGATTCGCGTTGTTGTCAATCTTTTCTGCGGCGAACTGGAAGACCGGAACCACTTGCAATCTCGCTAGCCGTATTACCAAGAGAACGGCCAAGGGTAAGATTGACACTCCGGCCAACCATGCCAACCGAGCCCCTGCGGTTGCAGCTAGCCTCCATGGGTCCTCGGTAAGGAGGGGCAGGAGCACTACGATCAGTGCAACGGGGACGAACAATGGCACATGGAAAGAGAGTCGAAGAGATCTGAAGGATATTCCTGTTCCGATAATCACTAGAAAGGGAAGTGCGTGACTCAAGAGCAGGCCTTTGGAATCTCCGATCCACAACTGCCAACCACCCAAGGCGAGCCAGAGGTACAGGATAGCGTACGTTCCCAGTTTAGCTGGCACTTTTAGCGTTATATGTAGTATCACAATAACGCCAAAGGCTCCCAATATTACGCCAGCGGAAGCCCATAGCGACCAGTCGAGGCGATAAAAGGTGAAAATAGTGAGGCCGAGCAGAATTGATAAGACTATATTGACACTGATGGCCTTACTCTTCTTCTCGTAATTTCGCACTTCTCCTTTGCAAAGCTTTCGATACCCATTCGCTCGGAGCCATTGCACCAGCATGAGCTTCAAGCGCTCGTCGCTGGACTGTGCGTCTTCTTGTAGCTCAGACACTGATCGCCGCCACTGCTAATCCTGCTGTAGATCGATAGGACGAACGTGGACTATACCTCCCATGAGGGCTCTAGCGCAGATGCATTGATGGGGGGCCGTCACATCTCTGCATCTGGTCGTACTACGTAGCAGACGATCTTGCGGCCGAATCAGCGTCGCAGGTAACTGCCATCAACATCATCTTGGGCATATATCGCATAGTGTCACAGCTTCGTCCGCCTGGCCCTGAAGGTGGGCACCAGTTGGGCGACTGTAGTCTCTCGTGCCCGTTGCGTGCCCGTTCTCGTAGCGACCATCAGGAGGTCGCGGGGACTCACGGTCGCTCGACTGGCATACGGCCAGGTCAGCGTTTCCTCTGCGTAAGGTCCATGATCCTGAAAGAGTTCCCAAGCTGACAGTCCCCTCTTACCCTCGTCCTCATGACATCACCGCATGAGCTACCTGCCGACGTCGCCCACGTGCAGGACATGCGAGACTTCGCCGCCTACCTGGAAATCATGGCGGACGACGTCGACGCCGATCGTGCCGACTGGGAGCGGCAGCGCCGCGAGGGCAAGCAGTTCGTCGATGGGCGTTGGAGCAGTATGTACGTCGGCGATTTTCTCAGAACGTGGGCGGCCTGGCTTGCGGACGGCTGTCTTCGCGAAGGGGCTCCGTTCAAGGACGACGTCGACCCGCTGACATGGCAGTCGCTTGCTCTTCAGATCCACGTCGCCCACCTGTACGAGTAGGTCTCTGTGGGAGCCACCTTGGGAGCCACTCAAACGGACGCTTATGAACTGAGGTGAACAGGGCTGAACAGCCGGAGGGTGGGTGACCAGCGTGGCGAACGTGTCCGAACGCCCATGAAGATCGTTTGGGGGTCTTGTAAGCAGAAGGTCAGGGGTTCGATTCCCCTCGTCGGCTCTGAATGAAGAAGCCCCTGAACTGGTGATTCCGGTTCAGGGGCTTTTCGTTTGTCAGGACAACCGTGCGATCTTGCTAACACCTAGGAGACGCCGAGGTGGGTGCATAGGGCGTCGCGGGTGATGGGTCCTCCTTGTTTGGTGTGGTGCTCGTCGGCGACGCGGCGGGCGTAGTCGACGGGGGCCGGGCCGAGGTGCCCTCCTAAGGGTCGTTGTCGTCTGGCTCGTCGTGCGACGAGTTCGGAGACCGGGGATGGGGCGAGGACGTCGGGACGGCGGAGGGTTCGGGACGGGTGCGGGTGGTGCGGTGTTTCGCGGGTCAGCGAACGAGCGGTGCGCAATGAAGGCGATCCGCTTCTGATCCGACGGCCGTGGGCTCCACTTTGGAAGGGTCCGCTAGGCAGGGAAGTCGGTGTTCCAGGGATAGGCGAACCGATCGGGCGCTACCCCCCAATCCTGGAGCAGGGTGAGAAGGGCGGCCTCGTCGGTGGCGAGGGTGCGCTTGATTTCGTTGCTTCCGATGTCGTAGTCCCAGCCGCCGAGGTGCTCGGTGACGTATTCGCAGTGTGTGAGCTGGAAGCTGCGTCTCTCGTCATTACGGGTCCAGCCCTGTCGCTGGGCGGCATCGTCGGCATCAGTTTGCAGGGGGCGGATCTCGATCCATGCCCGGTACTGCGGCTCGCTCGCCTCGACTTCGGCGACGAGGGATCTGCCAAGGCGAAGCGCGCTTAGCTTGTCCGTAGGGAAGACTGCCTCAGCGGGTTGATCCACAGGGTTCAGCGTCTCATGGTGGCGTCCGGGGGACCGTGCAATATATGTGCAATGATCTCGCTGGTTGAGGCTGCCTGATAAGTTGGAGCCGCAGGTCAGGAGCATGGCGTCGATAGGAACGGTCACGAACTGCAGCCATCGGCGCCTGGCAGGCGTACCCGATGTGTTGCCCGTAAGGGCGGTCAACGAGGGAGAGCCGCGGGAGACGCGGACAGGGTGGCTGTCACGCTGATCTGCACTGCGGCAGATCCTGGGGCTATGTGCCGCCTGGATATTCACCGAGCACGTTGACCAATGGGTGGGCGCGCCGGCTTCTGCTTCGGCGGCGATTGCCAAGATGGGCTGGGCGGATCTGTCCGGCTACGAGTGGAACGTCAACGCCTTCCACCTGGAGGACTACGCCGATACAGGTGGAGAGCTTCGATGGACAGCCCCAGATCAGCCTGGAAGATCAGGCCCTGCTGCTCCGACTCGGCCTTGCCGTAGCCGAGGGCGTGTTCGCTCTCATCCGAGCATTGCCGGAGCTGGTGCCCGTCCGATGCGTCATCAGCGCGAACGACACCTGCGTCGTGTTCCGATTCCACCAGATCCGCACCGGGGACGAGTGGATCGATGGGATCCTGAGGAATCGGGACGACCCAGACATGATTGTCGTAGCCGAACGCCATCCCTGAGCGTGCTCGCTACGTGTTGCAGGCGAGTTCCCCAGCGGGCTACCGCCACCGAGCACGCTGGTGGAGGGAGTGGCATCGATCTGGATTCGGGAGCCTCCTCGTCGGCTCTGCCTTTGGTTTCTGTGCTCGTCAAGTCTTGTCTGCGTTTTCGGGACCACCGGGGAGTGCTTCCTCTGGAGAGTGCTGGAGATGGCCTCGGTCGCAGCGCTGGAGTGATCATGCCGATCGCCGTGCGGCGTCAGCCTTCTCGGGCCGGGAGCCACTACGCCGGAATCCACCGACGCATCTGGCCGATGATGTTGAGGGCGTTAAGGTGGCGCATGTTCAACAAGCCTCCTGGATGGCTGTATCTCACTGCGTTCTCCGCCGTGGCCGGCGTCATTCTGTACTGGGCGAGCGTCCCCCACTGGTACGTCCTCGAAATGTTCCTGGTGGGTCTCTTCTTCGGGCTCCCGCTGTGGGTGATCTGGGTGATCCGGTTCAGCATGGCGATGAGCAACGGTACGGCACAGCCTCGATTAATGCGCTGGCTGGTACCCGTGTTCATCGTCGCGGGTGTCGCGGTTGCCTTGGTGACGGATGCCTCGTTATGGCTCCGGTTCACGATCTCGAAGCCGAGCTTGGAAGCGTACGCCCGAACGGCGACGGCCGAAACGTCACGCGATTCCACTTGCCAGTGGGTGGGGCTGTATCAGATATGCGATGCCTTTCCCTATCTCAGGCTGGAGGATTCGAAATACGTCCCCGGCAGTGCCTGCCTCATCGGTGAGGAGTGGGCCATCGACAGCAACACCAGCTTCGTCCTCCTGCCCGTGGGGGAGCCTGAAGAGACGGCCGACGACTCCTACCGGCATCTCATGGGGAACTGGTACGGCTGGCATGGGTGGGATCACTGGTGACCCGCCTGAAGCGCCGGCCAGTGACGGCGGAATCGGCACCCTCCACGTAGCCTCCCGGAGGGCAGTGCCCATGGGTTGTTCATGAGCATGGTTCCGACATGGAGATCCGTGAGCTGGCGGAACTGATCTGGCTTTTCGAGGATGAGCCGCAGGGCGCGTACGAGGACGTCCAGTGGCCAGTCGGCCTCCACTCCTTTCAACTCACCCGAGGCGCGATATCGGTGCTCTTCTCCATCGATCCCACGGCGGGTGAGGCGTATATCAGAATCACGTACGTCAACCGGCTGCGGCCTCTCGGGCGGCTGTCGGTTGAGCGCCTGCGGTCCGGCTACGAAGGGCTGAAGCTGTGGTTCCGGGAGGATCGCAAGGAGCCGGTCGTGCTGCAGACCAAGCCTGCGATCCGGCTGTGACCCCTCGCGGCGAGTGGTAGCCGGGAGCACTGCTGGACGATCGTGCTGACCGTTTGATGGCGGGTAGGGGCGCGGTCACCTGTGCGAGCGCGCTGTGACGTACGCCATTGCAGTTGGATACAAGAGGCTTTCAAGAATGCTCGTGTTGCATGAGCTTCATGAGAAAGTTCGTTGCTGTCGCACTGATGACTGTCACCACCGTCCTTACGATCGGAATGGCGAGCGCCCCCGCTCAGGCCATGCAGCATGAGGGGTACTACCGCTGCTGGATCTCGGACCACGGCTGGATGTGGTGCCAGGACGCGTAGGGATGGCCCCTGTGTTCCTGCCCTGACCTTCACCAATGCCCGCCTCTGGAAAAGAGGCGGGCATTGTGCTTTTGAATGGGTCGTCAAGGGCGGGCTGTTCGGCCTGCGGGGTCGAGCTTTCGGGTTGATGAGTTGCACTACGATCATCGCTTATTATGCGCTTATACCGCTGGGCAGCTTCTGTCTCCCTGGTCGTCACGCTCGGTGCGATCGTCGTCAGCTTGGTGGTCGGCACTGCGACGCCGGCCTGGCTGGTCACCATGTGGTCTCCGCCCAGTTCGAGCGTCGGGGCGTCTCCTCTGGTGCCGGTGCTCGGCGGGCTGCTGCTGGTCGGGCTGGTGAACGCGTGGATGTTCTGGCAGGTTCTGCGGGGGCCTGGGCCGGCGGGTGCGCCGTTGGGGCGGGCGGGTGTGTGGCTGCGGACGCTGCTGTACGCCAACGTCGCTTGGCTGGTGATTCCCTCGTTTCTGCCTGACACGGTCGAGGTGATCATCGGGCTGGTGCTCTGGGTGCCGGCGCTCGTGCTGTTGGCGGTGGTGTTCGCCGGGTCGGGGCGGCTGTTTCGGCTGGCTCTGCTTGTGTTCGGGCTGGCGGAGTCGGTGTTGCCGCTGGTGGCCCGGCTGGCGGATGATTCGGTCCTTCAGCGGTTCGTGAGCCCGGCCTACGGCGTGACTCTCTTGGTTGCGGGGGTGGCCGGGTTCGTCGTGATGGTGATGCTTCTGCTCGCTCAGAGGCGTGACGGGCGTTGGTCTCGGGCGACGCAGTACATCGGCTGGGGCACGTTCGGGAGTGCGTTTCTCGTCGAACTGGTGGATTCCCTTACGCGCGGGAGCACGATCGAGTCGATCGCCGAGGCCATGAATGTGCTTTACGTCGTCTGGCTGGCGCGTACCGCGCATGAATTGAACCGTGAGGTGGGGCGGGAGGCGCCTTTCCGGGTGCCGACGGGGGTCGGGGCTGCGGCCATGGTTCCCTTGCTGATGGTCGTCGGGTCCGAGACCGAGCCACGGCTCACCTATTCCTGGCAGAGCATCGACTTCACGGAGTGCTTGGCGCGGCTGGGGCCGCCGCGAGTTGCGGACCTCCCTGTTCATGAGCGTGAACGGGCTTACCTGTGCAACGTGAGAAAGCCTGATCGGGATGTCTCGGACCAGGAACTGCTCAGCAGGGGCCGAGGGGCGTGCATCAGGTTCGCGGCAGGGGAGCCGGTCAAGGCACGGCCTGCGTTGCTCGCGCTGCTCTGTCCGGACGTCATCGGGCGGAAGCATCCGGAGTTGTTGCTGTCCACCGCTCAGATAAACCAGCAGGAGGCGGAGAAGGACAGGGCCGTACGCGACCAGTTGAAGCGCGAGGCGCGTAAGGAGGACGCCCTGTGCCGCGACCCTTGGCCCGCGCTGCGGACTCGATTCCAGGCGACCGCGTCCTACTACGACTGGGACGGCCAGCCCTACGGCATTTACGACGCGGAAGCGGACACCGGGAGCGACGCGGAGGTGATTTGGAACGCGGACTCGCCCGGCGCCATGGAGGTCAGCGGGCAGCTGGCTCTGTTCTTCACGCCCAGCCAGGATTGGGCGGTCTGCGTCACGGCGAAGGCATTGCGTTCGGCCCCGCCGCCTCTTCGACGCAAGGGCTGGGACAAGGTGGTCGAGGCGGATATCGTCAGCGAATCGGGTCGCCTGGTGATGCAGAGATTGTCGGCCAGCAACGTGCGATTTCCCAATCTCGCGCGTAATGGGGCCGGCCGCTATCGGTTGCGGTTGTATACGCGGCCGGGGGTGGATCTCATTCTTGTTTATCCGGTTAGGAGGGTGGGGTAGTGCGCGATGTCCTTCGTCGAGATGAAAGGCGGCGCGTACTTGGGTCTGGAATGGTCCGCGTTCAGTCCCGTGGTGCCCGGACGACGGCTTGTCTTGAGGGATCATGGGGCTGTGAGAGCGCGAGTGGGAGAGTTTCGTTGGGTCGATCTCGGGGCGGGTGGCGATCCGGCTCACGGCTGCATGCTTCTGGAAATGTATGTCGGCCCTCAGGGAGAACGAGGTGAGGAACGATTCCAGCTCACCGTCTGCACTCCGTCGGCCTTGGCTGAGCAGCTCAAGGATCATCCGTTTCTGATTGGCCGGCACTGGCTCTTCGTTGGCGAACTTCATCCCGACAAGGTGACCGAGTGGCTGAGCGATCGGATTGCCGTGCTGGAGGCGCCTACGTGGAGTGAACTGGCCTTGAAGATCGGCCGGATCGGAGAGTGGGAGTTCGAGGATGATGCCGGGTGGTGAGGAGGCGCTACGTGGCCAGGGGGGTGCCTGGCGGCTACCAGATCTGGGACAACAAGGTGCGCCGGTGGTGGGGCGATCTCTATGAGCTGTGCCCTGATGACCTGCTCGACGAGCTGAACGGCGCCCGTGACCCTGACAAGGTGACGGCTCTGCTCAAGCGCTATAGGGCTGCGCGGCGGTAGATCCGGGTGCTGGTGTGGGCCGTGACACCGGGTCCCTCCTTCGATACCGTCGCCGGGTGGAAGACGATGACGCCTTCATCTCCTCGCCGTTGGGCGACGGTGCCCTTGATTTCGCGGTGGGCGTCATAGCAGTGGTGCTGCTTCTTCTGCCTACCGCTATTTGGCTGACCGTCGTGTTGCTGCGCAGCCGTAAATAGCGCGTCCAGCTCCTCGATCCGGCTGGGCACGGGGTTACGCGCGGGCACCTGCACGGCGTCAGTTGTCATGGTGGGCGATGTGGCTGATCTGGAGGTCGGAGAAGATCAGGGTGAGGTCGTGCACGTTGGTCTCGATCCGTACCTCGTGGAAGTCGATGCCGACGGCTTCCGTCCAGTGTCGCGCGGCCGGTGAGTCGGTGATGAGGGTGGCGCCGGGATAGAGCATCTGCCAGTTCACGCCCCAGTAGTGTCCGTCGAGCTCGCCGGGCTCGTCCGTGGTGAGCCGGTCGTCGAGGGAGACCGCCCAGGTGTGGGGCGGCAGGGCGGTCACGCAGGTGGCCTGGACGCAGTGCCGGAACACGTAGCGCAGGTTGACGGTCTCGGCTCGGGGCGTCACCAGCGGCTGGATCACGAGCTGGTAGTCGCGGTTGTGGTGCATGAAGCCGTGGCGGAGCAGCGCGTGATCGAAGGTGTCGTCCAGGGCCTGTCTCAGCTCAGCCATGTTCACGGGTTCAGCGGCTTCGGCAGGTAGGGGGCGAAGTGGTCGGCCACCGTCCGGGCGGTGGTGGCGGCGTCGTGGGAGCCGTCGATTTCCAGTACGCGGATGCCCAGGTCGCGGGCGGTGCGTACGGCGTCCTCGGCGACGAGGCGGTCGCGGGCGAGGCGGTTGGCCTGGGCGCGGGCCGGGTCGGTGACGAGGCCGCCGAGTGAGGCGGCCCGGGGGAGTGTCCGGGCCTGGTGCCGGCGGAACTCGGGGGTGGGCACCATGACGATCATCCGGCGCGGTGAGTCGACGATGGGGGCGACGAGTTCGGGGCGCAGGCCCCAGCCTTCGGCGATGATCGGGTGGCCGGAGACGAGGGCGCGCAGGTCGTCCAGGGCCCATGTGAAGCGGACGGGGAAGCCGGCCAGGGTCTCGGCGGCCATCTCCTCGGGGGTGGGGTGGACCCATGTCCGGTCCGGATCGGGGGCACGGCCGGGGTCGGGGTCGCCGTGGGCGACTCGGCGGGCGATCCGGCGGTCGTTGTGGGCGCGCGCGTCGTGGTAGTCGTAGTGGTAGGCGGTGACGCCGTGGCGCTCGGCCAGGAGGCGGGCCACCGTCGATTTTCCGGCCCACTGGCCGCCGCCGATCCACAGGGCGCGGCGCAGGGTGCCGAAGGGGTCGAGGTGTTCGCCGGCCGCTGGAGAGTGGGGGGTGGTCATCTGCGTCTCCTCCTGGGTCCGCCCCTTGCGGAACGGGCGAACGGGTGTCTCGTACGGAACACCGTAGACATGCGGTCGTATCCCTTCCCCGGAGTCCGCGTTCTGGGACGATTCTGAGCGTGAGCGCACCTGGAGAGGCCGGGATGGAGCGGGCCGTCGTACGGGTCGGCAACGGCCGGAGCAGGGGCGCGGGTGTGCTGGTCGCGCCCGACCTCGTGGTGACGTGCGCGCATCTGTTCGGGGGGTGGGACGAGGGGCCGCCGACGGCGGTGGAGGTGGACTTTCCGTTCCTGGGGAGCGGGCCGGTGGGCGCGGAGGTCGTGTTCTGGTCGTCGTCCCAGGAGGGGGATCTCGCGGTCCTGCGGCTGGACGCGGCCGCCGCGGTGCAGGGGGCCAGGCCGGTGCCGCTCGCGTCCGGGGTGCTGCCGGACCAGCAGGTGGCGGTGTACGGGTTCCCCAACGATCACGAGGCAGGCGTCTGGACGTTCGGGCAGGTCGTGGGGCCGCTGCCGAGCGGGTTCGTGCAGGTGCAGGCGTCCACCGGTTCGGGGTTCACGGCGGGATACTCCGGGGCGCCGGTCTGGAGCCACGAACGCCAGGCGGTGCTCGGCATCATGGTCGCGTCGGATGCCAAGCGCCAGATCGGCCTGATGCGCTCGGTCGACTCGCTCAGGAGCATGCTGCCGCCGGAACTCGATCTGCTCATCAGCGCCCAGGAAGCCCCACCGGCGGGCGACTCGCGGGGGGAGCCCGAGGACGAGGGCGTCCGGGGGCGGGAGCGTACGGAATGGGTGAACGACGCCCCGGCGGACCACGACCTGCTCAAACGGGCCGCCCTGGCCGGGGTGCTCGCCCGGCAGTTACGCCAGGCCAGGACCGACACCCCGGGCTCGTCGTTCCTCGTGCACGTGGACGGGTCCTGGGGCACGGGCAAGAGCACGCTGCTCAAGCTGCTCGCCGCCGATCTGCGGAGCGACTCGCTCGTGGTGTTCTTCGATACCTGGCGGCACGTGCGCATCGAGCCGCCGTGGTGGGCGCTGCTGACCGCGATACGGAAGGCGGTCGTCGCCGCCCGGCCGCGCCGGCGGCGTCCGGCGTTCCTCGTACGGGAGCTGGTCGCGCGGGTGCGGCGCGACGGCGCCCCGCAGGTGGTGTCCGGCCTGCTGCTGGTCGGCGCGGCGCTGCTTCTCGTGTCGCTGTTCGGGTCGGGCGCCGTGGGCGGGATCGAGCCCACGCTCAAGACCGCCACCACGCTGCTGGGCACCCTGGGCGGGCTGTGGACGGCCGGAGTGCTGGTCAGCAGGTACGCGATGTGGGCGTCGGCGCGACGCGCCCGTTCCTTCGAGGAGTCGCACCACGATCCCATGAACGACGTCGCCGAGCACCTCGCCTGGCTGGTCCGGCACGCCGGGCGGCCGATCGTCGTGCTCATCGAGGACCTCGACCGGTGCAACGCGGACTACGTGGTCAACTTCCTCGACTCCGTGCAGACGCTGCTGCGGGACGTGCCGGAACGCTGGAAGCACTCCAAGCACCACGCGCCCAGCTTCGTCGTCGCGATGGACGGCGCCTGGCTGCGCTGCGCCTACGAGAACGCGTACGAGACGTTCAAGCCCGCCGTGTCGGCGCCAGGGCGTCCGCTCGGCTACCTGTTCCTGGACAAGCTGTTCCAGCTCAGCGTCCCGATGCCGAGGCTGGGCGCGACCAGCCGCGACCAGTATTTCGGCCGGCTGCTCGGCACCGCCGCCGCGCCGTCGCCGGCGGGGGCCGAGCGGGTCAGGGCGGAGCTCGACCGGAGCGGCGACGAGACCCAGGTGCTGAAGGTGCTGGAGAAGGCCGACCCGGAAGTGCGGCAGGCGGTGGCGTCGCAGGCGGTCGAGCGCATCCTCGACGCCGACGTCCAGGATCTGTCGCATCATGCTCTGTCCAGGTTCGCCCGGTTGTTCCACAGCAATCCGAGGGCGATGAAGCGGTTCGTCAACACCTACACCGTGCTGCGGGCCGTACGCGTGCTGGAAGGCAGCGTGGTGCCGACGGACACCCTGGCCCTGTGGACCCTGCTCCGCATCCGCTGGCCGGAGCTGGCCGATCATCTCGAAGCGCACCCCGACGACATCACGCGGCTCATGGACCGGTCGGGCGGCGACGACCTCCCGGAGGCGCTGCGGGAGCTGGCAGCCTCGGCCGACCTGCACGAGGTGCTGCACGCCGTGCCCGGCGCCGAGCTGACTCCCGAGCAGATCCGCGCATGTTCCGGAGCCGGTGACTGACCGCTGCGGGGCCGGGCGTTGTACGGTGCGGTGGAGGAGGGCGACGCTCCATGGCTGACGAGCAGATCACGACCATCGGCAGATGCCACATGTGCAAGCGCACCTTCGGCTACACGCCCGCGACCGTCATGACGGTCATGATGGACCCCGACACCAACCTTCCGCTGGGCATGACGATCTCCGGCGCCCTGCGCGAGCCCTCGCCGGAGGCCGCGGCCCGGGCGGTGGCGCGCCACGTCTGCCCCGCCTGCGTCGACAAGGTCAAGCAGCTCAAGACCTTCATGGACGCCCCATCCACCCCACCGTGGGGCGACTCCTGACGGCAGACCCGAGGAGACGGCGTGGACGAGCTCGAACGACGGTTCCACCGGGCGATGGTGGGCATTTACGAGACCGCCAAGCGCGAGCTCGGCTACAACGCGACGCGCTTCCTGCAGATGCTCAGCGAGCGCGGCGGGGTCGAGACCGCGAGGCAGCTCCTGCGGGCCGACGCCCCGTCCGACGGGTTCACCACGCTCTGGACCCACGGACGGCTCGATCTCACGGTCGAGGCCCACGTCCTGCAGGCGGGCTACGAGAGCCTGTTCTCCGACGAGGACCGGGAGCGGGCGAGCCGGCGGCTGGAGAGCTATGGGTGGCGGGTTGGGCGTTAGCTGATGGTGGCGGCGAGGGTGGCGCCCAGGGTCCAGCAGGCTTCGAGGTCGGCCTTGGCCGGGGCGCCGACGACGGTGACCGGGTGGTGGGCGCGTTCCCAGCCGAGCCCGGCGGCGATCGACTCCACCGCGCGGACCGCGCCCGCCGGGTCGTTGTTGCCGTGCACGTACAGGCCGTACGGCAGGCGGCGGGTCTCCTCCAGGCACGGGTAGTAGACGGTGTCGAAGAAGTGCTTGAGCGCTCCGCTCATGTAGCCGATGTTGACCGGGGTGCCGAGCAGGATCCCGTCGGCCTGGAGCACGTCGACGGCGGTGGCGTGCAGGGCGGCGCGGGTGACGACCTCGACGCCCTCGATCTCGTCGGTGGTGGCGCCGCGCCGCACGGCCTCGAAGAGCTCGTGCAGCGTGGGCGAGGCGGTGTGGTGGACGATCAGCAGCCGGCGGGCTTCTTGCGACACGCTGCCGATACTTTCACGCCGAGTGCCGTGGTCAGCGGGAGGCGGGGAGTTCCGGAGGGGAGTGCGGGGTAGCAGGGGGTGCATGGTGACATCGCTCGTGCGGTCAGGGTTCGGCGCCGCGGCGCGCCTGCGACGGGGACGTCCGCTGCATCCGGCCGGGCTCGTCCTCGACGCGCGGCTGCGCGTGCACGGGACGGGCCGGGTGTGGGGGGCGGAGTTCCTCGACCGGCGGATGGATCTGGAGGGGATCGCCCGGTTCTCCCGGTCCACGGGGGTGCCGCCGCCGCTGCCCGACATTCTGGGGATCGCGTTGCGCTGGGAGCAGTCCGATCTGCTGCTGGCCAGCACCGGTCACACCGTGCTCGGGCGGCGCCTGCTCAGGCCGGCCCGGGCGTGGGCGCCCGGCCTCTACAGCTCGCTGTTCTCGTACGAGGTGGGCGGGCGGCGGGTGCTGATCGGCGCGCTGCCGAGGGCGGGACGGCGGCTGCCGGCCAGATTCGACGCGCTCGCCCGGGCGGTGGCTGACGGGCCGCTGCTGCTGGATCTGCTGGTCGCGGCCCCGGCGGGGCCGTGGGAGGTGTTCGGGCAGGTGGAGGTGGCCGGTCCGGCGCGGACCGACGCCGAGCGGCCGACCCGCTTCGATCCCGTACGCCGTCCCGTGCCGGGGATGCGGCAGGCCGGATGGCTGAGCGAGGTGCGGGAGGCGGCGTACTCCGGCGCGCAGCAGGTGGCCGACCAGCCGCACGAAGAACGCGTCTGACCCCGCGTCCCACCCCGCCTGGCCCCCGGGCAACCCGCGCCCGACCCCCCGTTCGACCCGTCGTCCGGTTCCGCGCCGGGCGCGAGAGGATGAAGGCATGCGATATCTCCGGGCCGCGCTGGCGGTTCTTCTGGTCAGCGGCGGCGTCACGGGCACGGCGTCGGCGGACACCGGTCAGGTCGCGAAGGAGTTGCGCAAGCTGGAGGCGTCGTTCCAGGGGCGCATCGGCGCGTACGCGGTCGACACGGGCACCGGCAGGACCGTGGCGTACCGGGCGGACGAGCGGTTCGCGATGCTGTCGACGTTCAAGGCGCCGCTGTGCGCGGCCGTGCTGCAGAAGGCGCGCACCCACCAGCCGGGGCTGATGGGCAAGGTCGTCAAGTGGACGGCCGCCGACATGACGCCGAACTCGCCGGTCACCGAGAAGCACCTCAAGCACGGCCTGACCGTCTCCCGGCTCTGCGCGGCGGCGGTGACGCGCAGCGACGGCACCGCCTCCAACCTGCTGCTCAGGCAGATCGGCGGCCCCGCCGGGCTGACCCGCTACTTCCGCACGCTGCGGGACCCGGTCTCACGGATGGACCGCACGCACCCCGGGCTGAACGACTGGACGCCCAAGGAGAAGCGCGACACCACGACGCCCGCGGCGATGGCGGGGGACCTGCGCCGGCTCGCGACGGGCAACGCGCTGCACGCCAAGGACCGCGAGCAGCTCATCGCCTGGCTGCTGGCCAACAAGACCGGCGCCGAGCGCATCCGCGCCGGGCTGCCCCGGAGCTGGAAGGTCGGCGACAAGACCGGGACCAACTCCAGCGGGTTCGGCGGCGGCAACGACATCGCCGTCGTCTGGCCCGGCAAGGGGGCCGCGCCCATCATCATGGCGATCTACACGAACCGTACGCCGGGCCTGCCCACCGACAACCGGACCATCGCGAGGACGGCCACCGCCCTGGCCCGCGCCCTCGGCAAACTCTGACAAATCCCGAGGTGCCGGAAACCGGCTGCCGTCCGTACGATGGCGGGGTGCGTCGTTCCATGTGGGACGAGCCGCGTCCGGTCGACCCGCCCCGGCGGGTGTGGCGGGATTGGGTGCTCGTGGGGGTGCTCGCGCCGGTCGCGCTGCTCGAAGGCTTGCTGCGGCCGGACCTGCCGTGGCGGGCCGCGTCGATCGTCGTGGCCGTCGGGCTGGTGCCGACGCTGCTGTGGCGGCGGACCCGGCCGCTGCTGATGCTGGTGATCGCGTTCGGCGTCACCGGGCTGGCGCCGCTGGTGGCCGGCGGCGACACGTCCACGTACACGATGGCCTATCTGCTGCTCCTGCCCTACGCGCTGGTGCGGTGGGGGTCGGGGCGGGAGGCGGTCGCGGGGCTGGTCGTCATGCTGGCGTCGATCGGCTACTCGACGGTGCCGGCGCGGACCCCGCTCGCCGACGCGGTGGGGGCGTTCTCGCTGATGGTGGCGGTGGTGGCGCTCGGCGTGGCGTTCCGCTACCGGGCCGGGGCGCGGGCGCGCGAGCTCGACCGGGTGAAGCTGCTCGAACGCGAGCGGCTGGCCCGCGACCTGCACGACACCGTCGCCCACCACGTCTCGGCCATGGCGATCAGGGCGCAGGCGGGGCTGGCGACCGGCACGCCCGACGCGGCGGCCGAGTCGCTGCGGGTGATCGAGGCGGAGGCGTCGCGCACGCTCAAGGAGATGCGGGCGATGGTCCGCGTCCTGCGCCGGAACGAACCCGGCGAACCCCCGCCCACCGGGCATCTCGCGGACCTCGAACAGCTCGCCGAAGCCCGCGGCGGACCGCGCGTCGACGTGGAGCTGGCGGGCGACCTCGACGGCCTGGAGCCGGCCACGACCGCCGCGATCTACCGCATCGCCCAGGAATCGGTCACCAACGCCAGGCGCCACGCCCGCGACGCCACCCGGATCGCGATCCGGGTCACCGCCGACGACACGTCCGTCCGGCTGCGGGTCAGCGACGACGGCGAGCCGGGGCCCGCCGCCACCCCCGGGTACGGGCTGCTCGGCATGGCCGAACGCGCCGAGCTGCTCGGCGGCAGCTTCGAGGCCGGGCCCGGCGACGGCGGCTGGACGGTGTCGGCGGTGCTGCCCCGGGCGGAGGCGGCCACGTGAGCATCCGTGTGCTGGTCGCCGACGACCAGGAGATCACCCGCACCGGGCTCCGGATGATCCTCGACGCCCAGCCCGGCATCGAGGTCGTCGGCGAGGCGGGCGACGGGCGGCGGGCCGTCGAGCTGGCGCGGCGGCTGCGGCCCGACGTGTGCCTGTTCGACATCCGGATGCCCTACCTGGACGGCATCCAGGCAACCCGCGCGCTCGCCGGGCCGGACGTCCCCGACCCGCTCGCCGTCGTCGTCATCACCACGTTCGACCTGGACGAGTACGTGCACGCCGCGCTGCGGGCCGGCGCGCGCGGCTTCCTGCTCAAGGACGCCGGGACCGAGCTGCTCACGCAGGCGGTCCGGGCCGCGGCGGGCGGCGACGCGCTCATCGCGCCGAGCGTCACCGTGCGGCTGCTGGCCGCCTTCGCCGGAGCCGCGCCGCCCGCACCGCCCGTCGAGCCGCTGACCGACCGCGAGGAGCAGATCCTCGCCGCCGTGGCGCGCGGGCGCACCAACAGCGAGATCGCCGACGAGCTGCGCATCACGCTCAGCACGGTGAAGAGCCACGTCGCGAACCTGATGACCAAGCTCGGCGTCCGCAACCGCGTCGAGATCGCCATGTGGGCGTACGAGACGAACCGGGCGGGGAACCGGCCGATGGGCTGACGAGGCGCTGGTCCTTTCGGCCGTTACCCCCCTCAAGGGGCCGCGCCCACACTGTGGGACATGAAGGCATACGTCTTACGTTCGTACGGATCGCCCGACGTCCTGCAGCTCACCGAGCTGCCCACCCCGGTGCCGGGGCACGGAGAGGTGCTGGTCCGCGTGCGCGCCACGTCCGTCCAGCCCTACGACTGGCACCTCATGCGCGGGGAGCCGCGCGTGTCCCGGCTGATGCCCGGCCCGCTGGGGCTGCGCGGGCCGAAGATCACCGTGCTCGGCGCCGACGTCGCCGGGCAGGTCGAGGCCATCGGCCCCGGCGTCACCGGCTTCCGGCCGGGCGACGACGTGTTCGCCATGCCCCAGCAGGGCGGCTTCGGCGAGTACGTGTGCGTACCGGAGAAGGATCTCGCGCCGATGCCCGCGGGCCTGTCGTACGAGGAGGCGGCGGCGCTGCCGCTGGCCGCCGGGACCGCGCTGCTGGCGGTGCGCGACGTGGGCCGGGTGCGGCCGGGGCAGCGGGTGCTGGTCAACGGCGCGTCGGGCGGCGTCGGCACGTTCGCGGTGCAGCTCGCCAAGGCGTACGGGGCGCACGTCACCGGCGTGTGCGGCGAGCGGAACCTGGACCTGGTCCGGTCGCTCGGCGCCGATGAGGTCCTCGACCGGGCCAAGCAGGACTTCACCGGCCACGAGGGACGCTACGACGTGCTGGTGGACAACGCGGGCGGCCGTACGGGCGCCGAGTGCCGCAGGGCGCTCACCCGCAAGGGCGTCCACGTGCTCGTCGGCGGGCCGGGCGGGCGGTGGCTGCAGCCGGCCGGGCGCATGTTCGCGCTCCTGGCGGTGGCGCCGTTCGTGTCGCAGCGGGTGGCGCTGGTGGACGTGGTGGGCTGCAAGGAGATGGGCGCGAACCTGCGGACGCTGGCCGCGCTCGTCGAGGGCGGCGAGGTCAGGGTGGTGATCGACCGGCGCTTCCGGTTCGAGGAGATCCCCGAGGCGGTCCGCTACCAGGAGCAGGGACGCGTCACGGGCAAGGTCGTCGTCAGCGGATTGTCGTAGCCGTAGGACATGCTGGGCCGCATGACTGACGTGCTGCTGTTCCACCACGCGCTCGGGCTGACCCCGGGGGTGCTGGCCTTCGCCGACGAGCTGCGCGGGGCCGGGCACACCGTGCACGTGCCCGACCTCTACGAGGGCCGCGTCTTCGACGACCTGGAGGCGGGGGCCGCGCACGCGCAGGAGATCGGCTTCGGCACGCTCGTCGAGCGCGGGCGGGCCGTCGCCGAAGGGCTGACCCCGGAGCTGGTCTACGCCGGGTTCTCGCTGGGCGTGGTCCCGGCGCAGACGCTGGCGCGCACCAGGGCCGGGGCGAAGGGT
The DNA here is from genome assembly GCF_040674795.1 of Nonomuraea sp. NPDC049725. Taxonomy (NCBI): domain Bacteria; kingdom Bacillati; phylum Actinomycetota; class Actinomycetes; order Streptosporangiales; family Streptosporangiaceae; genus Nonomuraea; species Nonomuraea sp. NPDC049725. The sequence goes on along the minus strand of NZ_JBFANJ010000025.1, from coordinate 53,362 downwards.
GCGCTGCTGCTGGAGGCCTGCCTGCCCGCCGACGACTGGCCCGCCGAGGTGCCGGTCCAGGTTCACGGGATGGACGCCGACCCGTTCTTCGCGGGCGAGGGCGACCTCGACGCCGCCAGGGCGCTCGGCGCGGAGCTGTTCCTCTATCCGGGCGGGCGTCACCTGTTCGCCGACAGCAGCCTGCCCTCCTACGACGCGGGCGCGGCCAAGCTGCTCACCGAGCGGGCGCTGGCGTTCCTGCATCGAAAGATGTAGGCCGATCTCGTCAGCGCGCAGGAAGCCCGCCCACCAGGGAGTCAATAGCGTAGGAGACCTCAGCAGGCATGATCGAAATGAGGCTCCGTCATGGCTCCCGGCCGCAAGAACCTGTTCACCGGCCTCGCCGTCTTCGTCGGCGGGCTGCTGCTGTGGCAGTTCGGGCTCGATGTCGAGATCGTGGTGTTCAACCCGTCGAAGATCGGCGTGGTGATGATGGTGATCGGCGCGCTGGAGGCGCTGTGGGGCCTCTACCGGATGCGCGCCGAGTCCTGAGCCGCCGGTCCTGCACCGCCGTGGTCAGGGCGAAGGCGACCAGCCCGTTGACGTAGGCCACCAGGCCCAGCGCGATCCCCCTGATCTCCAGCACGTCCCACCGGGTGACGACCAGCGCCACCAGGCCGAGGCCCAGCAGGGGTTGCAGCGGCAGCACCGCCACCGCCGTCAGGAGCCGGTTGCGGGCCAGGAAGTCACGCCCGCGCGCGAGGACGATCCAGGCCAGGACCGCGCACACGGCCAGGATCAGGACGAGCGTCGTCACCTCCATCTAGCCGCGCCTCCTCAGGAAGAGGACTGCCGCCACCCCGCCGGCGATCCAGACGAACATGATCGGCCAGAACGGCACCCCGCTCGCCACCCACGGGAACGGCGCCGGCGAGAAGCCGCCCCCGGGATCGGGCTCGTAGCCGTAGTCGGCGGCGAGCGCCACCACGAGCGTGACGACGACGGCGGCCATCTGCATGACGAACGCCCACGTCACCGGCCGGCCGGCGCGGCGGGCGGGCGCGGCCTCCTCGTCCTGGCCCAGGATGCGGCGCAGCAGCTCGCCGGCCGTCGGGCGGTCGGCCGGCGACTTGGCCAGGCAGTCGGCCAGCACGTCCCGTACGTCCTGCGGGACCCCGGTGAGGTCGGGCGGCTGGGTCAGGATGCGGTTGAACACCGCCGGGATGCTGTCCTGACCGAACGCCGGCCGGCCCGTCGCCGCGAACACCATCGACACGGCCCAGGAGAACACGTCCGACTCCGGCCCCACGGGCTCGCCGCCGAGCTGCTCGGGCGACATGTACGGCGGGGTGCCGACGACGGAGCTGGTCTGGGTCGCCGTCGCCTCCAGCACGCGGGCGATGCCGAAGTCGACCACCCGGGGGCCGTCGGGGCCGAGCAGCACGTTGCCCGGCTTGAAGTCGCGGTGCACTATCCCGGCCTGGTGGATGGCCTGCAGCGCGGCGGCGGTGGCGAGCATGAGACGGCGCAGCCCGCCCGCGTCGCGGGGGCCGTCGCGGCTGATGAGCTGCTGCAGCGACTCGCCGGGGATGTACTCGCTGACGATGTAGGGCCGGTCGCCGTCGACGTCGGCTTCGAGCACCCGTGCCGTGCCGAACGAGCCGACGCTGCGGGCGGCGTCGAGCTCGCGGACGAACTGGCGGCGGTGCTCGGCGACGAGCCGGGCGTGCAGCACCTTGATCGCCACCGGCCGGCCTGACGGGTCGCGGCCGAGGTAGACGGCGCCCTGGCCGCCCTCGCCGAGCAGGGCCTCCACCTGGTAGGCGCCGACGCGCGCCGGGTCGGACTGGCTCAGGGGCCGGGGGGCGGAGACCATCCAGCTCTTATATCAAGATCCCCCCGGCGTGGGCAGGGCAATCGGAGAAGGGATACCCGCGTCGCGGCGGGCGGTGGTCAGCGCTTGCGGCCGAAGGCGAAGTAGGCGAGCGGGCCGGCGAAGTTGACGAAGACCGCCGCGCGCCAGGCCCGCTTGGAGCCCTTGATCTCGGCGGCGGGCCGGCGCTGGAGGTCGATCAGCGCCGCGCCCAGGAGGCCGAGCTGCGCGCCCGTGAGCGCGCCGATCGCCGTCCGCTGCCCTTTGCTCAGCTCACGCCACTGTTTCGCCATGAACGTGATGATAAATCACGCTATCGGATGGCGCAGAGCAGGCGGTTGTTGCCGCGCTGCCACAGCGTGCCGGTCTCGCTGAAGCCGGCCTCGCGCAGCGCCGTGACGTGGTGGGAGAGCAGGTTGGACTCCGAGCCGCGGTGGTCGGCGCCGGCGGTGGTCCGCTCGGCGTTGAGCGCGCTGAGGTCGGGGTCGGCGGCGACCGCGTCCCACCAGGCGCGCCAGTCCTCGGGGTGGTCGCCGGCGAAGACGCGCTCGGTCTGGGTGTCGTGGATGGCGCGTTCGAGGCGGGCCAGGCCGGGGGTGACGTCGTCGGAGTCGAGGTGGTCGCCGTTGAGCAGGAGACCGCCGGGCCGCAGCACGCTCGCGAGCTCGCCGTACATCGCGCGCAGGTCGGGCGGGGAGATCCAGTGCAGGGCGGTGGTGCTCACGGCGGCGTCGGCGGGGCGGTCGAGGCCGAGCGTGGCGGTCCAGCCGGGGGTGCGCAGGTCGGCGGCCACGAACGTCAGGTGCGGGTAGGCGGCGCGGCCGAGGCCTAGCAGCAGCGGGTCGGCGTCCACGGCGATCACCCGGGCCTTGGGCAGCCGCTCGACGAGGCGGGCGGACAGCGAGCCGGGGCCGCAGCCGAGGTCGATCACCAGAGGGTCGGGCCGGTCGAGCGCCTCCACGGCGTCGATCAGGGCGGTGAAGCGCTCCTCGCGGTCGGGCAGGTAGCCCGCCTGCTGGCGGTCCCAGCGCGCGAGCCAGGCGAGTGCGGCATCGTGGGTGAGCACAGTAGGTCTCCTTGTGACTGTCGTTTATGCTTTCAGCAGTCACAGACTAGAGCGCAAAGGTGTAACTGGTCAATTGAACTTCAACAGTCACACGGACGGAGTGGTCCGGGTCGCCGTCGGGCTGGTCAACAGCCTGACCCCGGGCGAGCGGCGTGGCCGGCCCGCGCCGCCGCCCGCCGACACCGCCGCGGCGGCCACCGAGGGGCTGCGCGTCGGCTATCCGAGCCACCGCCCGGCGACCGAGGCCGAGGCGGCCGAGCTGGTCGCCGTCGCGCTGCGGCTGCGGGAGGTCTTCGAGGCCGTGGCGGCGGACGACGTGGACACGGCGGCGCTGCGGGTCAACGCGCTGCTGGAGGAGTCGCGGGCCAGGCCGATGCTGCAGCGGCACGACGGCGAGCCGTGGCACCTGCACTTCCACGGCACCGGCGGCACGATGGCGGGCGACTGGGCGGCGAGCTGCGCCACCGGGCTGGCGCTGGTGCTGGGGAGCGAGTTTCACGACCGGCTCGGGGTGTGCACCGCGCCGCACTGCGATCGGGTCTACGTGGACGTCTCGCGTAACGGAACGCGCCGGTTCTGTTCAACTCCTTGCCAGAACCGGGTCAAGACTGCGGCATTCAGAGCGCGCAGCAAGACTGTCTAGCCCGACACATCCGGAAATATCATCCCGGCCTGGAGTGCCAGCCAGGAAAGAGGACGCGAATAAGGCTCGTGCGCCCTTCTGACGTGCCAGAATGGCGCCACTGTGACCCCCTCCCCACCATTCCCCGTGAACCTGGTCGGCATGTCGAACGGCGACGTGCTGATGCTGCCTGCCGTGTGGCCGGTGCGCCTCACTCCCGAGCAGCGGCGCCAGCTCGTGGAGCGGCTGCTCGACGCCGAGACCGAAGAGCTGGGTGTCGATCCGTGACGGATCCCCCTGCTCCAGCTCCCCGGGGGCGGCCCGGGGAGCTGGAGCCCGCTTTGTGATGTATTGACGTCCCCCACGTCACAAAGGTTCACACAAGTCTATAAATGGCCATCTCCACTGAGAAATCAGGCGGCACCCGACAAGTCCGCATGCTTGTCGCGTTCTATCTGGGCCTGGAGGATCTCCTGCCGCTCGTCGCTGATCCTGCGCGTCAGGATCATGTACGCCTTCAGCACCTTGGCGTAGGACCGCCGCGCCTCGTCGAGCTGTTCGGCCAGCATGAGCGCCCGGTCGGCATCGCCCTCGCGCCGGGCCTCGGCCAGCATGGCCCCCGCGTCGTCGACGATCTGCTCGGCCCGTTGCCGGGTCCGGCGCAACACTTCGGAGCACTCGAAGAGCTCTCCCAGTCGCGCTGAGGAAACGATGAACTCTGCCGTGTGCACGGCCGACCCGTTGCCTGCCGTCCGCCGGAGATCTGTTTCCATACCCGCCACCTCCACCGTCAAAGGTTGCCTCACTGTAGACGCGCAATCGCGATCCGTGGATCACGCTCGGATTCTGGAGGTACGGGTCTGTGCCCCCGGAGGACTTCTCTTCTCCCGAGGGGGAAAACAGCGCCCCTGAAGCCGATTCGGTGGGGGTTAAATACGGCGCTTAGTCGTCTTACCTGGGTTTATCGAGTGAATGCGGCAATCGTCCGGCTGAGTAAATCCGGGGCACCAAGACTGGCGATCGCCCACGCCGCCGGGGCCGGCGGTCACATACTGATACGAGGCGGATGCGGATCGTGACGCTCCGGGGTGCGGGTTGGTGGTGGCCATGGTGAAGGACGACACGGTGGACGTGAGCATCGTCATCCCCGCCCGCAACTGCAGGCCGTACCTGGACCGGTGCCTCACCTCGGCGCTCGTGCAGCGGGTGGCCGCGGAGATCGTCGTGGTCGACGACGGCTCCACCGACGGCACCGCCGAGCTGCTCGGCCTCTACGCCGAATACCACCGCGACCGCTTCAAGGTGGTCCGGCTCGAAGGCTCGGGCGGCGCGGGCCGCCCCCGCAACGTCGGGCTCGACCACGCGGCGGGCCGCTACGTGTTCTTCTGCGACGCCGACGACTACCTCGGCCCCGAGGCGCTGGAGCGCATGGTGGCCGTGGCCGACGCCAACGGCTCCGACATCGTGCTCGGCAAGATCGTCGGGCACGGCCGGCGGGCCCCGGCGTCGATGTTCCACCACAACGCCGACCGCGCCGAGCTGGGCGCCAGCGCCGTCTACAACAGCCTGAGCTGCTTCAAGCTGTTCCGCAGGGAGATGCTGGAGCGCCACCGGATCAGGTTCCGCGAGGGGCTGCTGGTCGGCGAGGACATCTACTTCACCGTGCACGCCTACTGCCACGCGGGCACGATCTCGGTGGTCGCCGACTACGACTGCTACCACCTGGTGGCCAGGGCCGACGGCAGCAGCATCATGCAGCAGCCCGACAGCCGCGACCCGCTGGCCTGGCTGCACATGATCCGCGGGCCGATCGGGCTCATGACCGACCACGTCCCGCCGGGGCCGCTGCGCGACCATCTGCTGCTGCGCCACTTCAGGCTCGACGTGTTCGCGCAGCTCGGCGCACCCTTCCTGGAGGCGGGGGAGGTGCGGCGCAAGGAGATCGCGCAGGCCGTGGCCGGGCTGTGCGACCAGTGGCTCACGCCGGGCGTCTACCGGGGGCTGACCGGCACTGACCAGCAGCGGCTCGCGGCGCTCGGCGACGTGGACCGGCTGGCGCGGCTGGCCGACCTGGAGGGCGCCACCGTGCGCCGGAAGCTGACCGGACTGTGCTGGGACGGCGACCGGCTGGCGGTCACGGTGGCGGTCGACCTGGAGGGCATCGGCGTGCCCGACGCGGTGTCGCTGGTGCTGCGCACCCGGGACGACCCCCGGCGCGAGCTGGTGGTGCGCGCCCGGCCGGGCGACCCGGGCGAGAGCGCCGAGCCAGGCCGCCGCTACACCGCCCGGGTCGACGCGCGGGCGCTCGGCTCCGGGATCTGGGACGTGCGCGTGTCGGCCGAGCGCGAGGGCGTGCTGCGCACCGGCAGGCTGGGCGCCGACCGTGACGGCGCCCTGGTGCTCCCGGCGCCCCGGCTGATCGGTGCGGCGGCGGTGCTGCCGTACTTCACGCGCGACAACGGCAACCTCAGCGTCGACGTCGGCGGCTACGTGGTGGGGGTGCCGGGGAGCGTGCGCATCACCAGGACCAGGTGGTCGCTCGGGCGGCGGCTGGTGATCGACGGGGAGATCACGGTCGCCGGCGGTGTGCCGCCGGAGGAGGCCGTGCGGCGGCTGGTGTGGCGCGAGCGCGGCAGCGGGCGCGAGCGCGCCGACGTGGTGGCGGCGCTGCCCGGAGGCGGGTTCGTGGCCCGGCCGGCGGTGGGCAGGCTGCCGCCCGGCACCTGGGACGCCTACCTGGAGCTGGACCTGGGCGGCCCGCCCGCGCGGTTCCGGATCGAGACCGAGGCCGCGACGGTCGCCGCGCCGCGCCGCTGGCTGGGCGGGAGCGCGCTGCTGAGCGTCCGCCCGTACGCGACGTCCGGCAAGGGCCGGTTGAGCACGGTGGTGCGGCAGCTCAGCGCGCGGGCGGTGATCCGAAGAATCATGCGCTAATGCCATCCATATGCAGGTGCAAGACGATGACCTAAAGTAGGTACGTTTGTTCACCTGCATCCGGAGGCTGGTCGTGCACGTCCCCGATGGCTTCTTCAACGCAGCAGTGTCCGTGTCGGCCGGGGTGGTGGCCGCCGCGGGAGTGGCGGTCTGCCTACGCGGCGCCCGGCGCGAGCTCGACGACCGCACCGCGCCCATGGCGGGGCTGGTGGCCGCCTTCATCTTCGCCGTCCAGATGCTCAACTTCCCGGTCGCGGCCGGGACCAGCGGCCACCTGCTCGGCGGGGCGCTGGCGGCGATACTCGTCGGACCCTACACAGGCGTGCTGTGCATGGCCGTGGTGCTGATCGTGCAGGCGCTGTTCTTCGCCGACGGCGGGCTCACCGCGCTGGGCGTCAACATCACGCTCATGGGCCTGGTGACCGTGCTCGTCGGCTGGGGCGTCTTCCGGGCGATCACCAGGGTCGCGCCGGGCCGGGGCGGGGTGACCGCCGCCGCGTTCGTCGCCTCGCTGCTGTCGGTGCCGGCCTCCGCGCTGGTGTTCACCGTGCTGTTCTGGGTCGGCGGCACCGCGCCGATCGAGCTCGGCACGGTCGCGGCCGCGATGGGCGGCGTGCACGTGCTCATCGGCATCGGCGAGGGCCTGATCACCGCGCTCACCGTCGGCGCCGTCCTCGCGGTCCGGCCCGACCTGGTGTACGGCGCGCGGGGCCTGGCCAGACCGCTGGAGCTGCGCGGCGCCGACGGCACGACCGTCGTGAGCCAGGAGCCCGAGAGCGCCGGGCGGCCGGCGCCCGCCAGGGGTGGCAGGCCGTTCGTGCTCGGCGCGCTCGGCGTCACGCTGGTGCTGGCCGGGCTGGTGTCGTCCTACGCCTCCGCCGACCCCGACGGGCTGGAGTCGGTGGCCGAGGAGAAGGGCTTCCTGGGCCAGGCGGCCGACCACCTGTTCGGCACCTGGGCGCTGGCCGACTACGGTGAGGTCGGCGGCATCCCCGTGGGCGTCGCGGGAATCATCGGCGTCGGCATCACCCTGCTCGTCGCCGGGGTCGTGGCCTGGGCCGCGCGCGGGCGCGACCGCACACGGGTCTGAGTCGGGAGGCGGTGGAGCCGGTGGGATCGGGGCACGCGCACCGGCTCTACCTGCCGGGCGGCTCGCCGGTGCACCGGCTGCCCGCGCAGTGCAAGCTGCTCGCCGTCCTGTGCTTCGCGCTGGTGGTGGTGGCCACGCCGCGCGAGCGGTTCTGGGCCTTCGCCGCGTACGCGCTGCTGCTGGCCGGGGTGGCGGCCGTGGCCAGGCTCCCCGTCGCGTACGTGCCGAGGCGCATGGTGGTCGAGCTGCCGTTCGTGCTGTTCGCGTTCCTGATCCCGGTCATCGGGCTGGGGGAGCGGACCGTGGTGCTCGGGATGTCGCTGAGCGTGCCGGGGCTCTGGGCGGCCTGGAACATCCTGGCCAAGGCGACGCTCGGCGTGGTCGCCTCGATCCTGCTGGCGGCGACGACCGAGCCGAGGGCGCTGCTGCTCGGTGCGCAGCGGCTGCGGGTGCCTGGGCTGCTGGTGCAGATCGCCATGTTCATGCTGCGCTACCTGGACGTGATCATGGATGAGATGCGGCGGATGCGGGTCGCCCGTGAGTCGCGCGGGTTCGAGGCGCGCAACCTGCGGCAGGCCCCGGTGATCGCGCGGTCGGCGGGGGCGCTGTTCATCCGGTCGTACGAGCGCGGCGAGCGGGTGCATCTGGCGATGCTCAGCCGCGGCTACAGCGGCCAGATGCCGATAATTGACGATATTTCGGCATCTGCCGTGCAGTGGGGGGCCGCGCTCGCCCTCCCCGCCGCGGCCCTGGCAGTTCTGGGGCTCTCCCTATGACGCGACCCACGCTCAACTCCCTCGAAGTCAGCCGCCTCGCCTACGCCTACCCCGACGGCACGCAGGCCCTCTACGGCGTGGACCTGACGATCCGGCGCGGCGAGCGGGTGGCGCTGCTCGGCCCCAACGGCGCCGGCAAGACCACGCTCGTCATGCACCTCAACGGCATCCTGGCGGCCGGGCACGGCACGGTGACGGTCGCCGGCACGCCGGTGCGCCGCGACACGCTCAAGGAGATCAGGCAGCGCGTCGGCCTGGTCTTCCAGGACCCCGACGACCAGCTCTTCATGCCCACCGTGCGCGACGACGTGGCGTTCGGCCCGGCCAACTCGGGGCTGCGCGGCGAGGAGCTGGAGGCCGTGGTCAAGAGCGCGCTGGAGCGCGTCGGCATGCTGGAGGCCGCCGACCGGCCGCCGCACCACCTGTCGTTCGGCCAGCGCCGCCGGGTCGCGGTGGCGACCGTGCTGGCGATGGAGCCGGAGATCCTGGTGCTCGACGAGCCGTCGTCCAACCTCGACCCGGCGGCCCGCAGGGAGCTGGCCGAGATCCTGCGCTCGCTGGACGTGACCGTGCTCATGGTCACCCACGACCTGCCGTACGCGCTGGAGCTGTGCGAGCGCTCGCTCATCCTGTCGGACGGGGTGATCGCCGCCGACGGGGCCACCCGCGAGCTGCTGGCCGACGAGGCGCTGCTGGCCCGCCACCGGCTGGAGCTGCCCTACGGGTTCGCCGTCCCGGGCTGAGGCGGCACGTGGATGAGCACCAGGCGGTCGCCCGCCCGCAGCTCGGCGACCTCAGGATCGGTGTAGTTGAGCATCCGGCCGTCGCGCACCACGGCCACCGCGATCTCCTCGCCGCGGGCCGGCGGGCCGCCCACCTCGTCGGCGCGCACCGGCCGCTCGTACAGGTCCAGGCCCTTGCCGTACACGAGCAGGTCCTCGATCAGCGCGCTGACGGCGGGACTCTGAGTGGCGACGCCGAGCATGCGGCCGGCCGCCTCCGAGGAGGTGATCACCACGTCGGCGCCGCTCTGCCGGACCAGGGGGTCGTTCTCGGCCTCGCGGACGGCGGCCACGATCGTCGCGCCCGGGTTGAGGCTGCGGGCGGTGAGCGTGACCAGGGCGGTCGTGTCGTCGCGCCGGGTGGCGATGATCACCTCGCGCGCCTGCCTGATCCCGGCGAGGTCGAGGATGTGGCTGCGGCTGCCGTCGCCGGTGATCCCGGCGAAGCCGTGGGCCGACGCCTCGGCCACGACGCCCGGATCGGGGTCGACCACGACGATCGACTCCTTGGGGCAGCCGTTCTCCAGCAGCGTGCGGCTCGCGGCGCGGCCCTTGGTGCCGTAGCCGACGATCACCGTGTGGTCGCGCAACCTGCCCCTCCAGCGTTCGATGAGTATGGCCTCGCGGGTGCGCCGGGTGAGCACCTCCAGCGTGGTGCCCACGAGCACGACCAGAAAGGCGATCCGCAGCGGCGTGACGGCGACGATGTTGACGACCCGGGCCGCCGTGCTGACCGGGGTGATGTCACCGTAGCCGGTCGTGGAGATCGACACGGTCACGTAGTAGAGGGCGTCGAGCAGGCTGACGTCGCCGTCGGCGCTGTCGCGGTAGCCGTCGAGATCCACCGCTACCAGCACGAACATGGCGAGCAGCATCGCCAGGGCGATCGCCATCCGGCGCAGCACGGCGCGCAGCGGGCTGAGACGGGCCTCGGGCAGGCGGACACCCCGTGCCGGCTCATCCTCATGCATACCGGTGATCGTAGTTTGTGCGTGCCCGGTATCAGGGCAAGGGGAAGTACAGTGGCTCATCGAGGAGGGGCCAAATGAAGCTGCGGCTTGCGCGACACGCCCTCGGTGACGCCGTGGTGGTGGCCGTTGCGGGGGAGCTCGATCTGTTCACCGCACCGTTCCTCCGTGACGAGGTGCGCGACGCGATCAAGCAGGACAGCGCCCGGCTCGTGCTCGACCTCCAGCAGCTGTCGTTCATGGACTCCAGCGGGCTCTCGGTGCTCATCGAGGCCTGGCGGCTGGCCACCGGCGAGGGCGGCGGGGTGTCGCTGGCGGCCCCTCAGGCGCCCGTGGCGCGCATCCTGCGCACGACCGGGCTCGACCGGCGGATCAAGGTCTATTCGGATGTGGACAGCGCCGTGGGGGGAATTTAACCGCCCCCGAGTAGAACTTCATTCGGTAGCCGGGTTAGGGTCCGTGCTATGGACGTGAACGGATCCGCAGCAATCATCTCCGGCGGTGCGAGCGGCCTCGGCGAGGCCACCGCCCGCGAGCTGGCCCGCGCCGGCGCCACCGTGGTCATCGCCGACCTCAACGAGGAGCGCGGCAAGGCCCTGGCCGACGAGCTCGGCGGGGTCTTCGTCAAGACCGACGTGTCGGACGACGAGCAGGTGCAGGCCGCCGTGGACGCGGCCGTCGCCACCGGCAAGCCGCTGCGCGTGCTGGTCAACAGCGCCGGCATCGGCTGGGCCGAGCGCACCGTCAACCGCAACGGCGAGCCGCACAACCCGGCGACCTACCGCAAGGTCATCGAGGTCAACCTGATCGGCACGTTCAACCTCATGCGCATCGGCGCGGCGGCCATCGCCAAGACCGAGCCGGTCGACGAGGACGGCCAGCGCGGCGTGGTGATCAACACCGCGTCCGTGGCCGCGCTGGAGGGACAGACCGGTCAGCTCGCCTACAGCGCCTCCAAGGGCGGCATCGTCGGCATGACCGTGCCCGCCGCCCGCGACCTGGCCGCCATCGGCGTCCGGGTGAACACGATCTGCCCCGGCATCATCGACACCCCCATCTACGGCTTCTCGGGCAACGCCGAGGAGTTCAAGGCCAAGCTGGTGGCGCCGGTCGTGTTCCCCAAGCGCATGGGCCGCGCCGGCGAGTTCGCCCACCTGGTGCGCTCCCTGGTGGAGAACGACTACATGAACGCCGAGGTCATCCGCTTCGACGGCGGCATCCGCTTCCAGCCCAAGTAGGAGGGCCCGTGTCCGACGAAGTGCTCGTCGAGGAGTCCGGCGGCGTCGCCGTGCTCACCATCAACCGCCCCAAGGCGCGCAACGCCGTCAACGGCGCGGTGGCCCGGGGCATCGCCGAGGCGCTGGACGCGCTCGACGCCCGCCCCGACGTCTCCGCGTACGTGCTGACCGGCGCGGGCGGCACCTTCTGCGCGGGCATGGACCTGAAGGGGTTCCTGACGGGCGACATGCCGGTCGTGGAGGGACGCGGCTTCGGCGGCCTGACCGAGTCGCCGCCGAAGAAGCCGATCGTCGCGGCCGTCGAGGGCTACGCGCTGGCGGGCGGCTTCGAGCTGGCCCTGTCGTGCGACGTGATCGTGGCCTCGTCGGAGTCCACGTTCGGCCTGCCGGAGCCCAAGCGCGGCCTGGTGGCCGGGGCGGGCGGCATCATGCGCCTGCCGAGGCGGATCGCGTACCACGTGGCGATGGAGATGGCGCTGACCGGCGACCACTACCCGGCCTCGCGGCTGTACGAGCTGGGCCTGGTCAACCGGATCACCGAGCCGGGACAGGCGCTGGAAGGCGCGCTGGAGCTGGCTCGCAAGATCGCCGCGAACGCGCCGCTGGCGCTCGCCGCGACCAAGAAGGTGATCATCGAGTCGCAGGACTGGCCGCTCGACGAGATGTTCAAGCGGCAGGGCGCGATCATCAACCCGGTGTTCGGCTCCAAGGACGCGATGGAGGGCGCGGCGGCCTTCGCCGAGAAGCGCGCTCCGCAGTGGAAGGGCGAATAGCCCGCGGACGACTCCGCCCCCTCCCGCCCGGGAGGGGGCTTTTCACGCACTCGGGCCGGTTCGTACGTACGGTAAAAAGGGAGTCGTCCACCTGGGAGAGCGCATGAGCGACTATTCGAGGTCCCCGTTCGAGTCGGCCAAGCGCGGCGCGGGGGCGCTGCTGTCGGGCGCGCTGGCCGCGTTCCTCCTGATGGTGGGCCTGCTCGCGGTCATGTGGGCGGTGGAGATCGTCGACTACTTCATGTTCGGCGCCCTGGACGGCTTCGGCATCGTCGGCTGGGAGCCGGCGGGACTGTCGGGGATCTTCTTCGCGCCGTTCCTGCACATCGGCTTCGGGCACCTGATCGCCAACTCGCTGCCGCTGCTGGTCCTCGGGTTCCTGGCCGCGCTGCGCGGCATCGGCAAGTTTCTGCTGGCCAGCCTGCTGATCATCGTCATCGGCGGCGTGGGCACCTGGTTCACCAGCCCCGACGTGGTCACCGTGGGCGCCAGCGGGCTGGTGTTCGGCTACTTCGGCTACATCCTGGCCCGGGGCCTGTTCGACCGGCTCCTGCTCGACATCGTCATCGCGGTCGGCGTCGGCATCGCCTACTGGTCGATCCTCGCGGGCGTGCTGCCCAACCAGCCGGGAATCTCCTGGCAGGGCCACCTGTTCGGGCTGGTCGGCGGTGTGGTGGCGGCCTGGGTGCTGCGCAGGCAGCAGCCCAGGCCACTCGTCTGACGTCGTGGGCTAGAGGCGCTCGACCACGTGGTCGATGCAGGCCGTCAGGGCCTCGACGTCGGCCGGGTCGATCGCCGGGAACATCGCCACCCGCAGCTGGTTGCGGCCCAGCTTGCGGTAGGGCTCGGTGTCGACGATGCCGTTGGCGCGCAGCACCTTGGCCACCTCGGCGGCGTCGACGGAGTCGGCGAAGTCGATGGTGCCGACCACCTGCGAGCGGAACTCGGGGGCCGCGAACGGCGTCGCGAAGGACGACTTGTCGGCCCAGGTGTAGAGGCGCTGCGCCGAGTCGGCCGTGCGGGACGTGGTCCAGGCCAGGCCGCCGTTGCCGTTCATCCAGTCGAGCTGGTCGGCCAGCAGGAACAGCGTGGCCACGGCCGGGGTGTTGTAGGTCTGGTCCTTGGCCGAGTTGTCGATGGCGATCGGCAGGCTGAAGAACTCCGGCACGTAGCGGCCCGAGCCCGCGATCTCCTCGACCCTGGCCAGGGCGCGCGGCGACATGATCGCGATCCACAGGCCGCCGTCGGAGGCGAAGCTCTTCTGCGGGGCGAAGTAGTAGACGTCGGTCTCTGACACGTCGACGGGCAGGCCGCCGGCGCCGGAGGTGGCGTCGACCAGCACGAGCGCGTCGTCGCCGCCGACCCGCTGGATCGGCATGGCCACGCCGGTGGAGGTCTCGTTGTGGGTGAGGGCGTAGACGTCGATCCCGTCCTCGGCGACCGCCTCGGGGTGGGTGCCGACCTCGGACTTGATGATCGAGGGCTCGCCCAGCCACGGGGCCTTCTTGGCCACGGTCGCGAACTTCGAGGAGAACTCGCCGAACGACAGGTGCTGCGACCGGTCGCGGATCAGCCCGAAGGCGGCGATGTCCCAGAAGGCGGTGGTGCCGCCGTTGCCGAGCACGACCTGGTAGCCCTCGGGCAGCGAGAACAGGTCGGCCAGGCCGGAGCGCACGCGGCCGACGAGGTTCTTGACCGGCTTCTGGCGGTGCGAGGTGCCCATGAGGCTCGCCCCGGAGGCGGCGAGGGCGGCCAGTTGCTCGGTGCGCACCTTCGAGGGCCCGCAGCCGAAGCGGCCGTCGGCGGGCTTGATGTCAGCGGGAATCACGATGTCAGCCACCAGACAAGGGTATCCAGCCGCCGAGATTCCCTGGTCCCGGGTCCGGATGCTGAGAAATGGTGAAACGACCGCCCCTCGGAGCGTGGGAGAGCTCCGGCGGGGGCGGCTCGACACATCACTCCATGAGATTTACGGCAGTATGTCGACAAAGGAGTGGATCGTCGGGGGGCGACCGCCAGGGAGCGACGCATGGCCGATGTCCGCACGTTCCTCCGGCACCTGTTCGGCAGGCTCATCCGGCGACCCGCCCCCTGGCGGCGCGACCGGTCGCTGCCGCAGGTGTCGGTGTTCCTGAAGGGCGAGGGCGACCTGGAGCCGCTCATCGTGCCCGACGGGCAGCCGGTGCCGTACTTCTCGCCGGCCGCCTACTCGGGCGTGCCCGACCTGGTGAAGCAGGCGGTGGCCAAGCTCGGCGAGCGCACCGGACCGCGCGGGCTGCCGAGGATCAGGTTCCAGCTCACCGGCTTCGTGCTGCTGGTGCTGCGCCGGCGGGAGCTCGGTGAGGTGGCCATCCCCGACATGGAGCGGGCGCTGGCCGAGGACCGGCCGGGCCGGGGCGGGCCCCCTGACGACCGCCCGAGGGTGGTCATGCTCGACTACCTGGGCAGGTCGCTGACCGGCTGGATCCCGGCGGCGTCGGTGATCGGCACCTGGCTCGGCCAGGCGACCACGCTGCTGGCGTGGGGGGTGAGCGTCGCGGCCGGCGTCGTGGTGGCCGTCGGGCACGCGGCCGTGCTGGCCCGCACCCACGTGCGCAGCTCGTGGTTCCGCAAGCAGGCGGCGCAGCAGCGCACCCCGTGGGAGCGGCTGCCCGCGTACGCGAGCAGGCTGGCCGCCAGGGCGTCGGACGAGGAGCTGGAGCGTCTGCTGGTCGGCGCCTTCCTGGAGGACCTCAGGCAGGCGTACAGGCGCCGCAGGCTGTTCCTGTGGCCCGCCTGGGCGCGTGCCTACCACTGCGTGCTCTACCTGAAGGGCGTCACGGCCGCCGACACGGCCGCGGCGGCGTTCCTCGGCCGCCTGCACGAGGTGCGCGAGCGCAACGCGCAGTGGGACCCGCTGCTCGTCGTCACCTCCGGCCCCGAGTCGCCCGGGCTGGTGCGCGACGTGCGCACGGTGCGCGTCACGGGCGCGGACGGCGACGAGGAGGCGCACCACGAGTGGCTGCGCCGGGTCAGCCACCGGCACGGGCCCGCGTACCTGGTGATCGAGGGCGTCGACCTGACGGCCGGGGACGACCGGCGCGCGGCCCCGCTCGCGCCGGTGGCGGGACACAAGCGGGTGCGCGCCTACTGGACGATCATGGTGGCGCTGCTGGTCGTGCCGCTGATCGCGTCCGGCCTGTACGTGTGGAACTCCGCCATGACCTACTGCCAGGCCCCCGACGTGCTGCGGGACGAGCTCGGCGAGTGCGTCGGCATCAGCGACGGCGGCTACGTCTTCCACGACCGGCTGAAGACCCCCATCGACCGCATCGCGGCCGAGAACGTCAAGGCCGTCGACAGCGGCCGCTACGTGGAGATCGTCTACATCGGCCCGATGACCGGCGCGCCGGACGCCCTGCTGGCGGGCTCCCACGGCGAGCTGTACGGGATCGCCGCCTACCAGCAGGACTACAACGCCCAGAGCGGCGACCGGCCCAAGATGCGCGTCCTGCTCGGCAACCCCGGCAAGGCGTTCAGGAAGTCCGTGACGCTCGCCCGGCAGGTCGTCGACCGGCTGGAGTCGGGCGCGCCGATCGTCGGCGTGATCGGCATGGCGCAGAGCCGCGCGGTCAACCAGGAGGCCATCGCGGTGCTCAACACCGCCGGGCTGCCCGTCATGGTCACCGTCGGCACCGCCGACGAGCTCGGCCAGCACGAGCGGGTGCCGTCGCCGTACTTCTTCCGCATGGCCGCCAACAACGGCCGCGAGGCCAGGGCGTCGGCGGCGTGGGTCAGGGCGGGCACCGGCGGGCTGCCCGCCGCCAAGAAGGTGACGCTGCTGGAGGACGTCACCGAGGGCGACCTCTACAGCGCCGACCTGGCCGCCGGCTTCCGCGACGCCTTCGGCGAGGCGGACGTCACCAGCCTGTCGTACACGGGCGGGCGTCAGCTCAAGGCCCAGGTGAAGAAGGCGTGCGCGGGCAAGCCCGACCTCATCTACTACACCGGCAGGGGCGACGACTTCGTCACCTTCGTCCAGGGCGTCGACGAGGGGTGCAGCCAGTCCCGCATCCACCACGTGCTGGCCTCCGACGACGTCACCAAGTACGTCCAGGACAACCACCAGAGGCTCAAGGACCACCCCAACCTGCGCCTGCACTACGTCACGCTGGCGTGGGAGAAGGTCTGGGACCATGTCACGGGCGGCGAGGGCCAGGGCGGAAAAG
This sequence comes from Nonomuraea sp. NPDC049725, assembly GCF_040674795.1. Lineage (NCBI taxonomy): Bacteria > Bacillati > Actinomycetota > Actinomycetes > Streptosporangiales > Streptosporangiaceae > Nonomuraea > Nonomuraea sp. NPDC049725. The sequence goes on along the minus strand of NZ_JBFANJ010000025.1, from coordinate 37,053 downwards.
CCCAGATCGGGCGCATCCAGCGGCTGATCGGCAAGGACGCGCAGCCGTCGCGGCTGCACGCGATGCTCGCCCACGACGCCGCGCTCGCCCTCGGGCTCGCGATCTCCGCCGCCCCCGGCCCGGTGCCGGACAAGGGCACGGTCCTGTTCGGGCTGAGCACGATGGGCACGCAGTACGGGACCACCGGGGTGATCGAGTTCACCGGCGGCAGGGAGCTGCACGAGTCGGCCGGCAAGCCGGTCATGCTCATCCAGGTGGGCCAGGAGCCGAAGCTCGTCGGCGTGTGCGGCAGGCTCACCGAGGTCGGGCCGAGCCTGGCCGACTGCCCCGACCGCGCGCTGCGCGGGGCTGACGACGCGAACGGCCCGCCGGTCGGACCGGCGGGCCGTCAGGGAGGGCGTCAGATGGTGCCGGCGACCTCGGCGGCACCGGGCACGTCGCTGAGCGGACGCGACGCGGGGCCGATGTAGTTGGCGCTCGGGCGCACCAGCCTGCCCGTGAGCTTCTGCTCCAGGATGTGCGCGGCCCAGCCGGCCGTGCGGGCGCAGGTGAACATCGAGGTGAACATGTGCGAGGGCACCTCGGCGAAGTCCAGGACCACGGCGGCCCAGTATTCGACGTTGGTGGCCAGCACCCGGTCGGGCTTGCGGGCGTGCAGCTCCTCCAGGGCCGCCTGCTCAAGGGCCGCGGCGACCTCGTAGCGAGGCGCGTCGAGCTCCTTGGCGGTGCGGCGGAGAACGCGGGCCCGCGGGTCCTCGGCGCGGTAGACGCGGTGTCCGAAGCCCATGAGCCTGTTGCCCTTGTCGAGCTCGCTCTGCACGTACTTCTTGGCGTCGCCGAGCTGCTCGACGCCCTCGATCATGTGCAGCACGCGCGCCGGGGCGCCGCCGTGGAGCGGGCCCGACATGGCGCCGACCGCACCGGACAGCGCCGCGGCCACGTCCGCGCCGGTGGAGGCGATGACGCGGGCGGTGAAGGTGGAGGCGTTCATGCCGTGCTCGGCGGCGGAGGTCCAGTACGCGTCGATGGCCTTGACATGCTTGGGGTCAGGCTCACCGCGCCAGCGGACCATGAAACGCTCGACGATGGTCTTGGCCTCGTCGACCCGGCTCTGCGGCACCATCGGCAGGCCGAGGCCACGCGCCGACTGCGCCACGAAGGACAGGGCCATCACGGAGGCGCGGGCGAGCTGGTCGCGCGCCTCCTCGTCGCTGATGTCGAGCAGCGGCTTGAAGCCGTAGGCGGGGGCCAGCATGGCCAGCGCGCTCTGCACGTCGACTCGGATGTCACCGGAATGGACAGGGATGGGGTACGGCTCCGCCGGGGGCAGGCCCGGCTGGAACTTGTTGTCGACCAGCAGGCCCCACACATGCCCGAAGGGCACACGGCCGACCAGCTCCTCGATGTCGACGCCCCGGTATCGAAGGGCGCCCCCTTCTTTGTCCGGTTCCGCGATCTCGGTCTCGAAAGCTACGACGCCTTCGAGGCCGGGTTTGAAGTCGGACATTCTCGGCCGCCTCCCTTTCTTGCCATGTTCCGGCAATGCCTTGATGTCGAGATACCGGCCAGTCAATTTAACCCCCTCCCAGGTCGTGCTCGGTCTCGGGACCCGCCGGTAGGCCATAACCGCTGGTAGGGGGCGCTGTGTGGGATCTGCCACCAAGCACGCGAGAATACCGTCTCGTGGATGCCACCTCGCGCCCGCCCTCCTTGGCGGGGCTTCGCCGGACCTATGAGGGCGAACCGTTGCTCGAAGCCGCCGTCGCCGCCGATCCGATCGCGCAGTTCACCGTCTGGTTCCAGGACGCGCTCGACGCCGGCCTGCCCGAGCCCAACGCCATGGTGCTCGCCACCGCGTCCGCGGGGGGGCGGCCGAGCGCCAGGACCGTGCTGCTCAAGGGCTACGACGAGCGCGGTTTCGTCTTCTACACCAACTACGAGTCCCGCAAGGGCCGCGACCTGGCGGAGAACCCGAGGGCGTCGCTGCTGTTCCCGTGGCATCCGCTGCGCCGCCAGGTGCGGGTGGAGGGCTCGGTGAAGAGGCTGTCGGCCGAGGAGTCGGCCGCCTATTTCAACGCCAGGCCGTACGGCTCGCGCATCGGGGCGTGGGCGTCGCGCCAGTCGGCGGTGGTGCGGTCGCGGGAGGAGCTGGACGCCCGCTACGAGGAGCTGGCGGCGCGCTGGCCGGACGATCCGCCGGTGCCCGACTTCTGGGGCGGCTTCCGGGTGACGCCGGTGGAGGTGGAGTTCTGGCAGGGGCAGCTCGACCGGATGCACGACCGGCTGCGTTACCGGCGTACGCGGCCGGGGTGGGAGTTGGAAAGACTTGCCCCTTAATGTGCCTTAAGTGACATTCGGGGATTTCGTCAAGCGTCACCTGGTCGACACCCGGCCGCTGTCCGTGCCCGCCTACCGGCGCCTCTGGATCGGCCAGGCCGTCTCCCACGTCGGCCTCGGCGCCACCGTCGTGGCCGTCAGCCAGCAGGTCTACGACCTGACCGGCTCGTCGTTCTGGGTCGGCATGCTGGGCCTGGCCAACCTGATCCCCCTGGTGATCTTCGGGCTGTGGGGCGGGGCCGTCGCCGACGCCGTCGACCGGCGCAAGCTCCTCGTCGCCGGCTCCGCCGTCGCCTGGGTGAGCACGATGCTCATCCTGATCCAGGCGCTGGTCGGCGTCCCCAACGTGTACGTGCTGCTGGCGACCGTGGCCGTGGGCGCCGCCGGCTTCGCCGTCAGCTCCTCCACGCGGGGCGCCATCATCCCCAGGCTGCTCCCGGCCGAGCTGGTGCCTTCGGCCAACGCGCTCAACTCGCTCGTCTACAGCATCGGCGCCGTCGCCGGGCCGATGATCGGCGGCATCCTGCTCACCGAGGGCGGCTACGCGGCCGCCTACGCCGTGGACGCCCTGCTGTTCACCGCCAGCCTCTACGCCGCCTTCCGGCTGCCCGCACTGGCACCCCAGGGCGAGGTGTCCCGGCCCGGCTGGCGGTCCGTGGCCGAAGGGCTCCGCTTCATCGCCACCAGCCCGGTGCTGCTCATGTCGTTCGTCGTCGACATCATCGCCATGGTGTTCGCGCTGCCCAGAGCCCTGTTCCCGGAGCTCGTCGACCTGCGCTTCGGCGGCGACCTGAACGTCCTCGGCTGGCTGGTGGCCTCCATGGCGGCCGGATCGGTCATCGGCGGGCTGTTCTCCGGCTGGGTCACCCGGGTCACCCGCCAGGGCCTGGCGCTCACGGCCGTCATCGCCGTGTGGGGGCTCGCGGTCGCCGCCGCCGGGCTCGCCCAGCAGCTCTGGCTCGTGCTGCTGTTCATGGCCGTCGGGGGAGCCGCCGACGTGGTCTCCTCGGTGTGGCGGCAGTCCATACTCCAGCTGTACGCGCCGGACGAGATGCGGGGGCGGATGCAGGGCGTCTTCATGGTCGTCGTCGCGGGCGGGCCCCGGCTCGGCGACGTCCGGGCCGGGGCCACGGCCACCGCCTTCGGCCTCACCACCGCGTGGGTGGGCGGCGGCATCGCCTGCGCGCTGGCCGTACTCGTCGCCGGCCTGTCGGTGGCCGGCTTCAGGAACTACCGCGCCCGCTGACCGGCCGCGCCGCCTTGGGGCACTACCGCCCTCGCTGACCGGCCGCCACCTTGAGGTCGGCGAGGAAGCCCTCGTACGCCGCGTCCCGGTCAGGGGCGCGCAGGACCGCGGACGGGTGGATCGTCGCCACCGCCGTGGCCTCGCCCAGCGGCACCGGCGCCCCCCGCTGCCGCGTCACCCGGAACGCCCGCCCCAGCAGCGCCCGCGCGGCCGTCGCCCCCAGCACCACGACCACCTGCGGCTCCACCACGGCCAGCTCGGCGTTCAGCCACGGCTGGCAGGCCCCGATCTCGGCCGCCGTCGGCTTCTGGTGGATGCGCCGCCTGCCCTGCCGGGTGAACGAGAAGTGCTTGACCGCGTTCGTCAGATAGACGTCCTCCCGCTCGATCCCGGCCTCGGCCAGCCCCCGGTCCAGCACCCGCCCGGCCGGTCCGACGAACGGGTGCCCCTGCAGGTCCTCCTGGTCGCCGGGCTGCTCCCCGACGAGCATGAACGCGGCCCCGGCGGGTCCCTCGCCGAACACCGTGCGCGTCGCCGCCCGGTAGAGGTCGCAGCCCTCGCAGCCGGCCGCCGCCTCCCGCAGCGACGTCAGGTCCAGGCGATCGGGAAGGAACTCGGCCGCTGAGTTGTTTCCGTCCTTTGACATCGTCGGTCGTTTCTCCCCCATAGGCTTTGCCTCTGACTCCTGTGCCCGAAGCGGACGGGCTCAGTCCCCGCCACGACCGGCGTAGCATGCAGTTGGGAGGAGCCTTGACCGCACACGGCCTGATCGACACGACGGAGATGTATCTCCGGACGATTTACGAGCTCGAGGAGGAGGGCATCGTCCCCCTCCGGGCGCGCATCGCCGAGCGCCTGCAGCAGAGCGGCCCCACGGTGAGCCAGACCGTCGCCCGCATGGAGCGCGACGGCCTCGTCCGCGTCGAGGGTGACCGCCACCTGTCCATGACCGAGCTCGGCCGCACCCTGGCGACCAGGGTCATGCGCAAGCACCGGCTCGCCGAATGCCTGCTGACCGACGTCATCGGGCTGCCCTGGGAGGAGGTGCACATCGAGGCCTGCCGCTGGGAGCACGTCATGTCGGAGTCGGTCGAGACCCGCCTGGTCAAGCTGCTCGACAACCCCACGGTGTGCCCGCACGGCAACCCCATCCCCGGCCTGGCCGAGCTCGGCGCGCAGGAGAGCGCCGAACCGTCCGGGAGCATGCTGCCGACCATGACGGAGGTCGCCGGGGCCCAAGGAGTGCCCGTGGTAGTGCGTCGAATTAGCGAACAAGTGCAAAGTGATCCCGCTCTGATGCTTAAACTCAAGCAAGTTGGGATACAACCCGGACGCGAGGTGACGCTCGCGGCGAGCGACGACGGTGTGCGGGTGACAGGTGACGGTGACGCGAACGACTCTCTCGCGGAGATCCCGCGTGACGTTGCCGCGCACGTTTTCGTCACCAGGCGCTGACGCACGCGCGGCTGCTTGGTTGAATCCCAACTGGGAGCCCCTCCACTCCCCCCCGGCCAAGACTGTTGCAGGAGCGCCCGTGGTTCGCTTTTCGCGCATGCGTCCCCTAGGAGTGGTCTCCGGATGAAGCGATGGGGGGACGTGTCACCCGACGCCGATCACCTGGCCGCGTCGTCGGTGCTCGACCATGCCGAGATGGCGGTGGTCGTCACCGACCGGTTCAGCAATCTCCTTTACTGGAACCCGTTCGCCGAGCGGTTGTTCGGGCGGCCACGGGCGTCGGGCCGCGACCCCTCGGCACAGTCCTTCGGGATCATGGACAAGGACCACCCGCAGGCCATCGAGCTGAGCAAGCACGTGCTCAAGGGCGGCGTCTGGGAGGGCACGTTCGACGTGCGGCGCGCCGACGGCTCTGTCCTGTACGTGCGCGCCCAGGCGGTGCCGCTGCGCCACACCTCAGGCTCGGTGACGGGCATCGTCATCACCGCCCGCGAGGCGCTGCGCAGCAACGAGCGTGAGAAGGACCGCTTCGGCCTGCTGGAGCGCATCGGCGAGCGGCTGGCCGGCTCGCTGTACGTCGAGGAGACGCTCAAGCGGGTCGCCGAGATGCTGGTCCCGCAGTTCGCCGACCACTGCTTCATCGAGCTGATGGAGGGCGACCGGCTGGTGCGCCGGATCTCCCAGCACGTGCAGGGCTGGTCGCCGCCGCCCGGCACCTGGAAGCCCGTCGGCGCCGAGATCCGCTACCCGTCCGGCCACTACGCCGAGGCGGCCATGCGCCGCCAGGAGACGATCCTGGTCGACGACTTCGCCGGCAACAGCTTCCCGGCCCCGTCCGAGGGCAGCGCCCGGCTGTGCGGCGAGGTCGGCATGAACTCCGCGATCGTCGCCCCGCTGAGCGTGCGCGGCGAGACGCTGGGCCTGATGTACCTCGGGCTGTCCAACCTGACCGACCGCCGCAGCCCCCACTACGACGCCTTCGACCGTGACTTCGTCGGGGCCATCGCCACCCGGGTCGCGCTCGCCATCGACAACGCGCTGCTGTTCGAGGAGGAGCGGCACACCGCCGAGTCCTTCCAGAAGCACCTGCTGCCCCGGGCGCTGCCGCAGCTCGACGGCCTCCAGATCGCCGTCCGCTACTACCCGGCCGCCCCGCTCGTCTCCCACGGCCAGGGCATCCAGACCCAGGTCGGCGGCGACTGGTACGACGTGATCCCGCTGTCGGCCGGCCGGGTCGGCATCGTCATCGGCGACGTGGAGGGCCGGGGCGCCAAGGCCGCCGCCATCATGGGCCAGCTCCGGGCCGCGCTGCGCGCCTTCGCCCAGGACGACAAGTCGCCCGCCGACATCCTGGCCAGGCTCGACGAGTGGACCCGCATCATCGCCACCCCCGAGCGCGACGACAACGGCGCCGACGTCAGCATCCCGCCCATCGTCACCTGCCAGTACCTGGTCTACGACGCCTGGTCGCGCCAGCTGTCCTTCGCCAACGCCGGACACGCCCCGCCGCTGCTGCTGCACGACGGCCAGTGCGTCGAGCTCGACATCGAGGAGGTCGGCCAGCCGCTCGGCGTACGCGCCAAGGGGCTGCACGCCGACCTCGTCTACAAGGAGGAGACGCGCACGCTGCCGCCCGGCGCGGCGCTGCTCCTCTACACCGACGGCCTGGTCGACCGCCGCCCCGCCCGGCTCGGCGAGATGCCCACCGAGGCCGAGACGCTCGGGGTGCTCTGCGAGAAGCTCGCCAAGATGGCCGACGCCGAGGTCGAGCGCATCGCCGACGCCGCCACCGTCGCGGTGCCCGGCGAGATCGACGACGACATGGCGATCCTCGTGGTCCGCTCCAGCGACGCCGATCTCGACGTCGAGGAGCGCACGTTCCCGGCCCAGCCGATCATGGTGGGCGAGGCCCGCCGGATGGCGTCGGAGGCGTTCGAAGGCTGGAACGTGCCGGAAGAGCGCGCCGAGCTGGCCTGCCTGCTCGTCTCCGAGGTCGTCACCAACGTGGTGCTGCACGCCTCCACGGCCAGCGTGCCGCGCCGCGAGCTGATCGTCGACGGGCCGCCGCTGCCGTTCGAGGACTCCTGGGACATGCCGGGCTTCGAGGACGAGGTGGTCGGCGACAAGGAGTTCACGCTGCGGCTGCGGCGTGGCGGCGAGTCGGTCTGGGTCGAGGTGTTCGACCAGGACCTGCGGCTGCCGCGCATCCGCAGCGCCGGCGAGAACGACGAGGGCGGCCGCGGCCTCTACCTGGTCGACCAGCTCGCCAAGCGGTGGGGCTCGCGGCCCACCAGGGAAGGCAAAGCGGTCTGGTTCGAGATTCCCACGCGCAGCCGCTGATGGTTCACTTACGCGCATGGAGCTGGCCTTCGAACGCCGGGGCTCCGGCGAGCCGCTGATCCTGGTCCACGGCATCGGGCACCACTGGCAGGCCTGGTTGCCGGTCCTGGACCGGCTGGCCGCCGCGCGCACCGTCATCGCCGTCGACCTGCCCGGGTTCGGTCGCTCGCGCGGGCTGCCCGACGGCGTCCCCTACACGGCCGAGTCGCTCGCCGACGCCGTCGAGTCCTTCTGCGCGCTGCTCGGGCTGCGTGAGCCGCACATCGCCGGCAACTCGCTGGGCGGCTACATCGCGCTGGAGCTGGCCTCGCGCGGCACCGTCCGCACCGCCACCGCGCTGTCGCCGGCCGGGTTCTGGTCACGCGCCGAGCTGCTCTACTGCCAGGCGGTGCTGCGCGCCGCCCGGGCGTCGGCCCGCGCGCTGCCGCCCGAGCAGGCGGGCCGGACCGCCGAGAGCGCGCTCGGCCGGACGCTGTCGGCCGGGCTCCTGGTGGCCCACCCGTCGAGGCTCACGCCCACCGCGCTGACCGCCGCGTCGCAGGCGCTCGCCGACTCCGCAGGGTTCGACGAGACGCTCGCGTCGTTCTCCGGGCTGATGCCGCCCGCGCCGCCCAAGTCACCGATCACCATCGCCTGGGGCGAGCACGACCGGCTGCTGCCGCGCCGCCAGGCCGTGCGCGCCGCCCGCTGGTCGGGCCAGCGGGTCAAGCTGCTCAAGGGGTGCGGTCACGTACCCATGAGCGACGACCCGGCGCTGGTGGCGCGGGTGCTGCTGGAGGCTAGCGGAACGTCTGACCCCACAGCAGAAGCATGACGATCACGAAGACGATCATGATGCCGGCGTAGCCCACGGCGCCGAGCCTGAACGCCCGGCGCACCCGGTTGAGGCCCCAGGCGAACAGCAAAGCCAGGAAAACCAGGAGGATCAGGCCGCTGTCCATGGTCTCCAGTATGCGTCGCCGGACCGCTAAAAACCGAAGGAGCGGCCGATGATCTCCTTCATGATCTCGGTGGTGCCGCCGTAGATCGTCTGCACGCGGCTGTCGAGCCACGCCTTGGCCACCGGATACTCGTTCATGTAGCCGTAGCCGCCGTGCAGTTGCAGGCAGCGGTCGATGAGCTTGGTCTGCAGCTCGGTGGTCCACCACTTGGCCTTGGCGGCGTCGACCACCGTGAGCTCGCCGGCGTTCAGCGCCACGATGCACTTGTCCACGTAGTGGCGGGCGATCTCCGTCTCGGTGGCCAGCTCCGCCAGCACGAACCGGGTGTTCTGGAAGGAGCCGATGTTCCGGCCGAACGCCTGACGGCCCTTGCAGTACTCGATCGTCTGCTCCAGCACCGTCTCCGCCGCCGCCACGGCCGCCACCGCGATCGACAGGCGCTCCTGCGGCAGGTTGTCCATGAGCTGGAAGAAGCCCCGGCCGTCCTCCGGGCCGAGCCGGTTGGCGACCGGCACCCGGACGTTCTCGAAGAACAGCTCCGCCGTGTCCTGCGCCTTCATGCCGACCTTGTCCAGGTTGCGGCCGTGCCCGAACCCGTCCATGCCCCGCTCGACCACCAGCAGCGTCGTCCCCCTGGCCCCGGCGGCAGGATCGGTCTTGGCCACCACGATGACGAGATCGGCGTTGACGCCGTTCGTGATGAACGTCTTCTGCCCGTTCAGCACGTAGTGGTCGCCCTCGCGCACCGCCGTCGTCCTGATCCCCTGAAGGTCGCTGCCCGCGCCCGGCTCCGTCATCGCGATCGCCGTGATCAGCTCACCGCTCGCGAACCCCGGCAGCCACCGCCGCTTCTGCTCCTCGTCCGTCAGATCCACCAGGTACGGGGCCACGACGTCGTTGTGCAGCGAGAAGCCCAGGCCGGATGCTCCATTGCGGATGATCTCCTCGACGATCACCGCGTTGTACCGGAAGTCCGTGATGCCCGCCCCGCCGTACTCCTCCGGCACCGAGAAGCCGAACATGCCGACCTCCCCGGCCTTCTTCCAGACCTCGCGGGGCACGATGCCGTCCTTCTCCCACCGGGCGTGATGGGGCACCACCTCGCGGGCCATGAACTCCCGCACGGTCTCCCGGAAAAGCAGGTGCTCCTCGTCGAAGAGGTCTCGCCGCATGTCGCCTCCTAGCAGGGGGTGTGTGCGTTCCAGAATACGATTCTGGCGGGCGGACACGGGTTCATCACAAGTGGTGGAACATGGGCGTGTTGCGGGGCTTGACGGCTCTAAGATCTACCTTCGGTTTACTGTGCGATCGGAGTTAGCCGTGAGTCGGTGGCGCAATGCGTGGATCGCCGCATCGATCGGAATGGCGGCCTCAGCCGCGTTCGTCGCGATACCCGCGAAGGCGAGTACGTTCAACCTCGTCGTCGACTACACGTGTACGAACGGTATCGCCGGCTCGTCCGAGGTCAAGCTGAAAGCCCGGGTCCAGATCCCGACGGCCGTCCAGGTCGGCAGCATGCTCAAGCTCGGCTGGTCGATCGAGCACGTCGGCGCGCCCCGCTTCAAGTCGCCCGACTACTACGCCGAAGGCGCCCGCGTCTCCCTCGTCGGCAACGTCAAGCTCGACGGCGCCTGGAACGGCACCCTCGAAGCCCACGGCAGCAAGGACCAGAGCGCGCTCAAGCCCAACCAGCCGCTCGTCGCCCCCGAGGGACTCTCCTCCGAGGCGCACATGACCGACGCCGGCGTCATCAAGCTCACCCCGCAGGCGATGACGGTCGACTTCGTGCCCCCGGCGGGCGAGGTCACCGTCAACGACGACGACCCCCGGATCATCTACAAGAAGGACTGGTCGCACGAGGGCTCGACCCCCTTCGAGTACGGCGACCACGGCCGGGACGTCCACGTGACCACCACCCGCGAGGGTGAGGCCGTCATCCGCTTCCGCGGCACCGGGTTCGAGTACCTCGGTCGCGAGATGCCGGGTGCCGGCCAGGTGCGGGTGGTCATCGACGACGACGAGTCCGCGATCGTCGACCCGACCAAGGACGGCAACGGCAACCCCACCAACGCCATCCGGGGCAACGTCTCGCTCTGGGAGCGCCTGGACCTCCCTTACGGCCAGCACACCCTTCGGGTCCGCAGCATGGAGCACGACAAGCCTGCCTACCTCGACGCGTTCAAGCTGCACACGCGCGAGCTGATCGACCCGCCGACCGAGCACAAGTCCACCTGCGAGGTCACCAACAACCCGGGCACCGTTGAGATCACCGTGGGCGGCGCCTCCCAGTCCCCGACCTCGACCGCGAGCCCCACCGTCACGAACACGAACGGGCCGACGAACGGTCCCACCAACGGACCGACCGGCGGCCCCACCGACGGGCCGACGCCCACGCCCCCGAACCGGCACGTCCCCTGGCCCAGCACCAGTCACGTGGTCGTCGTGGTCCCGGGCAGCAGCAAGACCCCCACGCCCACGGCCAAGACCACGCCGGGCCCCACCGCCACCAACTACAAGGCCGCCCAGGTCGACACCACCCCGCTGGGCGGCGTGGACACCGGTGAGGCTCCCGAGCAGGTCGCGGGCGGCTCGTACGCGCTGATCGCCGGCGGGTCGCTGCTGCTGATGGGCAGCGCAGCCGGAGGGCTCCTGGTGCGGCGCCGCCGCGCCGGACACGCCGGAGGGACTGACTGATGAGCGAGCTGAAGTCGACGATGTCCAAGGCCACCCCGGCGCTGCTGATCGCCGGGTCGCTGGCCGGCGTGGGCGCCATCATGGTCGGCCTGCTGTCGCTGGCGCCACCGGTGGACGACGGCTCCGGCCCGGTCCCGATGGCGGCCCAGCAGGACCCGGCGACGCTGCAGTATCAGAACGCGGGCGCGTTCGAGCTGCCGCCCAGCGTCGGCCCCGGCGGCGAGAACGTCCCCCTGACCCCGGCCCGCCTGGACGCGCCCCCGCCGCTGCCCGCCGAGGTCGTGGTCCCGGCCATCAAGCCGGTCAAGTCGAAGACCACCAAGGTCAGGCCCACCCGTATCCGCATCCCGGACATCAAGGTCAACGCCCCGATCAACACGGTCGGCCTCACCAAGCAGGGCGCCCTCGCCACCCCGCCGCTCAGCAAGCCCAACCTGACCGGGTGGTACGGCAAGAGCCCGCTGCCGGGCGAGCTCGGCCCCTCGGTGATCAACGGCCACGTCGCCACGAAAAAGGGCGCCGCTGTTTTCAAGCGTCTGAGCGAGCTGTCCAAGGGTGACCACATCTACGTGTACCGCTCCGACGGCAAGGTGACGCGCTTCACGGTCAGCGGCATCGAGCAGGTCGGCAAGAAGACGTTCCCCACCAAGCGCGTGTACGGCGACACGAAGGAAGCCCAGCTCAGGCTCATCACGTGTGGCGGGATCTACAACAAGGCGGCCCACAGCTACACGGACAACATCATCGTCTACGCCACCCTGTCCAAGAAGAAGGGCTGATACCGTCTTTTTGGTCTTTTACAGGAGATTGACAGGATTAGTCCGTATGATCTCAACCCAACCGTAACCAACGGCTGGAATCGTGGTACGCCCTGTTGTGACTGTGCTGAAACGGAGAAGGACAGTGCTGACGTCCAAGGCGCGGCGCCGCCTCGCCCTCAAGACATCCGCTTTCGCCCTTCTCGGTGCAGGTGTCTTCGGTGTCATCCCGGCAGTGGCCGCTCTAGCGGCGCCGGTGGAAGTGACCTACTCGTGTACGCCCACCGGCGGGCAGGCGACGAACATCCCGTTCATGATGGAGCTGAGGACCCCGGCCGCGGCGCCGACCCCCAGCGCCACCGTGACGGTCACGTGGGACATCAAGCAGCCGACGAACACGGCCAGCCAGTTGGAGGCGACCGCGGCGATCACGCCCAGCAGCACCGTCGTCGCGGAAGCCACCGTCACCCCGACCGGCAGCCCGTTGCCCAGCGCTCCGGTCCCGGCGGCGGCGACCGCCACCCCTGCGACCGAGGTGACCGCCGGGGCTCCGATGCCCATCCCGACCATGGGCATCGTGGTCCGGCCCACCGCCACGGGCACGGCCGCCATCAAGGCGGGCGCCTTCAGCCTCAAGGTCAACGGGACCGTCTGGTACAGCTGCGTGCCGGGTGCGTCCGGCGGACCTTCCGTCAACCTCGTCGTCGGCACGAGCACTGCCACGTCGACCTCGACCGGGACGCCCACGACAACCCCCACGACGACGCCCACGACCTCCACGCCCACCCCCACCAAGACCACCACGGTGTACGAGACCGTGACGCCCACGCCCAGCGAGACGACCACCTCTCCTCGTAGCTCCGAGACCCCCAAGGACGGGGCCGACACCGGGGCCGGGGGGACGATGGGGCCCGACGGGCGGATGTTCCTGGCGGCCGGGTCGGCGCTGATCCTGGCGGCCGGGGCCGGGGGGCTGCTGATGCGGCGTCGCGGCGTATCCAAGGGATGATGGACCCGTGGCGAACCAGTACCCCTACGGCGCCGGCCCGCAGCCTCCGCAGGACGATGGCGGCAGCAGGGTCCTGAGGACGACGTTGCTGCTCGCCGCCGTGGCGGGCGTGGTGACGGTGGTGGCGGGGATGCTGATCGTGCTGGGCTCGCCGGAGGAGTACGGCCTGGCGAGCCAGCGTGATTCGCTGGGCCTGACGGCGCTGCCGGACGGTCAGGCGTCGGGGCAGCCGGAGCAGGCGCTGTTCCAGGCGGGGCCGGACGCGCCGCCGCCGCTGCCGCAGATCAAGCCGGCTCCGGCGATGCTGCCGTCGACCCCGGTGCGCATCATCATCAAGAAGCTGGGCGTGAACGCGCCGATCAAATCCGTGGGCCTGGCCAAGGACGGCACGATCCAGGTGCCGCCGGCCGACAATCCCAACCTGGCGGGCTGGTACCGCAACATGTCGACTCCTGGTGAGGCGGGTCCGGCGGTGCTGCTGGGGCACAAGGACACGCGGACGCGGGCGGCCGTCTTCAACCGGTTGCCGGAGCTGCTCAACGGCGACCAGATCGAGATCAAGCGCCAAGACGGCATCACGGCGGTGTTCACGGTCGGCGGCATCGAGCAGGCGAGCAAGAAGACGTTCCCCTCCGAGCGCGTGTACGGCCCGCAGGAGAACGCCCAGCTCCACCTCATCACGTGCGGCGGCATCTACAACCGCAGCACGGGTCACTACACCGACAACGTCATCGTCTACGCGACGATGACGAGCTCCTATCGAAGCTGATCGCGGAGGCGCGCAATGGGCTGGATGGCGAAGCGGAGACTGCGAACTGGCCCCACGGCGGCTCTGCCCGCCAAGCCGGATCGCGCCGAGTTGCTGAGGCTGGTGCGGCTGGCCGATCCGGGGGCGCGCGAGGACGGCGACGACATCGTGGCGGTGGACGTACGGGTGCATGCCCCGGTGGAGGCGGAGCCGGAGCTGGTCGGCGGGGAGCTGGAGCAGGTCTGGGCGTGCCGGGTGGCGGCGGAGGGCCCGCTGCCGTTCGACTTCTTCGACCGTTTCCTGGCGGAGGGGCTGGCGTTCCGGCTGGGCGGGTTGGCCGTGTGCCGGGGCGAGGTGGACGATCCGGCCGATGAGGCGGCTCCGGGTGGTCCGGCGGTGATCCTGCCGGTGCGGCCGTCGGCGGAGGAGCTGATCGAGCTGCTGGAGGGCGAGGTCGAGCAGGAGGAGGAGTTCGTCTTCTCGGCGGGCGGGGTGCGGGCGCTGGTGGTGCCGCAGAAGGGGCAGCCGCCTGCGGTGAAGGAGCTGCTGCCGTTCGCCACGGAGCTGACGGCGATCGAGTTGCGCGGTGATGACCGGCTCAAGCTGGGCACGCTGGCGTTGTCGTTGTCGGAGGCGCTGAACGGCCTGGTCGTGGACCGGTGGCGGTTCCGGGTGGATCGGGCGGAGGAACTGCTTCCCCCGGCGAGGGCAGAAACCGAGTGACGTTCTGTTGTACCCTCTGCCTAAGAACCGAATATTGCTCGGTTTACAGGAGGCACTGTGGCAGAGGCGTACATCGTCGGGGCGGTCCGCACCCCGGTCGGCAAGAAGAAGGGCGGCCTGTCCACCGTCCACCCCACTGACCTGGCGGCGCACACGCTGAAGGCGCTGATCGACCGCACCGGCGTGGACCCCGCGGCGGTCGAGGACGTCATCATGGGGTGCGTCATGCAGTTCGGCCCCCAGAGCATGGACATCGCGCGCAACGCCTGGCTGTCGGCCGGGCTGCCGGAGACCACGGCCGGCGTCACGATCGACCGGCAGTGCGGCTCGTCCCAGCAGTCGATCCACTTCGCGGCCCAGGGAGTGCTGTCGGGCACCCAGGACCTCGTGGTGGCGGCCGGCGTCGAGTCGATGAGCATCGTGCCGATGGGCTCGTCGATCACCGCCGCGCTGGAGAAGGGCATGCCGTTCCCGTTCGGCGACAAGTGGGTCGAGCGTTACGGCAAGCAGGAGATCTCGCAGTTCCGCGGCGCGGAGCTGATGTGCGAGAAGTGGGGCCTCAAGCGCGACGAGCTGGAGCGGTTCGCGTTCGAGTCGCACCAGCGGGCCGCCAAGGCCATCGCCAACGGCTATTTCAAGGACCAGATCGAGCCGATCAACGGCGTCGAGGACGACGAGGGCCCGCGCCCCGACTCCACGCTGGAGAAGCTGGCCACCTTGAAGACCCTCAAGGAGGGCGGCCAGATCACCGCCGCCACGTCGTCGCAGATCTCCGACGGCTCCGGCGCGCTGCTGATCGCCTCCGAGCAGGCGGTCAAGGACCACGGGCTCACCCCGCGCGCCCGCATCCACCAGCTCGCGCTCATGGGCGACGACCCGGTGTACATGCTGACCGCGCCCATCCCGGCGACGCAGAAGGCGCTGGCCAAGTCGGGCCTGTCGATCGACGACATCGACGTGACGGAGATCAACGAGGCGTTCGCGCCGGTGCCGCTCGCGTGGATCAAGGAGCTGGGCGCCGACCCGGCCAAGGTCAACCCGAACGGCGGCGCCATCGCCCTGGGCCACCCGCTGGGCGGCACGGGCGCGATCCTGATGACCAAGCTGCTGCACGAGCTGGAGCGCACCGGCGGCCGTTACGGCCTCCAGACGATGTGCGAGGGCGGCGGCCAGGCCAACGTCACCATCATCGAGCGGCTCTGACGCGAACCCAGGCGCCCCGGCCGGGTCAGGCCGGGGCGGCCTCGTCGTAGTAGACGGTCACGAACGGCCACGATGCGCCGTCGTCGTCCATGTCGTTGTGGAAGACCACGTCGCGGATGTCGATCGGCCCCATCTCCTCCAGGGTGCCGGCCAGCCGGCGCAGCAGCATCGGCACGTCGCCCTGCTCCTCGCCCGCCGGGTTGTTCAGCGAGAAGTGCCGCGTCTGAAGCTCGGCCATCCCTACTTTCTCCCTCTCTTCTGCTTGTTGCGGTCCCCGGAGAACTTCTCGGCCTTGCGCTCCTTGGCCTTCGCGCTGTTGAACAGCTTGTTGTCGAACTTCTTGCCGGCGTTCTTGGCGTCGACGGCCGCCTGTTCCTCGGGGCTGAGGTTGGCCTGGCTCTCGCTACGGCCGCGCCCGCCCTTGCGCCCGCCGCGCTGGAGGATGCCGGGGGAGCGGTCCATCAGGTTGCCCTGCGGGCGCAGCGGCATCCGGCCGGGTCCGGCGCCTGCCAGCGCCGGGCCGCCGGGGCCGCCGGGGCGGCGCAGGCTGTCCAGGATGCGGCGCATCGGGTCGGTGACGCGGCGGGCCAGGCCGGGCGCCAGCACCCGGCCGGTGCCCTCGGCGGCCTCCCGGTAGATCTTCATGCCCGCCCTCCTGGTGGCGAGCAGTGACGCCGTCGCGGTGAGACTGGCGAACGGGCCGCCGCTCAGCAGGGCCATCGCCAGCCGTACGGTGCCGACCGCCGCGACCGTGCCCACGGCGATCTTGGTGGCGGTCACCACCGTGGCCATGCCGTCCAGCGCGACGGGCGCCATCCGGGTGGCCGCGGCGGCCTGGGCGAGATGGCCGTTGCTGTTGCCGGTCTCCTGCCAGAGGCTCTGCAGCTCGGTGGCCGAGCCGCCCCGGTAGACGGCGGCCGAGCCGAGCACGGCGGCGTCCGCCTCGGCGCCCGACTGCGCGGCGTGTGCCTGCACCACGCGGGCCGCGTCGGCGTCGAGACGGACCTCGTCCTCGTCGATGTTGGGGAAGGGCAGCCCGGCCAGCTCCAGCACGCCGTGCAGCTCGGGCGGCAGGACTATGCCCATGGATCCAGCTCCGGCAGCGCGCTGGCCTGCTCGGCGGCCTCGACGTTGTCGGGCACCAGGGCCATGCCGGCACCCACGCCGCCGATCGTCCCCGACAGGGCCGGCACGGTGGTCAGCATGGTGTGGCGGCACTCCACCCAGGCCTTCTCGAACTCGCTGAAAAGCCCGTTGTCGCCCCAGCCGCCCGTTCTGGCGCGTAGCCGCTCCACCGCGGCCTCGTACTCTTCCCCGTGGACGCGCACCCGGACCGCCTGCTGTCGCAGCGCGCCCTTCGCGACTTCCATCCCCGTAGTCATGAATCCGACATTAATGGGTCACCTGTGACCAGTGTGACCAGTGTGAGTAATGTCGCTTGTCAGTCGAGCAGGTTCACCAGTCGTTCACGTACGGCGACCGGGTCGACGGCCCGGCCGGGGAACGCCTGCTCGAACGCCGATCGCAGCAGGTCGTCGGCCTGCCGCTGGGCGTCCTGCTGGGCCTGGCGCACGGCCAGCAGGATGTCGTCGGCGAGCGCCTGGCTGCCCTCGCGCACCGCGCGCGCGTCGAGCGTGATCTTGAGCACGCGCCCGTCGGCCGCCGCCGTGGCGTGTACGTGGCCCCGGTCGCCGCCGCCCGTGCCGACGATCTCGCCGAGCCGCTCCTCGCCCTCGGCCAGCAGCTCCAGGACCCGGGCGTTCTGCTCGTCGGCGCGGTCCACGTCCTGGGGACGGATGTCGCCGGGGTCGAGGTCGAAGCCGAACATCACAGCCCTCCCGTGTACAGCTCGCGGGCCGCGGACTCCACGTGGTCGCGCACGAACCGCTCGTCCAGCGGCTCGGGCAGCGTCCCGGCCCGGCCGGCGGCGTCCGCCACGATGTCGCCGGTGCGGCGCGCGGCCTCCTCCTGCGCGGCCTGGACCGCGGCGGTCACCTCGGCGCCCAGCCGCGCCACGTCGAGCCGCAGGGCGCGCGGGTCGATCTTGACGCCGGTCAGCGTGCCGCGCCCGTCGGCGACGGCCCGGATCATGCCCTGCGCGGCCTCGCCGGTCCCCTCGACGGCGGCGATCTGACGCTGGGCCTCGCGCAGGTGCCGCATCGCCGACCGCGTCTGGTCGACGACCTGGTCCAGGTAGAGGCGATCCTCTCGGGGGTCTGGCATGCGAAATCCCCTTTGTCTGGGTCGAAAAGTTGGCCCCACATCTTGACATGCGAATGCCCCGTCCCTCAGCCGGAGGGACGGGGCAGCCTGGGCGCTAGGGGACCTAGCGGCCCTTGGGCGGGATGCGCCGCGGCGGCGCGATCGGCCGCTGCGGCAGCTTCGGCATGGGCCGGGGCTGCGGGTGGCCGGGGACGTTCTTCTTGCCCGAGGCCTGCTGGCCCGAGGAACGAACACGCATGAAAGGGCTCCTTTACGTGAGGGCGACGCGGCCGTGGCCGGGTACGCGAGCTCAGCTAGCCGCGTCTGATGGGCGGATGGGCTGAGTGGCCGGGGCCGATGGGCCCGGGCGCTTCACAGGTAAAGGCGCATGTCCCCAAGGTAAGAGCCGCTCCGGCGGCGCCGCAACCGATTATTTCTGGACTTTCCATGATGGAAAGAGTGTGCTTAACTTTCCATCATGGAAAGTGAATCTGCCCGCCTCGCCCTGGAAGGCGTCGCCGAGGTCCGCGCCCGCGTGGCCGACCGCCTCGTCAGCCCGTGGTGGTATCACTACGGACTGGCCGCCGCGATCCTGCTCGCCTACGTCTCGATCAGCTTCAGATTCGCCTCGTACGGGGTCCCGTTCCTGGCCGTCGCCGCCGTCGGGCTCATGATGGCGCTGAAGCGCGTGACCGGGATCGCGCCGCGTGCCCCGCGCGCCACCCCGGCGGTCGTGACCTGGAGCCTGGTGGCGCTGGCACTGACAGCCGGGGCGATGGCGCTGGAGTGGGGCGGCGGGGTGAAGGGCGCGGTCGCGGTGGCGGGCGTGGCCGTGGCCGCGATCGCCGTGGTCGCCGGCCGCCGGTCCGACCGGGCGCTGCGCAGCGAGCTGCGGGACGGTCATGACCCAGCCGGCCTTTGACGAGACCATCCACGCGCCGATCCGGCTGCGGATCTGCGCGATGCTCGCCGCCGTGGAGTCGGCCGAGTTCTCCGTCGTCCGCGACAGCATCGGCATCAGCGACTCCGTGCTGAGCAAGCACGCCAAGGTGCTCCAGACGGCCGGCTACCTCGACCTGGTCAAGGCCCGCCGCACCACCTGGCTCTCCCTGACGGCCCCGGGCCGGGCCGCCCTGGCCGGTCACCTGGCCGAGCTGCGCCGCATCGCCGCCCTCGCGGAGCTGACCGGGCCGACCGGGCCGACCGGGCCGACCGGGCCGGAAGGCTGACTCACCCGGGAGCGGGCAGCCGTTCCGGCACCGCGTTGTGCACCTGCTGGAAGATCACCGAGGTGCGGAACCCGGCGATCTCGCGCCGCTTGCTGAGGCGGTCCAGCAGGAACGCGTGCAGGTGGTCGAGGTCCTGGACGGCCACGTGCAGCAGGAAGTCGTCACCGCCCGCCAGCACGAACACGCTCAGCACCTCCGGCAGCTCGCCGGCCGACCGCACGAAGGCGTCGATGACCGCGCGGCTGAGCGGCCGCACCTGGATCGATACCATGGCCTGCACCCCGCGGTTGAGCGCCACGGGGTCGATGTCGGCGTGGTAGCCCCGGATCACCCCGCGCCGGGTCAGCGCCCGTACCCGCTCCAGGCAGGTCGACGGGGCCACGCCGAGCTGACGGGCGAGCTCGCGGTTGGACTGCCGCGCATCCGTTTGGAGAAGGCGGACGATCGCCGAATCAAGTTCATCCATGCCGACATTCTGCCGCCCAGATCGGCCATACGTTCGGCCGGCGGGCATCGGGGCCGTCCGGATGGCTACTTTCTGGACCCATGACGGAGCAAACGGCAAGACTGGGAGTGGGTCAGGGGACGGCGTTGCTCGTGGGGGCGGTGCTCGGGCCGGGGATGCTCGCGCTGCCGCACCTCGCGGCGGCGGCAGCGGGGCCGGCGTCGGTGCTGGCGTGGGCGGCGCTGCTCGTGCTGAGCGTGCCGGTGGCGCTGACGTTCGCGGCGCTGGGCAGCCGCCATCCCGGCGGCGGGGGAGTGGCGGCGTTCACCGGGCTGGCGTTCGGCAGGCGGGCGGCGGCGGTGGCCGGTTGGTGGTTCTACGGGTCGGTCCCGCTCGGGATCGTCGCCGGTGCGCTGGTCGGCGGCCAGTACGTCGCCGCGTCGTCCGGCGTGCCCGCGCCGCTCGCCGCCGCGGTGCTGCTGGGCGGCGCGTTCCTGGTCAACGCCGCCGGGCTGCGGACCTCCGGGCGGGTGCAGGTGGTGCTCGTCGGCCTGCTCGTCGCGCTGCTGGCCGTCGCCGTGATCACCGCCGCGCCGCACGCCGAGGCCGCCGCCTTCACCCCTTTCGCCCCGTACGGCGCCGCGGGGGTGGTGAGCGCGGCCGGGGTGCTGCTGTTCGCGTTCGTCGGCTGGGAGGCGGCCAGCCACCTGTCGGCCGAGTTCGCCGCCAGAGGCGGGCTGCTCCGGGCCACGGTCGTCACGCTGGCTGTGATCAGCGTGCTCTACCTCGGCGTCTGCCTGATCACGATCGGCGTGCTCGGGCCGGCCGCGGCCACCACGCAGGCGCCGCTCGCCGCGCTGCTGGAGGCCGGCATCGGCCCGGCGGCCCGGCCGCTGACCGGCGTGCTCGCGGTCCTGCTCACCTTCGGCGCGATCAACGCCTACGTCGCCGGGGCCGCCCGCCTCGGCGTGGCCCTGGCTAGGGACGGCGCGCTGCCGGGCTGGTTCGCCGGGGGCGGCACGCCGCTGCGCAGCCTCGGGCTGCTGGCCGTGATCACCGTTCCGGTGCTGGTGTGGGCCGTGGACCTGGACCTGCTGATGCGGGCCACGTCCGCGTGCCTGGCCGCCGTCACGCTCGCCGGGGTGACGGCCGCCGTACGGGTGCTGCCCGCCGGGAGGCACCGGGCGACCGCGCGGGCGGCGAGCGCGCTGTCGCTGGTCGCGCTCGCCGCCTGCGGCGCCTACCTGCTGGTGCCGGCCGTGCTGGCCGGGGTGGCCCTGATCGCGCTGAAGGCGGGGGAGCGGCGGCCACTGCCGCGGTGAAATCTCCCACCGGAGAGCGCAAAGCGCCCCCGCCGGGGCAGTACACACCAGCGCATGACAGGCGTAGCGTCGGCGGGAGGTGCCATGAGCGAGTACGCCAAGGCAAGGGAGCTGGGCGAGCAGGCCCGCGAGCGGGAATGGGCCCGGCCGAGCTTCGCCAAGCAGCTGTTCCTCGGAGATCTCCGGCTGGACCTGGTGCACCCGGTGCCGGCGTTGCCCGACGAGGACGCCAAGCGGGGCGAGGAGTTCGTCAGGCGGCTGCGCCGCTTCCTGGAGACGCACGTGGACCCGGCGCAGATCGAACGGACGGCGCTGGTGCCGGACGAGGTGGTCAAGGGGCTGGCCGGGCTCGGCGCGTTCGGGATCACGATCGGGGAGGACTACGGCGGGCTCGGCCTGCCGTACCTGTACTACTGCCGCGCGCTCATGCTCGTCGGGTCCTACAGCCCGGCGCTGGCCACGCTGCTGTCGGCGCACCAGTCGATCGGCGTGCCGCAGCCGCTCAAGCAGTTCGGCACCGAGGAGCAGAAGCGGGAGTTCCTGCCCAGGTGCGCGCGGGGCGAGATCTCGGCGTTCCTGCTGACCGAGCCCGACGTGGGCTCCGACCCGGCCCGCCTGTCCACCACCGCGGTCCGCGACGGCGACGACTACGTCATCGACGGCGTCAAGCTGTGGACCACCAACGGGGTGATCGCCGATCTGCTCGTCGTCATGGCCAGGACCGGCGAGAAGATCAGCGCGTTCGTCGTCGAGGGCGACTCGCCGGGCATCACGGTCAGGCGGCGCAACACGTTCATGGGCCTGCGCGGCATCGAGAACGGCGTGACCGAGTTCTCCCAGGTCAGAGTCCCGGCGCGAAACCTCATCGGGCGGGAGGGCCAGGGCCTGAAGATCGCGCTCACCACGCTCAACACCGGCCGCCTGTCGCTGCCCGCCACCTGCGCGGGCAGCGCCAAGTGGGCCGTCAAGATCGCCCGGGAGTGGGGCAACGCCCGCGTCCAGTGGGGCCGCAAGATCGGCGAGCACGAGGCCGTCGCCACCAAGATCGCCTTCATCGCGGCGAGCGCCTACGCCCTGGAGGCGGTCTGCGAGCTGACCGCCAGGATGGCCGACGACCGGCGCAACGACATCAGGATCGAGGCGGCGCTGGCCAAGCTGTACGCCTCGGAGCTGTCGTACCGGGTGCTCGACGAGCTGGTCCAGCTACGCGGCGGGCGCGGCTTCGAGACGGCGGAGTCGCTGGCGGCGCGCGGCGAGCGCGGCGTGCCCGCCGAGCAGATGCTGCGCGACTCCCGCATCAACCGGATCTTCGAGGGCTCCTCGGAGATCATGCGCCTGCTCATCACCCGGGAGGCGGTCGACGCCCACCTGACGGCCGCCGGTGAGCTGATCAACCCGGAGGCGGGCCCCAAGGAACGCGCCCAGGCGCTCAGGCGGGCGAGCCGGTTCTACGCCCGCTGGCTGCCGTCGCTGGTGACCGGCGCGGGCCAGCTCCCCACGGCCTTCGCCGGCTTCGGCCCGCTCGCCGCGCACCTGCGTTTCGTGGAGCGGACCAGCAGGAAGCTGGCCCGGGCCACCTTCTACGGCATGTCGCGCTGGCAGGGCAAGCTGGAGCACAAGCAGTCGTTCCTGGGCCGGATCGTCGACATCGGGGCGGAGACGTTCGCCATGACGGCCGTGTGCGTCAAGGCCGAGGAGGACGCCCGTGACCTGGGCCGCCGGCCGTACGAGCTGGCCGACACGTTCTGCCGTCAGGCCAGATTGCGGGTGGACGCGCTGTTCGACCGGCTGTGGGACAACAGCGACGGGCATGACACGCGGCTGGCCGGCTACGTGCTCGACGGGCGCTACACGTTCCTGGAGGAGGGGGTGCTGGACCCGTCGATCGACGGGCCGTGGATCGGGACGCCCGAGGGCGGGGAGAGCGTGCGGAGAAAAATCCTCTGACGCGTGGTCTAGACCGGTTGTGCGAAACCCGTGGTCCGAGTGTTCTCAAACCGAGACCCACCGGTATAGACCGGTTGATGAACCCGGGCTTACTCTGGCGCACACGTGGCTTCCCAACCCCTGGACGGCGTCCTGAAGCTGGTACGGACCAGCATGACACCGTCCCACGAGAAGGCGGTACTGACGGTGAACATGAAACTTGTGGGCGGCGCCGCTCTCGGCCTGGCGACCATGCTGGTCCTGTCCAGCTGCGGCTCCAGCACGCCGGAGACCGGAGGCGGTGACAAGGCGGCCGGAGGTGGCCAGGTGACGCTGAAGATGGTCGCCGCCGACTACGGCGACGGCCCCGGCAAGCCCAACTCCGGCCAGACGTTCTGGGACGGCGTGGTCAAGGAGTTCGAGGCCGCCAACCCCAACATCAAGGTCGACGTCCAGGTCATCAACTGGAACGACATCGACAAGCAGGTCGCCACCATGATCCAGAACGGTCAGGTGCCCGACATCCTGCAGACCGGCGACTACTCCGGCTTCGTCGCCGACCAGCTCCTCTACAAGGTGGACGAGGTCCTCTCGCCCGAGGTCTCCGGCGACATGCTGCAGAAGTTCGCCGACTACGGCAAGGTCGACGGCACCGCGTACGGCATCCCGTTCGTGTCCTCGGCCCGCGCCCTGTTCTACAACAAGGAGCTGTTCTCCAAGGCCGGCATCGCCGAGCCGCCCAAGACCTGGGACGAGATCAAGGCCGCCGCCAAGAAGCTCAAGGACGCCGGCGTCAGCCAGCCGTTCGGCCTCCCGCTCGGCCAGGAGGAGGCCCAGGCCGAGTCGTTCCTGTGGATGCTCGGCAACGGCGGCGGCTACAAGGACGCCTCCGGCAAGTGGGCGATCAACTCCCCGCAGAACGTCGAGACCTTCACCTACCTCAAGGGCATGGTCGCCGAGGGCCTCACCACCCCCAACCCCGGCACCAAGGACCGCAAGACGGTCTGGGAGGACTTCGGCGCCGGCAAGGTCGGCATGGTCAACGGCGGACCCATGTCCATCCCGATCTTCGACGCGGCCGGTCTGAAGGACTACGGCGTCGTGCCCATCCCCGGCAAGGCGGGCCCGCTCGACACCACGCTCGGCGTCATGGACTGGATCATGGCGTTCAACAAGAACGGCCACGCCGCCGAGATCAAGAAGTTCTTCGACTTCTTCTACACCGGCAGCGCCGCGCAGAAGATCAGCGACACCTACAAGCTGCTGCCCGTCACCAACGGCGGCATCCAGAAGCTGTCCGGCGACGAGAAGCTCAAGCCGTTCCTCGACGCGCTGCCCAACGCCAGCTTCTACCCCTTCCAGGACCCCAAGTGGGCCGACCTGAACCCGGCGATCAAGCAGACCATCGGCGGAGCCGTCACCGACGACCCCGCCAAGGTCCTCGGCGAGCTGCAGAAGACCGCCGAGTCCAGCTGATCCATCAGTGGGTCCGTACGGCCGGCGTCCCCGTCCAGGACGCTGGCCGTACCGTCATGGAAGGTTCGTCATGAGAAGGTTGCGCCCCCTGGAGCCCCTCGCCTGGGTGGGGCCCGCCGTGCTGCTGATCGCGGTCGTCGTGATCTGGCCGGTGATCGAGATGGTCCGGTCGTCGTTCCTGCAGATCAGCCGGGTCGGCGTCGTCCGGGGCTACAACGGCTTCGACAACTACGACAAGCTGTTCGCCGAGAAGGACTTCGCGGACATCATGGTCCGCAGCGTGATCTGGGTCGTGGCCGTCGTCGCGCTCACCGTGCTGATCTCGCTCGCCCTCGCCCAGCTGTTCAACCAGCGCTTCCCCGGCCGCAAGATGGCCCGCTGGGCGCTCATCGCGCCGTGGGCCGCCTCGGTCCTGATGACCGCGATCGTCTTCCGCTGGATGCTCGACCCCGAGGTCGGCGTGATCAACCAGATCCGGCTGAAGCTCGGCCTCATCGACGCGCTCGGCGGCGCCGACGCCGACCAGCTCGGCGTGGCCGCCACCGCGATGCCGTGGCTGGTGTTCGTCGCCGTGTTCGTGTCGGTGCCCTTCACCACGTACGCGCTGCTGGCCGGGCTCGCCACGATCCCGTCCGACGTGTACGAGGCGGCCAAGATGGACGGGGCCTCGCGGCTGCGTACCTACTGGTCGATCACGCTGCCCCTGCTGCGGCCGGCGCTGACCGTCGCCGCGCTGATCAACGTGATGAACGTCTTCAACAGCTTCCCGATCATCTGGGCGATGACCCACGGGCAGCCGGGCTACTCGACGGCCACCTCGACCATCTTCATGTTCATCCTCAAGAGCTCCGACATCGGCGAGTCCGCCGCGATGTCGGTGGTCAACTTCGGAATGGTGCTCGTGATCACCGCCGTCTTCCTCAAGATCTCCCGCTGGAACAGGGCGGTGGCATGATGGCCGTCAAGACCGCACCCCCGGCGCGCCCGCGCTCCCACGCCCGCACCGCCCCGCGCGGCGGGCACGCGATGCCCAGGCTCAAGACGACGCTGGTCGCGGCGGCCGCGTACGTGATCGCCTTCATCTTCCTGTTCCCCTACCTGGTGATGGTGCTGACCTCGCTGCGCCCGCAGGAGTCCCTGCGCGACGCGACGCTGCTGCCCACCCAGTGGGAATGGTCGAACCTGGTCACGTTCTGGAGCAGCGGCCTGGCCGGCAACCTCGTCGTCACCCTCCAGGTGGCGGCCGGATCCACGGTCCTGGTGCTGCTGGTGGCCCTGCCGGCCGCCTACTACACGGCCCGGCACAACTTCCGCGGGCGCACCATGTTCCTGATCCTGGTGCTGATCACCCAGATGTTCCAGCCCACCGCCATGCTCGTCGGCATCTACCGGGAGTTCTCCCAGTTCGGGCTGGTCGACTCGGTCTGGTCGCTGATCCTGGTCAACGGCGGCTTCAACCTGGCCTTCGCCGTGTGGATCCTCAACGCCTACTTCGCCTCGATCCCGCGCGACCTGGAGGAGGCCGCGTTCCTCGACGGCAACGGGCGCTTCGGCGCGCTGTTCAGGGTCACGCTGCCGCTGGCCATGCCCGGCGTCATCACCGCGCTGATCTTCACGTTCATCGCCGCCTGGAACGAGTTCGTGGTGGCGCTCACGCTCACCACCACGCCCGAGAAGCAGCCGCTGACCGTGGCGCTGAACTCCTTCATCGGCCAGTATCAGGTCGACTGGCAGAACCTGTTCGCCGGCTCGGTGATCGCCACGATCCCCGTCATCATCCTGTTCGCGCTCATCGAGCGGAAGGTCGTCGGCGGCCTCACGGCCGGCTCCATCAAGTGACTAGCGCGGCACCCGGGCCACGCAGAACACGGTCTGGCCGAACGGCGGGCGGATGAACCGCTCGATCAGCCGGGTGGCCGGCACCACCGTGCGGTCGTAGATCTTGACCAGCCGCGGGTCCGGGTAGCCGACGCCACCCCGGCGCACCGCCGCCCACCAGGCGATGCCGCCCAGCATGTTGATCGGCTTGAGCACGTCGATGTCGAGCCCGGCCCGCGCCACGGTCGCGCGCAGCGTCTTGGGCGTGTAGCGCTGCACGTGACCGACCTTGCGGTCGAAGTCCCCGTACAGCTGCATGTAACCCGGCACCCAGATGATGATCCGGCCGCCCGGCAGCGTCACCCGCGCCAGCGACCGCAGCGCCTCCGCGTCGTCCTCGATGTGCTCCAGCACGTTCATCAGGACGACCGTGTCGACCTTGTCCTCCATCGGCACCTCGTCCGGCAGCGCGAACTGCAGCACGTCGATGTCGTCGCGGCCCGCGAACCGCTTGCGGAGCTGCTCCACGCAGTAAGGGTCGAAGTCGCTGACCACCAGCCGGTCGAGCCGAGGCAGGAACTGCTCGGCGAAGTGGCCCAGCCCGGACCCGATCTCCAGCATCGACCGGCCCACGTGCGGCGCGACCATGTCGAACTCGTACTGCCGGTAGTTCTTCGCCTCGTCGCCGCCCAGGTGGTTCTCCAGGGCCTCGTCACCGGCAGCCGGTTGCACTACACGGTCATATCCAGAAGACATAGTCCCGTTCCTTTAAGGGGCTCGCGGAATGGCCCGAGTCTAGTGCCCTTCCGCCCGGGGCCGCCCATGCGATGAAATCTGAACTGTCCCATGGACGACGACGAGGCCATCGCCCGCTCCGTGCGCGGCGACCTGACCGCCTACGAGGCGCTGGTCGCCCGCTACAGCGCGCTCGCCCACCGCACCGCCGCCCTGCTCGGCGCCCGCGACGAGGCCGAGGACGTCGTCCAGGAGGCGTTCGTCAAGGCGTACCGGCACCTGCCGTCCTTCCGCCCCGGCTCGCCGTTCCGGCCCTGGCTGCTGCGCATCGTCGCCAACGAGACGCACAACCTGACCCGGGCGCGCGGGCGTCGCTCCGAGCTGTCCGTACGGCTCGCCGCCACGGCCGACGTGGTCAGCGGCGACGACCCCGAAGGCGCCGCCGTGGCCACCGACCGGCGGGCCCGGCTCCTGGACGCCGTCCGCGCCCTGCCCGAACGGGAACGCCGGGCCGTCGTGTGCCGGTACTTCTTACAGCTGTCGGAGGCCGAGACCGCCCAGGTGCTCGGCTGGCCGATCGGCACCGTCAAGTCCAGGACCCACCGCGGCCTGGCCCGGCTCAGGAGGGAGGTGGGCGATGACCTCGGCTGAACACCCCGGCGACCTGGAGGCCGAACTGCGCGCCCTCGGCGACTCCCTCGCCATCCCGTCCCCACCCCCCGACCAGGTAGCCGCCACCGTCCGCGCCCGCCTCACCCTCCCCGGCGACCACCCCTCCTCGCCGGCCGCCCCCCTGCCGGAGAACGCCCCGCCCGACGAGGAGCCGCGTCCGGCCGCCCCCTCTCCTCAGGAGGGCCGGCCGTCCCCGGTGGGCGGGAGCGTCCCGCCCGAAAAGGGGCGCGCCTCTGGCGGCGGGGAGCCACCACCAGCGGCCCCCTCCCCTCAGGAGGGCCGGCCGTCCACGCCCGGGCGCGTTCCGTCCGGTGGTGGGCGCTCTGTTCGTGGGAGGCGAACGGGGCGGCGGAGGTGGGTGGTCGTCGCGGTGGTGGCGGTCGTGGTGGCCGTGTGCGCGGCGACGCCGCAGGGCCGGGAGGTCGTGGTGGCGGTGCTGCGCCAGGCGGGGATCGAGCTGCGCCTGGGGAGCGAGCCCCCGGAGCCGGTACGGACCACGGCCACGCCGCCGGGCGAGCGCACCGTCCCCCCGGGTGACGTGCGGACCGGCTACCCCAGGGCTCTCGGCGCCCCCGAGCGGGTGACGACGGCCGACGACGGCAGGGTGGTGTCGATGTTCTGGCCGGGCGGCATCCGCTTCGACCGCATCGACGGGACCGTGGACCCGTACTTCTTCAAGAAGCTGGCCCCGCCCTTCCCCGAGCATGTCGAGGTGAACGGCGTCACCGGCTGGTGGGTGGCGGGCGAGCACCCGCTGGGCCACCTCACGCGTGACGACGGCGAGGAGATCCCGTTGCGCCAGGCGGCGGCCACGCTGGTGTGGCAGGCGGGGGGCACCGGTTACAGGCTGGAAGGCGCGGGCTCGATGGAGCGGGCGGTGGAACTGGCCCGTTCACTCGGGTGACACGAGCCAGTCGTCGATCTCCTTGAGCAGCTCCTTGCGCGTGGACTCGGGCGCTGCGGACGACCTGATCGACTGGCGCGCCAGCTCGGCCACCTCGGCGTCGCTGAGCCCGTGCACGTCGCGGGCGAGCTCGTACTGCCGCAGCAGCCGGGCCCCGAACAGCAGCGGGTCGTCCGACCCGAGCGCGATCGGCACCCCGGCGTCGAACAGCCGCCGCAGCGGCACGTCGGCGTCGCTCTCGGCGACCCCGAGGCCGACGTTGGAGGTGGGGCAGATCTCGCAGCAGATCTGCCGGTCGGCCAGGCGCTGCATCAGCCACGGGTCCTCGGCGGCGCGCACGCCGTGGCCGACCCGGTCGGCGCCGAGGTCGTCGACGCACTGCGCCACGCTGCGCGGCCCGAGCAGTTCGCCGCCGTGGGGGACGGCCAGCAGGTCGGCCCGTTTGGCGATGCGGAAGGCGCGTTCGAAGTCGCGGGCCTGGGCGCGGCGCTCGTCGTTGGACAGCCCGAACCCGACGACGCCCTGGCCGGCGTACTGCGTGGCTAGCCGGGCGAGGGTGTTGGCGTCGAGCGGGTGGCGGGTGCGGTTGGCGGCGACGACCACGGCGACGCCGACGCCCGCGGACCGGGCGGCCTGGCCGGCGGCGTCGAGCACCAGCTCCAGGGTGGCGGTCAGCCCGCCGAAGCGCTGCGCGTAGCCGGACGGGTCGACCTGGATCTCCAGCCACCGCGATCCGGCGGCGGCCTCGTCCTCGGCGGTCTCGCGCAGCAGCCGGTAGACGTGCTCGGTGCGGGTGAGCACCGAGCGGGCGATGTCGTACAGGCGCTGGAAGCGGAACCAGCCGCGCTCGTCGGTCGCCCGCAGTCTGGGCGGCCAGTCCTGCTCCAGCGCGTCGGGCAGGTGCAGGCCCTGCTCCCTGGCCAGCTCCAGCAGCGTGGTGTGCCGCATGGATCCGGTGAAGTGCAGGTGGAGATGGGCCTTGGGAAGGGTTTGCAGGGACCGTGCCATCGCCATATCTTGCCACCGGCCGGCGCCGGCCGGTGGCGGGTCAGCGAGCCTCGGCCAGCAGCTTGCCCAGCCTGCTGACGCCTTCGACCAGATCGTCGTCGCCGAGCGCGTAGGACAGCCGGAAGTAGCCGGGGGTGCCGAACGCCTCTCCGGGCACCACGGCGACCTCGGCCTCTTCCAGGATCAGCTCGGCCAGCTCCGCCGACGTCTGGGGCCGCCGCCCGCGCAGTTCCTTGCCGATCAGCTCCTTGACCGTCGGATACGCGTAGAACGCCCCCTTCGGCTCAGGGCAGAACACGCCCGGGATCTCGTTCAGCATCCGGACCATCGTCCGGCGGCGCCGGTCGAACGCCTCGCGCATCCGCGCCACGGCCGACAGGTCGCCGGAGACCGCCGCCAGGGCCGCCATCTGCGACACGTTGGCGACGTTGGAGGTCGCGTGCGACTGCAGGTTGGCGGCCGCCTTGACGACGTCGGGCGGGCCGATCAGCCAGCCGACCCGCCAGCCCGTCATCGCGTACGTCTTGGCCACGCCGTTGAGGATGACCACCTGGTCGCCCAGCTCGGGGACGGCCGTGGCGATGCTGGTGAACTCGGCGCCGCCGTACGTCAGGTGCTCGTAGATCTCGTCGGTGACCACCCACAGGCCGTGCCCGGCCGCCCAGCGGCCGATCGCC
Source organism: Nonomuraea sp. NPDC049725 (assembly GCF_040674795.1). Classification (NCBI taxonomy): domain Bacteria; kingdom Bacillati; phylum Actinomycetota; class Actinomycetes; order Streptosporangiales; family Streptosporangiaceae; genus Nonomuraea; species Nonomuraea sp. NPDC049725. Next base: position 7,185 of record NZ_JBFANJ010000025.1, on the reverse strand, counting down.
TCGGTCTGCTCGCGCGAGTAGACGGCGCCCGTCGGGTTGGACGGCGAGACGAACAGCAGGACCTTCGTGCGCTCGGTCCTGGCGGCCTCCAGCTGCTCGACGCTCGCCAGGTAGCCGGTGGTCTCGTCGGTCACCACGTCGACCTGGACGCCCCCGGCCAGCTTGATCGCCTCGGGGTAGGTGGTCCAGTAGGGGGCGACCACGAGCACCTCGTCGCCCGGGTCGAGCAGCGTCGCGAACGCCTGGTAGACGGCCTGCTTGCCGCCGTTGGTCACCAGCACCCGCGAGGCGTCCGTCGCGTAGCCGGAGTCGCGGCGCGTCTTGTCGGCGATGGCCTGCTTCAGCTCGGGCAGGCCGCCGGCCGGGGTGTACTTGTGGAAGCGCGGGTCGCGGGCGGCCTCCACGGCGGCCTCGACGATGTAATCAGGCGTCGGGAAGTCGGGCTCGCCCGCGCCGAAGCCGATGACCGGGCGGCCGGCGGCCTTCATCGCCTTGGCCTTGGCGTCCACGGCGAGAGTCGCGGACTCGGAAATCGCGGAGATCCGTGCGGACACACGGGGTCTGGTGGACATGTGTCCATGCTCGCATGCCGCCCGTGACCTGGGCGATCGCTTATGGTTCGACGTGACGGAGATTCACCCGTACACTTTTCGCCAGGTCGTGCCGCCGCATGGTGGGTGCGGTTCGGTCCAGGCAGTGAGTCAATCAGGGTAGTGTGGTTGACGACATAGGGCACTGGCGCAATTGGTAGCGCACCGGTCTCCAAAACCGGCGGTTGGGGGTTCGAGTCCCTCGTGCCCTGCGAGTGCGGTCCGCGCAACGAAGGCGTGTCAGCGCGCCGCAAAACTGCGTTGGATACGACTGATTCAGGTGAGGACTGTGGCGATCGACACGCGCGGCGAGACCGCAGGCAAGCCTAGCGGTGAGAAGAAGAAGCGCACTTCTCCTGCCCTCTTCTACCGTCAGATCATCAGCGAGCTGCGTAAGGTCATCTGGCCGACACGCAAGGAGCTCGTCACCTACACGACGATCGTTCTGATATTCGTTGCGATCATGGTGGCGATCGTTTACGGGCTGGACGCCGGCCTCGGCTGGGCCGTCCTGGAAATCTTCGGCTGATCTGACTCCGCCGGTGCCCGCCTGACGCAGTCGCCGTTCGATTCAACGAAAGAGGAAGAGCCACCGTGTCCGAGTCTTCAGTGCCGGCGGACGACTCCCGCGACGAGCGGGACCGCGAGCCGGAAGAGGCCTTCGAGGCCGCTGAGGAGACCGTCGACGACGTCGCGGAGAGCGACGACGAGGCCGCCGAGGAGACCGAGGAGTCCCCCGTGGCCGCCGACGAGTCTCCCGCCGTCGACGACGAGGGTGACGCTCAGCCCGACGTCGACCCGGTCGAGGAGTTCAAGCGCGGCCTGCGCGGGCTCCCCGGCGAGTGGTACGTGATCCACTCCTACGCCGGTTACGAGAACCGGGTGAAGTCCAACATCGAGAGCCGCAACGTGTCGCTCAACATGGAGGACTACATCTACCAGGTCGAGGTGCCGACGCACACCGTCCAGGAGTTCAAGAGCGGCAAGAAGGTCCCGGTCAAGGAGCGCGTGCTGCCGGGCTACGTGCTGGTGCGCATGGAGCTGACCGACGAGTCGTGGGCCGCGGTGCGCAACACCCCCGGCGTCACCGGCTTCGTCGGCCTGTCCAACAAGCCCAGCCCGCTCAGCCTCGACGAGGTCGCCAAGCTGCTCGCCCCGGAGCCCACCGAGGAGAGCAAGAAGGCCACGACCAAGACCGCCACCGGCCCCACGGTCGAGTTCGAGATCGGCGAGTCGGTCACGGTCATGGACGGCCCGTTCGCCACGCTGCCCGCCTCGGTGAGCGAGATCAGCCCCGAGTCGCAGAAGCTCAAGGTGCTCGTGTCGATCTTCGGCCGGGAGACCCCGGTGGAGCTCTCGTTCAACCAGGTCTCGAAGATCTAGGACGATCACCTACACTTAGACGTTCGGTCGGCCGCCTGTCGCGAGGGCGGCCTCCGACATGTCCGGGCGCATCCGCGTCCGGACGGCATCGCAATCAGGACCCGGAGAAGGACACATGCCTCCGAAGAAGAAGATCGCGGCGCTGGTCAAGGTTCAGCTTCCCGCTGGCCAGGCCACGCCCGCCCCGCCGGTCGGTACCGCCCTCGGTCCGCACGGCGTCAACATCATGGACTTCGTCAAGCAGTACAACGCTGCCACGGAGGCCCAGCGGGGCAACATCATCCCCGTCGAGATCACCATCTTCGAAGACCGCAGCTTCACCTTCGTCACCAAGACGCCGCCGGCGCCCGAGCTGATCAAGAAGGCTCTGGGCCTCGACAAGGGCAGCGCGGTCCCGCACAAGGACAAGGTCGGCAAGCTCAGCCGCGACCAGCTGCGCAGCATCGCCGAGACTAAGATGCCCGACCTCAACGCCAACGACATCGAGGCGGCCGAGAAGATCATCGCCGGCACCGCCCGGTCGATGGGCATCACCGTCGCCGACTGACCCTTTCCCTGACCGTGGGAGGGCCGCACGCCGGCCCGCAGACCACAAGGAGACCGAGATGAAGCGCAGCAAGGCGCACAAGGACGCGGCGGCCAAGGTCGACCGCGACAAGCTCTACAGCCCCGCCGAGGCCGCCAAGCTGGCCAAGGAGACGTCCACCACCAAGTTCGACGCGACCGTCGAGGTCGCGCTGCGGCTGGGCGTCGACCCTCGCAAGGCCGACCAGATCGTGCGCGGCACGGTCAACCTTCCGCACGGCACCGGTAAGACCGCCCGGGTCCTGGTCTTCGCGACCGGTGACCGTGCCGAGGCGGCCCGCGAGGCGGGTGCCGACATCATCGGCGCCGACGAGCTGATCGACGAGATCGCCAAGGGCAACCGGCTCAACGAGTTCGACGCCGTGGTCGCCACGCCGGACCTCATGGGCAAGGTCGGCCGCCTGGGCCGCGTCCTGGGCCCGCGTGGTCTCATGCCCAACCCGAAGACCGGCACGGTGACCCCCGACGTCGCCAAGGCCGTGACGGAGATCAAGGGCGGCAAGATCGAGTTCCGCACCGACCGGCAGGCCAACCTGCACTTCGTCATCGGCAAGACGTCGTTCGGCGAGCTTCAGCTCATCGAGAACTACGCCGCCGCCCTCGACGAGGTGCTGCGTCTCAAGCCGTCGGCCGCCAAGGGCCGTTACGTCAAGAAGGTCACCTTCTCGACGACGATGGGCCCGGGCGTCCCGGTCGACCCCAACGCCACCCGCGGCCTCGCCGCGGAGCTGGAGGCCTGAGCCTCCTCCGCGTAGAAGAGCGCGCTCTCCCTTCGGGGCGGGCGCGCTTTCGCATGTACGGGCCCAGCGCGTACGGTCAGGGCGTGCGGTCAGGGCGTACGGGTCAGGGACGCCCCTGGGTTTTCCCGGAGATGTCGCGGGAAGACGCCACGGGCAGACTCCCGACACGTAGGGTCGAATCATGCTGAAGCGCAGGTTTTCTCTCGCCACCGCCGCGGCCGGTGCCGCTCTCGTCGCGGTCGCTGTGGCCGGTTGCGGAACGAACGCGCAGCCCCTCCACGTCAATCTGGCCGCCTCCGAGGTGCTGGCGCAGGCCGCCCAGCGGACGGCGGACGTCAGTTCCTACACGGTCGACGCCGTCGTCAACGTCTCGCATCCCGACCAGGGCGCCGGCAAGGTGCAGGGCCGCATGCTCTACCAGAGCAAGCCGGAGCTGGCCGTGGACCTCACGCTCGACAGCGCGGACGTCGGCGGCAAGGGCCTGCCGGGCGGCGCGCGGGCGGTGCTGCAGGGCGACACGGTGTACGTGAAGGTCGAGGCGCTCAACAAGATGCTCGGCGCGACCAAGCCGTGGATCAAGGTGCCGCTGGCCGAGATGGGCGAGCAGGGCCAGGTCGACCAGCTGCTGGGCCAGATCCAGCAGTTCGACCTCGCCAACGTGACGAAGATGGTCACCGCCTCCCAGAACGTCAAGGCCGTCGGCACCGAGAGCGTCAGCGGCGAGGACACCACCCACTACAGCGGCACGTTCCCCGTGGACGCCGCCGTGCAGCAGCTGCCCGCCGACGAGCAGGAGCAGGCCAGGAAGGGCCTCGCCGAGCTCAAGGACGTCAAGTTCGACATCTGGGTGGCGGCCGACGAGCTGCCCCGCAAGCTCACGATGAGCGGCTCCAAGGACGGCGGCACGATGGACGCCGCGCTGATGTTCAAGGGCTTCAACGAGCCCGTCGACATCCAGGCGCCCCCGGCCGACCAGGTGGGTGAGCTGCCCAAGGGCACGACCAACTAGAGAGCGATTTGGAAACTCGGCGACCAGGCCGTACTCTGGTCGTTGCCGAAGACCGCCGGTCGTCGTCAGGTGCCTCAAATGCCTGGCGACCGAAGGATCCACGACTTCGTGGACGGCCCGCGCAGGTGTGAATGCGAGTTTCCCCGCATGGAGTGATCCATGTGCGTGAGCCCCGTGTGCGCCCTGCGCCCGGGGCTGTTCTCATTTCTGACTCCCTTCGCCGGCGGCACATCTGGAAGGAGGCCCATGGCGAGGGCGGATAAGGCGACAGCGGTTGCCGAGCTCAAGAGCGAGTTCGAAGGCAGCGCTGCCGCCGTTCTGACCGAGTACCGCGGTCTCACCGTTGCCCAGCTCAAGGAGCTGCGCACCTCTCTCGGTGAGAATGCGAAGTTCGCCGTGGCGAAGAACACCCTGACCAAGATCGCGGCCAACGAGGCCGGTCTCGCGGGCCTCGACAGCCTGCTCGCCGGTCCGACCGCGATCGCCTTCGTCAACGGCGACGTTGTCGAGGCGGCCAAGGGTCTGCGTGACTTCGCCAAGGCCAATCCCCTTCTGGTGATCAAGGGCGGCGTCCTCGACGGCAAGACGCTGGACGCCACCGAGATCACCAAGCTCGCCGACCTGGAGTCCCGCGAGGTTCTCCTCGCGAAGCTGGCCGGTGCCCTGAAGGCGAAGCAGAGCGCTGCTGCCGCGATGTTCGCCGCGCTGCCGACCAACATGGCCCAGCTGGCCGACGCTCTTCGCGCCAAGCGCGAAGAGGCGGGCGAGTAACACGGGGATTGCCGCAACACCCGCGGTCCCGTTCCTAAATTTCGCAAGTCGTAAACGGAGGAAACATCATGGCGAAGCTCAGCACCGACGAGCTGCTCGACGCGTTCAAGGAGATGACCCTTCTTGAGCTCTCCGAGTTCGTGAAGCAGTTCGAGGAGGTCTTCGACGTCAAGGCCGCCGCCCCCGTCGCGGTTGCCGCCGCCCCCGCCGCCGGTGGCGGTGGCGAGGCCGCCGCCGTCGAGGAGCAGGACGAGTTCGACGTCATCCTCGAGGCCGCCGGCGACAAGAAGATCCAGGTCATCAAGGAGATCCGCGCCCTCACGTCCCTCGGCCTGAAGGAGGCCAAGGACCTGGTGGACGGTGCTCCCAAGCCGGTCTTCGACGGCAAGGTCAACAAGGAGCAGGCGGAGAAGGCCAAGGCTGCCCTCGAGGGCGCCGGCGCCACGGTCACCGTCAAGTAGTTCGTTTCGCCTGAGGGGCGGCCACACCCTGGTGCCGGGTGTGCCGCCCCTTTCGCATGCCTCCAGAAGGGCCTGTATGGCCGTCTGAGAGACCCGGGGGAAGGCGCCGGGTTATGATCCGGCGACCGGTCCGGAAGGGGGCAGAACGTGGCTGCGATGTCCGCCCGCCTCCTCAACTGGCTGCTCGCCGCCGCGGTGGCGCTGCTGGGCGCCGCCGCCACCTGGCTCGTCGTCCAGGACCGCGACGCGCAGGCCGCCTGGGACGACCGGCAGGCGGTGCTGCTGGCCGCCCGCACCCACGCGGTCAACCTGCTCTCGCTCGACTACCGCACGATCGACGCGGACGTGGCCCGCATCCTGGCCACCTCGACGGGCGCCGCGCGGGCCGAGTACGAGGCCGGGGCGGGCAAGCTCAAGGACACCACGAAGTCGGGCAAGGTCGTCCAGGAGGGCGTCGTGCGCGCCACCGGGCTGGTGTCGATCGGCCCGCGCACGGCCAAGGCGCTCGTGGTCGCCGACGTGCAGATCCGCTGGGACGGCTCCCGCAACGCGCCGCAGGAGCGCTTCTACCGGTGGGAGATGGACCTGGCCAGGACCGGCGGCGTGTGGCTGGTGTCGAAGGCGGTGCAGGTGTGAGGCGGATCGCGACCGTGCTGCTGGCGGTGCTGACGCTCGCGCTCGGCGTCGCGTGCGCGATGCTGCTGCTCGACTACAAGGCGCTGTACGACAGCGAGAGGGCGGGGGCCGAGGCGATGGCCGCCGCCCGGGCCGTCGCGCCTGATCTGCTCTCCTACGACTATCGCACGGTGGAGCAGGACCTGGCGCGGGCCGGCCGGCACACGACCGGCGCGCTGACCCGATACTACCGGGAGCTGTCGGGCACGCTGGTGGCCAAGGCGAAGGCCCAGAAGACGGTGCAGACCGCCTCGGTCGTGGCCGCGGCGGTCGAACGGGCCGAACCCGGGCGCGTCGAGGTTCTTCTGTTCGTGAACACGGGTACGGTCAAGGCGATCACCGGGAAGGCCGAGCCGCAGCAACAGGTCAGCCAGAACCGCGCCAGGTTCGTCATGGTGTGGCAAGATTCCCGCTGGCTGGTGGCCGACCTGTCGACGCTGATCGGCAGCGCCTGAGGGCTCGGGCGTGGCGCGACCTTCAATTGTTATCAAAATTCAGGTTTGGCGAAGCCTTGGGGATGGGTATCCCCGTCACTGCTACACCGGTTGTCGGCATGGGTTCGACCCCCGGTGTGACGGAGCGTTAACCGCCCCCGTTCGCGGGTATCGTCTTGGGCCTGGCGGTAGGCGACCGATCACACAGGGGAGAAAACCCAGCGTCCGGGCCCTAAGTCGGCTAAAAGTCGGCCTAACGGGCTTGACGTTTACGCTCGGACGGGCGATGCTGCGACCAACGTGGAGCATGCAGCGAGAGCGAAGTGGACAGGCGTGTGCCGTTCGGCTACACTGCCCCTTTGCGCTGCCCTTTGACGACCCGCTCCGCTGCTCACGTTGCGAGGTTGTCTGGCGTGCGTGTAGTCAGTCCGCCGCGAGCCCTCGGAAGGACATCTGTTGGCAGCCTCGCGCAACGCCTCCGCCGTACCCGCCGGTCCCCGTCGCGTCTCTTTTTCGCGCATCCAGGAGCCCCTCGAA
>NZ_JBFANJ010000024.1:0-130727 GCF_040674795.1 Nonomuraea sp. NPDC049725 | reverse complement strand
GGGGTCCTTGGTGGTGTCCTGCTGGACCTCGACGACCACCGCCCGCGCCGCCCGCGCCGCCCGCGCCGCCCGCGCCCGGCGCGGCGGGGTCGTCGTGGCCCTGGCGGCGGGGGCGGCCGGCACGGTGATCGGCGCGGTGGTGCTTGTCACCGCCGACGGCGGCCCCGGCACCGGCAACGGCACCGTCGGCGGCTACGTGGCCCTGACGCTGGGGGTGATCGCCCTGGTCCTCGGCGGGCTGGCGCGTGCCCGCTCCGCCCGCCGGCCGGCCGCCTGACCCCGGGCACGCGGCCCGGCCATCCGGAACGAAGAGGAGGAAGACATCATGAGCAAGGTCTGGTTCGTCACCGGTTCGTCGCGCGGTCTCGGCCGCCGGTTCGTCGAGGCCGCCCTGGCCAGGGGTGACAGGGTGGCCGCCACCGCCAGGACCGTCGCCGGCCTGGACGACCTGGTCGCCTGCCACGGCGACGCGGTGCTCCCGCTGGTCCTGGACGTGACCGACAGGACGGCCGTGTTCGAGACGGTCGAGCGGGCCGCGAAGCACTTCGGCCGCCTGGACGTCGTCGTGAACAACGCCGGGTACGCCCAGTTCGGCGCGGTCGAGGAGCTGACCGAGCGGGAGCTGCGCGACCAGATGGAGACGAACCTGTTCGGCGCGGTCTGGGTGATCCAGGCCGCGCTGCCGTACCTGCGCGAGCAGCGCTCCGGGCACATCGTCCAGCTCTCGTCGGCCGCGGGGATCATCACGATGCCGCTCGGCGGCGCCTACCACGCCTCCAAGTGGGCGCTCGAAGGGCTCAACGAGGCCCTGGCCGCCGAGGTCGCCGGGTTCGGCGTCAAGGTGACGGTCGTCGAGCCCGGCACGTTCGCCACCCGCGACGGCAAGAACCCGGACCCGCTGGCCAACGGCCACCTGGCCCGAACGGATCCGGCCTACGACGACGTCCGCAGGCGTCTCGGCGCGATGACCGGGAAGCTGCCCGCCGGTGACCCGGCCGCCGCGGCCCAGGCGCTGCTCACGCTCGTCGACCTGGACAACCCGCCCCTGCGGGTGATCTTCGGAGTGGGCATCCATCCGATGATCCAGCAGGTCTACGCCGACCGGCTCAGGACCTGGGACGAGTGGCAGGAGCTCTCGGCCGCGTCCCACGGCGGGACCTGACGCCTGCGCTCAGGGCTGGAGGTCGGTGAGGGTGAGGATGGTCGCGCCGGTGCTGCCGCCGTAGCCGGGCGCCAGGCAGTCGAGGAGCGGCGTGATGGGGTCCTCCAGGGTGACGCCCTCGGAGGTCACGGTGTCGCCGGCGAACTTGCCCGCGGTGACGGCGCCGACGACGGCGAAGACCGACTGGCCCGCGACCACGTTGAGCGTGACGGTGTAGCTGATGGTCGAGGTCTCGCCGGTGTTCCAGGTCACGACCTCGGTCGCGGGCATGGAGCCGGACAGGCAGCCGAGGCTGCCCTGCCCGGAGATCGTCGACGTGCCCGAGGTGATGTCCGGGTCGCTGGACACGCAGGTCGGGTAGGTGCCGGTGCCGGTCATGGTCACGTTCTGCTCGGTCAGGCGCAGCTTGGGCGAGAAGGCCAGGGTGTTGGTGCCGTCGATCGAGCAGAGGACGTCCTGGCCGATGGCGTGCGCCGGTGCGGCGTACGCCATGCCCAGGGGGCAGAGCAGCGCGAGGACGGCGCCGCAGACCGCGGTCCTGGCTGAGGTGGCTCCGGTGCGCATGGGCGTCCCTTTCGCGACGAGGCGGAACAGGCGCTGGGAGCCGGTTCTCCCGGACCCCCACCCAGGACAGTAGAGGTCACGGAGTGTGTCGACAAGGTACGATTCTGCCACCATCGCGGGCATAGCGGCGTACCGAGGATGAAGCTGTCATGTCTTGGTACGTCCGATGATTCCGTCCTTGGGAGTGCCCGGTGACCCCTCGTTCCTCTCGGCCGCGCCGAGGCCTGCGCGCCCTGATCGCCGTCGCGGCCGTCGCCGCCTTCAGCGTGGCCGTCCCGGCCGCGGGTCCCGCCCGGGCGGCGGCGCCCGCGCAGTGCCAGGGCACCGAGACCGTCACGTACAGCCCGGGGGTGACCTTCACGCCGCGGGACATCGAGGTGACCGTGAGCGGGAACTTCAGCTCCTGCCTCGACGGCGCGGGCCAGGTCACGAGCGGGACGTACGGGGAGCGGTTCACGATCTTCGCCGGGTGCAACGACCTCCTCGACGGCTTCGAGGCGGTGCGGGTCGTCGAGTGGAACACCGGCGACAGCAGCGCCATCGACGGCGCCGGGAGCAGCACCGCCGTGGCCGGTCAGGTGATCACCACGTTCACCGGCCCTGTCGTCCAGGGCCGGTTCCAGGGCCGGTCAGCCGTGCAGACCGTCACGCTCGTCCAGCCGGACCTGCTGAAGTGCCTCACCACCGGGCTCACCGGGGCGAACGGGGTGACGACGCTCACCATCACCTGAGCCGGTCGCCTGAGCTGGTCACCTCGTCCAGGTCCACTTCTGGTTGTCGCCGCCGTGGCAGGCGTAGAGCTGGAGGCGGGTGCCGTTGGCGGTGCCCCGGCCGACGGCGTCCAGGCACAGCCCGGACTGCACGCCCACGATCGAGCCGTCCGTGTTGACGCGCCACTTCTGGTTGTCGCCGCCCCAGCACCCGTAGATCTGGACGGCGGCGCCGTTGCCGGTGCCTGCCGCGTCGAGGCACTTGGCGCCGTAGACCTTGATCTCACCGGCGGCGGTGGCGGCCCACTGCTGGTTGGCGCGGCCGTTGCAGTCCCACAGCTGCACGGCGGTGCCGTCGGCGGTGGCGGCGCCGGGCACGTCCAGGCAGCGTCCGGAGCCCGTCCCCCTGATCTGCCCGGCGCCGTCGCCGGGCGTGCCGCCGTCCAGGCCGAAGAAGCGGACGGCGTGCGCGGCCATCCCGGCGTGCGGCAGGTCGTGGCCGGCGCCGGTGACGGTGTACGCCTCGACCTGCCCGGAGCCGAAGACCCGCCGGGTCCAGCCGGGCTGCGGGCTGTCGGTGGTGACGGGGGTGGTGCTGATCCCGTGCACTCCGGTCCACTGGTCGACCTGCTCCTGCAGCATCGTGTAGGACAGGACGGAGTCCTGCGTGCCGTGCCAGGTCATCAAGCGCGGCCGGGGCCCGGTGTAGCCGGGGTAGGCGTTCCTGACCAGGTCGCTCCACTGCTGCGGCGTCCTGTCGGCGCATCCTGCGGGGCCGAGGCACCCGTACGGGACGCCCGCGAACGGCGCGCCCGCCTTGAAGACGTCCGGGTAGGTGGCGAGCAGGTTGACGGTCTCCATCGCCCCGGAGGAGAAGCCGGTGGCGAACACCCGCTGCGGGTCGCCGCCGTAGCGCTGCAGGACGTGGTTCGTCACGGAGACGATCGACACCGGGTCGCTGCCGCCGCCGTGTCGCAGGGCGGCGTCCGACCACACGTCGAAGCAGTTCGACAGGCCGTTGGCGCTCTTGTTGGCCTGCGGGTAGATGACGACGAAGCCGTGCCGGTCCGCGAGCGAGGCGAACTCGGTCCCCTGGTGGAAGGCGGGGGCCCAGCCGTTGCAGCCGTGCATCGCCACAAGGACGCCCGGCCTGGGCGCCAGCCGGTCGGGGACGTAGACGTACATCCGCAGGCCGCCCGGGTTGGGGCCGAAATCGGTCACCTCGGTCAGGGAGGCCGCCGCCGCCTGTGGCGGGGCCGTGAGGAACACGGACAGGAAGGTGATCAGAGCCGCCAGACCGGCGTACTTCCTGGTACGGGCTCTCGCGGGGGGTGCTGGTCCCATGCTTCCGCCTCTCTCAGGGGGGTGTTAGCGCTAACAGACACGGAGTCGCGGGCGCTGTCAAGCGGGCCCGCATCGGCGCGGGGCCCCCTCCCCCGCGCCGACCTCGCGATATCGGGCCGGAGGGCCGGGCGTCACGATGAAACTTTCATGCCGACACCCCACTCCCACATCGCCGGGCGAAACTTTTAGGCGCGCGAACGCAGGACGACCTGGGCAGGCACAGCAGCACCCCGCCGAAAGTTTTCAGTCATATCTTGACAAGTTTCGGGAGGCTTCCCACACTGAGCCCCCAGGACGATCTCCACCTCGTGATCCGCTTCATGGAGGTTCAGGCAATGAGCGTCAACGCCGTTTCCCCACCCACCGCCCGGCCACCGCGAAGCGGGCGCCGCCGGGCGCTGATCACCGGCGCGATCGGCGCCGTCGGCCTGGTCGCCGCGCTGACGTCGGCGCTGCCCGCGAGCGCCGCGGAGAGCACGCTGGGCGCCGCCGCCGCCCAGAGCGGCCGCTATTTCGGCACCGCCATCACCTCGAGCAAGCTCGGCGAGGCCGCCTACACCTCGATCGCGGCGCGCGAGTTCGACATGGTGACGGCCGAGAACGAGATGAAGATCGACGCCACCGAGCCGCAGCGGGGTCAGTTCAACTTCACCCAGGGCGACCGCGTCTACAACTGGGCCGTCCAGAACGGCAAGCGGGTCCGCGGGCACACCCTGGCCTGGCACTCGCAGCAGCCGCAGTGGATGCAGAACCTGTCCGGCAGCACGCTGCGCCAGGCGATGATCAACCACATCAACGGCGTCATGGCCCACTACAAGGGCAAGATCTACTCCTGGGACGTGGTCAACGAGGCCTACGCCGACGGCAACTCCGGCGGCCGGCGCGACTCCAACCTCCAGCGCACCGGCAACGACTGGATCGAGGTCGCCTTCCGCACCGCGCGCACCGCCGACCCGGCGGCCAAGCTCTGCTACAACGACTACAACATCGAGAACTGGACCTGGGCCAAGACGCAGGGCGTCTACAACATGGTCAGGGACTTCAAGGCGCGGGGCGTACCCATCGACTGCGTCGGCTTCCAGGCCCACTTCAACAGCGGCAGCCCATACAACAGCAACTTCCGCACCACGCTGCAGAGCTTCGCGGCGCTCGGCGTCGACGTGGCCATCACCGAGCTGGACATCCAGGGCGCCTCGGCCGCCACGTACGCCGCCGTGACCCAGGACTGCCTGGCCGTGCCGCGCTGCGTCGGCATCACGGTGTGGGGCGTGCGCGACATCGACTCCTGGCGTTCGGGCGACACCCCGCTGCTGTTCGACGGCAACGGCAACAAGAAGCCCGCCTACACCGCGGTGCTCAACGCGCTGAACGGCGGCAGCACGACGACGCCGCCGCCGGGCGGGGACGAGGGCCAGCTCAAGGGCGTCGCCTCCGGCCGCTGCGTGGACGTGCCCAACGCCTCGACCGCCGACGGCACCGCGGTGCAGCTGTGGGACTGCAACGGGCAGACCAACCAGCAGTGGACGCGGACCTCGGCCGGGGAACTGCGGGTCTACGGCAACAAGTGCCTGGACGCCGGGGGCTCGGGCAACGGCGCCAGGATCCAGATCTACTCCTGCTGGGGCGGCGACAACCAGAAGTGGCGCGTCAACTCCGACGGCTCGATCGTGGGCGTGCAGTCCGGGCTGTGCCTGGACGCCGTCGGCAACGGCACCGGGAACGGCACCGGGCTGCAGCTCTACACCTGCTGGGGCGGCAGCAACCAGAAGTGGACGTACAACGCGGGCTCCGTCTCGCCCTGATCGCCCCTCCGGGTTCCCCCTCCCTCGGGGTGGAGGGGAAGGGGAACCCGGGGCGGCACGTCGACGCGCGATCTCCCGCACGTTGACGGGCCGGCCCCAGGCCGCCGCCGTGAAACTTTCACGGCGGCGCGCGGGGCCGTGTGATCTCCTCCCGGCGCGAAAGCGCAGCAGGGAAGCCGTCCGGGCGGCATCGCCGGCGCCGCCGGGGGAGGCCCGCCGTTGACGGCGGGCCGGACTGTCGTATGTACTCCCCGGCAACACCCCGAGGAAGAGAACGACGCAGATCCGGCCGGCGAAATGTTAACGCTAACACTCCCCCTCCCCCCAAGGAGCACCGCATGTCCTTGAGCCGTCGTCAGCTCCTCCAGGCCGCGGGCGCGACCGCCGCGTTCACGGTCGCCGGCCAGGCGGCCGGACCCTCCCCCGCGCTCGCCGCCGCCCTCCCCTGGGCCAGGCCCGACATCGGCGTCTCGGCCTACGAGTTCGACCTCGGCCAGGTCCGGCTGACCTCCGGCCGCTGGCTGGACAACCAGAACCGCACCCTGGCCTACCTGCGCTTCGTCGACGTCGACCGGCTCCTGTACGTCTTCCGGGCCAACCACCGGCTGTCCACCGGCGGCGCGGCGGCCAACGGCGGCTGGGACGCGCCCGGCTTCCCGTTCCGCTCCCACATGCAGGGCCACTTCCTGACGGCCTGGGCGCAGGCCTACGCCGTGCTCGGCGACACCACCTGCCGGGACAAGGCCGGCCACATGGTGGCCGAGCTGGCCCGATGCCAGGCGAACAACGCCGCCGCCGGGTTCACCGCCGGCTACCTGTCCGGCTTCCCCGAGTCGGACATCACGGCCGTGGAGAACCGCACGCTGAACAACGGCAACGTGCCGTACTACTGCATCCACAAGACGCTGGCGGGGCTGCTGGACGCCTGGCGGCTGATCGGCAACACCCAGGCCAGGACCGTGCTGCTGGCGCTGGCCGGATGGGTGGACGCCCGCACGTCGCGGCTGAGCCAGAGCCAGATGCAGGCGATGCTCGGCACCGAGTTCGGCGGCATGAACGCCGTGCTCACGGACCTGTACCAGATGACCGGCGACGCCCGCTGGCTGGCCACGGCCCGGCGCTTCGACCACGCGGCGGTGTTCGACCCGCTGGCCTCGGGCCAGGACCGGCTCAACGGGCTGCACGCCAACACGCAGGTGCCCAAGTGGATCGGCGCGGCCCGGGAGTACAAGGCGACGGGCACGACCCGCTACCGCGACATCGCCGCCAACGCCTGGTCCATCACCGTCGGCGCGCACACGTACGTGAACGGCTCCAACAGCCAGGCCGAGCACTTCCGCGCCCCCGACGCGATCGCCGCGCACCTGACCAGGGACACCGGGGAGGCGTGCAACACGTACAACATGCTCAAGCTGACCCGGGAGCTGTGGCTGCTGTCGCCGACGCGGGCCGACTACTTCGACTACTACGAGAACGCCCTGCTCAACCATCTGATCGGGCAGCAGGACCCGGCGAACCCGCACGGGCACGTCACGTACTTCACCCCGCTGAACCCCGGCGGGCGGCGGGGTGTCGGCCCGGCCTGGGGCGGAGGCACCTGGAGCACGGACTACAACTCGTTCTGGTGCTGCCAGGGCACCGGGATCGAGACCAACACCAAGCTGATGGACTCGATCTACTTCCACGACGGCACCACGCTGTTCGTGAACCTGTTCGTGCCCTCCACGCTGGACTGGGCCCGGCGCGGCATCACGGTCACCCAGACGACCTCCTACCCGGTCGGCGACACCACGTCCTTGCAGGTCACCGGCAACGTGAGCGGCTCGTGGACGATGCGCGTGCGCATCCCGGGCTGGACGCAGGGCGCGACGGTCAGCGTCAACGGGGTCCGGCAGGACATCGCCACCACGCCGGGCAGCTACGCCGCCCTCACCCGGTCGTGGGCCCCGGGCGACACCGTGACCGTGCGGCTGCCGATGCGCGTGATCATGAGGGCCGCCGACGACGACCCCCGCGTGCAGGCCGTCACCTATGGTCCGGTGGTGCTGTCGGGCGACTACGGCAACACCGCCCTGTCGTCGGCCCCCACGCTCACCCCGTCGTCGGTCACCCGGACCAGCGCCTCCTCCCTGGCCTTCACAGCCACGGCCGACGGGGCGCCGGTGCGGCTGGGACCCTTCCACGACGCGCACGGCCACAACTACGTCGTGTACTGGAACACCGGCGGGCCGGGCGGGAGCGGCGCGGCGAGCTTCCGGCTGATCAACGCGGCCAGCGGGCTGGCCCTCGGCATCCAGAACATGTCCACCGCCGACGGCGGCCTGGCCCTCCAGTGGACGGACAACGGCACCGCCGACCACGACTGGGTCCCGATCGCCGACGGCAACGCGGTGCGCTTCCGCAACGCGCACAGCGGCAAGGTGCTCGGCGTCGAGAACATGTCGACGGCCGACGACGCGCGGGTGCTCCAGTGGGGCGACACCGGCACCGCCGACCACCGCTGGACGGTCGGCGACACGGGCGACGGCTCCGTCAAGATCCGCAACGCGCACAGCGGCAAGCTGCTCGGCGTCCGGAACGGCTCGACGGCCAACGGCGCGCAGGTGGTCCAGGACTCCGACAACGGCAGCCCGGACAACCTGTGGCGGTTCGTGCCGAACGGCGCGCGGCGCATCCAGAACGTGGGGACCGGGATGGTGCTGGGCGTCACCGGCATGTCCACGGCCGACGGCGCGCTCGTCGTCCAGTGGGGCGACACCGGCACCGCCGACCACCTGTGGACGGCGGTCGTCGACAGCGGCGGCTACCTGCGGCTGCGCAACTCCCACAGCCAGAAGGTGCTGGGCGTGGAGAACATGGGCACCGCCGCCGGTTCGCGCGTCGTGCAGTGGGCCGACAACGGCACCGCCGACCACCGCTGGCGGCTGCGCCACGGGCCGGGGGTCACCTTCCGGATCCAGTGCGCCAACGGCGGCCGCGTCCTCGGCCTGGCCGGCGCGTCGCAGGGCGCGCAGGTGGTGCTCGCCGACGACGGCGGCGCGAACGACATCCTCTGGAGGTTCCTGTGAGGCGCATGCTCGCCATCCTGTCGTCCCTGCTCGTCGTGGGCGTGTTCCTGACCCCTCAGGCGTCGGCCGCCACGGTCGACACCAACGCCTGGTACGTGCTCGTCAACCGCAACAGCGGCAAGGCGCTGGACGTCTACAACCTCTCCACGGCCGACGGCGGCCGCATCACCCAATGGGCGCGCAACGACCAGAACCAGCAGCAGTGGCAGTTCGTCGACTCCGGCGGCGGCTACTACCGCCTCAAGTCCCGCCACTCCGGCAAGGTCCTGGACATCTACAACTGGTCCACCGCCAACGGCGCGGCCATCGTCCAGTGGACCGACCACAACGGCACCAACCAGCAATGGCGCCTGGCCGACAGCCCCGACGGACACGTCCGCCTCATCTCCCGCCACAGCGGCAAAGCCCTCGAAGTCCAAGGCGCCTCCACCGCCGACGGCGGCAACATCGTCCAGTACGACGACTGGGGCGGCGCCAACCAGCAATGGCAGCTCGTCCGCGTCGACGGCGGCGGCGGCTACACCAACCCGGTCGTCTGGCAGGACTTCGCCGACGGCGACATCATCCGGGTCGGCGACGCCTACTACTACTCGGCCTCGACGATGCACTACTCGCCGGGCGCGCCGATCCTGCGCTCCTACAACCTGGTCGACTGGGAGTACGCCGGCCACTCGGTCCCGAGGCTCGACTTCGACTCCGGCGCCTACGACCTCAACGGCGGCCGGGCGTACGTGAAGGGCATCTGGGCCTCGACCCTGAACTACCGGCCCAGCACAAGCACCTTCTACTGGATCGGCTGCGTCGAGTTCGGCCGCACCTACGTCTACACCGCCTCCGCCGTGGACGGCACGTGGACCAAGCGCTCGCGGATCGACAACTGCTACTACGACGCCGGCCTGCTGGTCGACACCGACGACACCATGTACGTCGCGTACGGCAACGGGACCATCAGCGTCGCCCAGCTCACGCCCGACGGGCTCGGCCAGGTGCGGGCGCAGCAGGTGTTCCAGACCCCGAGCAGCGTCGGCACCCTGGAGGGCGCCCGCTTCTACAAGCGCAACGGCTACTACTACATCTGGCTGACCCGGCCCGCCAACGGCCAGTACGTGCTCCGCTCCACCTCGCCGTGGGGCCCGTACGAGATGCGCCAGGTCCTGCTCGACCTGCCCGGCCCCATCTCCGGCGGCGGCGTCCCCCACCAGGGCGGGCTCGTCCAGACGCAGAACGGCGACTGGTACTACATGGCGTTCGTCGACGCCTACCCGGGCGGGCGCATGCCCGCGCTCGCGCCGATCACCTGGAGCGGCGACTGGCCGTCCGTGCGGACCGTCGACGGCCGCTGGGGAGTCACGTACCCGAAGCCGAACATCCAGACCAGCCGCACCGTGGCCCCCATGATCGGCCCGGACGCCTTCACCTCGCCCGCCCTCGGGCACCGCTGGGAGTGGAACCACAACCCCGACACCAGCCGCTTCACCACCGGTGACGGCCTGCGGCTGCGGACCGCGACCGTCACGAACGACCTCTACAACGCGCGCAACACGCTGACCCACCGCATCCAGGGCCCGTCGTCGACGGCGACGATCGAGCTCGACCACACGCAGATGGCGAACGGCGACCGCGCCGGGCTGGCCATGCTGCGCGACCGGTCGGCGTGGATCGGCGTCAAACGCGACAACGGCGTCAGCCGGGTCGTGATGACCGACGGGCTGACCATGAACAGCTCGTGGCAGACCACCGGCACGGGCGCCGAGGCGGCCAGCGCGGCCGTTGCGGGCGGCCGGATCTGGCTGCGGGTCAGCGCCGACATCCGGCCGGGCTCCGGCAGGCAGGCCCGCTTCTCCTACAGCACCGACGGCAGCACGTTCACGAGCCTCGGCCCGGCCTTCACGCTGAACAACGCCTGGCAGTTCTTCATGGGCTACCGCTTCGGGATCTTCAACTACGCCACGCAGTCCCTCGGCGGCGCCGTGACCGTGCGCCGCTTCGACCTCACCACCCCCTGACGAAAGGCACAGCCGTGAAACGCAGATCCCTGACCGTCCTGGCGACGGTCGCCGTCATGCTGGCGAGCCTGTTCGCCGCCCTGCAGACCCAGGCCGCCCACGCGGCGACGGTCGACACCAACGCCTGGTACGTGCTCGTCAACCGCAACAGCGGCAAGGCGCTGGATGTCTACAACCTCTCGACGGCCGACGGCGGCCGGATCACCCAGTGGGCGCGCAACGACCAGAACCAGCAGCAGTGGCAGTTCGTCGACTCCGGCGGCGGCTACTACCGGCTCAAGTCCCGCCACTCCGGCAAGGTCCTGGACATCTACAACTGGTCCACCGCCAACGGCGCGGCCATCGTCCAGTGGACCGACCACAACGGCACCAACCAGCAATGGCGCCTGGCCGACAGCCCCGACGGGCACGTCCGCCTCATCTCCCGCCACAGCGGCAAAGCCCTCGAAGTCCAAGGCGCCTCCACCGCCGACGGCGGCAACATCGTCCAGTACGACGACTGGGGCGGCGCCAACCAGCAATGGCAGCTCGTCCGCGTCGACGGCGGCGGCAACCCGGGACCGTGCGACCTTCCGTCGACGTACCGGTGGAGCTCGACCGGCCCGCTGGCGACGCCGAAGGCCGGCTGGGTCTCGCTCAAGGACTTCACCGTCGCCCCCTACAACGGCAGGCACCTCGTCTACGCGACCACGCACGACACGGGCACCCGGTGGGGCTCGATGAACTTCGGCCTCTTCGGCAACTGGTCCGAGATGGCCTCGGCCAGCCAGAACGCGATGTCCGCCTCGACGGTCGCGCCCACCCTCTTCTACTTCGCCCCGAAGAACGTGTGGGTGCTCGCCTACCAGTGGGGCGGGACCGCGTTCTCGTACCGGACGTCGAACGACCCGACGAACCCGAACGGCTGGTCGGCGCAGCAGGTGCTCTTCTCCGGCAGCATCAGCGGCTCCGGGACCGGCCCCATCGACCAGACGCTCATCGGTGACGGCACGAACATGTACCTGTTCTTCGCCGGGGACAACGGCAAGATCTACCGGGCCAGCATGCCCATCGGGAACTTCCCGGGCAGCTTCGGCGCGAACTCGACCGTGATCATGAGCGACACGACGAACAACCTGTTCGAGGCCGTCCAGGTGTACAAGCTCCAGGGCCAGAACCGCTACCTGATGATCGTCGAGGCGATCGGCGCGCAGGGGCGCTACTTCCGCTCGTTCACGGCCACCAGCCTGGGCGGCTCGTGGACGCCGCAGGCCGCGACCGAGGCCAACCCGTTCGCCGGCAAGGCCAACAGCGGCGCCACCTGGACCAACGACATCAGCCACGGCGAGCTGATCCGCACCAGCCCCGACCAGACCATGACCGTCGACCCGTGCAACCTGCAGCTCCTCTACCAGGGGCGCAGCCCGAACTCCGGCGGCGACTACGGCCTGCTGCCCTACCGGCCCGGCCTGCTGACCCTGCAGCGCTGAGCCGATCCGGCGGGCCCGGCACGGTCCGGGCCCGCCCTCGCCCCCTGGCTGGACCGCCGCCGTGGCCACGGAGTCGCCCGTGAGAGCAGCGCACCGCCCGGACCGTGATCGGGTATCAGGTCACGGCCAGGTGGATCCGGTGGTGGCGCGGGTTCTCGGCCTCGTCCAGCAGGGCGATGGCGAAGTCCGCGTACGACATGCGCGCCGCCGGGTCGCCGTGGTCGCGGATCTCGTAGCCGCCGGTGCGCCGCCCCTCGTGGTCGAAGTCGCCGGCCGGGCTGACGTACACCCAGTCCAGCGGGCCGGCCTCGGCCCGCAGCGCCTCCAGCCCGGCGGCGTGGGCCAGGCAGAACGGCCGGAACTCGGCCGGGAACGCGGGCGCGTCCAGCAGCCGGACCCCGTCGGCGCCGTGCAGCAGCGAGGCGAGCCCGGCCGTGACGAGCCTGTCCAGCCCGGCCTCGCGCAGGCCGGCGGCCAGGGCGTGCGCGGCGTCGGTGAAGAACGTGCCGGAGCCGAGCGCCGCGGTCGTGTTGACCGCGTGGTCGTGACCGGCCGCGAGGGCGGCGACGGCCGCCGCGTCGGTGACGTCCCCGGCGGCGACGCGTACGCCGTCGTCCGCCGGGCCGGTGTAGCGGGACGGGTCGCGGACCACCGCGGTGACCTGGTGCCCGCGCCCGCGCGCCTCGGCGACCGCCTGCCTGCCCGCCCTGCCGCCCGCCCCGAAGATCACATACTTGCTCATGGCCGGAATACCTCCCGTTGCGTGGATGCTCTGGGAAAGGTAGCCGCAGCCGCGGTTACCTTCTGGATACCGCGCAACCGGCCGACAGGCGGGAGAGACCGTGACGCATCGCCGACCGCTGCCCCGGGACCTGTTCGACGAGCTGTGCCCGTCCTCGCTGCTGCCGTTCCGGTTCGGCGACAAGTGGGCGGCCCTGGTCATGCGCTGCCTGGAGGACGGCCCGCGCCGCTTCTCCGAGCTGCGCGTGCCGCTGCACCGCGTCACCCCGAAGGTGCTCACGCAGTCGCTGCGCGCGCTGGAGCGGGACGGGTTCGTCTCGCGCACCGTGCACGAGGGGCCGAGGCCGGCGGTGGAGTACGCGCTGACGCCGCTGGGGCGCAGCATGCTGGAGCCGCTGTACGCCGCGTGCGCGTGGGCGGCCGAGCACTGGGACGAGCTGCTCGACGCCCGGGAGCGGCACCCGGCCCCGTGACCCCGCCGGCGGCTCGCCGGTCGTGATTATCACCGAACGTGACCGGACCGGCTGGTAGCGTCGCTGCCGTGGCTCGGTTCAAGGGCTTGCCCGGCGGCGACGGATGGCGGCGCGCGATGACCGCCGCGGCCGTCGTCCTGCTGATCGCCGTCGTCCTGTCCATCGCCGCGATCGCGATCCTGCTCCAGACCGCCGGGCTCGACTGAACGTCGCCGGATTCGCCCCTGTCGTGCGGAGGTGTCGCTCCCCTAAGGTTTGCGGCATGAAAACCATTACTCTGAGTAGTTGGATAACTACTCTAAGACATGATGTTCCGGCATCACTGGTGGTGTTCCTCGTCGCCGTGCCCCTTTCGCTCGGCGTCGCCATGGCGGCCGGGGCGCCGCTCGCCTCCGGCCTGATCGCCGCCGCGGCAGGCGGGATCGTCGCCGGCTGGCTCGGCGGATCTGCCGTCCAGGTGAGCGGGCCGACGGCGAGCCTCACTCTGGTGATCGCCGGGCTGGTGCAGACCTACGGCTGGCGCGCCACCTGCTTCATCACCATCCTCGCCGGGCTCCTCCAGCTCGTCCTGGGGGCGTTCAAGGCGGCGCGCGCCGCGCTGGCCGTCTCCCCCGCCGTCGTGCACGGCATGCTGACCGGCGTCGGCATCATCATCGCCGTGGCGCAGCTCCGCGTCGTGCTGGGCGGCGACCCGCAGCACTCCACCTGGGCCAACCTGGTCGAGCTGCCCGGCCAGATCATCGACGCGCACGGCCACAAGGTCATGGTGGGCGTGCTCACCATCACCGTGCTGCTGGTCTGGGGCCGCACGCCCAAGCACGTCCGGGCGGTCCCGGCGCCGCTGGCGGCGCTGCTCGTGGCCGCGGGCACGGCGTGGGCGTTCGGCTGGGACGTCACCCGCATCGACCTCACCGGCGCCGTCACCTCGTGGCAGCCGCCGCAGATCCCGCAGGGCGAGTGGCAGCTCGTCGCGGTCGGGGTGCTCCTGGTCGCCCTGCTGGCCGGGGCCGAGTCGCTGCTGTGCTGCGTGGCCACCGACGCCACGCACACCGGCCCCCGCGCCGACCTCGACAGGGAGCTGTCCGGCCAGGGCGCGGCGAACGTCGTCAGCGGCCTGCTCGGCGGCCTCCCGGTGGCCGGGGTGATCGTGCGCAGCACGACGAACGTGCGCGCGGGCGCGCGCAGCCGCTGGTCCGCCGTCCTGCACGGCGTCTGGGTGCTGCTCTTCGCGCTCTGCCTGGGCTGGACCATCAAGCTCATCCCCATGGAGGCGCTGGCGGCGCTGCTCGTCTTCATCGGCATCCGGACGATCAGCCTGGGCCACATCAGGAAGGTGCACGGCCACAACGAGGTGCCCGTCTACCTGGTGACCATGCTCGTCGTGGTCGGCGTCGGGCTGGCCGAGGGCGTCGTCGCCGGGCTCGGCCTGGCGGCGCTGCTGGCGCTGCGGCGGCTCACCCGCGTGACCGTGGACAAGCGGCCCGCGCCGGACGGCCGCCTGCACGCGACGATCTCCGGCTCGCTCACTTTCCTCGGCGTGCCGCGCCTGACGCAGGAGCTGCGCGCCATCCCGGCCGGCACCGCCGTGGAGCTGGACCTGAACATCGACTTCATGGACTACGCCGCCTTCGAGGCGCTGCACTCCTGGCGGCTGGACCACGAACGCCTCGGCGGCACGATCACCATCGACGAGCTCCACGACGAGTGGTACACGATGGCGGCCAGCGGGGCCCGCATGTTCCCGGCCAAGAGCCCGCCCCGGGCGGCCCACCACTGGTGGCTGCCGTGGGCGCACCACCGCCGCCTCCCGGCCGTCGCGGCGGCCGGGCAGTGCCGGCTCACGCAGGGGGCCGACGAGTTCCACCAGCACCGGGCGCCGCTGATGCGGTCCATCTTCACCGAGCTGGCCCGCGCCCAGCAGCCGACGCACCTGTTCATCACCTGCGCCGACTCGCGGGTGGTGCCCAGCCTGATCACCTCCAGCGGCCCCGGCGACCTGTTCACGGTGCGCAACCTGGGCAACCTGGTGCCGCGGGCGGGCTCGGACCTGGGCGACAACTCGGTGGCGGCGGCCATCGAGTACGCCACCCGCGTCCTGGACGTGCGGACGATCACGGTGTGCGGGCACTCCGGCTGCGCGGCGATGGTGGCGCTGCTCACCGGCCAGCGCGACCGGCCCGATCTGCCGGAGCTGGACCGCTGGCTGCGGCACGGCGATCCGAGCCTGGCCAGACTCGGCCCGCCGGGCGACGGCGAGCCGCCGCCCGGCGACACGCTCGACAGGCTCTGCCGGCTGAACATCCAGCAGCAGCTGGAGAACCTGCGGACCTACCGCGGCATCGCCGAGCGGGTCGAGGCGGGGCAGCTGGAGCTGGTGGGGCTCTACTTCGACATCGCCTCGGCGCGGGTGCACGTGGTGCCGCCCGCGCCCTCAACGCCCTCGGTGCCCGAGCCCAGCCAGGGCTGACCGCAGGAGGTCACCGTGCCGCGCCCGGCACGGTGACCTTCCGGTCGCGGCGGGGTCAGGCGCTCCAGGCTCCCGCCTGGGCGGCCTCCTTGACGTACGCGGCGAAGGAGCGCGGTTCGCGGCCGAGCGCACGCCGTACGCCGTCGCTGACGTGCTCACCGGCGCCGTCGCGGATCCGGACGAGGAGTTCGGTCACCAGGTCCGCGGCCTCGGCCGGCAGCCCCTGGCCGGTCAGCGCGGCGGTGAACCCGGCCGGCTCCAGGGGCGTGTAGCGGATCTCCCGCCCGGTGGCCTCGGCGATCAGCTCGACGGCGGTGCGGAACGACAGCGCCTCCGGCCCGGACAGCTCGTAGATCTCGCCCGCGTGGCCGTCGCCGGTGAGCGCGGCGGCCGCGACGTCGGCGATGTCGCCGGCGTCGACGAACGCCTCGCGCCCCTCGCCGGTCGGCAGCGCCAGCTCCCCGGCCAGGATCGGCTCCAGGAACAGGTCCTCGCTGAAGTTCTGCGCGAACCAGGCCGGGCGCAGGATCGTCCACTCCAGGCCCGTCGCCCGCACGGCGCGCTCGACCGGCTCCTGGTACGACTCGGCCGCGCCGGCCGGGCCGCGCGCCGACAGCAGCACGACCCGGCGGACGCCGCTCTCCGCCGCCGCGCCGGCGAACTCCGCCACGGTGGCGACCGGGACGGACTCGTGCATCGGGACGAGGTAGACCGCGCCCGCCCCGGCCAGCGCGGGCCGCCAGGTGTCACGGTCGGCGAGGTCGAAGGCGGGACTGCCGGAGCGGGAGGCCGCGCGGACGGGAAGGCCGAGCCGGTCGAGCCGGGCGGCGACACGGCGGCCGGTCTTGCCCCGGGCGCCGATTACGAGAATGGGTGAAACGGACATGCGGCCAGCACATCAGAGGCTCAGGGAGACGATCCATGGCCATCTGTCTCCGTCATATGTGAGATCGTCTCAGCATGGATCTGCTGGAGGACTATCTCGCGGGCGTCCGGGCGCAGGGCGCGGTCTTCTGCCAGTCGGTCGCCGAGCCGCCGTGGGCGGTGCGGTTCACCGATCCGGCGCCGCTGGCGCTGGGCGCGATGCTGCGCGGCGAGTCCTGGATCGTGCGTGCCGGCCTGCCGCCCGTCCGGGTCCGCGAGCGCGGCGTGGTGCTGGTGCGCGGCCTGCGGCCGTTCACCGTGGCCGACCGGCCGGACACCGAGCCCCAGGTGGTGATCGACGGCGCCGACCGGTGCTGGACCACGGCCGGCGGCCCGCAGGCGGCCGGGGCCGAGCTGCTGCTCGGGCCGCGCACGTACGGGTTCAGCGCCGACGGGTCCGACCTGTTCGTCACCGCCGAGTACCCACTGCGCGGCGACGTGTCCGAGCGCCTGCTCAAGGCGCTGCCCGAGGTGGCCGTCATCCCGGCGGAGCCGCAGTTCGCGCCGCTGCTCGACCTGCTGGCCGCCGAGATCGGCGGCCAGGAGCCCGGCCAGCAGGTCATCCTGGACCGGCTGCTCGACCTGCTGCTGGTGCGGGCGCTGCGGGCGTGGTTCGCCCAGCCCGGCGTCGACGCCCCGCCCGGCTACCGGGCCCTGGCCGACCCCCGGATCGGGCGGGCGCTGCGGCTGATGCACGAGCAGCCCGCCCGCCCGTGGACGGTGGCGGCCCTGGGCGCGGAGGTGGGGATGTCGCGGGCGGTGTTCGCCCGGCGCTTCGCCGAGCTGGTCGGGCAGCCGCCGCTGGTCTACCTGCGGGAGTGGCGCATGACGGCCGCCGCCGACCTGCTGCGCGTGCCCGGCGCCACCGTGACCGCCGTGGCCAGGCGGGTCGGCTACGCCGACGGGTTCGCGTTCAGCACCGCTTTCAAGCGGGTACGCGGCGTGCCCCCGAGTGCGCTGACCCGCTGAGCCTGGCCGCCTGCATGGCGCTCAGCCGCCGCACGTACAGCGCGGTGACGACCGCCGCCGGCACCGCCAGCAGGTGCGTGACGAGGATGACCCAGCCGATCGGCTCCAGGTCGTACAGGTGGTACGACTCGTCGTCCACCTCGTACTCCACATCCCCCGGGCGGAAGAACTCCGTCCACGGCAGCCAGAAGACGGGCCAGGTCAGGAAGGTGGCCAGCCACACGGCCCACCAGGCGTGCAGGAGCCCGGCGGGGGCCATCGCCCGGTCGTGCCGGGGCGGGCTGGAGGCGTGCCAGACGTCGTCGGCGATCTGCTTGGGCAGCACCAGGCCGGCCAGCGGGACGAACCAGCCGTACACGGCCATGGCCGGGCGGTAGCGCAGCCTGCCGGGCGCGAGCCGTTCGGCGACCGCCCGCACCCGCGCGAACCAGAGCAGCCAGCACACCACGAGCAGCGCGCCGAGGACGGCCTGGACGACCATCAGCGGGATGGCGACCTCCTCGACGGGGTCGCGGATCTCCTCGTACGCCTCCAGCAGGCCGATCTGCTCGGCGTGCTCGCCGACCGTGAGCTGGTGGATCGCCGCGACCCCCGAGACCAGCGCGAACAGGGCCAGCAGGACGTACACCGCGATCTCGTACCCGGTGGCCGGATACAGCGGGCGGCCGCCGCGCAGGTGCCGCCGCTCGTTGACGAGCAACGGCGGCCCGGTCACCGGGCCGGGCGGCGGCGGGGGCGCCGGCTGTTCGAGCGCGGTCAGCGCCAGGGTCCGGCGATCGGCGATGACCTGGGTGAGCGTCTCGGGCAGCCAGCGCACCGGGCCGGGGCCGTCACCGGCGGAGGCGAGGCCGGACAGCCGGTCCAGCACCTGCTCCAGGCCCGGCCGGGCGGCGGGGTCCTTGGCCAGGCAGGCCGCGACCAGCCCGGCCAGCGGGGCGGGCACCCCGGTCAGGTCGGGGTCGCCGTGCACCACCCGGTAGACGATCGCGTGGACGGGGCCGTCGCCGAACGGGCCCCGGCCGGTGGCGGCGTAGGCCAGCACGCAGCCGAGCGAGAACACGTCCGAGGCCGGCCCGACCGGCTGGGCCGTGGCCTGCTCGGGCGACATGAACGCGGCGGTGCCCAGCACGGCGGCCGTCTGGGTCTGGCTGGTGGCGTCCAGCGCGCGGGCGATCCCGAAGTCGATCAGGCGGGGCCCGTCCTCGGCGAGGATGACGTTGGCCGGTTTGAGGTCGCGGTGCACGACCTCGCTGGCGTGCACCGCGGCGAGCCCTTCGGCCAGCCCGGCTCCCAGCACCGCGACCGACTCCAGCGGGAGCGGCCCGTGCTCGTCGACCGCCTGGTGCAGGGAGGGACCGGGGATGTAGGCGGTGGCCAGCCACGGCGGGTCGGCGTCGGCGCCGGCGTCGACGACCTGGGCGGTGTAGAAGCCGCCGACCTTGCGGGCGGCCTCCACCTCGGCGGCGAAACGGCGCCGGAAGTGCGCGTTGTCGGCCAGCTCCGGGCGCACCGCCTTGACCGCCACCAGCCGCCCGCCGGGAGAGCGGCCCAGGAACACCTGGCCCATCCCGCCCCCGCCGAGCCGCGCGCGCAGCCGGTAGGGGCCGATCTGGATCGGGTCGCCGTCGCGCAGGGGATGAGGCATGACACCGCTTCCGCGTAGAGATCGTCGCCGGGTCGGTGTCATGATGCCAAAACGCCGGACTCCGGGCAGGCGAAACCGGATCGGCGCAAGAAGGATGTGCGGCAAGATGATCACGTCGCCGTGAAGGAGGCCGCTTGCTCGCTTTCGCCTGCGCCGGGTGCGGGGCCGTGCTGACCGCGAAGGTGTCGCGGGTGGAGCTTCCCGACCACGCCGGGCAGAAGTACGGCCACGACCTGGTGCCCGCCCTCCTGGAGCCGGGCACGTACACGGTCGACCCCGGGAACGGGCGGCCGTGGCGGCCGGAGACGCCCGAGCCGGAGGAAGGCGGCGTCCGGCTGCAGACCATCCACCTCGACGGCCCGCCGGGCAGGATCGGGCTCGCGCCGGGCGACGTCCGCGGCACGGTCGTGCTGACCGACCGGCTGGGCGGCTGCTGCTGCGGCTGGGACGGCCGGTACGGCCCGAACCTGGCGTGCGCGGGCTGCGGCGGCGCGGTGGCGACCCGGGTCGACGACTGCGGCTGCTGGCAGGTGGTGTGGCTGGAGCCGGGCGCCGTGCGTCCGGTCGCCGTCGAGGGGCCCGTCCAGCGGGTGATGGACTGGACGGAGCTGCCGGGCACGCCGCCCGTCGAGCCGGCCGGGTGCTGGAGCCCGGTGTGGGAGGCGGGGATCGCGGCGGCGCTGGCCCACCTCATGGTGGCCTCGGAAGGGCGGCGGGTGACCGTGCCCGACGGGCCGGTCGCCCGGGCGTTCCGGCCGGCGATCGACGGCCTGCTCCCCCGGGGCCTGCCGGAGCGGCGTCTCGCCCTGGCCGGGCCCGGCGTGCCCGACCCGGTCGCGGACCTGGCCCTGGTGCCCCGGCATCCGCAGACCGGCGCGGTGTGGCCGGGCGCGACGGCGGCGGCGGTGCCGCTGGCGGCCGGGGTGTGGGCGCGCCTGGCGTTCGCCGACGACCGGCGGCTCCTGCTCGCCTCGTCCCGGCTGCCCGACGGCGTCCGGCGTGACGACCCGCCCCCGCCGCTCCCGCGCCTGCCCTTCCGGCCGGACGGGAGGGTGTTCGCCGGGACGCTGGAGCGGCTGGGGGCGACCCGGGAGCCGTGGCTGCGCCGGATCCACGACCGGGTGAGGGACGTCCCCTTCGAGCCCCCGTTCGGGTAGCCTGCGGGCGCTGCCGTCGCGCCGGAACGTGCTGGTCGTGGCCGTGGCGGGTGCTAACGTACCTGGGTCCGCCGTCGTCCCTGGAGTGTGCATGAGCGACCGTCTCACCGCCTCGATGATCAGCCGGGCGGCCGAGCGGTTGCGCCCCGTGACCAGCCGCACGGCACTGGAGCCCAACGAGCGGCTGTCCGGCCTGGTGGGCGGCCGGGTGCTGCTCAAGCGCGAGGACGCGCAGGTCTGCCGCTCCTACAAGGTGCGCGGCGCGTTCAACCTGATCGCCTCGCTCACGGAGGAGGAGCGGCGGCGTGGCGTCGTCTGCGCGAGCGCGGGCAACCACGGGCAGGGCGTCGCGTTCGCCTGCGCGCGGCTGGGCATCCACGGCCGCGTGTACGTCCCGTCGACCACGCCGAGGCAGAAGCGCGAGCGCATCGCGGCGCTCGGCGGCGACCGGGTGGAGGTCGTGGTGGGCGGCGGCACGTACGACGAGGCGAGCGACGCCGCGCACGCCGACAGCGGCCGTGGCGGGGCCGTCTACGTGCACCCGTTCGACGACGTGCGGACGATGGCGGGGCAGGGCACGGTCGGCCTGGAGATCCTGGAGCAGTGCGGCGAGCCGCCGGGCACCGTGGTGGTCCCGGTCGGCGGCGGCGGCCTGATCAGCGGCATCGCCGTCTGGCTGCGCGAGCACGCGCCCGCCACCCGCATCGTCGGCGCCGAGCCGGCGGGCGCGGCCAGTATGCGGGCCGCGCTGCGGCACGGCGGCCCGATCGCGCTGCCGGAGCTCGACACGTTCGTGGACGGCGCCGCCGTCGGCAGGGTCGGCGAGGCCACGTTCCCGCTGGTGAAAGAGCTGGTGGACGAGGTCGTCGCGGTCGACGAGGGCGCGGTGTGCACGGAGATGCTGGACCTCTACCAGTCCGACGGCATCATCGCCGAGCCCGCCGGGGCGCTCGCGGGCGCGGCGGCGCGCGAGGTGCTGCCGTACGCGCCCGAAGGCCCCGTCGTGTGCGTGGTGTCGGGCGGCAACAACGACGTCAGCCGCTACAACGAGGTGCTGGAGCGCTCGCTCGTCCACATCGGGCTGCGCCACTACTTCCTGGTGACGTTCCCGCAGCGGCCCGGGGCCCTGCGCCACTTCCTGGACGAGGTCCTGGGCGAGGGCGAGGACATCATCGCCTTCGAGTACGTCAAGAAGAACAACCGCGAGACCGGTCCGGCGCTCGTCGGCATCGAGCTGGAGCGGGCGGGTGACCTGGACAGCCTGCTGGCCCGGATGAAGGCCGGTCCGCTCACGGTCGAGCGCATCCCGCCGGGCTCGCCGCTGTTCACCTTCCTCCTGTGAGGCGGGGGCCGCAGATGCCGAGGGCCCTGCCGATCAGGGCGGGATCCTCGGCGGTGTCGAGCAGCGCCATCGCGTAGTCGGCGCGGGAGAGCTGCGCCGAGCCGCCCGTGGCGTTGGCCTCGAAGTCGACGTGCACGCGCCCGGCGGGCGGCTTGTCGTTGAGCATGGTGGCGCGGGCGATGCGCCAGTCGAGGCCGCTGACCTGCAGCATGCCCTCGGCGCGGGCGAGGTCGGCGTACGCCTCGCGGAAGATCAGCCAGGCGAGCGTGACCGCGAGGCGGGGCCTGCTGGCGGGGACGGAGCGGCTGCTCGTCATCACCACCCGCCGG
This sequence comes from Nonomuraea sp. NPDC049725, assembly GCF_040674795.1. Taxonomy (NCBI): domain Bacteria; kingdom Bacillati; phylum Actinomycetota; class Actinomycetes; order Streptosporangiales; family Streptosporangiaceae; genus Nonomuraea; species Nonomuraea sp. NPDC049725. The sequence goes on along the minus strand of NZ_JBFANJ010000024.1, from coordinate 108,555 downwards.
ACGCCGTGCTCGCGCATGGCGGTGATGAGGGTGGCGGCGATCCGGCTGCCGCCGACCGCGGCGATGACGGCGTCCTGTCCCTGTACGGCCCGGCGTACGGCGTCGAGGTCGTGCGCGTCGCCCTGGTGCACGCCGGCCAGTTCGGCGGTGCCGGTGAGGAGTTCGGGGCGGCGGGCGAAGGCGGTGATCTCGTGTCCGCGCCGGACGCCCTGGGTCAGCACGTGCTTGCCGGTCCGGCCGGTCGCGCCGATGACCATGATCTTCATGGTGATGCCTCCTTCTATATGGCAGTTTGCACTATAGCGATACTCCTGAGCTATAGTGCAAACTGCACTAAGGAAAGGAGAGTCATGGCACGACGTCCCGACCTGGTCGGCCTGACCGTGCTGGCCATGCTGTCGGTACGTCCCGCCCACCCGTACGAGCTGCACCGGTTCATCCTCGACACGCACAAGGACTACGTGACCGGGCTGCCGCGCAGCCTCTACCACGCGGTCGACAAGCTGGCCGGCGAGGAGCTGATCGTTCCCGTGGAGACCAGCCGCGAGGGCCGCCGGCCCGAGCGCACCATCTACGAGATCACCGGCGAGGGCCGCCAGGAGCTGGCGACCCGGCTCCGGGCGCTGCTGGAGAACCCGGGCGGCGAGCGCCGCGTCTTCACCGCGGCCGTCTCGCTCATCGGCGTCCTGCCGGTGCCCGAGGCGCTGCAGTCGCTGCGCACCCGGGCGGCGGCGCTCGAAGGGAGCGTCACCGCGCTCAACGGCCACCTGAAGGCGCTGCGCGACAGCGGCCTGCCCGACGTGCTGGCGCTGGAGCTGGACTACGAGCGGGCGCTGACCGAGACCGAGCTGGCCTGGGTCAGGCAGCTCATCGGCCGCCTGGAGTCGGGCGAGCTCGGCTGGTCCGACGCCTCCCGGCGCGACCAGCTCGACCAGCTCGACCAGCTCGACCAGCTCGACAAGGTGCTCGACCAGCCATGACCAGACGGCTGCCAGGGTGCGCCAACACCCCGGCAGCCGGACCACCGACAAGGCGCCTGCCCTGCCTGGAGTCGCATCCCCAGGATAGGCGCCGCGACCCTGAGGAGTTGCGCCATGTCCGCCGACGCGGAGATCGTCACCATGCTCACCCGTCTCGCCGGCGCCTGGAACGCCGGCGACGCCACCGCCTACGCCGCCCTCTTCACCGAGGACGCCGACTACATCACGTTCGCCGGCACCGACAGCAGGGGCCGGGAGGAGATCGAGTCCTCGCACCGGTGGCTGTTCGAGGGGCCGCTGAAGGGCTCCACCATGCCCGCCCCGGGCGACGTCCTGGTCAAGCCGCTGGCCGACGGCGCCGTGCTGGTGATCGCGCGGGGCGGCACCAGCGCCGGCGGCGACCTGCGCGACTCGGTCGTCAGCTTCACCGCCGTGCGCACCGCCGAGGGCTGGCGCTTCGCCTCCTTCCAGAACACCCGGGTGGCGTCATGACGAAGAAGACGCTGCTCGCCGAGGTGGCCGGGGTCGTCGAGGCGCCCGTCGCCACCGTGTGGGCCGCCGTGGCCGACGAACTGCTGCCCGACGGCAGGCGCACCGGCCGCTTCACCGTCCAGGACGCCCCCGGTCACACCACCACCGTGGAGGTGTGGGACCGCACCCTCGCCTTCCAGGGCGGCTGGTGGTACCGGGGCGAGTGGAGCGTCGAGCCGCACCCGCAGGGGGCGCTGCTCGTGCACCGCGTCTTCAACGTGGCGCGGGTGGCCCGCTGGGCCGTGCCGCCGGCCAACCGCATGTTCGTCGGCTTCGCCGCCGCGACGCGGACGGCCTTCCTGGACGCGCTCGCCCGGACGGGACGCCGCCTGGGCTGCTCCACCCGCCCGGCCTGACCGGGTACGCCGCCCGCCCCGGTCAGCGGGCGGGCGGCGCCGCGACGACCGGCCGGTTCGCCAGTGGGCTCGAGAAGATCATCGTGCTCGACGGCTTCCCGTAGACGGCCAGCCGGTCGATCAGCGCCTCGAACGCCGCCATCGACGGGACCGCGATCTTGAGGATGCTGCACACGTCGCCGGTGACGCGGTGGATCTCCCGGATCTCCGGCCAGGCGGCCACCTCGGGGTCCCGCAGCACGCACGTCGGCCCGTAGCAGGTGAGCTGCACGAACGCGGCCACCTCCCAGCCGACCCGGCCCGGGTCCACCGCCGCGTGGTAGCCGGTGATCACCCCGGTCTCCTCCAGCCGCCGGATCCGCTCGGCCACGGCCGGCGGCGACAGGTGGACGCGGCGCGACAGCTCGTTGAAGGAGAGCCTCGCGTTCTCCTGGAGCTCGCGCAGCAGCTCCCAATCCATGGCGTCCATCACACGCTCTTTCGTTCACAAGGTGACCTGGCGGATATCCGTACCGAATATAAGGCCGGAGCCGGGAACGGCCATTTCATCGGCATTCCGTCACCCGGTGCCGCCTCGGCATCATGAGAGGACCGACAAAGCGAGAGGAGTGCCGCAATGCCACGCGTACGTCCGGTCTCAGCCGGTGAACGGGCCGAGCGGGCCAGGGCCGGGGGCGGGCTGCCGACCCTCGACTTCGAGCAGGAGACCCCGTACGACTCCTACGTCGGCACCGGCGCCCTCCTCGACCTGCAGCGGCCGCTCAGCGACGCGCCGGGCGAGATGTCGTTCCTGGTGATCACGCAGGTGATGGAGCTGTACTTCAAGCTCATCGCCCACGAGCTGCGCGGCGCCCAGGAGTCGCTGCGCGCCGACCGGGTGCCGGACGCCGTCGCCGCGCTGCGCCGCACCGGCCTGCACCTGGAAGGGCTGAACGGGAGCTGGCGCGGGCTGAGCTGGATGACGCCGTCGGACTTCAACCGCTTCCGCGACCTGCTCGGCGAGGCGTCGGGGCTGCAGTCGAGCATGTACCGGCTGGTGGAGTTCAGGCTCGGGCTGAAGAGCGAGGCGCTGCTGCGGCCGTTCAGGCGCAGCCCCGGCGGGCAGGCGCTGCGGCGGGCGTTCGCCGAGCCGAGCCTGTGGGACGACACCGTCGCGCTGCTCGCCCGGCACGGCCACGACCTGCCCGCCGGCGTGCTCGGCCGCGACCACGCCGCCGAGTACGAGCCGCACGAGGCCGTCGAGCGGGCCTGGGTGGCGGTCTACCGCGACGAGTCCCCCGCCAACCTGCTCAGGTCGCTCGGCGACGCGCTGACCGAGGTCGCCGAGCGGTTCGGCGACTGGCGCTACCAGCACGTGGCGGCGGTGCGCAGGTCGATGGGCGCCAAGCCGGGCAGCGGCGGCTCCAACGGGCTGGCCTGGCTGGAGCGCAGCATGACCCGAGTGGTCTTCCCCGAGCTCTGGTCGGCCCGCACCCACATGTAGACCGGAGGGGATCTTCCGTTCGGCGGGCCGAGCGTCTAACGTCCGGAACGGCCGCGGGCCGCCCGTGCCCGGCCGGTCCGTGAGGAGAACCGCTCGTGCAACTCATGCGCATCGGCGCGCCCGGCGCCGAGAAGCCCGTCGTCCGCGTGGACGACGCCCACTACGTCGACGTCTCCGATGTCACGCCCGACTTCGACGAGCGGTTCTTCGGCTCCGGCCGCATCGCCCTGCTGCCCGAGCGGGTCGCCACCGGCGAGCGCCGGCCGTTCGCCGGGGAGCGGATCGGCGCGCCGATCGCCCGGCCGCACCAGATCCTGTGCATCGGCCTCAACTACGCCGACCACGCCGCCGAGGCCGGGCTGCCGGTGCCGGACGAGCCGATCCTGTTCACCAAGTCGCCCAACACCCTCGTCGGACCCCACGACGACGTGCGCATCCCGCGCGGGTCCACCAAGACCGACTGGGAGGTCGAGCTGGGCGTCGTCATCGGCCGCCGCACCTCCTACCTGGACTCGCCGGACGAGGCACGCGGCGCCATCGCCGGCTACTGCGTGATCAACGACGTGAGCGAGCGCGCCTTCCAGATGGAACGCGGCGGCCAGTGGTCCAAGGGCAAGTCCGCCGAGACGTTCAACCCGGCCGGGCCGTGGCTGGTCACCCCGGACGAGATCCCGGACGTGCGCGACCTCGGCCTGTGGCTGGACGTCAACGGGGTACGGCGGCAGACCGGCTCCACCAAGACGATGATCTTCGACCCGTACGTGATCGTGCACCATCTGAGCCAGTTCATGGTGCTGGAGCCCGGCGACCTGATCAACACCGGCACCCCGCCCGGCGTCGGCATGGGCCGCGACCCGCAGGTCTGGCTGCGGCCGGGGGACGTCGTCGAGCTGGGCATCGACCGCCTGGGCCGCCAGCGTCAGCGCGTCGTCGGACCCCGGTAGTGCGGGCGCTCGTCCTGACCGGGCCGGGCCGGGCCGAGGTCCAGGAGGTCGAGCCGCCCGCCGCCCTGCCCGGCGAGGTGGTGGTGGACGTCGAGCGGGCCGGCGTGTGCGGCACGGACGCCGAGCTGTTCAGCGGCCGGATGAGCTACCTGCGCACCGGCCGGTCCCGGTATCCGCTGCGTCCCGGCCACGAGTGGTGCGGCCGGGTGAGCGCGACCGGCGACGGCGTCGACCCGGCCTGGCTGGGGCGGCGCGTCACCGGCGACACGATGCTCGGCTGCGGCCGGTGCGCGCGCTGCCTGGCGGGCCGCCACCACGTGTGCGCGGACGTGGCGGAGCTCGGGATCAGCCGGGGCCGCCCCGGCGCGCTCGCCGAGCAGGTCGCGGTGCCCGTCACGGCGCTGCACCCGCTGCCCGGCGCCGTGGACCCGGCGGCGGGGGCGCTGGCCGAGCCGGGCGGCAACGCGCTGCGGGCCGTCCGCGCCGCCGCGCTGGAGCCGGGCGAGCGGCTGCTGGTGCTGGGCACGGGGACGATCGGCCTGCTCGTGGCGCTGTTCGCGCGGGCCAGAGGCATCGGCGTCCACCTGATGGGGCGCGACGAGGACTCCCTGGAGCCCGCCCGGCGGCTCGGCTTCGACCGCCTCTGGACCCGGGAGTCACTGCCGCCGGCGCCCTGGGACGCCGTCGTCGACGCCTCCAACGCGGCCGGGCTGCCCGCTCTCGCGGCGCGGCTCGCCGAACCCGGCCGGCGCGTCGTCTGCATCGGCCTGTCCGGCAGCCCGTCCACGCTCGACACGCGGGACCTGGTGCTCAGGGACGTCACCGTCGTCGGCGTCCTCGGCGGGTCCGCCGGGCTGGCGGGGGCCGTCGCCGCCTACGCCGACGGCTCCGTGGACCCCCGCCCGCTCGTGGCCGCCACCGTCGGGCTCGACGAGACGGCCGGGGTGCTCGCGGGGCGGCGTCCGGCCGGGGCCGGGCCCGGGCCGAAGGTGCACATCGATCCCCGGCGCGTCAGGGGCGGCTGAGCGCCCGCTGCGTCAGGCCGTCGAGCCGGGCGCGGGCGGCGCGGACGAGGGGCCGGTCGGCCTCCACGTCCGTGACCGTCATGGACGGCAGCGGCAGGGCGGGCAGGGGCAGCACCGGGGTGAGCGTGAGCGGGACGCCGCCGACCTTGGCGCGCAGCCGGGACACGTACAGGACGACGCCGCCCGACAGGCTCAGCCGGGCGAAGCGCTGCCGGGCGGCCCTGCCGGGGCCGCCGGTCCAGTGCAGGCCGTCGGTGATCTCGACGGCGGACATGGACAGCTTGAGCCGGGCGCCCGCGGGCCGGCGCACCACCTCGATCCGCGCGCCGTGCACGGTCAGCCGCGCGGCCGTGAGGCCGGACCGAGCGGGCTCGGCGGGCCCGGCGGGCACAGCGGGCGTGGCGGGTGTGGCGGGTGTGGCGGGTGTGGCGGGGTGCGGGAGGGCGAGGGCGAAGGCCACGGGGACGGCGGCGAGGGCCCGCAGCGGGTCACGCGCCGGACGCTCCCGGCGGGCGGCGGGGGTCCAGGCGCACAGCAGGGCGCCGCCGGTGAGCCCGGCGAGCATGCCGACGCCGAAGCCGCCGAAGTTGGACGTGACGAAGGACCCCAGCGACAGCGCGATGGCGGTGATCCCGAGGAACACCCGCTGCCCGAGCTGCCACCAGCTCAGCAGCCCGGCGGCGACGAGGAGCAGCCCGGCCAGGTAGCCGGAGATCCCGGCGACGCCCTGCCGGACGAGGAGCGGGAGCGGGGCGAGCGGCGCGAGCAGGATGACGGCCCCACCGGCGATCACCCACAGCCCTCCCCAGAAGGGACGGCTGCGGCGCCACCGGCGGAATCGGGCCATGATCAGAAGCACTCGTGGTCGCCGGGCAGGAAGCTCAGCCGCAGCCCGTTGAGCCGGAAGGTGCCCGCGTTGACGGCGTAGGCGGTCTGCCGCAGGCCGGTGATGCGCACGGTGCCGGCCCGCTGGCCGATGTCGCCCCGGCGGCCGGTCCGCCCGGCGGGGGCGCCGAGGGTGGCGGCGTCGACGCCGATCTCGATGTCGCCGAACTCGGCGTCGCCGGAGAGCTGGTGCAGGTCGATGACCAGGTTCGTGACCTCCACGGGCCGCTCGCCGTCGCCCGCCCTGACCAGGAACGTGACGGGCCCGGCGGGGGTGCGGACGAGCGCGGACTGGCACAGGCCGGTGATCCGCGCCCTGCCGATCACCGAGACGAGGACCGGCCGCTGCCCGGCGGTGGTCGCGGCCACGTCGCCGTACTGGGCGAACCCCTCCCCCACGAGCCGGTCCGCCGACACCTTGAACCGCTCGCCCGACAGCGCGAAGGACGCCGCCACGCCGCCCGTGCCGGTCAGGCCGACGAGGAGCGCGGCCGCCGCCAGCGCGGGGACGAGCACGGCGGCGAAGCGGCGCCACCGGGTGCCGCCCGCCGGGCCGGGCACCGGCTCACCTGACATCACGCCCCGCCTTCGCTCAGGTGCGGTGTGGTCGCCGGAACGGGCGAACCGGCACGCCACAGTATAGAGACCCATCGCACACAATTGACTACTCTCGGCGACACTGGCCAGATTTCCAAAGCCCACCACACCATCCCTTAACGGGAGGCATCACCGTCACCAGGGAGAAACACGAACAGTCGCTATTCGGTCACGTACGGCTGTGGTGCCATGGGGTCGCGGACGAGCGGAAGGGTGACGGAATGAGCGCAGGCGGGAACGGGCAGGCGTGGCCGCGCCAGGCGGTGGCGATCGTGGGCGTGGGGTGCCGGCTCCCCGGCGGCATCCGCGACCTCGACGGACTGTGGCAGGCGCTGCTGCGCGGCGACGATCTGGTCGGCACCGTGCCGCCGGACCGCTTCGAGGCCGACCGGTACGTCGACGAGTCCATCCCGCGCCTCGACCGCAGCTACACCCGGGCCGGCGGCTTCCTCGACGGCGTCACCGGCTTCGACGCCGCCTACTTCGGGATCTCCCCCAAGGAGGCCGCCTCGATGGACCCGCAGCAGCGGCTGCTGCTGGAGATGGCGGCCGAGGCGTTCGACGACGCCGGCATCGACCCGGCCCGCCTGGCGGGCGGCGACACGGGCGTGTTCGTCGGCGTCTCCGACCCGTCGTACGGGGTGCTGCAGGCGCTCGAACCCGGCGGGATGGGCCCGTACACGATGTCCGGCATGGCGCTGTCCATCGCCGCGAACCGGCTCTCGCACGCGTTCGACCTGCGCGGGCCCAGCATGAGCATCGACACCGCGTGCTCGTCGGCGTTGCAGGCGGTCGAGCGGGCCTGCCGGGCGCTGGCCGACGGCTCCGCCAGCACGGCGCTGGCCGGCGGCGTGAACGTGCTGCTCAACCCGATGGGGTTCATCGGGTTCAGCCAGGCGGCGATGCTGTCGCCGACCGGGCGGTGCCGGGCGTTCTCGGCCGACGCCGACGGGTTCGTCCGGGCCGAGGGCGGCGGCGTGGTCGTGCTCAAGCTGCTGGACGACGCGCTCGCCGACGGCGACCGGGTGCACGGCGTCATCGTCGGCGCCGCCGCCAACAACGACGGCCGCACGATGGGGCTGGCGCTGCCGAGCACCGAGGCGCAGGAGGCGCTGCTGCGGCAGGTGTACTGGAAGGCCGGCGTCGACCCCGACGAGGTCGCGTACGTGGAGGCCCACGGCACCGGCACGCAGGCCGGCGACCCCGCCGAGTGCGGCGCGCTGGGACGGGCGCTCGGCACGGCCCGGTCGGGCGGCCCGCTGCCGATCGGCTCGGTCAAGACGAACCTCGGCCACCTGGAGCCCGCCTCCGGCATGCCGGGACTGTTCAAGGCCCTGCTCGTGCTGCGGCACCGGACGATCCCGGCGTCCCTGCACGCCTCGGTGCCGAACCCCGCCATCGACTTCGACGGGCTCGGGCTGAGCATCGTCACCGAGCCGCGCCCGCTGCCCGAGACGGGCGGACGGACGGTCGTGGGGGTGAACTCGTTCGGGTTCGGCGGCGCGAACGTACACGTGGCCGTCGCCGCGCCGCCATCGGTGGGGTCGTCGTCGGAGGGGGCGTCCGGGGTGCCGGGGCGGGTGGAGGGGGCCGTCCCGGTGCCCGTCGTCGTGTCCGCGCGCTCCGGCGGCGCGCTGACGGAGGCCGTCGCGCGCGCCGCCGCGCACCTGGAGACGGTCGGCGAGGACGGCTTCTACGACGTCGCCTACACCGCCGCGCGCCGCCGCGGCCTGCACCGGCACCGCGCCGTCGTGCTCGCCGCCTCCCCCGCGGAGGCGGCGGGCGGCCTGTCCAGGCTGTACGCGACCGGGGACGAGGCCCGGACGGGCGAATCGGCGCCCAAGGCGGTCACCGGCGAGGCCGTGGAGCACGGGCGGGTCGCCCTGGTGTTCTGCGGCAACGGGTCGCAGTGGGCCGGGATGGGCGCCGACCTGCTCGGCGAACCCGCGTTCCGGCAGGCCGTCGAGGCCGTCGACGGCGAGCTGGCCGACCGGCTCGGCTGGTCGGTGCTGCGCGAGCTGGAGCTGCCGCCGGACCGGTGGCGGCTGTCGGCGACCGAGGTGGCCCAGCCGCTGCTGTTCGCGGTGCAGGCCGGGGTGGCGGCGATGCTGGAGGCGGCGGGCGTACGGGCCGGGGCGGTGCTGGGGCACAGCGTCGGCGAGGTCGCCGCCGCGTACACCTCCGGCGCGCTGTCGGCCGCCCAGGCGGCGCGGGTGATCGCCGCCCGCGGGCTGGCGCAGTCGGCGACGCGCGGCCAGGGCCGGATGGCGGCCGTCGGGCTGCCCGAGGCCGAGGCCCGGCAGCTCCTGGCCGGCTACCCCGGCGTGGAGGTCGCCGCCGTCAACACCGCCCGGGACGTGACCGTCGCCGGGCCCCAGAGCGCGCTCAAGCTGCTGGGCGAGGACCTGGCGGCGCGCGAGGTCTTCTACCGCGAGCTGGACGTGGAGTATCCGTTCCACAGCGCCGCCATGGACGCCGTACGCGAACCGCTCTGCGCGGCGCTGGAGGGGCTGCGGCCGTCTCGGGCGCGCATCCCCATGGTGTCGACGGTCTCGGGCGAGACGCTGACCGGCGAGGAGCTCGACGCCACGTACTGGTGGCAGAACGTACGGCGGCCCGTGCGGTTCGCGGAGGCGGTGGACCGGGTGCTCGCCGACGGGTTCGACGTGCTGGTGGAGGTCGGGCCCCACCCGGTGCTCCGCTCCTACCTGCGCCGCCTCTCCGCCGCCGCCCACACCCGCACCGCCCTCATCCCCACCCTCCACCGCCCGCCGGCGACCGCCACGGAGGCCACCCCCGCCCCCGGAACGGAGAACGCTCCGGCCGTTGGAACGGAGGACGCCACGGCGGGCGGCGCGGACGGCGCTCCGGTGGGCGGCGCGGAGGAGTCCCCAGCAAGCGAGTCGGAGGACCCTCAGGCAGACGGCGCGGCAGACGCTCACGCCAGGGCAGCGGACGAGTCCCCGGCGGGCCACGTGAACGAGGCCCCGGCCGACGGTACGGAAGCCGCCCCGGCAGACGGCGCGCAGCCCGCTCCGGCGGGCGGCCCGGGGGAAACCCTCGCCACGGATGCTCCGGTGAGGGTGGCAGCCGGGGCTGTGGTGGCCGGGGGGCCGGCGGCGGTCGGGGCGGCGGTGGCGGGGGTCGTGGCGGCCGGGGGTGAGATCGACTGGGACCGGTACTTCCCGCGCCCCGGCGTGGTGCGGTCGCTGCCCGCCTACCCGTGGCAGCGGCAGCGGCACTGGACCGGCGGCCCGCTGAGCTGGGCGCGCTCCATCGGCGACCCGGCGATCGTGCACCCGCTGCTGGGCCAGCGGCTGCCGACGCTCGAACCGTCCTGGTACGGGGAGATCGACCAGGTACGGGTGCCGTGGGTGAACGACCACCGGGCGGCCGGGGCCGCCGTGATGCCCGCGACCGGCTACCTGGAAATGGCGCTGGCCGCCGGGCGGCACGCGATCCCGGAGGCGGCCGACGCGGTCGAGATCGACCGGGCGAGCATCACCCGCGCCCTGGTGGTGCCGCCCCCGAGCGGGGAGCCGGTCTGCGTGCAGACGTCGCTGTCCGCGGAGACGGGCATGATCACCGTGTCGAGCACGAATCGGCGCGGGCAGCATTCGCGCGAGCACTTCCGGGCGCGGGTGCGGCCGCTGCTGCGTACCGCCCCGCCGCCGCTCAACCTGGCCGAGCTGCGCGCCCGCGTCGCCGAGCCCATCGACGTGCCCGCCTACTACGCGCGGGCGGCCGAGGGGCGGATGGCGTGGGGGCCGACGTTCCGGGTGCTCACGGGGCTGTGGCAGGCGCCGGGTGAGGTGCTGGGCGCGTACACCTGCCCGGACCAGCAGGACGAGCGCTACGAGGCGCACCCGGTGCTGCTCGACAGCGCCCTCCAGGCGGGCGTGCTGTGGCTGGTCGACCTGCTGGTGGACGGCACCGGCTACATGCCCGCGGCGATCGGCGCGGTCCGCGTGTGGGGCAGGCCGGACCCGGAGGGCTTCCTGCACGTACGGGAACGCTCCAGCAGCCTGGAGGAGGTGTGCTGGGACATCACGATCACCGGGACGGACGGCCGGGTGGCGGCCGAGATGGACGGCGTCCGGCTGCGCCGCATGCCGGGCACCCACACGACCCGGCCCGAGCGCTACCACGTCGAGCTGCGCGCGGCCCCCCGCCCCACCGACCCCGCCGCCGCCTGGCCGGGCCCCTCTCCGGCCGCGCTGCTCGCCGGCGCGGCCGACCGGCTGGCCGAAGCGCACTCGGCCTGGCGGGACCTGCGCTATCCGGCGTACGCGGCCCTCCTGGAGGAGACCTCCGCCCACGCCCTCGCCGCGGCGCTGGCGGCCTTGACCACCGGCGAAGCCGAACCGGCCGCCGAGAACGTACCGGCCACCGAGAGCGAGCCGACCATCGAGAGCGCGCCGGCCGCCGGGGGCGCGTCGCCCACCGGGAACCGGCCGACCGGCGCGAGCCGGCCGGGCGGCGGGGGGCTGGACGTGGAGGGGCTGGTCGCCGTATGCCGGGAGCCGCGGCATCGGGAGCTGGTGCGGGCGGCGTTGCCGCTGCTGGAGCGGTACGGGGTGCTGGAGCGGCACGGCGACGGGAGCGTAAGCCTGGTCGGGGGTGCGCCGGACCTGCGGAGGCTGGTGGAGGCGGGGGCGGCGTTCCCGGCGCAGACGGCGCTGGCGGTGCGGGCCGCGACGCGGCTGCGGGAGGTGCTGGCCGGGGAGGTCGAGGCGGCCGACGTGCTCGGCGCGGACGGGGCCGCCGACCTGCTGGAGCAGTATCACGACATCGGGCCGGTGAGCCTGTTCGCGAACCGGATCGCGCGGGCCCTGGTCGAGCAGGTCGTCCAGGGGTGGCCGGTGGATCGGCCGCTGCGCGTGCTGGAGGTGGGGGCGGGCACCGGCGGCACCACGGCGGCGCTGCTGCCGGTCCTGCCGGTCGACCGGACCCGCTACACCGTCACCGACGTGGCGGAACCGGCGCTGGCCCGGCTGCGGCAGCGGCTGTCCGGGGCGGACGTCGTCGAGTTCGGGCTGCTCGACCTGGACGTGGACCCGGGCGAGCAGGGGTATGCGGAAGGCGTGTTCGACCTGGTGGTGGCGGGTGGGTGCCTGCATGCGGCCCGGGACGTGGCCGGGGCGCTGCGCGGGCTGGGGCGGCTGCTCGCGCCCGGCGGGAAGCTGCTCGCGGCGGTGCCGCACCGGGAGGGGCCGCCGTTGCCGCTGCCGGAGCTGACGCCGGAGTTCCGGGACGCGCCGCCGGACGCGCCGACGCGGTCCGCGCGGCAGTGGGCGGAGTTGCTGGCCGAGGCGGGCTGCGCCGATGTGGTGCGGGCCGGGCCCGAGGAGGACTTTGAGGTGGGCGGCTTCTCGGTGCTGCTCGCGACCTCCCCCGCCGGCGCGTCCGCGGACCGGGCGGCGCTGCCTGACGGCGGGGCTGAGGGCACCTGGGTCCTCATCGCGGAGGATGCCGGCGACCCGGTGGTCGCCGAGCTCGCGGCGCTGCTGCGGGAGCGTGGCGGCCAGGCGGTGGTGGCCCCTCCCGGCGACGACCCCGCCGTCTGGGCCGCCCACGCCTCCACAGCCGACAGGATCACGTACGCCCTGATCCTGGGCGAGCCTGCCGAACCGGACGCCCCCGCGCCCTCAGACGCCACCGAGCCGCGGTCCGCCACCACACCCCCGGAGGGCGGCGCACCGCTGGAGGACGTCGGCGCCCCGCAGGGGGTCGTCACGCCGTCGGACGGCGGTGCGCCGCGAGAGGCCGCCGGGCCGGCCGAGGGTGGCGGGGCGCTGGATGTCGGCGTGCCGCATGAGGTTGTGGGGCGGGTCGTACGGCGGGCGGGGGTGCTTCGGGGGCTGGCGGTGGCCTGTGAGGAGCTGCCGCAGAGCCTGCCGGTGCGGTTGTGGCTGGTGGCCCGGCCGTGCGGGGCGCTGCCTGAGCCGGAGGGCGGGGAGGTGCACGCGGAGGACGCGGCCACGTGGGGGACGGTGCGGTCGCTGGGGAACGAGCAGCCGCGGCTGGACGCCCGGCGGGTGTGCCTGCACCGGGGCGGCGACGCGCGCCGGGACGCGGAGCGGCTGGCGGCGGAGCTGCTGGAGCCGGGCGACGACGACGAGATCCTCCTGGCGCGGGCGGGGCGGTTCACGCCTCGGCTGGTGCGGTCGGCGCCGCCGGCCGTGCGGACGGCCGCTGGGGACGCTTACCGGCTTGCGGTGCGGGATCCGGGGCTGGCGTACGAGCTCGTGTGGGAGCGGACCGCGCGGCCGGAGCCGGGCCCGGGGCAGGCGCTGGTCGAGGTGGGGGCGATCGGGCTGAACTACCGGGACGTCATGTTCGCGGTGGGCCTGCTGCCGTCGGAGGCCGTGGAGGCGGTGTTCGGCGGGCACGAGCTGGGCCTGGAGTGCGCCGGGACGGTCGTGGCCGTGGGGCCTGGGGTGACGCGGTTGCGGCCGGGGGACCGGGTGGCGGCGGCCGGGCCGGTGGGGTTCGGCAGCCATGCGGTGATCGAGGAGTGGACGGCCATCCGCATCGCGGACGAACTCGGTTTCGCCGGGGCGGCCACGCTGCCGATGCCGTACTCGACCGTTCATCACGCGCTGCATCACTGCGCGAGGATCCGGGCGGGCGAGACGGTGCTGGTGCACGGCGGCGCGGGCGGGGTCGGGCTGGCGGCGCTGGAGTACGCGCGGGCGGCCGGGGCGCACGTGATCGCGACGGCGGGCAGCGAGGCCAAGCGGGACCTGCTGCGTGCGCTGGGGGCGGCGCACGTGCTGGACTCGCGGAGCCTGCGCTTCGCCGAGCAGGTGCGGGAGCTGACCCGCGGCCGGGGCGTGGACATCGTGCTGAACTCGCTGGCCGGGGAGGCCGTGAGCCGGAGCCTGGAGTGCCTGCGGCACGGGGGGCGCTTCGTCGAGCTGGGCAAGCGCGACATCTACGAGAGCCGGCATCTGGCGCTGCGGCCCTTCGGGGACAACATCGCGTTCTACGGCGTGGACGTGGGCACGCTCATGTGGAAGGACCCGGCGCTGATGGCCGAGCACATGGCAACGCTCCTGACGGTGACGGACATGCGTCCGCTGCCGCACACGGTGTTCCCGGCGGAACGGGTGGCGGACGCGTTCGCGCTCATGCGGCATTCCCGGCACATCGGGAAGGTCGTGGTCTCGCTGGATCCGCGGGACGAGCCGGGTCTGGTGCGCTTCCGTCCCGCCGTGCGGCGGGGCTCGGGCACGTACCTGATCACGGGTGGTCTCAGCGGGTTCGGCGCGGAGACCGCGCGGCGCCTGGCGGGGGCGGGGGTGCGGCGGCTGGCGCTGGTCAGCAGGCGCGGCGCGGCCACGCCGGAGGCGGACGCGCTGCTGGAGGAGCTGCGCGGGCTCGGCGCGGAGGCCACGGCGCACGCGGCCGACGTCGCCGACCGCGACGCCGTGGCCCGCGTGCTGCGCGAGCTCGACGAGGCCGGGCACCCGGTGCGCGGCGTCGTGCACGCCGCCATGACGCTCGACGACGCCGCGCTCGCGGACCTGTCCGACGACCGGTTCCGGGAGGTCCTGCGGCCGAAGATCGCCGGCGCGCTGGTGCTGGACGAGCTCACGGCGGGGTTGCCGCTGGAGGCGTTCGTGCTGTACTCGTCGCTGACGACGATCGGCAACATCGGGCAGTCGCCGTACGTGTCGGCGAACCTGTTCCTGGAGGCGCTGGCCAGGCGGCGGCGGGCCAGGGGCCTGCCCGCGCTCGCGGTGTGCCTGGGCGCGCTGGCCGGCACCGGCGTGCTGGCGCACGGCACCCAGGCGGAGGCGCTGGCCAGGCTCGGCATCGGCTCCATGGACCCGGCCGTGGCGCTGGCCGCCGTGGACGACATGCTGGCCGACGGCTCCGACGTGGCCGTGATCGGCCGCTGCGACTGGGCCAGGCTGCGCCAGGCGCTCCCGGGGCTGCGGCGGCCGTGGCTGTCGGCGGTGCTGCCGCCCGGCGCCGACCAGGCCCCCGACGTCGAGGACCTGCTGGGGAAGCTGGCCCTGATGGACGCCGAGGAGGCGCACGCGTACGTCGTCGAGCAGATCACCGAGCTGCTGTCGTCGGTGCTGCTGGTCCCGGCCGCCGACATCGACCCGGACCGGCGGCTGGACGAGTACGGCCTCGACTCGCTGATGGCCACGCAGCTCCTGCTGTCGATGCGGCACGCGTTCGCGGTGGACATCCCGCCGATGGAGCTGATCCGCGGGGCCGGGACCGTCAGTGACATCGCCCGCACGGTGCTCCTCCACCTGGGGCTGCAGGCCTCGCGCCCGGCTTCCTGAGGAGGAGGCGCATGACCGCCGTTCACGCCCGGGTGGCCGGAGTGGCCGCCCACCTGCCCGAGACCACGATGACCACGGCCGAGCTGGAGGACCGGCTCGCCGCCCGAAACCCGGGGATGGACCTGCCCCGGAGCGTGATCCACAAGGCCAGCGGGGTGCGGCGCAGGCATGTCGCGCCGCCGCACGAGATGCCGTCCGACCTGGCCGCGCACGCGGCCCGCGCGCTGCTGGCCGAGCACGACCTGCACGCGCGCGACCTCGACCTGCTTGTCTACGCGGGGGTGACCATCGACCTCATCGAACCGGCGACCGCGCACATCGTGGCGGCGAAGCTGGGCGCCGGCTGCCCGGTGTTCGACGTGCGCAACGCCTGCAACAGCGTGCTGAACGCGATCCAGGTGGCCGAGGCGCTCATCGTCACGGGTCGCCACCGGCGGGTGCTGATCTGCTGTGGCGAGCTGCCGACCGCGTTCATGCCGTGGACGCTGTCCGGGGCCGACGAGTTCCTGACGATCGCCGCCGCCTACACGGTGTCGGACGCCGGGGCCGCGCTGCTGCTGGAGCCCTCGGTGGAGCCGGGCGTGCTCGGCCACCGGTTCGCCGCCCAGTCGCTCGGGTGGGACGCCGCCACCGTGCCGCTGCTCAACCTGACCTCCGACCCGGCGTCCGACTGGCCGGTCATCCGGCCGCTCACCGTCGACGCCGTCGAGCTGGTGCGCGGCATCGAGGCGACCGACCACGCCGTCTTCACCGACCCGCTCGCCGCGCTCGGCCTCACCTGGGACGACTTCGCCGCCGTGTGCGTGCACCAGGCGTCGCTGCCCGCGCTGTGGAAGTTCTGCGACCACGTCGGGATCCCGCAGGGCAAGGTGGTCGTCACCATCGCCCAGCACGGCAACCTGGTGGCGGCGACGCTGCCGGTCCAGCTCGCCCAGGCGGTCGCCTCGGGGCGGGTGCGGCGCGGCGACCTGGTGGCGCTCGTCGGGCTGGCGAGCGGGTTCAGCGCCGGCACGGTGGTGGTGCGGTGGTGACGCCGGCGCCGGTGAGCGAGCTGGTCACGCGGGCCGAGCGGTGGGCCGCCGACCGGCCGGACGCGGTCGCCTGCCAGGTGGGCGGGCGGGCGCCGCACGCGGTCAGCTACGCGGAGACGGCCGAGGCGGTGCGGGAGACGACGGCCGCGCTGGCGCTCGCCGGGGTGCGTCCGGGCATGCGGACGGTGCTGCTGGTGTTCCCGGGCGTGGAGCTCGGCGTGCTGGCGCTGTCGCTGCTGCGGCTGGGGGCGGTGCCGGTCATGGTCGATCCGGGGCTGCCGTGGGCGGCGGTGCGGCGGTGCCTGGCGCGGGCGGAGCCGGAGGCGTTCATCGGCGTGCCGCTCGCCCAGGCGGCCCGGCTGGCGCTGGGCTGGGCGCGGCGCACCAGCCGCGTCACGATCACGGTCGGGCCGCGCCGGTTCTGGCCGGGCCCGACCCTCGACGGCCTCCGAGCCACCGCCCGAGCCGAGGCCCGTGCCAACGACCGTGCCACCGCCCGAGCCAACGACCGCGCCACCGCCCGCGCCACCGCCATTGCCACCGCTCCCGCGCCCGGGCCCGATGATCTGGCGCTGATCGCGTACACGTCCGGGTCGACCGGCCCGCCGAAGGGGGTGCCGTTGCGGCACCGGCATCTGACGGCGCAGCTCGACCTGCTCGCCGGGCTGGACGTCGCCCGCGCGGGCGCGTCCGTCCTGTCGACGTTCGTCCCGTTCGCGCTGGGGGCGGCGGCGCTCGGCGCGACCGCCGTGCTGCCCGACCTGGACCCGCGCCACCCGCTGCGGTTCGACCCGGCGGCGCTGGCCGAGGACATCCGCCGCTACCGGGTGTCGGCGGCGTTCGCCGCGCCCGCGCTGCTGGACCGGCTGGCCCGGCACTGCGCGGCCCGGGGGCTGGTGCTCGGCTCGCTGGACACGGTGGCCGTGGCGGGCGCGCCGCTGTCGCTGCCGACGCTGGAGCGCGTGCGCGCCTGCCTGCCCGGCGGGGCGCGGGTGCTGTCGGTGTACGGGGCGACCGAGTGCCTGCCCGTGGCCGCGATCGAGGGGCGTGAGCTGACGGCGGCGCTGGCCGCGCACCCGGGGATGGGCACCTGCCTGGGCGTGCCGCTGCCGGGGGTCGAGGTCCGGGTCATCGGCGTCACCGATGACCCGATCGCTCGGTGGGACGACGACCTGGTGGCGCCGCCCGGCGCCGTCGGCGAGATCGTGGTCTCCTCCCCGGCCGTCAGCGACCCGTACCTGGACGATCCCCACGCGACCGCCCTGGCCAGGATCGCGGACGGCGACCGGGTCTGGCACCGGATGGGCGATCTGGGCCGGCTGGACGAGGACGGCCGGCTGTGGTTCGCGGGCCGCAGGTCCGAGCGCGTCCGCGCGCCGGGCGGCGACCTCTACCCCGACCACGTGGAAACGCTGCTGGCGGGGACGCCGGGGGCGCGCCGGGTCGCGCTGGTGGGCGCGGGGCCGCGCCCGGTGCTCGTGGTGGAGCCCGAGGACGGCGTCCGGCCCGGCGCGGCACGGGCCGCGCTGCTGGCGGAGGCCGCGCGGCACCCGGCCACGGCGGGGCTGCGGGACGTGCTGGCGCATCCGCGGTTCCCGGTGGACGCCCGGCACAACAGCAAGATCCGCCGCGATCTGCTCGGCGTCTGGGCCGGGCGGCGGCTGTGAACGTCCTGGTGACCGGGGGCGGCGGCTTCCTCGGTCTGGCCGTGTGCCGCCTCCTGGCCGGGCGCGGCGACACCGTGCGCGCCCTGCACCGCCGCCGGCACGCCGGGCTGGACGCGCTCGGCGTCACCCAGCGCCTGGCCGACGTCCGCGACCCGGCCGCCGTGCGCGCCGCCGTGGACGGCTGCGAGGCCGTGGTGCACTGCGCGGCCATGACGGGGGCGTACGGCGCGTACCGGGACTTCCGCGAGGTCAACGTGGACGGCACCCGCAACGTGCTGGACGCGTGCGCGGCCGGCGGCGCGCGGCTGGTGCACGTGTCGTCGCCGAGCGTCGTCCACGACGGGCGCGACCTGGAGGGCGTCGACGAGTCCGTCCCGTACGCCACCCGCTTCACCGCCGCCTACCCGCGCACGAAGGCGATGGCCGAGCGGATCGTGCTGGCGGGGCCCGTCCCGGCCGTGGCGCTGCGCCCGCACCTGGTCTGGGGGCCGGGCGATCCGCACTTCCTGCCCGGGTTCGTGGCGAACCGGCGGCGGCTGTGGCTGCTGGGCCGCGAGGACCGGACGATCGACACCGTCTACGTGGACAACGCGGCGGACGCCTGCGTGCTGGCCCTGGACCGGCTGCGGCCCGGGTCGCCGCTGTGCGGGCGGGCGTACTTCGTCACGCAGGGCGAGCCGTGCGGCTTCGGCGAGTGGGTGAACGCGCTGCTGGCGGCGGCCGGGCTGCCGCCGGTGCGGCGGCGGCTGCCGGTCCGGGCGGCGCGGGCGGCGGCCTTCGTCCTGGAGCGGCTGGCCGGGGTGCGGGACGGCTGGGAGCCGCCGCTCACCCGGTTCCTGGTGGAGCAGGCGTCGACCGCGCACTGGTTCGACATCTCGGCCGCGCGCCGCGACCTCGGCTACCGGCCGCGCGTGAGCATGGCCGACGGGCTGGCCCGCCTGGCCGCGCACCTCTCGGAGGCCCCGTGACCCGGTTCCCCGGCTACCCGTTCACGTCCCACTGGTACGCGCATCCGTCCCGGGGCGGGCTGCGCCAGCACTACGTGGACGAGGGGGCGGGGCCGCCGGTGCTGTTCGTGCACGGCAACCCGTCCTGGAGCTACCTGTGGCGGCGGCCGGTCGCGGCGCTGCGGGACCGGTTCCGCTGCGTGGCGCCGGACCATCTCGGCATGGGCCTGTCGGACAAGCCGTCCGCCGAGGAGTACGAGCACACGCTCGCCTCGCGCGTCGACGACCTGGACGCGCTGGTGGGGCATCTCATCGCCCGCCGGGGCGCGCCCGGCCGGGGGTGGACGCTGGTCATGCACGACTGGGGCGGGCCGATCGGCATGGCGTGGGCCTGCCGCCATCCGGGCCGGGTCGCCCGCCTGGTCATCCTCAACACGGCGGCCTTCCCGAACCCGCACGGCGAGCGGGTCCGGCTGCCGCTGCGGGCACCGCTGTGGGTGCTGCGCCGCACCCGGCTGGGGGCGCGGCTGTTCCTGCGGCACAACCTGTTCGCGCGGGCCGCCACCTGGCGTCCGCTCGGCGTGCGCCGCCGCATGCCCGCGCACGTGCGGGCGGCCTTCCTGGCCCCGTACGACCGGCCCGCGCACCGGGTGGCCGTGCAGCGGTTCGTGCACGACATCCCGCTGCGGCCGGGCGATCCGGCGTGGCCGCTGCTGGAGGGGACCGCCCGGCGGCTGGACCTGTTCGCCGGGCTGCCCGCGTTCGTCGGATGGGGGCTGCGCGACCCGGTGTTCGACCCGGCCGTGCTGGCCGAGTGGCGCCGCCGCCTGCCCGCGGCCCGGGTGCGCGTCTTCCCCCGGGCCGGGCACTACGTGCTGGAGGACGCGCACGAGGAGCTGGTCCCCGAGATCCGCGCGTTCCTGACCGGGTCCGCCTGACCCGGCTGTTCAGGCTCCGGGGTTCTTGCGGGCGATGGCGGCGTTGAGCGCGGTGGCGAACAGCGTCCATCCGGCGTAGGGCAGCAGGAGCAGCCCGGCGCGGCGGTCGGCCGTCCAGCCCCGGCGGACGAGCAGCGCGTTGGAGGCGTTCAGCACGGCGATCTCGGCGAGCGCCGCGCGCGGGGCGTGCGCCCGGAAGAACAGGGCCGGCCAGGCGGCGTTGAGGAGCAGGTTGGCGGCCAGCGCGCCGCGGAACGCCCGCCGGTCCTCCTCTCTCCCGTTCGACAGGGCCCGGACGCCGGCGTAGGTGATGAGCCCGTACAGGGGCGTCCACACCAGGCCGAACGCCTGCGGCGGGGGCTGCCACGACGGTTTCGCCAGCCGCCGGTACCAGGCGGAGCGCGCGTCGGTGGCGAGCGTTCCGGCGACGGCGGCGGCGGTGACCCCGAGTGCGGTCTTCAGCAGGAGTTTCCCTTTCATGGCGACCTCCTGCCCTCGGACCGCGCTCCCGCACCTCGGTCAGGGGCCGGCGATCCCCCTCTCGCGGAACCTCACATCCTGGGGCATACTTAGGCCGGTTGACCATGATCACTGACCCCCGGTGAAGGGCACCATGGCTGAGCGTGGCATCGACCGGCGTCGGCTCCTGACCGTCTGCGGCCTGTCCCTGGGGCTGGCCGCCCTCCCCACCGGGGCGCGGGCCGCCGCCTCGCCACCCGGCCCCCGGCCCCGCCGCGCCGGGGCGACGTGGGAGAACATCATCGAGAAGTCCTCCTTCGGCAGCTGGGCCGCGTTCGACCAGGAGTGGAACCGCCTCTACCCGTGGGACGGCGACGCGGACACGCACAACGGCGCCGCGCTGATGCACGCCGACCAGATCGCGCTGTCGGGAGGCGTGCTCACCCTGACGGCGACCCGGCTCGCGGCGGCGCAGGGCACCAGCCCCCACGCGCCGCACGCCCCGCTCTGGTACCGCTCGGGCGCCGTCCACGCCAAGGAGCTGATCCTGGTCGACGACCAGTTCCCCGAGTACGACATCGAGGGCGAGTTCAGCGCGCAGACCGGGCCGGGCGTCTGGCCGGCGTTCTGGACGACCGGCGAGTGGCCGGCGTGGCCGCCGGAGAGCGACATCCTGGAGTACGTGGGCGACTCCACGAACCTCTTCAACACCTGGAACAAGACCTCCAGCGGCGACGAGGGCGAAGAGTCCGGCGGCGACCACTTCGTCACCCGGGCGAAGGTCCCCGTCGCCGACCCGGCGGCCTGGCACACGTACCGGGTGTGGATGTACAAGCAGGGCCCCGACGTCATGATCGACTACTACCTCGACGGCACGTGGGTGGCCACCCACCGGGGCAGGAACTGGGCCGGCGTCCCGCAGCGCCTCATCATCAACCTGCAGATGGGCTCGTACGCCTCCGGGCTGGACGGGCCCGGCGACGCCGGCTGGGCCGGCCAGCTACCGGGGCCCACCGGCGACACCCTGCTGCGCGCCCGCAACGTGTGGGCGGGGCGCACCCGCGCCTGGTAGCGGCACCGGTCCGATCATCACCGTCATTTCCCGCCACGTCACACGACAGATGGAGGAAGTGCTCGTGAAACTCGCACACCGCCGACCGGCCCGCCGACCGGCCCGCCGACCGGCCCGCCGACTGGCCCGCCGCCTGGCGACCGCCCTGACGGCGGCGTCCGCGCTGGTCCTCGCCATGACCTCGCCGGGCGCCGCAGGCGCCGCCGGGGCCGCGCCCGTGAAGGTGGAGCCGCTGGCCGTCACGAGCCTCCCGCCGATGGGCGCCAAGGCCGCGGAGCTGACCGCGAAGGCCCGCGGCGGCACGGCCAGGACCGCCTCGCCGCAGCGGGCGCGGGCCGCGCGGGCGTTCCACGAGCTCCAGCTCAACCTGTGCAACAGCGGCAAGGCCGCCTGCTATGCCGACGGGCAGGCCGTCTTCGAGGGCGGCGACCTGATCTACGTGCTGGCCCCCGACCTGGTGACGCTGAACGAGATCTGCTCCGTCGACCTGCCGGACTACCTGCAGCCGTCGCTGGCCGAGGCGTGGCCGGACGACTGGACGTACTCCGTCTTCCAGCCGGCGCTCAACAAGGCCACCGGCCAGCCGATCACCTGCACGAACGGCGGCACGTACGGCAACGCGGTGCTCGGCCGGGTCCCCGCGGACCTGTGGCAGGGGGCCGAAGGCTGGGCCGGCCAGTACACGACGCAGGACAGCGGCAACGAGGTGCGCACGTTCGCCTGCGCGTACGCGATCGGCGACCATCTGTCGTGCGCCACCCACCTGAGCGCGGCGAGCGAGGCGATCGCGCTGGCGCAGTGCCGGGCGCTGATGTTCGACGCCGTGCCGTACATCAGGTCGGAGGAGGGCATCTCCGGCAAGACGGTCGTCGGCGGTGACTTCAACCTGGAGTACGACACCTCCGACCCGGAGAACGTCCAGAAGTGCGTGCCCGCGGGCAACGTCCGCAAGGGCGACGGCGACGTCCAGCACGTGATCTTCAGCAACGATTTCGCCTTCACCGGCCGCTCCACGTTCGGGATGACGCACACCGACCACGACGCCCTCCTCATCAAGCTCAGCAAGCCGTGAGCGGGTCAGTCCCAGCGGAAGAAGGCTGAGGCGACGGCCGTCCCCACGACGACGCAGCCGGCCAGGCCGATCAGGTGGGCGCCCTGCACCGGGGCGCCCGCCCAGGCGGCCGACAGCGCCTCGACCCCGGCGCCGAACGGCAGCCACTCCCCCACCGCGGCGACCGGTCCCGGCAGGCTGTCGCGCCCGCCGAACATGCCGCCGGTGGCCCCCAGCAGGAAGAACAGGGTCAGGCCGATCGCCACGGCGGAGTTCGGCGTGGGCGACAGCGCCGCGACGATCAGCCCGGTGGCGTACATGGCGGCCACCATCAGCGCCAGCACGCCGACAGCGGCGCCCGCGCGCACGGGCGGGTTCGCGCCGAAGGCCGCCAGGGCGAGCACCCAGGCGGCGGCGATGCCCACGGCGATCTGCGCCACCCCGACCGCCGCCTGCGCGACCAGCACCATCAGCGGCGAGGCGGGCGTCACGCCGAGGCGGCGCAGGATGCCGCTGCGCCGGTAGTAGGCCAGGAAGCTCGGCATGTTGACGACGCCGGTGGTGGCCGCGACCATCGTGAACACCAGCGGCAGCACGTACACGTCGAGCGCGGTGCGGCCGTTGCCGACGCTCTGACCCCCGGCGGCGGAGGCGTTCATCACCAGGATGAGCATCGGCAGGCCGATCGGCACGATCAGCCCGGCGGTGTCGCGGGCCACCATCTTGAGCTCGCAGACCAGCAGCGTGGCGAAGGCGCGCGGGCCCGGCCGGTGCGCGGTGACGTCGGTCATCGGGCGTCCTCCTCCTCGGCGCCGAGCCGGTGCCCGGTCAGCGCGACGAACGCGTCCTCCAGCCCGGCCCGCTCGCTGCGGGTCTCGGTGGCCACGACGCCGGCGCGCACGAGCGCGACGCTGACGGCCTGCAGCAGCTCACCGTGCCCCTCGACGACGACCCGGCCGCCGTCGGCGCGCACCCGCTCGACGCCGGGAAGTCCTTCCAGCAGGCCCTCCGGTACGGGCGTCGCCGCGTGGAAGGTGATCCGCTGGGCGAATCCGGCGCGTTCGACGAGCCCGGCAGGCGAGCCGAGGGCGACGACCCGGCCCGCGTCGAGCAGCGCGACCCGGTCGCACAGCCGCTCGACCTCCTCCATCGCGTGGCTGACGAGCAGGATGGTCACGCCGGAGTCGCGCATCCGCTCGACGGTGGACCACATCTGGCGGCGCGCCTCGGGGTCGAGCCCGGTGGTGAGCTCGTCGAGGATCACCACGCGGGGCCGCCCGACGAGGGCGAGCGCGATCGACAGCCGCTGCTGCTGGCCGCCGGACAGGCTCTCGAACCGGTTGCGGGCCGAGGCGGTCAGGCCGACCGACTCGATCAGCTCCCCGGCCGGCACCGGGTCGCGGTAGAAGGTCGCGTACAGGCGGACCAGCTCGGACACGGTGAGCGCGGCGTGCAGGGTGGCGTCCTGCAACTGGACGCCGAGGACCTGGCGCAGCCGGGCCCGGTCGCGCCGGGCGTCCAGGCCGAGGACGCGGACGGCGCCGCGGTCGGGCCGCCGCAGCCCGGCGATCAGCTCCACGGTGGTCGTCTTGCCTGCCCCGTTGCGTCCGAGGATGCCGAAGATCTCCCCGGCGTCGATCGTCAGGCTGACGTCCTCGACGGCGACCTTGGGCCCGTAGCGCTTGTGCAGTCGTTCCGCCTCGACGGCGGGCGTTGATGGCATGTCCCGGACGTTAGGCGGGGGCCGTCGGCCGGCGCCTGTGCCGATCGTCAGCATCGGCGGCCATGACTTTCGGCACCCCCGGACTGCCGGGAGTCGCCATTACAGTGGCGTCATGCGGCGAATCGAGCCGGACACGTGGGCGGGCCTGGCGATGCTGCTGGTGTGTGTCGCGGTGGGCAGCCCGACGCTGCTCGGCGCGGCCGGGACGCGCGTCCCGCTGCCGGTGTGGGGGGTGCAGTTCGCGCTCCTGCTGGCCACGCTGATGGGCGCCGCGCTCTGGGAGGACAGCCGCCCCCTGCTGTCGCGGGCCTGCTACGGCGCGTCGATCGTGCTGGGCTGGCTGACGCTGCTGACCGCGCCGAACGCCGGATGGCTGCCGATCCTGCTGGTCTGCACCGCGACCATGGGCGCGTACGTGGCCCCGCCCTGGGCCGCCCCGGCGGTGATCGCGCTCAACAGCGTCGTCATCGCCGTGACCGCGGGCCTGGCCGGCGCCGATGCCGCCTCGATCGGCCTGCAGACGCTGCTCTACCTGCTGATCCAGGTGGCGGGGCTGCTCAGCTCGCTGTCGATCCTCCGGGAGCAGCGGATGCGCCGCGAGCTGGCCGAGGCGCACGTCGAGCTGCGCGCGGCGAGCGTCATCCTGGCCGACACCGCCCGCGCCCACGAACGGCTGCGCATCTCCCGCGAGCTGCACGACCTCATGGGGCACCAGCTCACCGCCCTCACGCTGGAGCTGGAGGTCGCCCGCCACCAGGAGGGCGCCGCCGCCCGCGCCCATGTCGAACGCGCCGACGCGGTGGCCCGCACGCTGCTGAGCGACGTGCGCGCCACCGTGGGCCGGCTCCGCGCCGACGCCCCCGAGCTGCGCGCGTCGCTGCGCGCCGTGGTGCGTGACATCCCCGGGCTGGACGTCGACCTGCGGATCGACGACGACGTGCGGCCCTGCGAGGAGGTGACGCTGACGCTCGTCCGCGTCGTGCAGGAGATCGTCACCAACACGATCCGGCACGCCGGGGCGACCTCGCTGCGCGTCCGGATCGAGAGCGCGCCCGACGGGGGCGTCCGGCTCACCTCGGCCGACGACGGGCGCGGCAGCCCGCTGCTGCGGCTCGGCAACGGGCTGCGCGGCCTGCGCGAGCGCGTCGACGCCGTGGGCGGCCAGGTGCGGTTCGACGGCAGCTCCGGGTTCCGCGTGACCGCCACGGTGCCGGGGCGGTGACCGGGATGATCCGGGTGATCGTCGTCGACGACCAGACGCTGGTCCGGCAGGGCATCCGCAGCCTCCTCGACCTGACCGAGGACATCGAGGTGGCCGGGGAGGCCGACGACGGCATGGCGGCGCTGGCGGCGATCGAGGAGCACGCCCCGGACGTCGTCCTGCTCGACCTGCGCATGCCGCGTCACGACGGCCTCTGGACGCTCGACGCGCTGCGCGAGCGGGCGGGCGGCGCGCCGCCGGTGCTCGTGCTGACCACGTTCGACGACGACACGCTCGTGCTGGACGCGATGCGCGCGGGCGCGGGCGGCTACCTGCTGAAGGACGTGACGCTGGAGCGGCTGACCGGGGCCATCCGGGTGCTGGCCGGAGGGGGGACGCTGATCTCGCCGTCGATCACCGACCGGCTCATGCGGGCGGTGCGCCGCCGCCGTCCGCCGGACGGGACCGGCCTGCCCGCCGTCCAGCCGCTCACCGAGCGGGAGCTGGAGGTGCTGCGGCTGGTCGCGGAGGGCTACAGCAACCGGGAGATCGCGCAGGCGCTGTTCCTGGCCGAGGGCACGGTCAAGAACCACGTCTCGACCGTGCTGCTCAAGCTGGGGGCGCGCGACCGGACGAACGCGGTGCTGCGCGCCCTGCACGCCGACCTCCTCGGCTGACCGCTTGATAGGCAAGTGGCGACTTGCCTATTGTGGGGCGCATGGCGGATGATGTCTTCAAGGCTCTGGCCGATCCCACCCGCCGGCGCATCCTCGACGCGCTGGTGCAACGGGACGGCCAGACGCTGTTCGAGATCTGCGCGCGCCTGGTGACCGAGCACGGATCGGGCCTGACCCGCCAGGCGATCAGCCAGCATCTGGCCGTCCTGGAGTCGGCCGGCCTGGTCCGGACGCGCCGCCAGGGCCGCTACAAGTTCCACGACCTCGACACCGAACCGCTTGAGCGCGCCATGACCCGATGGCTCAAGCCCCGCACACCTGAGGAGAACCCATGAGGATCCACCTGACGAGCGTCTTCGTCGACGACCAGGAGAAGGCGCTGCGCTTCTACACCGACGTGCTCGGCTTCGTGAAGAAGAACGACGTGCCGCTGGGCGAGGACCGCTGGCTCACCGTCGTCTCGCCCGAGGCGCCCGACGGGACCGAGCTGCTGCTGGAGCCCGACGGCCACCCCGCCGTGAAGCCCTACAAGGCGGCGCTGGCCGCCGACGGCATCCCCGCCGCGTCGTTCGCCGTGGACGACGTGACCGCCGAGTTCGAACGGCTGCGCGCGCTCGGCGTCACCTTCACCCAGGAGCCCCTGGAGATGGGCCCGGTCACCACGGCCGTCCTGGACGACACCTGCGGCAACCTCATCCAGATCGCGCACAGCAAGTAGCCCCGCGCCCGGCCTCCCCCGCCGGGCGAAGGCAGGCGTAAATACAGAAAAGAGTTCTTACCCACTCATCCCCGATATCCAAACTCCGCATTTGACAGGCGGAAACTCCACCCCAAACTGGGCATTGCGGTCACGTTCTTTTTGATAGATCATCGACGCGTGGCCCCCGCCACCGATGCCCCTAGGCTCGGAGGACGCCTGTCGTGATTTTCGCTGTCGTGGGACTGGTATTCGCCGGCGTGATCGGCCTGGTCAACCTGGCGATCCTGCTGGTCCTGCTCCGCCGGTGGCGCGAGCTGGGACCGGCCGGAGGCGCGGGCGGCCGGGGAATCGTCCGGACCATCGATCGAATTCCGAGTTTCTCCGCCGAAGCCCTCGACGGCGCCACGGTGACCGACCGCACGCTGCTCGGAAAGGAGTCCCTGGTCGGATTCTTCTCGCTCACGTGCGAGGCGTGCGTCACGGCGGTGCCGCTGTTCGCCGCGCACGCCGAGCGGCTGCGCGCCGCCGGGGGGATCTCCCTGGCGATCGTGCACGGCGACGACGCGGCCGGCAGCGAACTGGCCGCGATGCTCCGCGACACGGTCGACCTCGTGATCGCCGAGGACGCGCGCGCCGAGCTGTCCCGGCGCTACGGCGCCAGGAACTACCCGACCTACGCCTGGTACGGCCCCGACGGCGTGGTCACCACGGCGGGCGCGGGCGTCGCCGCCCTGCGGACCGAGCTGGTCGCCCCCTAGCGCCTCCCGGAGGCCGCCCCCCAAGCCCGCGCGGGCTGCCGGCCACGGTGAACACCCCCTATCCGTGGTCCGGAGCCCGCGTGCGGAAAACCGATCCACTCACCCCAGAGGAGAGGCATGATCCAGAGCCTGACCCGGCGTGTCACCCGCGCGGTCGAGACCCTGCTCCCCAAGGCCACCGCCGACGCCGGATGCACCCCCGAGTCGTGGATGGAGTACAAGGTCCAGGGCGGCGTGTGCTTCGGCCGCACCTGCTCGCTCAACGGCGCCTGCGTGAAGCACTGCGGCGCCTGGTACAGCTACAGCCACAACTACTGCTGATCCCCGCGTGAGCTCAACGCGCGCGGCCGCACCCGCCAGAGCGGCCGCGCGCGTGCCCCCCCCTTTCCCGGAGCTTCCTGGAGCTTTCGTGCTGTACGTTTCGCTCGCCTGCCGTCTCACCCTGGTGGCGGTGCTGGCGCTCGCGGCGGTGGCCAAGCTGCGCTCCCCGCGGGTGTTCGCCGCCTCGCTGGCGGGCTTCGACGTCGTCCCGGCGCGGCTGCGCGGGCCGCTGGCCGTGCTGGTCCCGGCCGCCGAGCTGCTGGTCGCGCTCCTGCTGGCGCTGCCGCCCACGGTCACGGCGGGGTTCGTGGCCGCGACGGCGCTCTGTCTCGGGCTGACGGCCGTCCCGGTGCTGGTCGTGGCGCGCGGCAAGCGGGTGACGTGCGCCTGCTTCGGCGCGAGCGAGGCGCCGCTCGGCGTCCGGCACATCGCCCGCAACGCGGTGCTCCTGGCGGCGGCGGTCACGGGCGCGGCCGTGGCGCTCCCGGCGGGCGGCGGGATGCCGCTCGGCGTGCCCGGGATCGTGCTGGCCGTGGTCTCGGCCGGCGTCCTCACCGCCCTGATCGTCTTCGTCGACGACCTCGCCTCGCTCTTCGCCTCTCCCTCGTCGGCCGGGGGCCGCTGAGGCGGCGCCGGAAGGGATCTCCGTGGAACACCTTGCCGCAGGACTCGTCCTGGTCACGGCGATCACCGCGCTGAACGCGGTGCTGACCCTGGCCCTGGTACGCCGCTGGCGGAGCCTGACGAGCTCCCCGCCGGACGCCCACGACCACCACGACCACGACCACGACGGCGCGCCGGATCTGGGCATCGCGCCCGGCAGCCGGATGCCCGCGTTCTCCGCCGTCGCCGCCGACGGCTCGGCGGTCACCCGCGAGACGCTGATCGGCCGGCCCGCGCTGGTGGCGTTCCTGTCGCTGGACTGCTCGGGCTGCGACGACAGCCTGCCCGCCTTCGCCGAGCGCGCACGGCGCGTCCGCGAGGCGGGCGGCCGGGTGCTGGCCACGGTCGTCGGCGTCGACGCGGCCGGGAGCGAGCTGGCCGCCCGGCTGCGCGACCTCGCCGACCACGTGGTGCCCGAGTTCCTCGACGCGCCGGTCGGGGCCCGGTTCGGGGCGCGCTACTACCCCGGGTTCGCCCACTACGACGCCGACGGCATCGCCGTGACGGCCGGCGTCGGCCTGGCCGCGCTGGACGCCCCGGACGGCGTACGGGACGTACGGGACGGCGTACGGAAGGACACGCGGGACGGGGAGACGGCGGCGCGGTGAGAGGCGGCGACGGCGCGGAGGGCGTCTCCATCCTGCGCGCGATGGCGGCCGCGTACGCCCTGGCCTGGCGGTCCTGCCCCGGCATGCTGCTCGTACAGGGCGTCACGGCGGTGGTCGGCGGCACGGCCCCGGTGGCCGCCGCCTGGCTGACCAAGGTCGCGCTCGACGAGCTCGCCTCCCCCGGCCCCCGGGCGGGCGCGCTGGTGTGGGTGGCGGCCGGGATCGGCGCCCTGGGCGTGGCGCTGGCCACGACCTCCGCCGTCACCGCGTACGCGCAGGGGCGCGCCCGGCGGGCCATCGGGCTGCGGTCGCACGACCGGCTGTTCGAGGCCGTCAACGGGATGAGCGGCCTGGCGCGGCTGGAGGACCCGCGCTTCCACGACCGGCTGCGGCTGGCCCAGCAGTCGGCCGAGCACGCCCCGGACCAGCTCGTCCAGATGGGCCTGGCCACGGTGCAGGGGGCGCTCGGCGTCCTCGGGTTCCTGGGCGCGCTGGTGGCGATCAGCCCGGTCATGGCGGGGGTCGCGGTGCTGGCCGCCGCCCCGGCGATGGCCGCCCATCTGGCGCTGAGCAGGCGGCGGGCGGGCCTGATGTGGCGGACGAGCCCCGGCATGCGGCGCAAGCTCTTCTACCAGATGCTGCTCACGGATCTGCAGGCGGCGAAGGAGGTGCGGCTGTTCGGGCTGGGCGGCTTCCTGAAGGGCCGGATGCTCACCGAGCTGCGCGCCGCCAACCGCGCGGAGGACCGGCTGGAGGGCGGCGTGGTGCGCGTCCAGGTGTCCCTCGCCGTGCTCGGCGCGCTGCTGTCGGCCGGCGGGCTGGTGTGGGCGGTGCACGCCGCGGCGGGCGGAAGCATCGGCGTCGGCGACGTGTCGATCTTCATCGCGTCGCTGGCCGGGGTCCAGTCGGGGCTGGCGGCCCTGGTGCAGGGCATCGCCGCCGGGCACCAGTCGGCGCTGGTCTTCCACCACTACCTGGCGGTGACGGGGGTCGCGGACGACCTGCCCGTGCCCGCCCGGCCGCGCGGGCTCGCCCCGCTCGCGCGCGGGATCGAGCTGCGCGACGTGTGGTTCCGCTACGGCGAGGACTCCCCGTGGGTGCTGCGCGGGCTGAGCCTGACGATCCCGTACGGGACGAGCGTGGCCATCGTCGGGCTGAACGGCGCAGGCAAGAGCACGCTCGTCAAGCTGCTCTGCCGCTTCTACGACCCGCAGCGCGGCAGCATCCTGTGGGACGGCGTGGACGTGCGGGACGTCCCGGTGGCGCGGCTGCGCGAGCGGATCGGCGCGGTGTTCCAGGACTACATGGACTACGACCTGACCGCCGCCGAGAACATCGGCCTGGGCGACCTGGCCGCGCTCGGCGACCGGGACCGGATCCGCGCCGCCGCCCGGCGGGCCGGGGTCCACGAGGTCGTCGAGCGGCTGCCGTCGGGCTACGGGACGCTGCTGAGCCGGGTCTTCCACGCGGGCGAGGAGGACGGCGACGGCCCGGCGAGCGGCGTGCACCTGTCGGGAGGGCAGTGGCAGCGCCTGGCGCTGGCGCGCGGCCTGATGCGGCAGGGCCGCGACCTGATGATCCTGGACGAGCCCAGCTCCGGCCTCGACGCGGAGGCCGAGGCGGCGGTCCACGACCGGCTGCGGGAGCTGCGCGCGGGCTCCACCAGTGTGCTGGTCTCCCACCGGCTGAGCGCCGTGCGCCGGGCCGACCGGATCGTCGTCGTGCAGGACGGCCGCGTGTTGGAGAGTGGCGACCACGCCTCGCTCACCGCGTCGCCGGACGGCGCGTACGCCCGGCTGTTCCGCACCCAGGCGGCGGGCTACCGCGAGGACCCGGTGGCCGCCGAGTGAGCCTGTTCCTGGCCTGCGCGGTGGTCCTGCTGGCCGGGGGCGCGGTGGCGGCGCGGCTGCTGCTGTCCACGGTGACCGTGCGGGGCGGCAGCATGTCGCCGGTCCTGTCCGACGGGGACGTCCTGCTGGTGCTGCGCGGCCGTCGCCGGGTGCGGGCGGGCCGGATCGTGGTCGTGCGGCGGCCCGCGCCGCGCACGGGCTGGGCCGGGCCCGCCGGGACCGGCTGGTACGTCAAGCGGGTCGCCGCGGCGCCCGGCGACCCGATGCCGCCGTGGGCGCCGGCCGGGCTCCCGGACCGGGTGCCGCCGGGGGCGCTGGTGCTGCTCGGGGAGCATCCGGGCTCGGAGGACTCCAAGCAGTGGGGGCTCTGCCCGGCGGAGCTGATGTACGGGGTGATGCTGCTGCGGCTGTCACGATGACCCCACCACATCTCGGATGACGCTATCATCTGGATTGCATGAACATTTGGATTGCAGTCGTCGGAGGAGAGGTGTGGCGATGGTCCGGCTGACACGCGCCCAGCAGCAGGCGCGCACGCGCGCGGCGGTGCTGGCGGCGGCGCGGGAGGAGTTCGTGGAGCACGGTTACGCGGCGGCCAAGGTCGACCGGATCGCCGAGCGGACCGACCTCACCCGCGGCGCCGTCTACTCGAACTTCCCCAGCAAGCGCGCGCTCTACCTGGCCGTGCTCGTCGACCTGGTGGAGAACGCGCCCCCGGCCGCGCCCAGCCCCACGGCCTCGCTGCCGGGCGCGCTCGGCGCGTTCGCCAGGACGTGGCTGGAGCGGCTGCCCCTCGTCGACGACCCCGCCGCCGGAGGCCGCCTGCAACTGCGCTCGCTCGTGGGCGTCGTCGACGACGAGCCGGGCCGCGCCGTGCTGGCGCAGCTCGCCCGCCTGGAGGCGCTGCTGCTCGCCCTCGGCCTGGAGTCGTGCGAGCCCGACCCCCGCGCCCCGCGCCGCGTCCGCCTGGCCGAGCTGGTGCTGACCATGCTGAACGGCTCCGGCCTCATGGCCGAGCTGGCGCCCGGCTTCGGCGACCCGTTCGACCGGGCGCTCGCCTGTGAGCACCTGGCCGGGCTGGCGGGCGAGCGCGGCCTCGGCGACACCTGGGACCCGCCGTACCTGACCTTCGTCGGGCTCGCCGAGCGGTGCCGGGAGCCGTGGGACCCGCCCACCGGGCTGCTCGACCACCTCACCGGAAGCCCCGCCGACCTGGGCGCCGACGGTCTCGTCGTGGCGCTGGGCGCGCGGCGCCTGTCGGCCGCCGAGGAGGCCGTGCGCTCGGCCCGGCCCGGCGAGCAGGTCACGGTGGCCGTCGTCACCGCCGACCCGGCCGAGACCGGCAGCCTCGTCCGGCTCCGGGTCAGCGACCTCACCGCGTGCCTGCGCCGCGTGTTCCCGCCCGAGGCGTGGGGGCACGTACGCCTGATCGTGAGCGACGGCGCGGTGGCCGCCGCCGCCCTCGGCGTGAACGGGTACGACGACCAGACGGAAGCGGCCGTGCGGGTCCGCGACGGCATGGTCGTCGCCCGCAGCCAGGGCCGGGGCGCCGCCTACGCCGCGGCCACCGGCGAGAGCGCGCACGACCCTCGGGGGGCCGGCGCATGAGCGGGCTCCCCGGGACCGGGCTCCCCGGAATCGAGCACGGCGCGGTGCTGCTGCACACACTGCGCTGCGCCGGCTGGTGCGCCGTCGAGCGGCTGGCCGCGGCCACCGGCCTGGACGAGGCCACCACCGAGTCCGAGCTGATCGACCTCGCGGTCGCCGGGCTGGTCACGCGCACGTCCGGCGCCTTCGCCGCGTGGGGGCTGACCGACGCCGGCCGCGCCGCGAATGCCGAGCGGATCGCCGCCGAGCTCGAGTCGGCCGGGACCCGTCCCGCGCTGCTCGCCGCGTTCGAGCGCTTCCTCGTGCTCAACCCCGAGCTGCTCGACCTCTGCGCCGCCTGGCAGCTCCGGCCCGTCGACGGCGTCCTGACCGCCAACGACCACAGCGACCCGTCCTACGACGCCCGCGTCGTAGCCCGCTTCGAGGACCTCGACCGGCGGGCCGAGGCCGTCTGCGCCGACCTGGCCGGGGCGCTGCCGCGCTTCGGCCGCTACCGGGTCCGGCTCGCCGAGGCGCTCGGCCGGGCCCGGGCGGGGGAACGGCGCTACCTGGCCGACGGCACCGCCTCCTACCACGCGGTGTGGGCCGAGCTGCACGAGGACCTGCTCGTGACGCTGGGGATCCCGCGATGAGGTGGATCCGGCCGCTCTCCGCGCGGAACGGGGAGAGCGCCGCCGTCATCGGCGCCAAGGCGCACGGCCTGGTGACGCTGCACCGGCTCGGGCTGCCGGTCCCCGCCGGGTTCGTCGTCACCACCGAGGCGTGCCGGGCGTTCCTGCGCGACGGCCGGCTGCCCGGCGGGCTCGCCGACGAGCTCGCGAGCGCCGTACGCGACCTGGAGGCGGCGACGGGACGCCGGTTCGGCGGGCCGGGGACGCCGCTGGCCGTGTCGGTGCGCTCCGGGGCGGGCGTGTCGATGCCCGGCATGATGCACACCGTGCTCAACCTGGGCCTCACCGCCGAGGCGGCGGCCGGGCTGGCGGCCGAGACCGGCGACGGCCGGTTCGCCGAGGACTCGCGGCGGCGGTTCCTGGCGAGCCTCGCCGCCGCCACCGGCGACGCGGGCCTGGCGATCCCCGGCGACCCCGCCGCGCAGCTCGAGCTCGCGGTCCGGACCGTCTTCGCGTCCTGGGACACGCCGCGGGCGCGCACGTACCGGGAGCTGCACGACATCCCGCACGACCTCGGCACGGCCGTGATCGTGCAGGCGATGGTGTACGGCAACCGCGACGGCCGCAGCGGCACCGGGGTCGCCTTCAGCCGCGACCCCACCACGGGCGAGAACACCCCGTTCGGCGACGTGCTCTTCGGCCACCAGGGCGAGGACGTCGTCTCCGGCCGGTCGCTCACCCTCCCGCTGCGCGAGCTGGCCGACCGGGAGCCCGCCGTGTGGGCCGCGCTGGCCGGCGCGCTGCGCCGGGTCGAGCGGCACTACCGGGACGCGTGCTACGCCGAGTTCACCTTCCAGGCCGGGGAGCTGTGGATGCTGCAGGTCCGGCCCGGCGGACTCACCGGCGGGGCCGCCGTCCGCGTCGCCACCGAGCTGGCCGGCGAGGGGCTGATCAGCCGGCGGGAGGCGCTGCTGCGGGTGTCGCCGCAGCAGCTCCGGCACGTGCGCACGCCGCGCCTGGCGGCCTCGGCGCGGGCCGCCGTCGTGGCCCGGGGCGTCGGCGCGTGCCCAGGCGTGGCGGCCGGGAGGGTGGCGACGTCGACCGAGGCGGCGGTGCGGATGGCCGCCTCGGGGCCGGTCATCCTCGTGCGGCCGGAGACGTCGCCGCACGACATGCGCGGCCTGGCCGCCGCGGCGGGGATCGTCACCGCGCGCGGCGGGCCCGCCAGCCACGCGGCGGTCGTCGCCCGGTCGATGGGCAAGCCCGCCGTCGTCGGCGTCGCCGGGCTGGTCGTCGGCGCCGGGTCGGTGACGGCGGGGGGCCGGGTCATCGAGGAGGGCGCGCTCGTCACGATCGACGGCTCCGGCGGCGAGGTCGCCCTCGGCTCCGCCCCGGTCTCCACCGACGAAGCCGGCCCCCACCTGCGCCGCCTGCTCGCCTGGGCGGACGACGTGTCGGGCGGCGACCCCGCCGGCGACGAGGCCGCCCGCCTCGCCGCCGCCCACGCCGCCCTCCGCACCCCCTGAGGGCCGGCCGGTCCCGCACGCACTGAGCCCTGCGCCCCCGCCGGGGCTGTGCGGGCTCAGGGGCGGATGCGGGGGCCGAAGCCGGTCCAGCGGAGGTCCGGCGGGAGGTGGCCCATGTCGTTGTAGAGCAGCACCGCGGGGGCGGCGCGGTCGTGGAAGTCGATCGCGGTGAGCGCGGCGTTGCCGCAGTTGAGGCCCAGCCAGCGGGCCGGGGGCGCGTCGAGGGCGTGCCGCACCAGCCAGGCCACCTGGTAGGCGTGCGTGATCAGGACCTCGTGGGTCTCGGTCTCGGCGGGCCTGGCGAACCGGTCGATCAGCGCCGCCGCGAGCCTCGCGCCCTCGGCCGCCTCGGCGGGGTCGTACCCGTCGAAGAACCCCGCCCACTCGGCGGGCATCTCCTCGGGCACGTGCGGCACGTGGTCCACCAGCTCGGCGGCCTCGCGTACGGGGACGCCGGGCAGACGCCCGCCGACGATCTCCGCGCACCGGACGGCGCGTGGCAGCGGCGAGTGCCACACGGCGTCGACCGGCAGGGCGGCGAGACGGTCCCCCAGCAGCTCGGACTGCCGGTGGCCCACGTCGGTGAGCGTCCCGAACGCGTCCGCCGACCCGTGCCTCGCCACGTACAGATGCCTTGTCGCCATGCCCGACCCACCCTGCCCGATGCTGCCAACATTCAGATGATGGCATCATCCTAGCGGCCGTTCACTGTCCAGGTCGGCCATGTGCCTGCTGGGGTAGCGGTCGCCCTTGGCGGCGCCGCGCGGGATCAGCTCCTCGATCCGGGCGAGCTCGTCGTCGCCGAGGGAGACGCGGACGCTGTCGATCAGCGCGCCGACCTGGTCGAGGCGCCGGGCGCCCACGACGGGCACGATGTCCTCGCCACGGGAGGCGACCCACGCGATCGCCAGTTGCGCGATCGTGGCGTCCTTCGCGGCGGCCAGGTCCGC
The DNA here is from genome assembly GCF_040674795.1 of Nonomuraea sp. NPDC049725. NCBI lineage: Bacteria > Bacillati > Actinomycetota > Actinomycetes > Streptosporangiales > Streptosporangiaceae > Nonomuraea > Nonomuraea sp. NPDC049725. Next base: position 73,087 of record NZ_JBFANJ010000024.1, on the reverse strand, counting down.
CAGCCGCGCGGCCAGCGCGGCGTTGTGCTCGCGGTTGCCGTCCTGGAAGCGCGGCGCCGCCGCCCGCATGCCGCCGGTGGTCCCGCCGCCGATGAGGCCGCGCGACAGCACCCCGTACGCGGTGACGCCGATGCCGAGCTCGCGGCACGCGGGCAGGATCTCGTCCTCGATCCCCCGGCTGAACAGCGAGTATTCGAGCTGCACGTCGCAGATGGGGGCGACGGCCGCGGCGCGGCGGATGGTCGCGGCGCCGACCTCGCTCAGGCCGACGTGCCGCACGTACCCCTGCTCGACCAGCTCGGCGATGGCGCCGACGGTCTCCTCGACGGGGACGGCCGGGTCGAGCCTGGCCGGACGGTAGACGTCGACGTGGTCGACGCGGAGCCGCCGGAGCGAGTACGTCAGGAAGTTCCGCACGGCGGCGGGGCGGGCGTCGAACCCGGCGTGGCTCCCGTCGGGGCCGCGCAGGGCGCCGAACTTGACCGAGAGCACGACCTCGTCCCGGTCCCGCCCGGCCAGCGCGCGCCGGATCAGCAGTTCGTTGTGCCCGGATCCGTAGAAGTCGCCGGTGTCCAGGAGGGTGCCGCCGTCGTCCAGGTAGGCGTGCAGGACGCGTACGCCGTCGTCGTCGCGCACGGGCCCGTACGCGCCGGACAGGCCCATCGCGCCGAGGCCGGGCGAGGAGACGGCGGGGCCGGTGCGGCCGAGGCGGCGGGCGGTGAGCTGGGTCTTCGTCGTCATGCCTCCCACTGTGCGCACCGCCGCGCGGCGCAGCCAGGCACGGCCCAGCCAGGGACTGACTGTCCCTGGCTGGGCGCGGCCTCGTCCCTAGACTGGAGGCGTGATCGACCGTGCCGGGCTCGCCGACTTCCTCCGCCGGCGCCGCGAGCTGCTGCGCCCCGCGGACGTGGGCCTGCCGGCCGGCGTGCGGCGCCGGACGCCGGGGCTGCGGCGGGACGAGGTGGCGCAGCTCGCCGGCATGTCCGCCGACTACTACGCCCGGCTGGAGCAGCGGCGCGGCGCGAACCCGTCGGAGCCGATCGTGGCCTCGCTGGCGCGGGCGCTCCGCTGCGACCTGGACGAGCGCGACCACCTCTACCATCTGGCCGGGCTCGCTCCCCCGGCGCGCCGGGCGGGCCGGCACCTCCGCCCCGGCCTGATCAGCCTGGCCGGCCGGCTCACCGACGTGCCGGTGTGCGTCTGCACCGACCTGAACGAGGTCCTGTGGCAGAACGCGCTCGCCGACGTCGTGCTCGGCCCGCGCCGCCCCGGGCAGGCGCAGATCATCTGGCGGTGGTTCACCGAGCCGGGCGCGCGCGACCGCTTCCCGGAGGAGGACTGGCCGCGCCACTCGCAGGCGCACGTCGCCGACCTGCGGGCGACGTACGCGCGCCGGGCCGGCGAGGAGGACGTCGTCCGGCTGGTGCGCGGGCTACTGAGGCGCAGTGCCGAGTTCCGCGAGCTGTGGGAGCGGCACGAGGTGGCGGTGCGCCGGTTCGACCGCAAGCGGTTCGCGCACCCGGAGGTCGGGCTGCTGCACCTGACGTGCGAGGTCCTGCTCACGCCCGAGGCGGACCTCAAGGTGCTGGCGTTCTTCCCGACCGAGGGCACCGACGCGAAGGAGAAGCTCGACCTGCTGCGCGTCATCGGAACGCAGGACCTGCGACCGGCCCGGTGACGGCGGCTCTCAGGGGGCGGCGGCCGTGAGGCGGTTGCTGAACCGGGCGAGCATCCCGCTCTGCGACGTCTCGGAGAACAGCCGCCCGATCACCGGCGGGATCCGCCAGTTGGCCGGGCTGCGCCGGGCCAGGCTGGACACCAGGGAGACGTGCTTGTAGCGGGCCCGTTCGTAGGCGCGCAGCCGTTGCGCCACGTCGCCGCCCTTGGCGAGCTCGCGCCCGAGCACCCAGGCGTCCTCGAACGTCTGGTTGGCGCCCTGCCCGAGGGTCGGCGGCATGAGGTGGGCGGCGTCGCCGACCAGGGTGACGCGGCCCTTGCCCCACTCGCGGCGCACCTTCTGCCAGTGGTGGCCGAAGAAGTCCAGGTCGGACTCGGACGCCTGGGCGAGCACCTCGGGCACCGGCGAGGCCCAGTGGCCGAAGCGCCGCCTCAGCTCGGCGAGCGGCGCGGCGGGGCGCGGGTCGCCGGGCTTCCACCGCACGTCGAACCACCACTGCAGGTTCCCGTCGCCCGCCGGGATGAGCCCGCACGCGCCCTCCCGGCCGGTGATCATGAGGTGCACGTGGGTGCGGGCCAGGTCGATGTCGATCCGGCTGAGCGCCTGCCAGGTGCCGAAGGCGGCCGTCCGGATGGGCACGTCGCCCCACAGCTCGCGCCGGACGACGGAGTGGTGGCCGTCGGCGCCGACGAGCAGGTCACCCGTGGCGGTCGAGCCGTCGTCGAAGACGGCGGTGACCCGGTCGGCGTCCTGGGTGACGCTCCGGCAGCCCGTGCCGAAACGGATCAGGTCGCCGGGCAGCCTCTCGGCCAGGCGTTCGAGCACGACGCGGCGCGAGACCGACTTGTTGGCGAAGCCGTAGCGCGCCTCCGCGTGGGTCATGTCGGAGCGGAGGCGGAGGCGGCCGTCCGACGTCATCGCGTCGATCCGGTCGAACCTCCCGCCCGCGCCGTCGAGGCTGACGCCGAGGTCGTGCAGCACGGCGGCGCCGTTGCTGAAGATGCTCAGCCCCGCGCCGCCGGTCCGCATGGACTCGGCCCGTTCGAAGATCCGCACCCGGTGCCCGGCGGCCAGCAGGCTCCGGGCGACGGCCAGGCCGCCCACACCCGCGCCGATGACAAGAACGTCCATTATCTCTCCAAACCGGAATCTCTCCGATTCAAAGATACATCGATGTGAAGTACATTGGGCCGGGTGACCGACAAGCATCCAGAAGAGGACGTCTTCCGCGAGTTCCTGATCGCGGTCATGCTGCACATCGAGGCCGTCGCCGACCGGCTCGGCGTGCACCACGCGGACGTGGCCGCCCTCATCCTGCTGGAGATGCGCGGCCCCCTCGCGGTCGGGGCGATCGCCGAGGAGCTGGGCCTGCCGTCCGCCTCCACGACCCGGCTCATCGACCGGCTGGAGAAGGCCGGCTACGTGCGGCGGGTGCGCGGCCGCCGCGACCGCCGCACGGTCACCGTGGAGCCGATCGAGGAGGGCATGGCCGCCTACCACGCCACCCGGATCGCCTCCGAGCGGCACCTGGAGAAGATCGCCGCACACTACTCGCCGGAGCAGGTGCCGCTGATGCTGGGCATGCTCGGCGGCGTCGCCCGCGCCTACCGCTCGGCGACCAGGGAGCTGCGCGAGGGCTCCGAACACTCTCCGTAATCAATTCGTCACTCTCTGGTTATCAATCCTTCGCCTTCCCGGGCGTTCCGGCGGCTCCTCACGGACGGTTACCGTCCGGAAGGAGGGGGTGATCGCCATCCACGGAGTCTGGGACGTGGTGGTCGTCGGCGCCGGTCCCGCGGGCGCCACGGCGGCCCGCGTGGCGGCCGAGGCGGGATGCGCGGTGCTGCTGCTGGAACGTGCCACCATCCCGCGCTACAAGACGTGCGGCGGGGGCCTGATCGGCGGCGCCCGGGCGGCGCTGCCCGACGGCCTGCCGGTCCGGGTCCGGGACGTCGCCCGGACGTTCGAGTTCACCTGGGAGGGACGCAGGCGCCGCGCGCTCACCTCCGCCGGGGAGCAGCCGATCCAGATGGTGTTCCGCGACGAGCTGGACGCCGCCCTCACCGTCGCCGCCGCCGACGCGGGCGCCCAGGTCCGCGACGGCACGCCGATCGCCGGGCTGGAGGACGACGGGCTGGTCAGCGTACGGACCTCGCGGGGCGAGACGATCCGCGCCCGGGCCCTGGTCGGCGCGGACGGCAGCGCCGGCCGGATCGCCGGGCACGTCGGGGTGCGCTGTGAGCAGATCGACCTGGCGCTGGAGGCCGAGGTGCCGGTCGGCGACGACGCGGCGGCGCGCTGGCGCGGGCGGATGCTCATCGAGTGGGGGCCGCTGCCGGGCTCGTTCGGCTGGGTGTTCCCCAAGGGCGACATCTGCACCGCCGGCGTGGTGGCCTCCCGCGGCCAGGGCGAGGCCACCCGCGCCTACCTGCGCGACTTCCTCACGCGCCACGGGCTCGCCGAGGCCGAGCCGCTGCACGACACCGGCCACCTGACGCGCTGCCGCCACCCCGATTCGCCGCTCGCCCGGGGCCGCGTCGTCGTGGCCGGTGACGCGGCGGGACTGTGCGACCCCTGGTCACGCGAGGGCATCTCGTTCGCGTTGCGCTCCGGCGCCTGGGCGGGCGAGGCGGCCGCGCTGATCGCCGCCGCGGCCGACGACGCCGCCGTCACCCGGGCCGCCGACGACTACACCCGTACGGTGACCGCCACGCTCGGCGCCGAGATGGCGGCCTCCCGGCAGGTCATGAACCTGTTCATGCGGCGTCCCGGCCTCGTGCACGGCGCCCTGACCAGGGTGCCGCCGGTGTGGCGGATGTTCGACCGCTACGTCAACGGCGAGACGACGATCCCCGCGCTGGTCCGCCATCCGGTGGCCCGCGCGGCCCTGCGGGCGTTCGGCCGCCTGGCCTGAACGCCCGCCGACAGAGAGGACACGCATGTGAGCCCGCCGAACGAGCACCGCCGGCAGGTCCCGGTCGCCATCGTGGGAACCGCGTGCCGCGCGCCGGGCGGCGTGACCGACGCCGCCGGCCTGTGGCGCCTGCTGCTGGACAAGCGCGACGCCGTGGCCGGGTCCGAGCCCGGCCCGCGGTGGGCGGAGCACGAGCGCGTCGTCCCCGCCGACCTGGCCGCCACCGGGATGCTCGGCAACGGCGCGTTCCTCGACGGGATCGAGCTGTTCGACCCCGCGTTCTTCGGCATCCCCGTCAAGGACGCCTCCTCCGTGGACCCGCAGCACCGGCTGCTGATGGAGACCGGGTGGGAGGCGCTGGAGAACGCCGGGATCGCGCCCCGCTCCCTCGGCGGCTCGGCCACCGGCCTGTTCGTCGGCATCTCCAGCACCGACTACGCCAAGCGGTTCACCCTGCACGACGTGGACATCTACCAGGGGATCTCGGCCGTCACGTCGGGGGCGCCGGGGCGGATCTCGTACTTCCTCGACGTCAACGGGCCCTCGCTGGCGGTGGACGCCGCGTGCGCGTCCTCGCTGGTGGCGGTGCACCTGGCGTGCCGGTCGCTGCACGACGGCGAGACCGACCTGGCGCTGGCGGGCGGGGTCACGATCCAGCTGGAGTGGGCGGGCATCATCGGGTTCGCCCGCGCCGGGGCGCTGTCGGCGCGGGGCCGCTGCGCGGCGTTCGACGAGAGCGCCGACGGGTTCGTCCGGGGCGAGGGCTGCGGGATGGTCGTGCTCAAGCGGCTGCCCGACGCCGTGCGCGACGGCGACCGGGTCCTCGCCGTGATCACCGGCACGGCGATCAACCACGCGGGCCGGGTGCGGGGCATCACGCAGCCCTCGCGGGCCGCGCAGCGGGCGGTGCTGGGCACGGCGCTGGGCGTGGCCGGCCTGTCCCCGGGCGACGTGCAGTACGTCGAGGCGCACGGCACCGGCACGCCGGTCGGCGACCCGATCGAGTTCGCCGCGGTCGACGACGTGTACGGGGCGGCCGATCGGCCGTGCGCGCTCGGCTCGCTCAAGACCAACATCGGGCACCCGGAGAGCGCGGCCGGGGTGCTGGGGCTGATCAAGGCGGCGACGGCCGTGCACACCGGGCTGATCCCGGCGAACCTGCACTTCCAGCGGTGGAACCCCGCCGTGCGGGCCGAGGACACCCGGTTCTACGTGCCCACGGAGACGACTCCGTGGGAGGACGCGCCGGGGCCGCGCCGCGCGGCCGTGTCGGCGTTCGGCGTGACCGGCGCCAACGCGCACGTCGTCGTCGAGGAGCCCCCCGCCCGGCGGCCCCGCCGGTCCGCCGCCCCCGCCCGTACGCGCGTCCACCCGGTGTCGGCGGCGACCCCGGGCGGCCTGGCCGCGACCAGCGCCCGCCTCGCCGACCACCTGGAGGCGTCCCCGGAGGACGCCCCGGAGCCGGCGGACGTGGCGCACACGCTCGCGGTGCGGCGCAGCCCGCTGGCCCGGCGGGCCTGCGTGCTCGCCGAGGGCCGGGACGATCTCGTGGCCGGGCTGCGGGCGCTCGCCGAAGGGCGCGACGACGACCGGGTGCTGACGGGAGCGGCCGGGCACACGGGCGACCCGGTCTGGGTGTTCTCGGGGCACGGGTCGCAGTGGGCGGGGATGGCCCGCCCGCTGCTGGACCGCGACCCCGCCTTCACCGAGACGATCGACAGCCTGGACCCGCTGGTCACCGCGCAGGCGGGGTTCTCGCTGCGGCAGCGGCTGGCCTCCGGCGAGTGCGGCGAGCGGATGGACGAGGTGCAGCCGCTGGTGTTCGCCGTGCAGACCGGGCTGGCCGCGATGTGGCGGCGCTGGGGGGTGCGGCCCGCCGCCGTGGTGGGGCACTCCATGGGCGAGGCCGCCGCCGCGGTCGCCGCGGGCATCCTGCCGCCCGAGGACGGCATGCGGATCACGCTGATCAGGTCGGCGATGCTGCAGCGGGTGGCGGGCGGCTGCATGGTCAGCGTGGCGCTGCCCGCCGACCAGGTCGCCGCGGAGATCGAAGGGGTGCCGGGGGTGTCGGTGGCGGTGGTCACCGCGCCGTCCTCGACCGTCGTGGCGGGGCGCGCCGACGCGACCCGGGACCTCATGCGCCGCTGGCAGGAGCGCGGCGTGTTCTGCCGGCGGATCGCCGTGGTCGTGGCGGCGCACTCGCCGCAGGTGGAGCCGATCCTCGACGATCTCGCGGCGGAGGTGTCCTGGCTGGCGGGGGCGGCCCCGGAGGTGCCGTTCTACTCCACGAGCGAGGACCCGCGCCGTACTGTCGTCTTCGACGCCGCCTACTGGACCGCGAACCTCCGCAATCCCGTACGTTTCGATCTGGCGTGCCAGGCGCTGATCGAGGACGGGCGGCGGCTGTTCCTGGAGGTGTCGCCGCACCCGCTGCTGACGCAGGCGGTGGAGGAGACCGCCGCCGCGATGGGCGCGCCGGTGACCACCGTGGCGTCCCTGGAACGCGACCTCGACGGGCGGGCGGCGATGTGCCGGGCGGCGGCGGCCCTGCACCTGGCCGGGGCCCCGGTGGACCTGGACGCCGTCAACGGCGGCGGCGCGCCGGTCGTGCTGCCGCCCACCGCGTTCGACCGGGCGCGCTTCTGGGAGCCGGCCGGCGGCGGCCGAGCGGCCTCCGGCCACATGTGGCTGGGCGGGCGGGTGGCGGTGCACGACCCCGACGCCGGCGACCGCACCCGGCACGTGTGGGAGGCCGACCTGGGCACGGACCGGGTCGGCTGGCTCGGTGAGCACACGCTGCACGGCAGCCCGGTGGTGCCCGGGGCGGCGTACGTCGAGCTGGTCCTGTCGGCCGCCGGTGAGCTGCTGGAGTGCCCGACCGGGCGGATGCGCGTGAGCGAGGTGCGGTTCGAGCGCCTGCTGCCGCTCGGGGCGAGCGTGCCGGTCCACGTCAGCGCGACGGTCTCGGGCGAGCGGGCGCACGTGGAGATCTCCCGGCGGCACGGCGGCACGTGGGAGCTCGTCGCGTCGGCGTCCGTCGTCCGTTCCGGACCGCCCGGCGACCGGCCGCCGCTCGTGCCCCCCGTGGTGGCCGAGGACGAGCCGGAGGCCCTGTACGAGGCGCTCTCCCGCATGGGGCTGGGGTCGGGGGCCGCCTTCCGCTCGATCGCGGCCGTCACCCCGGACGGCGTGACCCGGCTGCGGGTGCCCGGTGAGGCCGTCATCCGCGCCGGAGCGCCCCGCGTGCACCCGGTGCTGCTCGACGGCTGCATCCTGTCGGCGGCCGTCGGCCTGGTGGAGGACGACGAGAGCGCGGCGGGCCCCGGCCGGCCGTGGCTGCCCGACCGCATTGCGGCGATCGTCCTGCCGGACGAGCCGGGCCTGATCACCTGGGTCCGGGCCGAGGTGCGGGCGGACGGCGACACGGCGACGGGCCGCGCCGACCTGTACGCCGAGGACGGCCGCTGGGTGGGCGCGCTGGAGGGCCTGCACTTCGTCCGGGCCTCCGGCGGCTCGCGGGCCCGCACGCTCGACGGGAAGCTCGTCGAGCTCGCCTGGCGCCCGGCCGACCCGCCCGGCGCGAGGGAGGCGTCCACGGGACGGTGGGCGGTGATCGGCGAGCCCGGCGACCCGGACCGCACCGCGGAACGCCTGGCCGAGGCCCTGTCGCGCGGACGCCCCGAAACGGTGAGCGTGCACACGGCGGGCGAGGACGTCGATCCGGCCGCGCGGGCCGTCGTCTGGTGCGCCACCGGGCGGCTCGACGGGCTGGACAGGCTGGCCGAGGTCACCGCGCTGCTCGGCGCGCTCGCGCGGACCGGCAGCCCGCCGCGCCTGTGGCTGGTGAGCCGCCTGGCCCGCCCGGTGCTCGACGGCGACCCGGTCGACCCCGACGTGTGCGCGCTGCGCGGCCTGCTGCGCGTCGCCTCCTTCGAGCAGCCGGACGCCGCCGTGAGCTGGGTGGACACCGATGACACCGCCGATGACGCCACCGGCGGCACCTCCGATGACACCGCCGGCGGCGGCCTCGGCGGCCTCGCCGCCGTAGCGGCCGAGGTGCTGGCCGGCGGCGACGAGACCGAGGTCGCCTGGCGTTCCGGTCAGCGGTACGTGGCACGGCTCGTGCCCGCCCCGCTGGGCGCGCGGCCCGCGCCGCCCTCGCGCACCGCCGAGGCGGTCGCCGGGCGGGAGGAGTACGTGCTGCGCGCCGATCCGGAGCGTGGCCTCGACGGCGTGCGGCTGGTGGCGACCGGGAAGCCGCCCGCCTCGCCGGGGCCCGGCCAGGTGCTCCTGCGGGTGCAGGCGGCGACCGTGCACTTCCGCGACGTCATGATCGCCCTGGGCGTCTACCCGACCGAGGACGGCAGCACGCCGGAGCTCGGCTCCGACGCCACCGGCGTGGTGGTGGCCGTCGGCGAGGGCGTCGAGGACCTGCGGCCAGGCGACCGGATCTCGGCGCTGACGCCGCACGGGACCGGCTCGCTCGGCTCGCACTGCCTCGTCCACGCGGACCTGGCCGTGCGCCTGCCGGCCGACGCCGATCCGGTCACGTTCGCCCCGGTGGCGGCCACGTACGGCACGGTGTGGCACTGCCTGGCCGACGTGGCGCGGCTCGCGCGCGGGGAGACGGTGCTCGTGCACTCGGCGGCGGGCGGCACCGGGCAGGCCGCGGTCGCGGTGGCGCGGCTGCTCGGGGCCGAGGTCATCGCCACCGCCGGCACCGAGGAGAAGCGCCGCCACCTGCGGCGGCAGGGCGTCGAGCACGTCTTCGACTCCCGCGGCCTCGGGTTCGCCGGCGAGGTGCTGCGCGTCACCGGCGGGCGCGGCGTCGACGTGGTGCTCAACTCGCTCAGCGGCGACGCCATGCGCGCGTCGCTGACGCTGCTCGCGCCCGGCGGGCGATTCGTCGAGATCGGCAAGCGCGACCTGCACGAGGGCGCCCGCGTCGACCTGAGGACGTTCCGCCGGGGCAACACGTACGCGGCCGTCGACGTCGCGCTGGCCGCGGTCGAGCGGCCGGCGGCCATCCGGGACCCGGCGGTCAAGGCGATCGCCGAGATCGCCGCCGGGCGGCTGCCGCTGCCGCAGATCACGGCGTTCCCGCTGGCCGAGGCGGCTGCCGCGATGAAGCGGCTGGCCTCCGGCGACCACATCGGCCGGATCGTGCTCACCTTCCCCGAGCCCGGGCGGCGCGTGCGGGTCGTGGCGCCCGAGCGGGACGACGTGGTGCGGCGCGGCGGCGCGTACGTCGTCACCGGCGGCACCAGGGGGCTGGGGCTGGAGGCGGCGCGCTGGCTGGCGGAGGCGGGGGCCGGCCGGGTCGTCCTCGGCGGGCGGGGCGAGCTCGGCGAGCGCGAGCGCGCGACGGTGGCGGCGGTCCGCGCGGCCGGGTGCGAGGTGGAGGTGGTGCGGGGCGACATCGCCGACCCCGCCACCGCGCGCCGCCTGGTCGCCGCCGCGGGCGAGCGCCTGCGCGGCGTCCTGCACACGGCCGTGGTCCTCGACGACGCGCCGCTGACCTCGCTCACCCCCGAGCGGCTGGAACGCGTGTGGCACCCCAAGGTGACCGGCGTGAAGAACCTGCACGAGGCCACGGCCGGCGCCGCGCTCGACTGGTTCGTCATCTTCTCGTCCATGGCGGCCATGCTCGGCAACCCGGGACAGGCGAGCTACGCGGCGGCCGGGGCGTGGGTGGACGCCTTCGCCCACTGGCGTCACCGGCGCGGGCTGCCCGCGCTCTCGGTCGACTGGGGCGCGTGGGGCGAGGCCGGACGGGCGACGGACCTGGCCGGGAGGGGGTTCGCGACGATCGGCACCGAGGAGGGGTTCGCCGCGCTGGGCGAGCTGCTGCGCCACGGCCGGGTCAACACCGGGATGTTCACCTACCAGCCGGAGCTGATGTTCCGGCTCTTCCCCGCCGCCGGTCAGGCCCCGCTCCTGGCCGAACTGGGCGCCGGGCGGGAGGCCGCGGAGCCGGGCGTGGACGCCGAGTCCGTCCTGGCGCACCCGCCCGGGCCCGCCAGGACGCAGCTCGTCCAGGACGTGGTGGTCCGCGTCCTGGCCGCGCTGCTGGGCACGCAGGCCCCGGCCGTGCCCGCGCACGCGATGTTCACCGACCTCGGGCTCGACTCCCTGCTCGCGGTCGCGCTGGCGCACCGGCTGGCCAAGGCGCTCGGCATCACGCTCACGCCCGCCGCCGTCTGGGCGCACCCGTCGGCCGCCCGGCTGGCCGCGCACCTGGACGGGCTGCTCGCCGGGGGGCGGTGAGCCGGTCAGCCGCCCGTGGCGGCCGTGGCGGCCGTGGCCAGCAGCCAGTCGCGGTCACCGGCCAGCGGGGCGAACGCGCGGACGCCGGGCAGGGTGGCGCGCACGCAGCGGGTGACCGCGTCCCCGGCGCTCAGCTCGACGTACCGCAGGCCGGGGCCGAGACGCCGCAGCGTCTCGGGGAGCCGCACCGGCTGCGTCACGCAGCCGGCCAGCGCCCGGCGCAGGTCCTCGCCGTCGTCGTACGCGCGCCCGTGGACCGGCGAGTGGACCGGCACCCGCAGCGGACGCTGCCGCAGCGGGCGCAGCCCCCGCAGGAAACGCCCGGCAACCGCGCCCAGCGCGGGATGGTGCGAAGCGTAGGGGACGGCGAGCCGGGTCATCGGCGTCCCGCCGAACGCCAGCAGCGCCTCGACCGCCTCGACGGGGCCGCTCACGATCGTCTGGTCCGGCGCGTTGACGCAGGCGAGCCGCAGCTCGGGCAGGCCGGCGCGGGCGAGCAGCCGCAGGCACGCCTCCTCACCGAGCTCCGGCAGCAGGACCATCGCCCCGCGCCCCTCCACCTGCCGGAACGCCGCGTTGAGCGCGCGCACCGCGCGGGCGCCGTCGGCGACGTCGAACGCGCCCGCGCAGACGAGCGCCGCGATCTCGCCGAAGCTCTGCCCGACGATCGCGTACGGGGTCAGCCGCGCCGACAGCGCCCGGCCCACGACGACCGACACCGCGTACCCGGCCAGCTGCGGCACCCCCGGCTCCATCCGCACGGACCGCGACCGGTCGAGCAGCACCCGGCGCAGCCCCGCCCCGGTGTCCGGGATCACCGCCTCGATCTCGTCCAGCACCTGGTCACAGGCCGCGCGGACGGCGGGCGAGGCGTCGTGGACGTCCGCCAGCGCGCCGCGCGGGTCGCCGCCCTGGCCGGGGACCAGGAACACCGGCCCCGCCTGCGCCGCCCGCGTCAACGCGACCCCGATCCGTCGGCGGACCAGGTCAGCACGCCGCTCCCCCAGGTCAGCCCCGCGCCGAACGCGACGACGAGCACCCGGTCACCCGGGCTCAGCCTGCCCTGCCGGTGCGCGTCGGCCAGGGCGTAGGGCAGCGATCCGGCGCCGATGTTGCCCACCCGGTCGGCGACGATCACCAGCCGGGCGGGGTCGAACCCGGCCTCGGCGCACGCCTGCCGGAGCAGCACCGGGTTGGGCTGGTGGGTGACGACCAGCGCGATGTCGTCCCTGGTCAGGCCCGACCTCCGCAGCGCCTCGGCGGCGGCCAGCGGGAAGATCTCCAGGATGAACTTGCGCACCGCCCGGCCGTCCATGTGGATCAGGTGCAGGCCCCGCTCCAGCGTCTCGTGGCAGGCCGGGAACCGGCTGCCGCCGCCGGGGATCAGCACGTCGCCGGCGCGGGTGCCGTCGGACCCGAGCGTGATCGGGCCGAACCCGTGGCCGCCGGGCACCCGGCCGAGGATCGCCGCTCCGGCCCCGTCCGCGAACAGCACCCCCGTCGCGCGGTCGCCGGTGTCGAGGAAGCGCGAGTACGTCTCCACGCCGACGACGGCGGCGTGGCGTCCCCTCGGCTCGGCGCGCAGCCAGTCGCAGGCGACCCGGGCGCCGAACAGCCAGCCCGCGCACGCCGCCGAGACGTCGAACGCGACAGCGTTCTCCGCGCCGAGCGCCGCCTGGACCCGGCAGGCGGTCGACGGGCCGAGCTCGTCCGGCGTGGACGTCGCCAGGATCAGCAGGTCCAGGTCGCCCGGCTCCAGCCCGGCGTCGCGCAGCGCCGCCCGCACCGCGTGCGCGGCCAGGTCCGAGCTCGCCTGGCCGGGGGCGGCGACGTGCCGCCGGAGCACGCCGGTCCGCTCGGCGATCCACTCCGGCGGCACGCCCGCCCGTTCGGCGACCTCCTCGTTGGTGCGCACCGCGTCGGGGACGTAGGCGCCGGTGCCGAGCACGCCGATTCCCGGTTGGGAGACCAAGCCGTTCACCTCTCTCATACGCGCCTCCGGGGGAGGCAAGGGCTTCAGGGGGCTGGGTGGCGCCCCGCGGAGGCAGGGCCTTCAGGGGGCTGGGGCGCCTCCGGGGGAGGCGGGGGCCTCAGGGGACTCTCGGGGGGGCCGGGGCTTTCTGAGGGGGTCAGGGCATGTCGATGCGGCCGAGGGCGAGGAGGTCGATCAGGGCGGGGCCGCCGTTGTAGGCGGTCATGCCGCCGTCGATCGTCAGGATCGTCCCGGTCACCATCGAGGCGGCGTCGCCGGCCAGGTAGAGGGCGCCGTCGCCGATCTCCTCCGGGGTGGCCCAGCGGCGGGCGGGCACGGCGCGCATCAGCGCCTCGGACGCCTGCCGGTCGCCGTGGAAGGACGCGGTCAGGTCGGTCGCCACCCAGCCCGGCTGGATCGCGTTCACCCGCACGCCGGAGGCCGCCCATTCGGCGGCGAGCGTGCGCGTGAGGGAGTTCACGGCGGCCTTGACCGCCCCGTAGTGGGACAGCATCGGGCAGCCGCGCTCCCCCGCGACGGAGGAGACGTTGACGACGGAGCCGCTGCCGCGCGCCGTGGCGTGCCTCCCGAACAGCCGCAGGAACCGGGCGACCGCCGTGAGGTCGACGGCGAGCACGTGCTGCCAGTCCTCGTCGGTGAGGTCCAGGAACGGTCCCGCGCCGCCGACGGAGCCGGCGTTGTTGACGAGGATGTCCAGGTGGCCGAAGCCGTCGACGGCCCGGGCGAAGGCGGCGTCGATCGCGCTGACGGAGCTCGCGTCGCAGGGCAGGGTGAGGGTTCTGACGCCGTGCTTGCCGGCCAGGGCGGCGACGTCCTCCAGCGCGCTCGCGCCGCGGGCGAGCAGGGCGACGTCGGCGCCCGCCTGGGCGAAGCGGAGCGCGATCGCCCGGCCGATGCCGCGCGAGGCGCCGGTGATCAGCGCTGACTTGCCGGTGAGGTCCATGCGGTGCTCCAAAGGGGAGGTTCGTGCAGTTCGGGCAGTTCGAAGGCGTCGACCAGCTCGGAGGTCAGCGGCATCAGCTCGGCGCGCAGCTCGTCGCGGGCCGCCCTGATCCGGGACATGAGCGGGGGCGTGGCGATGCCCTCGTCCAGGAGGAGACCGGCCCGGCGGTCCGCCCAGTCGAGGGCGTACCAGCTCAGCAGCGGCCGCAGGCGCGGCGGGCCGTCCTGGAGGATCTCCAGGACGGCGCGGTCGGCCAGCGCGGTCGCGGTCCTCGCGGCCTGCGGGAGGTGCGGGTCCCAGCCGCCGGAGGGGCCGGGTGCGCCGACGCGGGCGGCGAGGTCGTCCAGGAGGCGGGTCTCCAGGGCGCGGGCGGCGTCGAGGCAGCCGCCGAGCGACAGGTCGAGGGCGCCCGGGGCGGGCTCGGCGGGCTCGGGGGGCTCGTAGCGGTCGCGTTCGACCATGGCGCGCGCGACGTCGAAGAGGATGAGCTGGTTGTCCCCTCCGGCGCTGATGTAGCCGTGCGCGAGTCCCCGGTAGCCGTTGAGCCTGCCGGAGGCGACGAAGCCGGGCGCGCCGCAGTGGGTGCGGCACAGGCCGGCCGTCTCCTCGGCCAGCGCGGTGACGGCGGCCTTGAGCAGCGGCAGCATCAGGTCGACGGACGCCCACGGGGCCCAGGTCGGGGCGGACTCGGCGCCGCCTTCCGTCCAGGTCACGCCGGTCTTGACGCGGTTGGCGACGGCGGTCAGCGCGTACGCCCTGGACAGCGCGGTGAGCACGGCCTCCTGCTGGTTGCGGTGCTCGATGAGCGGGCGGCCGCGGGCCAGCCGCCCCTGCGTGGGGCGGCCGGCGGAGTGCCGGGTCAGCACGGCGGCGCCGGCGCGGGTGACGGCCGCGCTCGCCGCGATGACGCCACGCCACACGTACGGGGCCGCGCACATCGACAGGGCGGGCCGGGTCGCCGCCAGGGGGTCGTGGACGACGCCGGCGTCGGTGACGCGCGCGCCCGCCGCCAGCCACGATCCGGCGGGCAGCCGGACCCGGTCGAAGCGCACGGCCGCCCAGTCCAGGGGCAGCGCGTGGTTGTCGGCGGCGGGCAGCACCGTGACGCCGTCCGGCACGGAGCCGTCGCCGAGCGGCACCAGGAAGAGGAAGACGCCCCGGTCGCCGCCGTCGTCGACCAGGCGGGCGTACACGGTGAGGAGCTTGGGGACGGCCGGGTGGCCCGCCGTGGTGGGGAACTTCACGGCCGCCGGGTCGGGGGTGGTCAGGACGAAGGAGCCGTCGCGGGCGTCGAGGCGGGCGACGGTGGCGGGCATGAGGTGGCTGTTGCTGCGCCCGGCCTCGGTCATGGCGACGACGCCGAAGCGTTCCATTCCTTCGAGCTGCCGCCGTACGGGCTCGGTGCGCTCGTCGCCGAAGCGCAGGATCGGCACCAGCGTCAGCGTGTAGTGCAGCAGCATGACGTGGAAGAGCGCCGGGTCGGCGACGGCGGCCCGTTCCAGCAGCGCGCACAGGGCCCGCGGGTCCTCCAGGAGCTCCCGGGCGGGCGGCGCGGCGGTGCCGGCGTGCCGGAACCGCTCGTAGGTGAGGGCGTGGCGGTCCGGCGGCGGCAGGGCGCGCGGGTAGCCGAAGAAGGCGGCGGGTATCGCCTCGCGCAGCCGCGCGTGCGGCTCGTCCGGCAGGCCGCCCCGCACGAACGTGATCAGATCCACGGTGACTCCTCCGGGGGTTCGTCAGTACGGGGTCGCCCATCAGGGCTCGGTGACGGCGCGGTGACGGCGTCGTGCAGGACGCCCACGTGGCGGCTCCACAGCTCGGCGAGCCGGTCGCAGCCCGGCACGGCGGTGTCGAACAGGAGCGACGGCATGATCCCGTCCCGGTACTGGAAGAGCACGATCATCAGCGGCTGGGTGGGCAGCAGCGGCGGGATGCCCCAGACGTCCCGGATGGGCAGGTCGCCGAGGCGGAGCGGGCCCATCCGCACGGTCGTGATGAACATGGCGGTGTAGCGCGGGTCGAACAGCCTCGCCAGGAGCGGGCGTACCGCCGCGTAGGGCAGGCGGGGCAGGAGCGCGCGGTGCAGCTCGCGGTGGCGTTGCAGGCGTTCCATGTTCGTCTGGGCGACGATCCGGTCGAGCTGCTCGACCGGCGAGGGCCGGTGGCAGGGCAGGTGGATGTGCAGGCCGGTGACCTGGTTGCCGAGGCATCCGCTGCCGCGTCCGGCGCGCAGGCTGAGCGGCACGGCGACGGGCAGGCCGCGGCGGCGGCCCGGGCCGACCGGCGCGGCCCATTCGGCGGGCGCCCAGTCGCGCAGCGCCCCGGTCAGCGCCGCCAGGCACACCTGGTTGCGGGTCGCCCCGGTCACCTTGGCGGTGGCGTTGAGCGCGTCCTGGTCGAAGCGGAAGGTCAGCATCTCGCGCCGGCCGGTGAACGGGCCGCGCAACTGCTCCAGGACCGGCACGCGCCGCAGGGGCACCGCGAGGTCCGACGGGGCGGGCCAGCGGCGGGGGCGGATCGCGGTGAAGTACTCGTCGGCCCGCGGCACGGGCAGGGCGCCGCCGCCGAACAGCGCGTGCACGGTCGCGCTGATCGACATCCCGTCCTGGAAGGCGTGGTCGGCGGCGTAGCACAGCGTGTACTGCTCCTCCTCCCCCGCCTCGGGGTAGCCGTGGATGAGCGCCAGCCGCCAGGGCGGCCGGTCGGCGGGGAACGGCTGGGCCATCAGCTCCAGGGCCTGTGCCGCCACGTCGGCCCCGGGCGGCAGTCGGCACTCCACCACGTGGTCGCCGGGTGTGAAGCCGTCGCACACGGTCCAGGCGCGCTTCTCGCGGTTCACGCGGTAGCTCAGCACGGGGACGCGCCGGGCCTGGGCGGCCACCAGGCGGCGGAGGTCGCCGACGCCGGGCGGAGTGCCGGGGATGCGGACGATCCCGCCGATGTACATGGTCGTCTCGTCGGTGACCTGCCCGCCGAGACCGGAGACGAAGAACCGGTCGACGGGGCCCATCGGCACCTCGCGGTCCTCGTTCCTGACAGAAATGGTGCTCACGTCTTTACGCGCCCCTTCCGTGTCCGCGTGAAATCGACTCGCTAGGTGCACGCGAATTCTTCGTCACCGGCCTGCCTGCCTTTTCCGAGATGTCGGTTGACATAGTCGAGGACGAGTTCCGGGGTGCCCAGGTCCCGGTACACGTCCTCGGGGGCGGGCACGTCGTATTCGTCGACGAGACGTTCGGCCAGCTCGACCAGCGCCAGGGAGTCGAGGCCCAGGTCAGCGAAGGCGACACCCGCCTGTTCCGGCGAGATCAGGACGTCCGAGTCCTCCCCGACGATTCGGTTGAGCTGGTCCAGCGTGAATTCCTCGGTCATGGCCGCAGTTTATGATCCGCGACCTGGCCCGGCCATTCTGCCGAAAGTCCCGGTGTCTTTGTTCCTGTCGCTTTTCCGGGCCCGGCGGGGAGAATTAATTGTCGCCGCAAAAGGCGTGCGGCCCGCTTCCGCCGAAATCCGGAGGGCACGTTTGAGCACCCACAGTCGCTTCCCTTCACGGCCGATGACGGCGAGGCGGCCGGGGGTGCCGCCCCGGGCGGGGGCGCTGGCCGCCTACGCCCGCTGGTGCGTGAGACACCGGGGCCGCATGCTGTCGTTCGCCCTGCTGCTCGCCGTCGTCCTCGGGCTGGCCTCCATGAAACTCGACGACCGGCTGTCCAACGGCGGCTACACCGTCCGCGGCACCCAGGCGGCGCGGGCCGAGGCGGTGATGGCGCGGCGCTTCCCGGTGAAGCCGGCCGACCTCGTGCTGCGGGTGAGCGCGAAGGAGGACGTCGACGCCCCGGCCGTCGCCCGGTCCGCCACGCGGCTCGACCGCTGGCTCGCCGACCGGCCCGGCGTCGCGGGGGTGCAGTCGTACTGGACGGCCCGCGATCCGGCGCTGCGCGCCCGCGACGGCCGGTCGGCGCTGATGCGGGTGGATCTGTCCGGGGACGACGCGCGGGCCGCCCGCACGGCCGAGCGGATCGTCCCCGCGCTGGCCGAGCGGGCGGGATCGCTCACCGTGGAGGCGACCGGGCCGACGTGGGCGTCGGTGCAGTTCCTGCGGCTGGCCAAGGACGACCTGCACCGGGCCGAGCTGGTCACCGTGCCGCTGCTCCTGCTCATCCTGCTGCTGGCGTTCCGGTCGGTGCACGCGGCGCTGCTGCCGCTGGCGATCGGCGGCCTCACGATCGTGGCCACGCTGTCGGCGCTGGTGCTGCTCAGCGAGTTCACGCCCGTCTCGGTGTTCGCGCCCAACCTCACCACGGCGCTCGGGCTCGGGCTCGCCATCGACTACAGCCTGTTCATCACCACCCGCTACCGGGAGGAGCTGGCCCGCGGGTGCACGGTGGGGCAGGCGGTCGAGCGGGCGATGGCGAGCGCCGGGCACACGGTGCTGTTCTCGGCCCTCACGGTGGCGCTGGCCACGGCCAACCTCCTGGTGCTGCCCCTGGGCGTGCTGCGGTCGCTCGCGATGACGACGATCGTCGTGGTGCTCATGGCGGCGGCCGCGACGATGCTGATCCTGCCGGCGCTGCTGGCCGTGGTCGGCGAGCGCATCACCGCGGGCGACCCGATCGCGTGGCTGCGACGCGCGCGGCGGGCCAGGGCGCGCAACGGCCGGCGGCGGCCGGTCCTGGGCTTCGGGCAGGGGGCCGAGCGGTGCGCCCACTGCGGGGAGGCGCTGCGCGGGGTGGCGTTCCGGCGCTCGCGGCACCGGTGCGCGGTGCCGGAGAGCGCGGCCTGGCGGCGCGTGGCCGCGCTGTCGACGCGGCGGCCGGTGCTGGTCGGCGGGGCGTGCGCGCTGGTGCTGCTGCTGATGGCGGCCCCGTTCCTGTGGGTGCGCTTCGGGATCGCCGACGAGCGGGTGCTGCCCGCCGGCACCGAGTCCCACCGGACGGCGCGCGGCATCCACCAGGACTTCGCCCAGCCGTTCGACCGTGATCTGCACGTGGTCCTGCCGTACCTGGACAGCTCGCGGCCCGCCGGGTGCCGCCGGCTGGAGACGTACGCGCGCAGGCTGGCGGCGCTGCCGGACGTGACCGCCGTGCGGACGGCCACGGGCGTCCACCACCGAGGCGACGCGCCGAAGAAGTCCCCCTGCCCACCCGCGGCCGAGCCGGCGGCCGAGGAGAAGGCCGGGAAGACGGAGGCCGGGAAGACGGAGGCCGGGAAGGCGCTCGCCGGGGCTTACCACGGCAGCGCGGCGACGCTGGTCAGCGTGTCGAGCCCGCACGACGCCCAGTCGGCGGACGCCCGCGAGCTGCTCGACCGGGTCCGCGACGTGCGCTCGCCGGGCAGGCGGCTCGTCGCCGGGCCGACGCCGCAGGCCGTCGACACGCTGCGGGCGCTGGGCGACCGGCTGCCGCTGGCGGGCGGCCTCATCGCGGCCACGGTGCTGATGCTGCTGTTCCTGTTCACCGGCGGCGTGCTGGTGTCGGTCAAGGCGGTCGCCGTGGGCGCGCTGAGCCTGACGGCCAGTTGCGGCGCCCTGGTCGCGATCTTCCAGGACGGCCACCTGCGCGGGCTGCTCGGCGACTTCACGATGACGCACCAGGTGGAGGTGGTGTCCATCCTGCTCACGGTCACGGTGGCGTTCGGGCTGTCGGTGGACTACGAGGTGTTCCTGCTCTCGCGCATCCGGGAGCACCATCTGGCGACCGGCGACCACACGGCGGCGGTGGTCAGGGGCATCGCGGGGACCGGGCGGCTGGTGAGCGTCGCGGCGCTCGCGGTGGCGGTGTCGACGGGCGTGCTCGCGTTCTCCACGAACACGGTGCTGAAGATCATCGGGGTCGGCCTGGCGCTCAGCGTGCTGGTGGACGCGACGCTGGTGCGCGGCCTGCTGGTGCCCGCGTTCATGCGGCTCACGGGAACGGCCAACTGGTGGGCCCCCGCACCGCTGGCCCGGCTGCACGCGCGCTTCGGCGTCTCGGAGTCCGGCCCGCCGGCGGGGCCGCCGCCCCGGCCCACGGCGGTCCGGCGGGTGCTGGCCGCGCTGATGCCACCCCGGCTTTGACGTACGGTTACCATTCCTGTACCTTCTGTAACCGTCGAGTTTCCCGGGACCTGTCATGCGCCTCGGCCTCACCGTGCTCCTGGTCGCCGCGACGACCGCCGCCGCCGTCACCGCTGTGCCCGCCCTGCCCGCCGCGCCCGCTAAGGCCGCGGACCTGCGGGGCGTCTTCCCCGTCCACCTGGCACTCTCCCTGACCGACCCGGACCGGCCGCCGCCCGGCGCCAACGACTGGTCGTGCCGCCCGTCGCGCCGCCATCCCGAGCCCGTGGTGCTCGTCCACGGCACGTTCGGCAACGCGTACGACTCCTGGCGTTACATGGCGCCCGAGCTCAGGCGGGCCGGCCACTGCGTCTTCGCGATCAACTACGGCGCGCCGCCCGGCAGCCCGCTCAAGGGCACCGGCGACATCCGGCGCTCGGCGCGCGAGCTGGCCCGGTTCGTCGACCGGGTGCTGGCGGCCACGGGCGCCCGCCGGGTGGCGCTGGTCGGCCACTCGCAGGGCGGGATGATGCCGCGCTGGTACCTGCGTTACGAGGGCGGCGCCGACGCGCGCAGGCCCTGGCGCAACAAGGTGTCGAAGCTCGTGTCGCTGGCCGCCACCCACCACGGCACGACGGCGTCCGGCGTGATGAGCACGCTGGACGTCCTCGGCGTGCGGCATCTGGCGGGCGCCGCGATCAGCCGGGCCGCGGTGCAGCAGGCGACCGGGTCGGAGTTCATGATCCAGCTCAACCGGGGCGGCGACACGATGCCCGGGGTGCGCTACACGGTGCTGGCGACGCGCTACGACGAGATCGCCACGCCGTTCAGGTCGACGTTCCTGTCGGCGGGGCCGGGGGCCGAGGTGCGCAACATCGTGCTGCAGGACGGGTGCGCGATCGACCTGACCGAGCACCTGGCGATGATCTACGACCCGAGGGCGCTGCACTACGTCAAGGAGGCGCTGTCGCCCGGCAGCGGCGGCGCCCCGGTCTGCCTGCCGGTCGTGCCCGTCGCCGGCGCCCCGCTCACCCCCTGAGCCGGGCACGGAGGGACGGGAGCCGGGGCGCGGGTGGGGGGCGAGGTCCCGGGTGACCTCGCCCCCGCTCGGATCGCGGCCGCTAGCCGGAGTCGCGCAGCCGTGACTCCTCCGCGATCACCCATCCCTCCCTGAGGGCGAAGAGCGCGGCCTCGGTGCGGCTGCGCACGTCGAGCTTGCGGAAGATGGCGTGCACGTAGTTCTTGACCGTCTTCTCGGCGATGTCGAGGGCGCCCGCGATCTGCCTGTTCGACATGCCCCTTCCGATGAGTGAGAGGACCCTGATCTCCTGGCTGGTGAGCCCGTGCCGTTCGGCTCCTGCCACCGGGGTAGGCGCCGGGCTCCCGTGCTGGCGCGCTTGGCGGGGCCCGGCGGCGGGCCCCTCGTGCAGCATCTGCTCGCGCGTCCGCTCCAGGATCCGCAGAGCCTCCCGCTGGCGGGTCAGACCGTGGCGCACGAACTCGATCGCTTCCTCGATGTCCTTGATGGCCGATGACCGGGACCAGGAGACACTTGGCGCCCCGCTGAAAGGACTCACCTTCGCGAAGCCGCTCAGCACGCGTCTGCTGGCGCTCTGGTTCTCTGTCATGTGGCTGCTTTCTCGTCTGTGCCCGTCGGGGGGACGACGGACCGTACCGATGCCCCACCTCAGGCGATCCGCGGGCGGGCGCGGTCACCGGTCGCCGGGGAGGCGGGCCACGCGGGCGGGGGTGTCGCCCGGCCATCCTCCCGGGCCCCACCTCCGGCGCCCGCGTGGGGCGCTGGGCGGCGGCGGCGCGGCGTCGCCTGCGGGCCCGCGCCCGCGCTATCGCCGGCGCGCAGCGTGTCGCGTACGCGATCCCGCGGCGGGCGCGTTCGTGGTGCCGGGGGGACCGGCGGGAGCGCTCCCGGCTTCCGGCGGCAGGGGCCTTCCCCCGGAAGTCCGGTCCGATCCTGCCGTACGGAATCGCGCGGGGCATGCGGGCGGCGGTCGCTTCGGGTTTGTTCGTGCGATGGTGACGTCGTCTCATGCGGCTCCAATCCGGGTGGCGTACGCGCGCCCCGTTAGCCCCCGCGCCGAGAAACGCCTGGCAGACCACCCACTGCATTTAACATCGCGGTTCTGGCGCGGGCCAGAGAACCCGTGCGGCTCGAGATGCTTTTGTGTCCGGCCGATCCCCGCCGCCTGAAATACGGCATAAGCTGCCAACTCTGATGATTTACCGCCAGTAAATGGATGAGTCAGGGCAGCCGGATCACCTGCGCCCCATAAGCGACCCCCGCGCCGAAACCGAGCAGAAGCGCCGGAGCCCCGGACGCCACGGCGCCTTCCTCCTTCAGCCGCGAGATCGCCAGCGGGATGGAGGCCGCCGAGGTGTTGCCCTGGTCCTCGACGTCACGCGCCACGACCACGTGGCCGGGCAAACCGAGCCGGTCGGTGATCGCCTCGATCATGCGCAGGTTGGCCTGGTGCGGGACGAACGCCGCCAGGTCCGCCAGGTCGAGGCCCGCCGCGTCGACGGCCCGCAGCGCCACGGCGGGCATCTCGCTGATCGCCCACCGGTAGAGCTCGGGCCCCCGCATCCGGAAGTACGGCCCCCGGCAGCCGGGGGTGTCGCGGAAGTGCGCCCAGGTCAGGTCCTGTCCCGCCACGCCCGCCAGCGACCCGTCGCTCCCCCACGCCATCGGCCCGATGCCCGGCTCCCCGTACGCGCCGACGAGGGCGGCGCCGGCCCCGTCGGAGAAGATCACGGCGGTGGTGCGGTCACCGGGGTCGATCAGGTCCGACATCCGCTCGCTCGCCACGACCAGCACGTGCCTGGCCGAGCCGCCCGCGATCAGCGACCTGGCCACGTCGAGCGCGTAGTTGAAGCCGGCGCAGGCCGCGGAGACGTCGAACGCGCCGACGCGCTTCGCGCCCAGCTCCCGCGCGATCTGCACGGCGGCGGACGGGCTCTGCCCGGTGTAGCTCATGGTGGCCGCCACGACGCAGTCCACGGCGTCGACGCTCCGGCCCGCCGCCGCCAGGGCCTTCTCCGCCGCGGCGGCCCCCATGGTCACGACCGTCTCGCCGGGCGAGGCGGCGCACCGGCGGCGGATGCCGGTCCGCTTGACGATCCAGGCGTCGGAGGTGTCCAGGGTCCGGCTCAGTTCGGCGTTGGCGACACCTCGCCCGGGCCGGTACGCGCCCACCGCGAGAATACGCGCGGGAATGGCGAGCCTGGGACCCGCAGCTATTCGCGATCCGCGCATGCCGCCTTTCGGGACCGATTCGGCCGTCACGACTACCTCCTGCCGATGGATAACACGTCGTTCCTGATGTGATTCTGGAACTCTTTCGACAGCGTGACAAGTGCAGAAAGTCCCTGTGCACCGGGACTACCGGCGACTTCGCGGACCCGCAGGGACTTTGGCCTCCAGCACATTTCCGGCATTTCTTCCGCTAAACCGAGCCCTTATTCTCTTGTCGCTCCGGAGCCCGCGTGACAAATTGACGATGCCGGCGGAAGCGGCATGACCGCCCACTCGATAATCACTCCGCAGCCGGCGCGGAATTCATAGAAGCGATTCAGGAGAGGCGCTGATGACGCACCATTCCGGCCGGCGGCGCACCGCGCGCCCGGACGTCGCCATCACCGGGATCGGCATGCTCACCCCGGCGGGGATCGGGACGGCGGCCACCTGGAAAGGGCTGTGCGACGGCCGCCCCACGGCCCGCCCGCACCCGGCCCTGACCGGGCTGGCGGTGGACTTCGCCTGCTGGATCCCCGGCTTCGACGCGGCGGCGACCCTGGGCGGGCCGGTCTCGCGCAGGACGGACCGCTTCGCCCAGATGGCGATGACCGCGGCGATCGAGGCGGTCACGGACGCCGGGCTCGACACGGCGGCCTGGGAGGGCAGCCGCGTCGGGGTGATCGTCGGCACCAGCATCGGCGGCATGCCGAGCTGGGAGGAGGCCCAGCGGCGGATGCTGGAGGGCGGGCCGCGCAAGGTGCCGCCGCTGGCGATGACGCGGGTGCTGCCGAACATGGCCGCCGGGGAGATCGCCATCGCCCTCGGCGCCGGCGGGCCCTGCCTCGCGGTCGCGGCGGCGTGCGCGTCGGGCGCGATGGCCCTGCACCTGGCCCGCGAGCTCCTGCGGTCCGACGCCGCCGACGTCATCATCGCCGGGGGCGCGACCTGCGACATCAGCCCGCTGGTGATCTCCGGCTTCGACCGGCTCGGCGCCCTGTCGCGCCGCCGCGAGGACCCCGCCGGGGCGTCCCGCCCGTTCGAGGCGGCCCGGGACGGATTCGTCATGGCGGAGGGCGCGGGCATGCTGGTGCTCGAACGCCTCGGCGACACCCGGGCCCGCGCCGGCCGCCCGTACGCCGTGCTCGCCGGTTGCGCGGCGACCGACGACGCCCACCATCCCACGGCCCCCGACCCGGGCGGCGCCGGGGCCGAGCGGGCGGTGCGGCTGGCGCTGAGCGACGCGGGCGCCGGGCCCGGCGACGTCGGCCACGTCAACGCCCACGGCACCGGGACCGTGCTCAACGACGCCGCCGAGAGCAGGGTCATCCGCCGGGTGCTGCCCCACGGGGTGCCGGTCACCTCGCTCAAGGGCACGCTGGGCCACCTGATCGCGGGCGCGGGCGCCGTGGAGGCCGCCTGCGCCGCGCTGTCCCTGCGCGAGGGGCTGGTCCCGCCCACCGCCAACCTCGACGTCCAGGACCCGGAGATCGACCTCGACGTCGTGACCGGCTCGCCGCGCCCGCTGGGGACCGGGCTCGCGCTGAGCAACTCCTTCGGTTTCGGAGGGCACAACGTGGTGCTCGCCCTGGCTCCCCCGTGACCCCCCTGATCCGCCCCCCTGATCCGCCCCCCCTGATCCGTCCGTCCCGGCCGAGGAGGCCGCCTATGACCTGACCCGCGACGAGAAACCGCAGGAACGATGCACGCCGGAGGGTGGCCCGCAGGCCAGTCGGGACCGCCCGCCGTTCAGGAGGATCCATGAAAAGCAGGACGGCAATTCGACGCACGGCGACGGTCGGCGCGGCCGTCGCGGCGCTCCTCATGTTCGCGCCCGTGGCCGCGCAGGCCGACCCGTACGGGGACGGGCGGCACTGGCGCTACGTCGGCCAGTTCCCGACCGGCTGGCTGTGCGGCCAGAGCGGCCAGGCGCTGGTGCTGTTCACCGACGCCACCGACTACAGCTGCGTGCGGGAGCGCGGGGGCTACGCCCTCTTCACCCGATGACATCCGGACCAGGAAGGAACCACATGTTCACTCGTACCGCTGCCAAGCTTCTCACCATCGCCGTCGCGCTCGCCGGGGCCGGGACGGTGGCGCTCGCCGCCGCCCCGGCGGCCGGCGCCGAGGCCGCGAACCCGACGGGGTCGCACTGGGACCACTGCGACCTGTGGTCGCGCTACGGCGGCCTCCACTGCTACACGGGCTACAACAGCTACACCGGCCACTACCCCGGCGACCGGGGCGGCCGGGGGCTGCTCGGCGGCCTGCTCGGCCTGTGAGCCGGTGACGGGCCGGGGCCCCGGTCCCGGCCCGTCACGGGAGCCTTTCGCGCGGCGGCCTACCCCTCCGCCGCGCGACCCCGGCGACATATCACCGCAAGTCGCCACTGACACGTTCCGTGACCGCAACCCTCGCTATCGTCACGCCGGTAGCACCCACGAGCCTCGGGAGGACCAGGGCATGGCGCAGCGTCTGCTCATCGAACGCCGCGACGGCCACCACGGCGGGCGGCGGGCCCGGCGGCTCGCGGGCGCCCTGGCCGCGACGGCACTCCTGCTCCCGGCCCACGCGCTCCCCGTCCACGCGCTCCCCGTCCACGCGCTTCCGGTCCACGCGCGCACGGCCCATGCGCTTCCTGGCCAGGCGGCGTCGGCGCTCGCCGATCACGGCAGGCTGCCCGGCCTGGCCACCGCCGGCCAGGCGCGCGAGCAGCTCGACGCGCTCACCATCGGGCCGCGCGGCTCGCTGGCGGGCTACAGCCACAGCTCGTTCATGCCGGAGTGGGCCGCCCAGGAGGGCGCCTGCGACACCCGCGAGACGGTCCTGCTGCGCGACGGCCACGGCGTCCAGGCCGACGCCGACTGCCGGCCCGTCTCCGGCACCTGGGAGAGCCCGTACGACGGCCGGACGCTGACCAGCTCCGACCAGATCGACGTGGACCACGTGGTGCCGCTGGCCAACGCCTGGCGGTCGGGGGCGAACGCGTGGAGTCCCGAGCGGCGCCGGGCCTTCGCCAACGACCTCACCCGCCCCGAGCTGGTCGTCGTCAGCGAGTCGGTCAACCTCGACAAGGGCGGCCGCACCCCGGTCACCTGGCGCCCGCCGCGCACCGCCTACTGGTGCACCTACGCCCGCGCCTGGATCGGCGTGAAGCACCACTACGGGCTCCGCGTCACCGAGGCGGAGAAGTCGGCCCTGACGGACATGCTCGCCACCTGCTCCCCGTGACGGCTCTCCTTCGCCTGAAGGGCGCGTGACCTGCCCTCCCCGCCTGAAGGGGGCTGACCTTCCCTCCCCGCCTGAAGGGGCTGACCTTCCCTCCCTCCCGCCTGAAGGGGGGCTGACCTGGGTAGACGGACTGGTGGAAGAGCCTGCCCGACCGACCTGGGACCGACGATGCCGCACGACATGCCCGCGACCGCCTTCTGGATCGAGGCCGGGTTCGCGCACGGCGAGCCCCTTCAGGAGCTGTACGGGGAGCGGCTGGCCGCCTGGCGGACGGCGTTCGCCGCCACCGGGGACGAGCCGGAGGCGGGCGGCGTCGGGCTCGACCCGGTGCACTACGCGCTGGCCGCCTGGGAGCTGGCCACCGGCCCCGTCGCCGACCCGCCGTACGTGCGCCGCCATCCGCGCGTGCTCGACGCCACCTGCCACCGGCCGGAGGGCACGGCGCTGCTGCTGGCCGTGGTCGAGCTGGCCGCGCCCCGGCAGGTCGAGCTGCCCGGCGGCTGGCAGGACTGGCAGCCCCCGGGCACCTCGACGGGCACCTCGGCGGGCACCACGACGGGCGGCTCGACGGGGAGCTCGGCGGGCAGCTCGATGGCCGCTGACCAGCCGTTCGCCGCGCCTCCGTACGACCGCAAGGCCGCGCTGTGGTCGCTGGAGCTGCGGCTGCCGCTCGACACCGGCCGGCTGCCGGTGCCGACCCGGCCGCGCGCGGGCGGGCTGCCGAACCTGGGTGACGCGCAGGCCGCGCTGGAGGCGCTGATCGCCGAGCTCAACGCGCACGTGTGGCCGGTCATCGCCGCCCTGGAGAGTTAGTTAGGGTTCCTGCCCCCAAAACCAGAACCAGTGGCATCACGAGTTGGTTTCGGGCCTTGACCGTGCCGGTTCCGCCGCCTACGGTCCCATTCAAAGTTAGGAGTCTTTACTAACTCCCCGGCTCTTAGGAGACCTCCGTGCGCTTCGTCCCTCTCGCGGTGGCCGGGTTACTGGCCCTGTCGCTGACCGCATGCACCGCGGGCAAGGAGGCGCCGCCGTCGCTCGGCGCCCAGCCCAAGCCCACCGCGAGCGGCACCGGACCGGCCGCCGCCACCCTGCCCCCCGCCACGCTGGAGCTGTGGCACGGCTTCTCCACCGACGTCGAGACGAAGGCGTTCGAGGAGGCCGTCACCGCCTTCACCGCGAAGTTCCCGCAGATCAAGGTCGTCACCAAGAAGGGCATCCAGGACGACCAGATCACCCAGGCGATCCGCGGCGGCAAGGCGCCCGACGTGGCCGCCTCGTTCACCACGGACAACGTCGCCCAGTGGTGCAAGTCCGGCGCGTTCCAGGACCTGACCCCGGTCATCGAGCAGGACGGCATCGACCTGACCGTGCTGCCGGCCGCCTCCCGGGCCTACACCGAGTTCGAGGGCAAGCGGTGCACGATGCCGCTGCTCGCCGACGCGTACGGGCTCTACTACAACAAGGCGCTGATGAAGGGCGAGCAGCCGCCGAAGACGCTGTCGGAGCTGACCGAGCTGACCAAGAAGCTCACCGTCCGCGACGCCGACGGCACCATCAAGGTCGCCGGGTTCATCCCGAGCTTCCAGTACTACGAGAACTCCCCCAGCCACCTCGGCCCGATGGTCGGCGCGAAGTGGTACAACCCCGACGGCACCTCGGCGATCGGCTCCGACCCGGCGTGGAAGCAGCTCCTGCGCTGGCAGAAGGAGCTCGTCGACTGGTACGGCTACGACAAGCTGGAGAAGTTCCGCAAGGGCCTGGGCGACGAGTGGGGCGCCGAGCACCCGTTCTTCGAGGCCAAGGTCGCCATGGTGCTCGACGGCGAGTGGCGCAACGCCATGATCGCCGCCGATCCCGACGCCAAGGACATGGACTACGGCACCGCGCCGCTGCCCGTCGCCGACGACAAGCCCGAGCTGTACGGCAGCGGCTTCACCGCCGGGACCGTGATCGGCGTGCCGCGCGGCGCCAAGCACCCGCAGCACGCGTGGGAGCTGGTCAAGCACCTGACCACCGACACCGAGTCGCTGGTGACGCTGTCGAACGCGCTGCGCAACGTGCCCACCACCAAGGCCGCCATGGAGCACCCGGACCTGGCCAGGGACGCCAACTTCAGCACGTTCCTCGACATCTTCGCCCACCCGAAGACCTCGACGCTGCCCGCGAACGTCAACAGCGTCTTCAACCAGGACGCCTTCTCCACGTTCCTCACCCAGTGGGAGAAGGGCGCGGTCAGCGACCTCGACGCCGGGCTGGCCGGGGTCGACAAGCGGATCAACGACAAGCTGAAGCTCGCCGGAGGCTGAGATGGTCTCCACCCGGATCGCGCCACCGCCCCGGTGGTGGCGCGGCGAGGGCGCCCGCGCCCTGCTGTGGCTGTCGCCGTGGCTCGTCGGCGTGGCGCTCTTCTTCGTCTACCCGCTGCTGTCCACGGTCTACTTCTCCTTCCACCGCTACGACCTGTTCACGCTGGAGTTCATCGGCCTGGACAACTACCGTTACGCCTTCTCCGACCCCCGCGTGCTGCAGTCGGCGCTCAACACGCTGTGGCTCGTGGTGTTCATGGTCCCGGCCCAGGTGGTGTTCGCGCTCGGCGTGGCGCAACTGCTGGCCAAGCTGAAGAGCGGCGGCGGCGTGCTGCGGACGATCTTCTACCTGCCGTCGCTGGTGCCGATGGTGGCCGGCACGGTCGCCTTCGTCTACCTGCTGAACCCGGCGACCGGCCCGGTCAACCAGGCGCTGGCCCGGCTCGGGATCACCGGCCCCGACTGGTTCGGCAGCGCCGCGTGGGCCAAGCCCAGCCTCACCCTGCTCGCCCTGTGGGGCGCGGGCAACACCATCATGATCTTCCTGGCGGCGCTGCTCGACGTGCCCAGGCACCTGTACGAGGCCGCCGCGATCGACGGGGCGGGCGCCTGGCGGCAGTTCCGCAGCGTCACGCTGCCGGTCATCTCGCCGGTGCTGATGTTCTCGGCGGTCACCGGGGTGATCTACGCGGTGCAGTACTTCACCCAGGCGATGATCGCCTCCCGGGTGGCGTCCGGGGCGACCGACTCGGCCGGCACCACGTTCACCCCGGGCTACCCGGACGGCTCGCTGCTCACGCTGCCCCAGCACCTGTTCCACACCGGGTTCCGCGACTGGTCGATGGGGCTGGCCTGCGTGCACGCGCTGCTGCTGTTCGTGGTGGCGATGGGCTTCACGCTGGTGCTGCTGCGCCAGTTCGGCCGGGCGGAGGCGGCGTCGTGACGCGCAGGCGCACGCTGATGTGGATCGCCCAGCACGCGCTGGCCATCGCGCTGGCGCTGATGTTCCTCGGCCCTGTCGTGTTCGTGGCGCTGACCGCGCTCATGACCGACGAGCAGGCGCTCACGAGCGAGCTGTGGCCGCGGCAGTGGAACTGGGCCAACTTCGCCGACGTGTTCGCCCGCTCCGAGCTGCTCACCTGGACGGTCAACACCTTCCTGTACGCGTCCCTGGCGACGCTGTTCATGCTGGTGTCGTCGGTGCCGGCGGCCTACGCGCTGGCCAGGTTCCGGTTCCGGGGCCGCAGGGCGGCGTTCCTCGTGGTGATCAGCGCGATGATGCTGCCTCCGCAGGTCGTCGCGGTGCCGATCTACCTGGTGTGGGCGCGGCTGGACCTGACGGACTCGCTGTGGCCGCTGATCCTGCCGATGCTGTTCGGGGACGCGTTCTCGATCTTCCTGTTGCGCCAGTTCCTCATCACGATCCCGCGCGACTACACCGACGCGGCCCGGGTGGACGGCTGCTCGGACGTGCGGATCCTGTTCACCGTCATCCTGCCGATGGCCCGCCCGGCGATCGCGGCGGTGGCGCTGTTCTCGTTCTTCTACTGCTGGAACGACTACTACGGGCCGTTGCTGTACGCGGGGGTCGACCAGGAGGGCTGGACCCTGTCGCTGGGGCTGGCCACCTTCAAGGCGTTCCACAGCGTGCAGTGGAACCTCACCATGGCCGCCACCCTGCTGGTGACGGCGCCGGTGATCATCGTTTTCCTCTTCGCCCAGCGGGTCTTCATCGAGGGCGTCACATTGACGGGAGTCAAGGGTTGAAACTCGCCGTGGTCGGGGGCGGCTCGACGTACACGCCGGAGCTGGTGGACGGGTTCGCCCGGTTACGGGATGAGCTGCCGCTGACGGAGCTGGTCCTGGTGGATCCGGCCGCGGAGCGGCTGGAGCTGGTGGCGGGCATGGCCCGCCGGATGCTGCGCGCGGCCGGGCACCCGGCTACGGTGACCGCGACCGGCGACGTGCGCGAAGGCGTCGCCGGGGCGGCGGTCGTCCTGCTGCAGTTGCGGGTGGGCGGGCAGGCGGCCCGCGCCTCGGACGAGACGCTGCCGTTGCAGTGCGGCTGCGTCGGCCAGGAGACGACGGGCGCGGGCGGCCTGGCCAAGGCGCTGCGCACGGTCCCGGTGGTCCTGGACCTCGCCCGGCAGATCCGCGCGCACGCGCCCGAGGCGTGGATCGTCGACTTCACCAACCCGGTGGGGATCGTCACCCGGGCGCTGCTGGACGCGGGGCACCGGGCGATCGGGCTGTGCAACGTGGCGATCGGCTTCCAGCGCCGCTTCGCCGCCATGCTCGGCGTCGAGCCGTCGCGGGTGGCGCTCGGCCACGCCGGGCTCAACCACCTGACGTGGGTGCGCGCGGTCTGGCTCGACGGGGAGGACGTGCTGCCGGACCTGCTCCGCGAGCGCGGCCAGGAGATCGCCGCCGACGTCGGGCTGCCGCGGGCGCTGCTGTCGAGGCTCGGCGCGGTGCCGTCGTACTACCTGCGCTACTACTACGCCCACGACCTCGTCGTGGCCGAGCAGCGCGCGGAGCCGCCCCGGGCGGCGCAGGTGGCCGCGATGGAGCGGGAGCTGCTGCAGTTGTACGCCGACCCGTCGGTGGACGCCAAGCCGGAGCTGCTGGCGCGGCGGGGCGGCGCGTTCTACTCCGAGGCTGCCGTCGCGCTGATCGCCTCGCTGCTGGGCGACCGGGGCGACACCCAGGTCGTCAACGTGCGCAACGGCGGCACGCTGCCGTTCCTGCCGGACGACGCGGTCATCGAGGTCCCGGCCAGGATCACCGCCTCCGGGGCCGAGCCGCTGCCTGTCGCCCCGCTGGAGCCGCTGTACGCCGGCCTGGTCGCGCACGTGTCGGCGTACGAGACGCTGGCTCTCGACGCCGCCCTGCGCGGCGGGCGCGACCGGGTCACCGACGCGCTGCTCGCCCACCCGCTCGTCGGCCAGGAGCACCTGGCGCGCGAGCTGGCGGGGCTGCTGGAGGCCGCCGGATGAGGACGATCCTGGCGGTCGACGGCGGCAACAGCAAGACCGACCTCGCGCTGGTCGCCGAGGACGGCGCGGTGCTCGCGACCGGCCGGACCGGCCCGTTCGTGCCGCAGAGCGCCGGGGTGGACGTCGCCGCCGGCGTGGTGGAGCGCGGCGCGCGGGCGCTGCGCGACGGCATGGCCGCGCCGTACGCCGACGTGATGGCCGCCTTCCTGGCCGGGGCCGACTTCCCCGCCGAGGAGGACGCGCTGCGCGCCGAGTTCCTGGCGCTCGGCTGCGCGGGCGAGGTGTCGGTGGCCAACGACACGTTCGCGGTGCTGCGCGCGGGCGCGTCGAGGCAGTGGGGCGTCGTCGTCGTGTGCGGGGCCGGGATGAACGCCGCGGGCGTCTCCCCGTCCGGCGAGGTCGCGCGCTTCCCGGCGCTCGGCAGGCGCAGCGGCGACTGGGGCGGCGGCGAGGACCTGGCCGACCGGGTGCTGTGGCACGCCGCCCGCATGGAGGACGGCCGCGGCCCGGCCACCGCGCTGGCCGACCTGGTCGTCACGCACTTCGGCACGGCGAGCGTCACGGAGGTGGTGCTCGCCCTGCACTTCGGCGAGCTGGACCCGGCCCGGCTGCACGAGCTGGTGCCGGGCCTGCTCGCCGTGGCCGGCGACGGCGACGCCGTGGCCAGGGGCGTGGTCGCGCGGCAGGCCGAGGAGGTCGCGGTGATGGCCACGGTCTGCCTGGACCGGCTCGGCCTGCTGCGCACGCCCGCCGAGGTGGTGCTCGGCGGGAGCGTGCTGACCGCGCGGGACCCGTACCTGCATGGGATGATCGAGAACGCGATCGGCGCGAGCGCGCCGGACGCGAGCGTCGTGGTCAGCACCCTCCCCCCTGTCGCGGGCGCCGCCCTGGCCGGACTCGACCTGCTCGGCGCGGCCGAGACCGCGCGGACCCGTGTTCGCGATCACTTCAGGAGGAGCGGATGAGAAAGCTGATCCCCGCCGCGCTCGCGCCGGCTCTGCTGGCGACCACACTCGCCACGACGAACGCCCCCGCCCAGGCCGCGTCGCCCGCGCACGTCCGGGTGGACCAGGTCGGCTACTGGCCGGAGGAGGCCAAGCACGCCTACCTGATGACGCGGCAGCGGGCCGCCGGGCGCTTCACCGTGGTCGACCACCGGGGCCGGGTGGTGCTCACCGGGCGCGCCGGCCGGGACCGGGGCGCCTGGAACAGCCGCTACCCGCACGTCCACGACCTCGACCTGACCCGGCTGCGCACGCCCGGCCGCTACCGGGTCAAGGCGGGCGGGGCGACCTCGGCCGAGTTCGAGATCGCGCCGAGGGGCGACACGGCGGCCAAGGTGGTGGGCTTCTTCGGCCTCCAGCGCGACGGCGCCGAGGCGACGCGCAGGCCCAGCCACCTCAACGACCGGGCCGCCTCGGTCTACGACTGGCCCGAGTTCACCGGGCCCGACACCGACCAGGTCAAGGGCGAGCTGAAGAAGATCGGCGAGCCGGTCGACGTCGAGGGTGGCTGGTTCGACGCGGGCGACTATCTCAAGTTCACGCACATCCTGGCGTACGTGGACACGCTGCTGTGGGCGGCCCAGCGGGACGGCGAGGTACGCGGTTCCGCCCTGCGGGCCGAAGCCACCCACGGGCTGAAATATCTGGACAAGATGTGGGATGAGGAGTCGAAGACCCTCTACATCCAGGTCGGCATCGGCGCCGGCAACGCCGAGGGCACGTTCGTCGGCGACCACGACGTCTGGCGCCTGCCCGAAGCCGACGACGGCGACACCGCCGAAGGCCACCACTTCATCCGCAACCGCCCGGTCTTCCGCGCCGCCGCCCCCGGCGCGCCGATCAGCCCCAACCTGGCCGGGCGCACCGCCGCCGCCTTCGCCCTGGCCGCCCAGCTCGAACCCTCGCTCGAACGCGCCCGCGAGCTGCTGGCCAAGGCGGCCTCCGTCTACGGCATGGCCAGGACGACCGGCGTGGACCGGCTGGTGACCTCCCTGCCGCACGCCTTCTACCCCGAGAGCGTCTGGCGCGACGACATGCAGCTCGGCGGCGCCGAGCTGGCCCTGGCCGCGCAGCGCCTGGGCGACCCGCGCGCCGGGCGCTGGCTGGCCGACTCGGCCCGCTGGGCGCGCGGCTACCTCGACGAGGAGCAGGGCGACACGCTCAACCTGTACGACGTGAGCGCGCTGGCCCACGCCGACCTCCTCAAGGCCATGCGCGCGGCGGGAGCCGGCGGGCTGGCCGTCACCGAGGCCGACCTCGTCGCCGGGCTCCGGGCGCAGCTCGACCTCGGGGCGCGCCGGGCCGCCGCCGACCCGTTCCGCGCCGGGGCGCGCTACGACGCGTTCGACTCGGTGCCGCACGCCTTCGGCCTGGCCGCCACGGCCCGCCTCTACCGGTCGGCGACCGGGTCGCGCGCCTACGACGCCTTCGGCACCCAGCAGCGCAACTGGGCGCTCGGCGCGAACCCGTGGGGCGTCTCCTTCGTCGCCGGCGTGGGCAAGCGCTCGATCGCCTGCCCGCACCACCAGATCGCCAACATCACCGGCAGGCCCGCCACCGGCGCCGTCGTCAACGGGCCCAACGACGCGAAACTGTTCGAGGACGGCCTCGGCGGGCACTTCGAGGAGATGCCGCCCTGCCCCGCCGACGGCAAGGACCGCTACGAGCGCTTCACCGGCCACGGCAGCCGCTTCGCCGACGACGTCCGCTCCTGGCAGGCCTCCGAGCCGGCCGACGATTTCGCGGCCATCGCCCTGTACGCTCTCACGTTGACGTCAACGTGACGCCGACGCGGGAGGTGACGTGAAGCCGCCTGTCCACGGCACTCCGAGGCTGATGCGCGCGATCAACGACCGCGCCGCGCTGCGCATCCTGCTGGAGAAGGGCCCGCTGACCCGGCCCGAGCTGAGCGAGCTGACCGGCCTGTCCAAGCCGACGGCCTTCCAGCTCCTGGCCCGACTCCAGGAGGCGGGCCTGGTGGTCAGCGACGGCGTCCGGGCAG
Organism: Nonomuraea sp. NPDC049725; assembly: GCF_040674795.1. Lineage (NCBI taxonomy): Bacteria > Bacillati > Actinomycetota > Actinomycetes > Streptosporangiales > Streptosporangiaceae > Nonomuraea > Nonomuraea sp. NPDC049725. Next base: position 38,472 of record NZ_JBFANJ010000024.1, on the reverse strand, counting down.
GCCAGCCCGGCCGGACCGCCGAGGTCTACCGGGTCAACGCCGCCGCCGCATACGTGGCCGCGCTCGACGTCACGCCGGAGCGGATCGACGTACAGGTGGCCGACATCACCGGCGCGGTCGCCGGCGAGGCCCGCTGTCCCGCGCCGTCACCGGCGGACGGCGACCTGACCGCGCAGTTGCGGGCGGCGGTCGAGGCGGCGCGTCCGCCGGGCCCGCTGCACCGCGTCGTCATCGGCGTGCAGGGGGCCGTCGACCCCACGACCGGGCGGCTCGACTACGCCACCGCCGAGGACATGCCCGGCTGGCAGATCCCCGACCTGGTGCCGACGCTCACCGCCGGTCTCGGCGTCACCGTCGACGTGGAGAACGACGTCAACCTCGTCGCGCTCGCCGAGCAGGCGCACGGCGCTGCGGCCGGCTGCCCCGACTTCGTGCTGCTGTGGGCGGGCGAGGGGCTGGGGGCCGCGCTGGTTATCGGCGGGCGGCTGCACCGCGGCTTCTTCGGCGGCGCGGGCGAGATCGGCTACATGCCCATCCCGGGCGCGGCCACCGCCCGCGACGGCGGCGGCAGGTTCGGTCACCACGGCTACCAGGCGCTGGCCGGCGGGCCCGCCGTGCAGGACCTGCTGCGCTCCTACGGCGTCCACGGCGCCGACTTCCACGAGTCGGTCGCCGCCGCCGTGCGCCTGGCGGGCGGCACCGGGCGGGCCGCCGAGGAGGCCGCCGCCGGGCTGCGCACGGTGGCCGCGCGGATCGCGCTCGGCCTGGCGACCATCGCCTCGGTCGTCGACCCGGGGCTCGTCGTGCTGGCCGGGAGTTTGGTGTCAGCCGGTGGCGAACGGCTGCGCGACCTCGTCGAGCGCGAGCTGCGGGTGCTCGACGCCGAGCGGCTGCGGGTGCTGCTGTCGGCCGTCGAGGGCAACCCGGTGCTGGTCGGGGCGATGGATCTGGCGCTCGCCCGGGTGCGGGACGAGGTGTTCGGCCATGCCGCCCGCGACGCGCCGGCGGCGGCGGGCCGCTGATCTTTTCCCGGGAACCGTGCGGTGAAAACCAGGTGACATTTCACCGCACATCCCGGAATGCTGGGCACGGTCGATGAGTTTTGTCAGTGGCGCCGGTCAGTCTGTACATGTCCGCATCTTCATGTGAGACCGACGGCCGGGACACCGGCCCTGACCGCTTTCCGCCCCGCGACCCCGAACGAGGTACCGTGTCCAGCCGACTGCTCGATCCACCCGCCACGCCCGCGGCCACCAGGAAAGGCCGCACGCCGCCCGTGATCCGGCTGCTGGTGCTGGCCACCTTCGTGGTCATCCTCAACGAGACCATCATGATCAACGCGATCCCCCGGTTGATGACCGCGCTGCACATCACCGAGCAGACCGCGCAGTGGCTCTCGACGGCCTTCATGCTGACCATGGCCGCGGTGATCCCGATCACCGGCTGGTTCCTGCAGCGGGTGTCCACCCGCAGCGCCTATGCCACCGCGATGGGATTGTTCCTGGCCGGCACCGCGCTGGCCATCGTGGCGCCGACGTTCGAGGTGCTGCTGGGGGCCCGGATCATCCAGGCGGCCGGCACCGCCGTCATGATGCCGCTGTTGATGACCACGCTGATGAGAGTGGTGCCCGAGGAGGACCGGGGCCGGGTGATGGGCAACGTCACGCTGGCCATGTCGGTCGCGCCCGCGATGGGCCCGACCGTGTCCGGCATCATCCTCCACTTCGGGTCGTGGCGCCTGCTGTTCGCCGTCGTGCTGCCGATCGCCGCCCTGATCACCTGGGGCGGGCTCAAGCGCCTGGAGAACGTCGGCGAGAGCCAGGTGAGCAGCATCGACTGGCTCAGCGCCGTCACCGCCGCGGCCGGCTTCGGCGGCCTCGTCTACGGGCTCAGCCGGTTCGAGGGCGGTGACGCCCGGGTGGCCTCCGCGATCGTGGTGGCCGGGCTCGTCACCATCGGCGTCTTCGTGCTGCGCCAGCTCTCGCTGCAGAAGCGCGGCGTGCCGCTGCTCGACCTGCGCACCCTGCGCCACCGCACCTACACGGTCGCGCTGATCATGATGTCGGTGGCCTTCATGGCGATGCTCGGCTCGATGATCCTGCTGCCGCTCTACCTCCAGAGCGTCCGGGGGCTCAGCGCCCTGGAGACCGGCCTGCTGGTCATGCCGGGCGGGCTGGCGATGGGGCTGCTCGGGCCGACCGTCGGCCGCATGTTCGACCGGTTCGGCGGCCGGGTGCTCGTCGTCCCCGGCGCGATCGGGATCATGCTCGCGCTCGCCGGGTTCACGCAGGTGTCGATGACCATGCCCTACTGGCAGGTGCTCGGCCTGCACGCGCTGCTCATGGTGAGCCTGGCGGCGACCTTCACGCCGGTGTTCACGCTGGGACTCGGCGCGGTCCCGCCGCCGCTCTACTCCCACGGCAGCTCGATCCTGAGCACGCTGCAGCAGGTCGCCGCCGCGTTCGGCACCGCGCTCGTCGTCACCGTGATGAGCGCGCGGGCCGAGACGCTGAAGGCGACCGGGGTCACCGACACGCTCGCCGCGCTCGGCGGGATGCGGCTGGCGTTCGTCATCGGGGCGGTGCTGTCGGTGGCCGTGGTCGCCACGGCCCTGCTCCTGCCGGCCCGCGCCGCCAACAGCGGCGGCCACCAGCCCGTCGGCCACTGACGGCGGGCCGGCACTGGCAGTTGGCCGGCGCTGGCAGCGGGCCGGGCAGCGGGCCGCACGCCGGCTGGGCCTTACGGGGCCAGGCCCAGCTCGGCCGGGATCAGGGCCACCAGCCCGGAACCACCTCGACGTCCTCGCTGCGGAGGGCGTCGAGCCACACCGGGTCCCGCAGCAGCCGCGCCTCCCACGTGCGGACGACGCCGTCGGGGCCGGTGACCGCGTCCTCGCTCGACGGATGCAGGAACAGCTCGCTGGTGCCCTCCGGCAGGGCGGCGAGCCGGCGCAGGTAGTCGTCGCGGAGCCGCTCGTAGCCGCCCAGGTCGGCGGCCGTGCGCCGGTTGGTGGCGATCGTCCGGGGGATGGCGACGCCCAGCGCGTCGGCGTACGCGACGGCCCGCTCGTGCGCCGCGGCCAGCGGGGGCGGCAGCGGCCCGCCGAAGTACGGCTCCGGGTCGCGGGGCAGCCGGAAGGCGAGGCCGTGGCGGGCGCACCACTCGAGCGCCTCGGCCAGCCATGACCTGCCGTGCAGCCCGTACAGGGTGCCGGCGTGCGAGTCTGCCGCGACGGGCGCGGCGCCGCGCTCGCGCATCCAGCGCAGTTGCGCGTCCGCCTCGCCGATGACGTCGCCCGCCTCGCCGCGCGCCCCGAGCACCATCGGGTCGTCGCTGAGCGTGCCGTCGGGGTCGGCGAGGCTCGCCCCGCCGTTCAGCGGCCGCCAGCGCGGGAGCCCGCGCTCGCTGGTGAGCGTCACGTGCACCCGGGGCACGACGCCGAGCTCGCGCACCCGGGCGGCGGCCCGATCGGCCTCGGGCGAGACGCAGATGAGCGTCGTCGCGCTGACGTGCCCCTCGGCGAGCAGGCCGGCGATGACGTCCGTCGTCGCTGGCTCCCTGCCGAGGTCGTCCGCCGTGATCACCACCCGCCGCGTCACGGGGAACGCTCCCCCGCCGCCTCGCCCGCCGGGCCCGTCTCCAGGGGAACCGTCTCCAGCGGTACGGAGACGAAGCGTGCCGCGACCGCGCCGGCGGCCGTCAGGGCGAACGGGTAGACGCACAGGTAGACGCGGAAGGCGAGGCCCGGGTCGGCGCCGGGGTCGTCGCCCGAGTTGTAGCCGAAGAAGACGCCCAGCGAGGTGAGCGCGAGCCCGGTCACGATCCCGTTGAGCCGGCCGAAGAACCCGAACGCCGACAGGAAGAGCCCTTCGCGGTGCTCCCCGTTGCGCACCGCGTCGGCGTCCAGGACCCGGGCGACGATGAGGTCGTTCGTGGCGAGCATCCCCGACCAGCCGGCCCCGACGAGCACCCCGGCGGCGATGGCGGTGACGAGGTCGGTGGCGAGGAACAGGGCGGCGAAGCCGGCCGCGAGGACCGCGAAGGCGAGCCGCCAGGCCCGCAGGGCGCCGCGCCGGGCCACGACGCGCGTCCACACGACGAGGCCGCCCGCCGTGACGAGGATGACGATGCCCTGGAGGTAGAGGGCGTTGCCGACGGGCAGCCCGAGCGAGTAGCGGACGTAGAGCTGGATGCCGGAGAGCACGAGCGCCATCGCGATCCCGTAGCAGGCCCCGGTGAGCCCGACCGTCCAGAACATCCGGTTGCGCACGATCGACCACACGCTGGGCAGCAGCCGGGGCCGCTCCCGGGTGGAGTAGCGGGGCCGCTCGCGCGCGCCGAGCGCCATGAACGCGATGACGGCGAACGCGATCACGCCGTAGATGATCGCGGTGGTCCGGAAGCCCTCGGTGCTGTCCTCGGTGCCGAACACGCCGGTGGTGAGCACCGGGGTGACGGCGAGCGAGATGACCAGGGCGACGAGCTGGAAGCCCTGGCGCAGGCTGTTGGCGACCGCCCGGTCGCGCTCCTTCGGGTAGAGCTCGGGCAGCAGCGCGCCGTAGTTGGCGTTGAGCATCGAGTCGAAAGCCTCGCACAGGATCGCGAACACCGCGAACCACAGCACGAGCCCGATGCCGTCCAGCGACTCCGGCGCGGAGAAGAACGCGATCATGCAGGCGGCGAGCATCGGCGCGCCGGCGAGCAGCCAGGGCCGGCGCCGGCCGTACCGGGTCCTGGTGCGGTCGGAGAGGTGGCCGAGCAGCGGGTTGTCGATCGCGTCGATGACCGCGTAGATCACCATGACCGCGCCGTACGCCCGGACGTCGAGCCCGAGGATGTCGACGTAGAAGAGGATCATCGATCCCTTGATCATGTTGATCGGGATGGACGTGCCCAACATCCCGATGGCGTAGCGCCACGCGGGTGTCCGCGCCGGGGCGGAGGGCGTGCCGGGCTGGGCCACGCGATCACCTTCCTTGCCGCGCCGGGCGGCGGCTGCCGGTCCGGTTGCGGTGATGCTTGCCGGTGATCTCGGGCGCGTCAAGACCGGATCCGGCAACGAATCGGCCTACGGGCCTCGGGCGCGGGCCGATCGGTAGAGTAATGTTCGGTAGCTGTGGGATCTGTGAGTGACGAGCCGGTCGCGTACCGGCAGAGCCGGTTCCGTACGCCGGCCGGGGCCGCCGAGGTTCTGCTGGTGCGGCACGGCGAGTCCGAGCCGGCGCGGCCGGACCGGCCGTTCCCGCTGGTGGACGGCCACGGCGACCCGGAGCTCGCGCCCGAGGGCCGCGAGCAGGCCGAACGGGTGGCGCGGCGGCTCGCCGCCGAGCGCGTCGACGCCGTCTACGTGACGACGCTGCGGCGCACCGCCCAGACCGCCGCGCCGCTGGCCGCCCGGCTCGGCCTGGCGCCGGTCGTGGAGCCGGGGCTGCGCGAGGTGCACCTGGGCGAGTGGGAGGGCGGCCTGTTCCGGCGGATGGTCGCCGAAGGGCATCCGGCCGCCCGGCGGATGACGGCCGAGGAACGCTGGGACGCGATCCCGGGCGCGGAGCCCGCGGCGGCCTTCTCCGGCCGGGTCCGCGACGCGCTCGCCCGGCTCGCCGCCGCCCACCCGGACGGGCGGATCGTCGTCGTCACCCACGCCGGGGTGATCGCCGAGGCGCTGGCCCAGGCCACGGGGTCGCGGCCGTTCGCGTTCCTCGGCGCGGACAACGGGTCGGTGTCGCACCTGGTGCTGACCGGCGCCCGCTGGGTCCTGCGCCGCTTCAACGACACCGCGCACCTGGAGCCGGGGTTCACCACCACCGCCACCCTGCCCACCTGAGCCCCCTCCCTCCTCAGGGGCGAGCGTTCCGTTCAAGACCGCGCGCCGCCGGGCGGCCGATACTGCGCCCATGTCTGAACGAACCTTCACCCCCGCCCTGGGCCGCCTCGGCCTCACCCGGCTGTACGACCCGGTGCTGCTCGCCCTCACCCGGGAACGGCTCTGGCGCCGCCTGGTGGCCGCGCAGGTGGCGCCCCGGCCGGGCGACACGATCGTGGACGTCGGCTGCGGCACCGGCACCCAGGCGATGCTCCTGCACCGCCTCGAACCCCGGGCCCGGATCGTCGGCGTCGACCCCGACCCGGAGACGCTGGCGCTGGCCCGGCGCAAGTCCGGCGACGCCCCGCACGCCCCGCGCTGGCTGCTCGGCATGGGCGACGCGCTGACCGGGCTCATCGCCCCCGGCTCCGCCGACACCGCCGTGTCGAGCCTGGTTCTCCACCAGTGCCCGCTGCCGATGAAACGGGCGATCCTCGCCTCGGCGCACGCCGTCCTGCGGCCCGGCGGCAAGCTGGTGATCGCCGACTACGGGCTGCAGCGGACCGCGCTGATGCGGCTGGCGTTCCGCGCCGTGCAGCTCGCCGACGGGCGGCAGGACACCCAGCCCAACGCCGACGGCGTGCTGCCCGCGCTGATGACCGGCGCTGGGTTCGCCGGCGTACGGGAGGCCGCCGTGGTGCCCACGGTGACCGGCTCAATCTCCGTGTACGTCGCCGCGCGGGGCTGACCGGCGCACCATCGGGACCACCGCCGCCGGGGTGAGCCCGATCATCTCGCGCAGCCGCCGGTGGAAGTGCGCCTGGTCGGCGAAGCCGCCGTCGACCGCGGCCTCGGCGATCGAGCGTCCCTCGCTCAACGCCCTGGCCGCCCGCGTCAGGCAGCGCCAGATCCGCCAGCGCGCGAGCGGCATCCCGAGCTGCCGCACGGCCAGGGCGCGCAGGCGTTGCGGGGACAGCCCGGCCTCGGCAGCTGCGGCGGCGACCCGTACGTCCGGGCGGGCCAGCGCCTCCATCGCCGCCAGCAGCCTGGGGTCGAGCGCGCCGGCCGGCCGGCCGGCGAACCGCACGTCCTCCTCCCGCAGCCCGCGCAGGTCGCCCGCCACCGTGACGCCGGCCCCGCAGCGGGCGCGCAGCACGGCGGCGAACGCGCACTGCGGCTCCACGAACCAGGTGCGCAGCCCGGCCGCCGCCGGCATGCGATGGCGCACCAGGGGCGGCACGATCACCGCCGCGCCCCGATGGCAGGCGCCCGACTCGTCCACCACGACCGCTTCGCCCACGTCGGCGGCGGTCACCTGGTAGGCGGCGTGCCGATGCTCGCCGACGCCCGCCGACGGCCCCCGGTAGAACGCGTACCCCTCGCCGATGACGAACCGCCCGGCCACCGCTTCCACGACAGCGCAGCCTATCCGCAGCCCCGCCGGGGGCGGCTCAGGCGGGTGCGGCCAGGGCCTCGTGCCAGCGGGCAGTGTCGGTGTACTGGTGCAGCCAGGAGATCCGGCCGTCGGTGACACGCCACAGATGGGCGAACTCCGCCTCGTACGCGCGGCCGCTCGCGCGCGACGCGCCCCGGTAGGAGCCGGTGACCACCACCAGGCCGTCGGCGGTCTCGTGCCAGCTCTCGGCGTAGGGCGCGGTGTCGTACGCGGCGAACACCGCACCCCACACCCGGACCAGCGTCTCCTCCGGCCCCTCGAACGCGCCTCCCGCCCCGCACGGCATCCCCGGCGCGGTGCGGGCGCGGAACTCCGGATGCAGCAGCGCGAGGATCGCGCCGCCGTCGCCCGCCTGGGCGGCGCGGTAAAAGCCTCGGACGACCTCGGACGCCGTGGACATGCGGACTCCTCTTTGTAGATGCGATATTCTAGAACGCACTAACTATTATTACCGGAAGGTACACCGCGTGGGCAGAGCAGCCAAGTTCGACCGCGACCAGATCCTCGACGCCGCCCTGGCCATCACGGCCGCCGACGGCCCCCCGGCCGCCACCATGGGCGCCGTCGCCGCCCGGCTCGGCGCGCCGACCGGGTCCCTGTACCACCGGTTCGGCTCCCGCGACCTCATGCTCGCCACCCTGTGGATCCGCACCGTACGGAGCTTCCAGCGCGGCTTCGTCGACGCGCTCACCGCCGGCGACGCCCGCGAGGCGGCCTTGCACACCCCCCGCTGGTGCCGCCGCCACCCCGCCGAAGGCGCCCTGCTGCTGCTCCACCGGCGCCACGACCTGGCCGCCCGATGGCCCGCCGAACTCGGCCCCGACCTCGCCACCCTCAACGCCGAAGTGGGCGACGCCCTGGACGCCTACACCGCCCGCCACCCGGGCGTGGACCGGGAGCGCCTGACCTTCGCCACGATCGACGTCCCGTACGCCGCCGTCCGCCGCCACCTCCTGGACCACCGCCCCCCGCCCCCGACGGTCGACACCCTCATCACCACCACCTGCGCCGCCCTCCTCCCGCCCCCCGCCTGATGCCTGGCCCACACCTTCGACGCCCTCCTTCCCAGCCCCCGCCTGACCCCCAGCGCACACCTTTGACGCCGGGAGGCACGCTGCGTTAGGGGTGACCTCCGCACGGAGTGGCCCCGCACGGGATGACCGCATGGGATGACCGCACGGAGCGACCCCGCCACACGGGATGACCGCACGGAGTGCGCCCCGCACAGTGTGCGCCCCCCGGGGTGCGCCCCCCCGGGGTGCGCCCCTGCACGGGGAAGCTCCGACGTGGGAGGCCCGCACGAGAAGGGCCCCACGCGGGGAAGCTGCGCCCTGGGAGTCCCGTGTGAGGAGCCCCCTCACGGGAAGGCCCCTCACCGGAAGGCCCCGCGCGGGGGTGCCCCCCTTACACGGGGTGGGCCCCGCTCAAGGCGGGCCCGGCGCGGGATGCGCCCCGCGTAGGTGCGCCCGGCTCGGGTGCGCCCAGCCTGGGGGACGGCCTACGGAGGGCGGGCGGCTGGTGGCCTCGGCAGGGGCAGGCTGCTGGTCGACGAGCGTTCGGGCCTGTACGGAAGGGGTCAGAGGGCGGCGGCGAGGCGGGTGAGGGTTTCGGGGGTGGGTTCCGGGCGGGCGTGGCGGTGGCCGGTGCCGGCCCAGAGGTGGATGAGCCGGGTGTCGCCGGCGGCGGTGGCGGCCTTGCGGATCGGGCTGGTGAGGTGGTGCAGGGCGGGGTAGCCGGGCGGGGCGACGGCGTCGTAGCGGTCGGTGAAGTGGTTGCGCAGGGCGCGGGCGGGGCGGCCGGTGAAGGCGCGGGTGACGACCGTGCCGTCGAAGGCCGGGTCGGTGAGGGCGTTCTTGTGCGGTTCGGAGGCGCCGCTTTCGTGGGTGCGCAGCAGGACGGTGCCGACCATGGCGGCTTCGGCTCCGGCGCGCAGGGTGGCGGCCACGTCGGCGGCGGTGGCGATCCCGCCCGCGCCGATGATCGGGAGGCCGCCGACAGCCTGGCGTACCTGGGTGATCAGGCCGGGGAGGGTGACGGACAGCGGCGGCGGGGTGGCCGGGGTCAGGGTGGCGGAGTGGCCGCCGGCGGCGGGGGCCTGGACGATGAGCGCGTCCACGCCCGCGTCGGCGGCTGCGCGGGCCTCGTCGGCGGTGGTGACGGTCTGCAGGACGGTGGTCCCGGCGTCACGCAGGGCCGTGACGGCCGCGCTGCCGGGCAGGCCGAAGGTGAACGACACCCACGGGACGGGGTCGGCGACGAGCAGGTCGAGCTTGTCGGCCCAGTGGTCGTCGTCCTCGATCGGGTCGGCGGGCAGGGTGAGGCCGTACGGGTCGGCCTCGCGGCGCACCTCGGCCGCGTACGCGCGGTAGGCCGCCGGGTCGACGGGGACCGGGTTGGGGGCGAACACGTTGACGCCGAACGGCACGCCCGCCGCGCGTACCGCCTGGATCTGGGTGGCGAGCAGGTCGGGGCTCTTGTAGCCGGCGGCGAGGAACCCGAGGCCGCCTGCGCGTGCGGCGGCGGCCACCAGGTCGGGGGTGCTCGGTCCACCGGCCATCGGCGCGGCGAGGATCGGCAGGCCGGCTCCGAGGTGGGACAGCAGAGCGCTCATGCCCGCATTGTCCCCGCACCGCCCCCCAACCCCAGGCCCGGGGGTCAGGTCCCGCTCCGAAGTGGCGCACGCTCGGGAGGTCGGCGGGGCTGAGGCATGGGGGTGGGCCCAGGCATGGGGACGGCCTGGGCGGGGGGCGGACCCGGGCGTGGGGACGGCCCGAGCGGGAGCGGACCCGGGCGGGGCGGGCTGGGCGGGGCGGGCCCGGACGAGGGTGGGCCCGGGCGGGGGTGGGGTTAGAAGGGGTAGGGGCGGGGGGTGTCGCGGGTGGTGATCCATTGGAGGTCGCAGAACTCCTCGGCGGCGAAGCCGAGGCCGAAGCGGCCCCAGCCGCTGTCCTTGACGCCGCCGAACGGCATGTGCGGCTCGTCGTTGACGGGCTGGTCGTTGACGTGCACGATGCCGGCTTCCAGGGCGGCGGCGAGGCGGAGGCCGCGGCGGGGGTCGGCGGTGATGACGGAGGCGGCCAGGCCCAGGTCGGAGGCGTTGGCGCGGGCGACCGCGTCTTCGGCGGTGTCGACCACCTCCAGGATCACCACCGGCCCGAACGTCTCGGCCTGGGCGAGCTCGGCCTCGGCGGGGACGTCGGTGAGGACGGTCGCCGGGTAGCAGGGCGGGCGCGGGTGGCCGCCGGCGAGGACGCGGGCGCCGAGGGCGACGGCTTCCTTGACGCGGCGGTCGAGCAGGGCCAGCGCCCATTCGTTGATGACGGGGCCGACGACGGTGGCGGGGTCGGCCGGGTCGCCGGTGGGCAGCGCCGCCGCCCTGGCCGCGAAGCGGGCGGTGAAGGCGTCGGCGAGCGGGCGTTCGACGTAGACGCGGCGGGCGCACATGCACACCTGGCCCTGGTGGACGAAGGCGCCGTAGATGGCGGCGTCGACGGCGTGGCCGAGGTCGGCGTCGGCGGCGACGATGAGCGGGTTCTGGCCGCTGAGCTGGAGGACGAGGCGTTTGAGGTGGCGTCCGGCCTTCTCGGCGAGGCGGCGTCCGGTGGCGGTGGAGCCGGTGAAGTTGACGCGTTTGACGTGCGGGGAGGCCAGCAGCGCGTCGCCGACGGCGCCGGCTTCGCCGGGGGCGTGGGTGACGACGTTGAACGCGCCTGCGGGCAGCCCGGCCTCGTGCAGGATCTCGGCCCACAGGGCGCCGCCGGTGCGGGGTGACTCCTCGGAGGGTTTCAGCACGACCGTGTTGCCGAGGGCGAGGGGCCCGATGCTCGCCCGGCCGCCGAGGGCGAGCGAGGAGTTCCAGGGCGCGATGGCGCCGACGACGCCGACGGGGCGGCGTACGGCCATCGCCTGGGTGCCGGGCAGGTCGGAGGGCAGGAGTTCGCCGGTGGGGCGGTAGGCGAGCTGGGCGGCCTGGCGGAGCAGCCGTACGGAGAAGTCGATCTGGACGTCGCCGAAGTGGCGGCCGCAGCCGGTTTCGGCGGCGAGGGCGGCGGCGACCTCGGCGCGGCGGGCGAGCAGGAGGTCGGCGGCGCGCAGGAAGATCTGCTGGCGTTCGGCGGGCGGCAGGCGGGACCAGCCGGGGAAGGCGCGGTGGGCGGCGTCGACGGCGCGGTCGGCGTCGTCGGCGTCGCCCGCGGCGACCTCGCCGAGCACCTCGCCCGTCCAGGGCGAACGGTTGGGGTAGGAGCGGCCGGACCGGGCGGCGGCCCACTCGCCGTCGATGAAATGGCCGGTGAAGCCGCCCGTGGGACCGCCGGTGCCGGTGGCCTGGGCGGGCCGGGCGCTCTCGCTGTGCATGGAGCCCCGCTCTCCTTGCTCGGATGTGTTCGAACCTGCGAAACGCTGGAACTATATTCCAACCGTGACCGCTGACGATTCCGCCCGCCCCCGGGCCGCCACGGGCGCCTCCGCCACGTTCTCGGTGTCCCTGGAGCGCGGGCTGCGCATCCTGTCCGCCTTCACGGCGGACCGTTCGGTGCTGGGCATCGCCGACCTGGCGCGGGTCGTCGGGCTGAACAAGAGCACGACCCACCGGTACGTGACGACCCTGGTCAAGCTGGAGTATCTCCGCCAGGACCCGGACAGCAAGAAGTACTTCCTCGGCCCCAAGGTGGTGGACCTGGGGTTCGCGGCGATCGACTCGATGGAGCTCACGGGGGTGGCCGCGCCGCTGCTCCAGGCGCTGGCCGACGAGACGGGCTGCACCGTGAGCATGGGCCTGTGCGACGGTCCGGACGTCGTGTACGTGGACCGCAGGCGCAGCGGCCGGCGCAGCGCCCTGGCCATGGATCTCAACCTGCACGTGGGCTCCCGGCTGCCCGCCTACTGCACGTCGATGGGCAAGGTGCTGCTGGCGTACAAGGATCCGGCGGCGTTGCGGCAGATTCTGGACCGGACGGAGATGGCGCGGCGCGGCCCGAGGACGATCACGAACCGGGAGCAGCTGATCGCGGCGCTGGCCAAGGTGCGGCAGAGCGGCGTGGCGGTGAACGACGAGGAGCTGGCGCCGGGGCTGCGGTCGTTCTCGGCGCCGGTGCGTGACCGGACGGGCGAGGTGGTGGCGGCGGTGAACGTCGCGGTGCACCTGACCATCGCGCCGACCACGCTGGAGACGCTGTCGGGGCGGCTCGAACCGCCGTTGCGCCGCACTGCGGCCGAGATCTCCCGCCGCCTGGGGTACCGCCCGAACGGATAGCGCGTTCGGACCAGGAAAATCGCGTTCGAACCCGTGAAACAGAGTGTTGCTCTGGTGCTGACGCGGCCGTACGGTCGCCTCAACTTCCCGCCACCGCAGGTCAGCGCCGTCCCCCGGCGACGAGGTGGCCGAGCGAACCACCCCCAGAGCGAGCGCGGTGCTCGCGGCCCCCTCATGCCCGCCGAGCACCGTCGACACAAGGAGTTTGGCGTGAGCGACACCTCAACGGGCGGCCTGAACCGCCGTTCCTTCCTCAGAGCGGCCGCCGCGCTCGGCGGGACGTCCCTGGTGGGCGCGTGCGGCGGGCTGAAGGGCACCGGCGGCTCGTCCTCCGACGTCCTCAAGATCGGGTACGTGAGCCCGCAGACGGGTCCGCTGGCCGGGTTCGCCACCGCCGACAACTTCGTGGTCAAGCAGATCCAGGAGGCGCTGCGCAACGGCTTCACCGCGGGCGGCGTGAAGCGGCGGATCGAGATCGTCGTCAAGGACACCCAGTCGAACGCCAACCGCGCCACGGAGGTCACCCGCCAGCTCATCAACAGCGACAAGGTGGACCTGATCGTCGGCTCGTCGACGCCCGACACGACCAACCCGGTCGCCGACCAGTGCGAGGCCAACGGCGTCCCGAACGTGACCACGATCGCCCCCTGGGAGGCGTGGTTCCACGGCCGGGGCGGCAAGGACGGCGAGGGGTTCACGTACACGACGCTGTTCTTCTTCGGCATGAAGGAGTTCGCCGACTGCTTCTTCCCCATGTGGGACCGCATGGGCGTGACCGGCAAGAACGTGGCCGCGCTGTGGCCGAACGACACCGACGCCAACGCCTTCCGGCAGGGGCTCGGCCCGATGATGAAGAAGTCCGGCTACACGCCGGTCGACGGCGGCGCGTACCAGAACGGCGCCACCGACTTCACCGCGCAGATCGCGGCGTTCAAGGAGGCCGAGGCCGAGCTGTTCACCTGCGCGCCGATCCCGCCGGACTTCCAGACGTTCTGGAAGCAGGCCAGGCAGCAGGGGTTCAGGCCGAAGCTGGCCACGGTGGCGAAGGTGATGCTGTTCCCGTCCGAGGCGGAGGCGCTGGGCGATCTGACGGACAACATCGCCACCGACTTCTGGTGGAGCCCGGCGCACCCGTACGCCTCGACGCTGGACGGCCGCAGCGCCAAGCAGCTCGCCGACGACTTCGCCGCCGCGACCGGCAAGCAGTGGACGCAGGCGCTCGGCTCGGTGTACTCCCTGTTCGAGATCGCGGTGCAGGCGTTCAAGGAGGCGGACGACCCCAAGGACCGCGACGAGGTGGCGGCGAAGCTGCGCGGCATGAAGATCGAGTGCATGAGCGGCAAGCTGGACTTCACCGCCGGGCCGCAGCCGGGCATCGCGATCCAGCACCCGGTGGGCGGCCAGTGGCGCAAGGGTGAGCGCTTCCCGTGGGACGTGGTCATCGTGGACAACTCCGCCAACAAGGACGTTCCCGTCGGCGGCGACCTCCTGCCCACCAACCCGTGATGGCGGCGCTGTTGCGGCTGGACGGCGTCACCAAGAGCTTCGGCAGGGTGACCGTCGCCGAGAAGCTGACGCTGTCGGTCGAGGCGGGCGAGGCGCTGGGGATCGTCGGCCCGAACGGCGCGGGCAAGTCCAGCCTGTTCGCGATGATCTCGGGTGATCTGCGTCCCGACGGGGGCGCGGTGTGGTTCGGCGGCCGGGAGGTCACCGGCGCGCCGCCGTACGCGCGCACCCGGGCGGGCATCGGCCGCACCTACCAGGTGCCCAGGCCGTTCGAGCACCTGACGGTGTTCGAGAACGTGCTGGTCTGCGCCCACCAGGGCGCGGGCCTGCGCGGCGGCCGGGCGCAGGCGCACGCCATGGACGTGCTGGAGCGCACCGGGCTGGCCGCGCTGGCCAACACCCCGGGCGGGCGGCTCACGCTGTTGCAGCGCAAGCGCCTGGAGATGGCCAGGGCCGTGGGCACCGCGCCCCGGCTCCTGCTGCTGGACGAGGTCGCGGGCGGCCTGACCGAGCCGGAGGTGGCCGAGCTCGTCGCGGTCGTACGCGGCCTGCACGCCGACGGGCTGGCCGTGGTCTGGATCGAGCACGTGGTGCACGCGCTGGTCAAGACCGTGGGCCGGATGGTGTGCCTGGCGGGCGGGGCCGTCGTCGCCGACGGCGAGCCGATGCGGGTGCTGGCCGACCCGAAGGTGCGCGAGCTCTACCTGGGCGGCGGACCCGAGACCGAGACGACCACCGGTGAGGAGGAGCGGCCGTGACCCTGCTGTCCATCCGCGACCTCACCGTCCACCACGGGCAGTTGCGCGCCGTGGACGCCCTCAGCCTGGAGGTGCGGCAGGGCGAGGTGCTGGCGATCATCGGCGCGAACGGCGCGGGCAAGTCCACGCTGCTGCGCGCGCTGGCCGGGCTGATCCTGCCGACGTCCGGCACCATCGGCTTCGCCGGCCGCGACATCACCCGGCTGCCCGCCCACAAGCGGGTCTCGGCGGGGATCGCGCTGGTGCCGGAGGGGCGCAGGCTGTTCCGCTCCCTCACCGTGGAGGAGAACCTGCTGGCCGGCGGCTACCGGCGCCGTCCCGGCCCGTGGACGCTCGGCGCCGTGCAGGCGCTGTTCCCGTGGATGGCCGAGCGGCGCGGCCAGAACGCCGCCCAGCTCTCGGGCGGCGAGCAGCAGGCGGTGGCGATCGGCCGGGCGCTGCTGGCCAACCCCGACCTGCTGCTCATCGACGAGCTGTCGCTCGGCCTCGCGCCGGTGATCGTGCGCCGCATCTACGAGGCGCTGCCGGAGATCGTCGGCGCGGGCACCACCGCGCTCATCGTCGAGCAGGACGTCTCCCAGGCCATGCGGGTCGCCGACCGGGTGCACTGCCTGCTCGAAGGCCGGTCCGTGCTGCACGGGCGGCCCGGCGACCTGACCGCCGAACAGGTCGAGCACGCCTACTTCGGCCTCGACGCCCGGCCTGCCGGCCAGGAAGGACACGACTGACATGGGCTGGCTCAACGCCGTCGTCCAGGGAATCCTGCTGGGCGGCCTGTACGCGCTGTTCGCCACCGGCCTGTCGCTGATGTTCGGCGTGATGCGCATCGTCAACCTGGCGCACGGCGACCTCGCCGTGGTCGCCTCGTTCCTGGCGCTGGCGCTGGTCGGCGGCACGGGGCTGCCGCTGTGGGTGGTGCTGGTGGTGACGGTGCCGCTGTTCGCGCTGCTCGGCTACCTGACGCAGCGGGTGCTGCTGCAGCGGAGCCTGGCGGCCGGGCCGCTGGCGACGCTGCTGGTCACGTTCGGCCTGTCGATCGTGCTGCAGAACGTGCTGCTGGAGATCTTCTCCGCCGACACGCGCACGCTCGACGGCGGCGCGTTCGCCACGGGCTCGTTCGAGCTGTCCGGCGCGATCTCGGTCGGCTACCTGTCGCTGACGACGTTCGTGCTGGCCGGGGCCGTGCTGATCGGCATCCAGCTGTTCCTGTCGCGTACCGGGCTGGGCCGGATGCTGCGCGCCTCGTCCGACGACGCGGAGACCGCCAGGCTCATGGGGGCCGACAGCCGGCACGTCTACGGCATCGCCACGGCCATCGCGTTCGCGACGGTCGCGCTGGCCGGGCTGATGTTCGCGATCCGCTCCTCGTTCGACCCGTCGATCGGCCCGTCGCGGCTGATCTTCGCGTTCGAGGCCGTGGTCATCGGCGGGCTCGGGTCGCTGTGGGGGACGCTGCTCGGCGGCATGGTGCTCGGCATCACGCAGTCGCTGAGCGCGCAGGCCGACCCGGCGCTGACCCTGCTCGCCGGCCATCTCGTCTTCCTCGCCGTGCTGGCCTTCCGGCCGCAGGGCCTGCTCGCTGGACGGACCGCATGACGCTCTCCGATTTCGTGACCGCCCGCGCGGCGGGCGGGCCGCACGTCAGCCGGGCCGCCCGCGCCTCCCGGCTGTCCGGCCTGGTCATGGCGGCCGGCGCGGCGCTGCTGGCGGCGCTGCCGTTCCTGGTGTTCAGCACCGTGACCGACACGCTGGTCAACCTGTTCGTGCTGGTCGCGCTGGCGAGCATGTGGAACCTGCTCGCGGGCTTCGGCGGGCTGGTGTCGGTGGGCCAGCAGGCCTACGTGGGCATCGGCGCCTACACGGTCATCGCGCTGGCCGACCTGGGCGTGCAGCCGTACCTGGCGGTCCCGCTGGCGGCGCTGACCTGCGCGGTGTTCGCGGTGCCGACGTCGTGGCTGGCGTTCCGGCTGCGCGGCGACTACTTCGCCGTCGGCACCTGGGTGATCGCCGAGGTCTACCGGCTCCTGGTGGTGCGGGTGGACAGCCTCGGCGGCGGCAGCGGCAAGGGCCTGACCGGGCTGTCGGGGCTGGACCAGACGCTGCGCGGGGCGCTCACGTACTGGATCGCGCTGGCTCTGGCGCTGGCCACGATCGCGGGCTGCTACCTGCTGCTGCGCGGCCGGCTGGGACTGTCGCTGATGGCGGTGCGGGACGAGGAGACCGCCGCCGGTTCGGCCGGGATCGACGTGGGGCGGGCCAAGCGGCTGGTCTATCTCGTCTCGGCGGCCGGGTGCGGCGCGGCCGGCGGGGTGATCACGGTCAGCTCGCTCAGCGTCAACCCCGACGCGATCTTCAGCGTGCAGTGGTCCGCGTACATGATTTTCATCGTGGTGATCGGCGGGATCGGGTTCATCGAGGGCCCGCTGATCGGCGCGCTGGTGTTCTACACGATGCAGCAGTTCCTCGCCGACTACGGTTCCTGGTATCTGGTCGTTCTGGGAGCGGTCGGGATCGCGGTGGCGCTCTGGCTGCCCGGCGGGCTGTGGGGGCTGGTGCGCTCCCGTACGGGGCTGAGCCTGTTCCCCGTCGGCTATCACGTGAGGAGGCCCGATGTCCGCGAGTGAGCCGTCGCCGGTCGAGCTGACCGAGCGCGTGCTGGCGGCGATCGAGGCGACCGAGCCGCACCTGAACGCGTACGCCCTCGTCACGGCCGGGCGGGCCCGCGCCAGGGCCGCCGAGCTGGAGTCCGGGCCGGCGCGCGGGCCGCTGCACGGCCTGCCGATCGGGATCAAGGACCTGATCGACACGGCGGGCGTGCGGACCGCGTACGGCTCGCCGCGGTTCGCCGATCACGTGCCACAGCGGGACGCGAGCGCGGTGCGCGCGCTGCGCGAGGCCGGCGCGGTGATCCTCGGCAAGCACGCCACGCACGAGCTGGCCTGGGGCGGGCGCACCGACAGCGCGTTCTTCGGGCCCACGCACAACCCCTACCGTCACGGGCACGTGCCGGGCGGGTCGTCGGGCGGGTCGGCGGCCTCGGTCGCCGCCGGGAGCAGCCTCGGGGCGCTCGGCTCCGACACGGCGGGCAGCGTGCGCATCCCGGCCGCGCTGAGCGGGTGCGTCGGGTTCAAGCCGGCCCGGGGGCGCGTCCCGCTCGACGGGGTGCTGCCGCTGGCGCCGTCGCTGGACCATCTCGGCGTGCTCGCCCCGACGGTCGACGGCGCGGCGCGACTGATGAGCGCCCTGGCCGCCCCGCTCGCGCCGGGCCCGTCCCGGCCGCCGCGGGTGGGCTGGCTGGGCGGCTACTTCGACGCGGTCCTGGAGCCGGGCGTGCGGGCGGCGCTCGCGGCCGCCCGGGCGCGGCTGGAGGAGCACGGCGTGCCCGTCGAGGACGTCGCCGTGCCCGACGAGCCGCTGATGCCCGGGGCGGTGCTGGCCAGAATCGTGCGCGAGGCGGGCGCGTTCCACCGGCGGGCGTTCGAGCGGGAGCCCGGCCTGTTCGGGGCCGACGTGGCCGAGCTGATGCGGATGCCGCCGCCCGCGCCCGAGGAGACCGGACGGCAGGAGGAGGCCATACGCCGGATGACGGCCCGGCTGGAGCGGGCCCTGGACTCCTGCGACGTGCTGGTCAGCGCGACCGTGCCGATCACCGCGCCGCCGATCGGCGCGATGACCGCCGTGGTCGCCGGGCCGGCCGGGCCGGTCGAGTGGCCGATCGAGCTGCTGCTGACCAGGCTGACCTCGCCGTTCAACGCCGCCGGGCTGCCGGCCGTCTCGGTGCCGGTGGCGCTGGCCGGCGGACTGCCCGTCGGGCTGCAACTGGCGGGCGCGGCCGGGCGGGACGACCTGGTCCTCGACGCCGCCCGCCTGGTCGAGCGGCTGACCCCGCCCCTGCCCGCACCACCACACTCACACAGAAGGGAACGGCCGTGACACTGCTCGACGGCACCGACTGGCAAGGAAAGATCTTCAAGACCGGCGCGTGGACGCCGGGGAGCGGCGGCGACTACGCCGTCGTCGAGCCCGCCACCGGCGGCGAGCTCGGCCGCATGGGCCTGGCCTCCCCCGAGGACGTGGCCGAGGCCGCCCGCACCGCCGCCGAGGCGCAGCGGGAGTGGGCCGCCCTGCCGCACACCGCGCGGGCCGCCGTGCTGCGCAGGGCCGGTGACCTGTGGCAGCGGCACGCCGAGGAGATCAGCGGCTGGAACGTCCGCGAGGTGGGCGCGGTGCCCGGCATGGCCGGGTTCGCCCTGCACGTGGCGGCCGAGGAGTGCTACGAGGCGGCGTCGCTGCCCGGCCGTGCGATCGGCGAGGTGCTGCCGTCGGAGCAGCCGCGCCTGTCGATGGCCCGGCGCATGCCGGCCGGGGTGGTGGCGGTGATCTCGCCGTTCAACGTGCCGATCATCCTCGGCATCCGGTCCGTGGCCCCGGCGCTGGCGCTCGGCAACGCGGTCCTCCTCAAGCCCGACCCGCGTACCGCCGTCACCGGCGGCACGCTGATGGCGCGCGTGTTCGAGGAGGCCGGGCTGCCGCCGGGCGTGCTCCAGATGCTGCCCGGCGGCGCGGACGTGGGCGAGGCGCTGATCGCCGACCCGCACGTGCGCGTCATCTCCTTCACCGGCTCCACCCCGGTCGGCCGGCGTATCGGCGAGCTGGCCGGCCGCCATCTCAAGCGGGCCCACCTGGAGCTCGGCGGCAACTCCGCGCTGCTGGTGCTGGACGACGCCGACGTGGAGTCGGCGGTGAACCTGGCCGCCTGGGGCTCGTTCTTCCACCAGGGCCAGATCTGCATGACCACCGGCCGCCACCTGGTCGACGGCCGCCTCTACGACGAGTTCGTGGAGCGCCTGGCCGCCAAGGCGGGCGCGCTCACCGTCGGCGACCCGGCCGCCGGCGAGGTCGCGCTCGGCCCGGTCATCGACGCCGGGCAGCGCGACAAGATCCACCGGCTGGTCACCGAGAGCGTCGGCCAGGGCGCCAGGCTCGCCTCCGGCGGCTCCTACGAGGACCTCTTCTACCGGCCGACGGTGCTGGCCGACGTGCCGCTGACCGCGCCGGCCTTCGCCGACGAGGTCTTCGGGCCGGTCGCGCCGGTCACCCGCGTCTCGTCGGCCGAGGAGGCCGCCGAGATCGCCGCGGCCAGCGAGTACGGCCTGTCGCTGGGCATCGTCACCCGCGACGCGATGCGCGGGCTGGCCGTGGCCGAGCGCATCCCGACCGGCATCGTGCACATCAACGACCAGACGGTGAACGACGAGGCCAACGCCCCCTTCGGCGGCGTGCGCGCGTCCGGCACCGGGTCGCGGTTCGGCGGGGCGGCGGCCAACATCGAGGCGTTCACCGAGACCCGGTGGATCACCATGCGGGGCGAGCCGCCGCGTTACCCCTTCTGAACCCCTTCTGGGGGAAAACCTGCGGCGTGTTCCCTGACACCCTGCGTGCCTGGTGCGTACTGTCGGCGGTGATTCTCCAGTTTCCGCTGGTCAGGGCATCTTTCTTTCGCGTATGGGGGGACTCGCGTGAGCGTGGCCGTGGTGATGCCCGCCTACCGGGAGGAAGCCAATCTGGCGGCCACCGTCGAGGACTTCCTCACGACGCTGGAGGAGGACGAGCACTGGGTGGTCGTCGTCGACGACGGCTCGCCCGACCGCACCGGCGAGGTCGCCGACCGGCTGGCGAGCCGCTTCCCCGGCCGGGTCAAGGTCGTGCACCACCAGGCCAACCTGGGCTACGGCGCGGCCGTGCGCACGGGCATCGCGCACGCGCTGGCGGAGACCGGGGCGCGGCGGATCTTCCTGACCGACTCCGACGGCCAGTTCCGCGCCCACGGCCTGCCGGAGCTGGTCGCGGACGCCGAGCGGGAGCGCGCCGACGTGGTGATCGGCTACCGGCTGCCGCGCGCCGACCCGCTGGGGCGCCGGCTGGCGGGCGGGGCCTGGACGTGGCTGAACCGGCTGCTGCTCGGGATCAGGGCCCGCGACGTGGACTGCGCCTACAAGCTGTTCGACCGGCGCGTGCTCGAACGCCTCGACCTGCGCGCCGACGCCGCGACGATCTCCCCCGAGCTGCTGGCCAAGGCCCGCGGCCTGGGCGCGCGGATCATCCAGCGCCCGGTGGAGCACTTCCCGAGGCTGCACGGCGAGCAGAGCGGCGGCAGGCTGCCGGTCGCGCTGCGGTCGCTGCGCAGCCTGCTGTCACTGTGGGCCGAGGTGTCGCCCGCGACCCCTGTGGGCCGGGCCGCGCACCGGCTGGTCCGGCCGCGCGACCCCGTCCTCGCCGTGCTCACCGTGCTGGCCGCCGTGCTGTCGATGGTCGCCTGGCAGCACTTCGGCGCGGCGCGGCTGGCGTACCCGGACGCGATCTCGCACCTGCTCATCTCCCGCCGGGTGATCAGCTCGCCCACGCCGGGCCTGGCCCAGCTCGGCGGTGTCTGGCTGCCGCTGCCGCACCTGCTGACGCTGCCGCTGGTGTGGATCGACGGCTGGTACCGGTCGGGCACGGCGGCGACCGTCGTCTCGATGATCGCGTACGTGCTGGCGACCCGTTACCTCTACCGGACGGCGCTGCTGCTCACCGGCAGCCGGTGGGCCGGGGTCACGGCGGCGGCCGTCCTCGCGCTCTGCCCCGCCGTGCTCTATCTGCAGAGCACGCCCATGACCGAGCTGCCGCTGCTGGCCTGCCTGGCCGCGACGGTCTACCACCTCACGGCGTGGCGGCGTACCGAGGACTACCGGAGCCTGGCCGCGGCCGGGGCGGCGGCGCTGCTCGCGACCCTCACCCGCTACGAAGGGTGGGTGATCGCCGCCGTCGCGGCGCTGATCGTGGGCTGGACCGTGTGGCGGCGCTCGCCGCGCCCGCGCCGGCGCTCCCGCGCGGAGGCGCACGTGATCTTCTACGGCACGCTCGCGTTCGCCGGGATGGCGCTGTGGCTGCTGTGGAACGTGGTCATCTTCGGCGACCCGCTCTACTTCTACGCCGGCGAGTACGCCAAGCCGTCGCTGTGGGTGTCGCGCGACGAGCTGACCGTGGGCGACTGGGGGACGTCGCTGATGACGTACGGCTACGCGGTGGTGAGCAACCTGGGGCCGGTGCTGCCCGTGCTGGCGCTGGCCGGGCTGGTGGCGCACGTGCTGCGGCGGCGCGACCCGGTGTGCCTGGTGCCGCTGCTGCTGGCGGTGTTCTTCGTCTACGCGCTCTACTCCGGGCAGCGTCCGCTGCACGTGGAGGAGATCGCCGGCGACCTGTACAACGTGCGCTTCGGCCTGATCGTGATCCTGCCGGTGGCGCTGCTCGCGGGCGGGCTGGCCGCCGAGGCGGCGCGGGCCGGGCGGCCGGTCGCCGCGCTGGCCGGCGCGGTCGCCGTGCTGGTGTGCCCGCTGGCCACCGGCGAGCTGGACGTGCGGCGCGAGGCCGAGGCGTTCCGGTCGGGCGAGGCGGTCCGGTCGGGGCTGCGGGCCGCGGCCTGGCTCCGATCCCACTACGACGGCGGCAGGGTGCTGATGCAGTCGTTCGGCAACGAGGTGCTGACCTTCCACTCGCGGGTGCCCACCGGGTCCATCCTGTACGAGGGCAGCTTCCGGCAGTGGCGGGCGGCGCTGGACGACCCGGCGGGCAGCGGCGTGCGGTGGATCCACATGCGCCGCACGCCGGGCGACCGCGACCGGGTGTGGAAGGCGCTGAACGGCGCCCCCGCGCTGCGCGGCTACACGCCGGTCTACGACGACGGCGACCGCGTCGTCTACCGGGCGGGGGCGGCCCGGTGAGCGCGCACGTCACGCTGAGCCGCGGGCAGCGGATCACCGCCGGGGCGGGCGCGCTCGCGCTGGCCGGGGCGATGGCGCTGACCGGGGTGGTGACGGTGCTGGCCGCCTGCATGGTCACCGTCACCCTGCTGTACGCGGCGGGCGTCGGCTACAAGCTGTGGCTGATCTTCCAGGCGCGGGGCGGCGACGTGCTGCGCTTCACCGAGCTGCCCGGGGACGACGACCTGCCGCCCTACACGGTGCTCGTGCCGCTGCACCGCGAGGGCCGCGTCGTGCCGGCGCTGCTGCGGCGGCTGGCCGCGCTCGACTACCCGGCCGACCGGCTGCAGGTCCTGCTCCTGGTCGAGGAGGACGACGAGGACACCGCCGCCGCGCTGCCCGGCGAGCTGCCCCCGGGCTTCGAGCTCGTGCTGATCCCGGCGGGCGAGCCCAGGACGAAGCCGAAGGCGTGCAACGTCGGCCTGGAACGGGCCCGCGGCGAGTTCTGCGTGATCTACGACGCCGAGGACAGGCCCGAGCCGTCGCAGCTGCGCAAGGCGGTCGCCGCGTTCGCCGGGGCGCCCCGCTGGGTGGTGTGCGTCCAGGCCGAGCTGCACTACTGGAACCCGTGGACCAACTGGCTCACCCGGTGCTTCACCGCCGAGTACGCGCTGAACTTCAGCCTCTTCCTGCGCGGGCTCGACCGCTACCGGATGCCGATCCCGCTCGGCGGCACCTCCAACCACTTCCGCGCGGACGCCCTGCGCGAGCTGGGGGCGTGGGACCCGTACAACGTCACGGAGGACGCCGACCTGGGCATCCGGATCGCGCGGCGCGGGTGGAGCGTGCGCATGATGGACTCGGTCACCGAGGAGGAGGCCAACAGCCGGCTGGGCAACTGGGTGCGGCAGCGCAGCCGGTGGATCAAGGGCTACATGCAGACGTGGCTCGTCCACATGCGCTCGCCCCGGCGGCTGTGGCGGGAGCTGGGGGCGCGCGGGTTCTGGAGCTTCCAGTTCACGGTGGGGTTCTCGGTGCTGTGCACGCTGCTCAACCCGGTGCTGTGGGCGCTCACGGCGCTCTATCTGGTGGCGGGGCCCAGCGCGGTCGAGGCGCTGTTCCCGGGGGTGGCGCTCTATCTGGGCACGATGGTCATGGTGGCCGGCAACCTGCTGCTGATGCTCGCCCACATGGCGGGCTGCCTGGAACGCTCGGTGCACGAGGCGGTCCGCACGATGCTGCTGGTGCCGCTCTACTGGGCGCTGATGAGCGTGGCGGCGTTCCGGGCGCTGGTGCAGCTCGCGCGGCCGAGCCGCCGCTTCCACTGGGAGCTGACCGAGCACGGGCTGGTGCCCGACTCCCCCGGCGCCACGTGACGGCGGGGGCGCGGATCGCGCGCCCCCGCCCCACGGGTCAGGAGTCGGCGACCGGCACCAGGCGGAAGGTCTGGTTCTCGCCGCCGTGGCAGCGGTGGTGCTGGACGACCGTGTAGTGGTCGTGGGAGTGGCCGAAGACGTCGATGCACTCCTTGTTGTACGCCGAGCGCCACATGACCGGCCTGCCGGACAGCGCGCCCGGCCGGTCGGCGTTCCACAGGGCGCGCGGGTTGACGTGCCCGAACCGGCCGCAGACGTCCTGGACGAGGCGGGCGTGCCGCTCGCGGGGAATCGCGGCGCACAGGCCGGAGTGGCGGTTCACCAGGAGCCAGGCGTGGTCCCAGCGGACGACGCGCCACTGCTGCGTGGACAGGCCGCGCACGGGCACCTGGATCATCCCGAGCGGGCGCGGGCCGTGGGTCTGGGCGGTGATCGCCTGGCGGCTGTGCTCGGCGACGATGTAGAAGACGTCCCCGCGGTCGGTGCCGGGCCGCGACAGCGTGTCCGCCGCGGCGGCGGGCATGGCGGCGGGTATGGCGGCCGAGACCGCGAGCAGGGCGCCCAGGAGCGCCCCGGCGCTCCTGGTGACGAAATTGGTGTTTTTCGCCATTTTCAAGGATTCCTCCGGGAAATTGGGTTGACCGGACGAGAAAAGCTCGTCTCCGCCGAAGAAACACTTTCACCCGTCACACAAGCCGCCCCCCAGCCTGGGGTATTCCACTTCCCAAAAACGCCATGACGCCTTTCCCTGACAGAAAAGGGAAAGGAAGAACGGCTCAATCGGCGTCGGCGAGCGGCAGCCGCAACACGAAAGCCGCGCCCGCCTCCGAGTCCTCCACCTTCAGCGAGCCCTGGTGCGCCTCGGCGATGGCGCGGGAGATGGCCAGGCCGAGACCGCTGCCCTTCGGATCGCGCCGGTGCGCCTCGGCCAGCCGGACGAAGGGCTGGAACACCCGCTCCCGGTCCGCCTCCGCGATGCCGTCGCCGTCGTCGAGCACCGTGACGACCGCCTGGCCGTCCGCCCGGGCGAGGCTGACCTCCACACCCGACCGGGCGTGACGCTGCCCGTTCGCCAGCAGGTTGACCAGCACCTCGCAGATCTGGACGGCGTTCCCGCGCACCTGGACGCCCTCGGCGCCCTCCTCGACCCGGACCCGGACCGGCGCCCCCGAGCGCCGCGCCGCCGCCTCGCCGCGCACCAGCTCGGCCAGGTCCACCCGTTCCGCGCCGTGCGGGGCGGCCCGGACCCGGGCCAGCATCAGCATCTCGTCGATGATCGACTGGCAGCGGTCGGCGGTGCCGAGCGCGTCGCGGATGGCCTGGTGCGGGTCCACCTCCCGATACAGCAGCGCCTCCTCCAGCTGCGTCCGTATCCCGGTCAGCGGCGTGCGCAGCTCGTGCGACACCATCGAGCAGAAGTTGCGCTGCTGCTCGACCGCCGCCTGGAGCCGGGCCAGCGTCACGTTCGCGGTACGCGCCAGCCGGGCGAACTCGTCACTCCCGTGCGGCTCCGGGATGCGCAGGCTCAGGTCCGTCACGGTCACCTCGGCCAGCCGGCGCCGCATCGCCTCGACCGGCCGCAGCGCCAGGCCGGTCAGGACCCAGGCCACCCCCACCATCAGGGCGCTCGCCGCCAGGACGCCCGCGCCCAGGAACAGCTCCAGCCGGTGCGTGGCGAGGATCTCCGGCTGCATCCGCCCGGCGTAGACCACGTGCGACTCGCCGCCCCACAGCACCTGCTCCTCCTGGGGCGACGGCCGGGTGGCGGTGAACATGACGCACCCGGCCGGCGAGCACTCGGTCCGGTGCTCGATCCGGTCCTCCGACCTCGGCCAGAACGCGCTGAGCGGCGGACGCCCGGCGGCCGCCCGGCTGGCCGACACCACGTTCCCGGACGAGTCGACGAGCTGCATGAGGTCGACGTCCGAGGCGGTGACCGGCGGCGACGGCCGCCTCGTGGTCATCGACCCGATCCAGTCGGTCGCCGCCCGCTCGGTCTCCTCGAAGACGCCGCGCTCGATGGCGGCGCGGATCGCCACGTCGGCGAGCACGCCGATCGCGCTCAGCACGACCAGGGAGAACACGCCGGCGGCCAGCGCCAGCGTCGCCTGCACGGACAACCTGCCGGCGGGCGCGGCACTCACGCCCGCCGCCGCCCACGCGCCGCCGCCGGATACACCCGGTGAACGTTCCTCGCCTTCACCGTGGAATAACCCAGCATTCGGTCAAGGCGCCACCCCTCTCCCTGATCGACTTTCCGGCATATGCTCCGTTTCGCCGGGCGAATGCATCGGCGTACGCCCGGCGGGAAAGGGTGACGACGTCAATGGACATGGACACGACCTTCCTGGAGGACGCGGACCGGCTCCTCATCCGCTACGGAGCCGCCTTCACCCCGCGCCTCATCGAACGGGCCTCCGGCTCGTACGTCTACGACCGCGAGGGCACGCCCATCCTCGACTTCACCTCCGGGCAGATGAGCGCCATCCTCGGCCACGCGCACCCGGACATCATCGCGACCGTCTCGGCGGCGGTCGCCTCCCTGGACCACCTCTACAGCGGCATGCTCAGCGCCCCCGTCCTCGACCTGGCCGCCAGGCTCACCGCCACCCTGCCGCCCGAGCTCGGCAAGATGCTGCTGCTCACCACGGGGGCCGAGGCCAACGAGGCGGCGATCAAGATGGCCAAGCTCGCCACCGGCGGCTACGAGATCGTCTCCTTCGACCGCTCCTGGCACGGCATGACCCAGGGGGCCGCCGCCGCGACCTACTCGGCCGGGCGGCGCGGCTACGGCCCGCCCACGCCGGGCAACCTCGCCCTGCCCGCCCCCAACGCCTACCGGTCGCCGTTCCGCTCCCCCGACGGCTCCTACGACTGGGAGGCCGAGCTCGCCTACGGCTTCGCCCTGGTCGACCGGCAGTCCTCCGGCAGCCTCGCCGCCTGCCTCGTCGAGCCCGTCCTGTCCTCGGGCGGGATCATCGACCTGCCTCCCGGCTACCTGCGCCGCCTCAAGGACCTGTGCGAGGAGCGCGGCATGCTGCTCATCCTCGACGAGGCGCAGACCGGCCTCGGCCGCACCGGGACGATGTACGCCTTCGACCGCGACGGCGTCACGCCCGACATCCTCACGCTGTCGAAGACCCTCGGGGCCGGGCTGCCGGTGGCGGCCGTCGTCACCACCGCGGAGATCGAGCGGGTCTGCCACGAGCGCGGTTTCCTCTTCTACACCACGCACGTCTCCGACCCGCTGGCCGCCTCGGTCGCGCTGACCGTGCTCGACGTGATCGGGCGCGAACGCCTCGTCGAGCGGGCCGCCCGGCTCGGCGACCAGCTCACCGAGCGGCTGCTCGCGCTGCGCGACGCCTACGAGGTCGTCGGCGACGTCCGGGGCCGCGGCCTGCTCCAGGGCGTCGAGCTGGTCCGCGACAAGGCGTCCAAGGCCCCCGCCGACGCGCTCGGCGCCGCCGTCACCCGCGCCTGCCTCGAACGCGGGCTGCACATGAACATCGTCCAGCTGCCCGGGATGGGAGGCATCTTCCGCATCGCCCCGCCCCTCACGATCGGCGAGGACGACCTGCACGCGGGCGTCGACATCCTCGAAGCCGCCCTCAAAGCCACGACAGGCTGAGTCCCCCGGCCGAACGGCTTCCGCCCGGCCGGGAACGTCCGGCGTGCCGGGCTGGCCGGGCGCCTCCCCGGGTGGCACCCTGCGGAGGAGCGCCCCGTACCGTCGAGGCCGTGCTCGTCGCGGCGCTGGGAGAGTGACATGCTGCTCGTCGTCGCGCTGGGCGGCAACGCCCTGCTGGAACGGGGCGAACGCCCGGACGCCGCGGTGCAGCGGCGCCACGTGCGGGCGGCCGCCCGCGCGCTCGCCCCGCTGGGCGCCGAGCACACGCTGGTGCTCTGCCACGGCAACGGGCCGCAAATCGGCATGCTGGCCGTCGAGAGCGCGAACGACCCGGACCTGGCCCACCCGTTCCCGCTCGACACGCTCGGCGCCCAGACACAGGGCATGATCGGCTACTGGCTGGCGCAGGAGCTGGCCAACGCGGGCCTGCCCGGCCCGGTGGTCACGATCGTCACGCAGACGGAGGTGGGCGCGGACGATCCGGCGTTCGCCGCGCCCACGAAGTTCGTCGGCCAGAGCTACCCGGAGGCCGAGGCGCGCAGGCTGGCCGTGGAGCACGGGTGGACCGTGGCCCGGCAGGGCGAGGGCGGGGCGTGGCGGCGGGTCGTCGCGTCCCCGGCGCCGCGCCGCGTCGTCGAGCTGCCGACCATCCGGCGTCTCGTGGCCGCCGGCACGTCGGTGATCTGCGGCGGCGGGGGCGGGGTGCCCGTGCTGCCCCGGCCCGGTGGGCGGCTGGAGGGCGCGCAGGCCGTCGTGGACAAGGACCTCACGGCGGCGCTGCTGGCGATCGAGCTGGGGGCCGACCGGCTCGTGGTGCTCACCGACGTCGACGCGGTCCGGCGCGACTTCGGCACCCCGCGGGAGCGGCCGCTGTCGTCGGTGGACGTGGGCGAGCTGCGCGCGATGCGGTTCCCGGCCGGGTCGATGGGGCCGAAGGCGGAGGCGTGCGTACGGTTCGTCACCGCGACCGGGCGGCCCGCGGCCATCGGCGCGCTGCGGGACGCGGCGGCGGTGCTCGCCGGGCAGGCCGGGACCACGATCACGGCCTCGCCCGGCGCTTCCGGGCCGGCGGTCACGACGTCGCACGGTGTCGGCGAGCCGGGCGGCTGACCGCCTCGCGCGATCCTGCGGCTCAGCCCCGCTCCTGCAGGTGCTCCGCGATGACGCCGAGCAGCCGCCGGGCGCGGGAGGCGAGGGCGGCCAGGTCGCCGTCCGCGCAGGCGTCGCCGAGCAGCGGCGCGCCCATGCCGACGGCGCGGGCGCCCGCGCGCAGGTAGGCGGGCACGTCCTCGATCCGGACGCCGCCCGTCGGCACGAGCGGCACCTCCGGCAGCGGCGCGAGCACGTCCCTGACGTAGCCGGGGCCGCCCGCCGCGCTCGCGGGGAACACCTTGACCAGGGCGGCCCCGCCCCGCCACGCCTGGAGGATCTCCGTCGGCGTGAACGCGCCCGGCACGACGGGGACGCCGAGCCTGCGTCCCTCCTCGATCACCTCGGGCAGGACCGCCGGGGTGATCAGGTAGCCCGCTCCGGCGTCGACGGCCTCCCGGGCGGCCTCGGCCGTCAGCACGGTGCCCGCGCCCACCGCGACCCCCTCGGTCCCGCCCCGGGCGGCCCACCGGATCGCCTCCAGCGCGCCGGGCGTCGTCATCGTGACCTCGGCCGCCCGTACGCCGCTGCCGGCCAGCGTCGCCAGCACGGCGGCCAGGTGGCGCGAGGCGGCGGCCCGGACGACGGCGATCACCGGGACGGCGGCCAGCGCCTCCTCCAGCCCGGTCACGCGGCGCCCCCGGAAGGCGCGGCCCCGGTCATCGCGGCGCGTCCACGGCCGTGAGGTGGAGCAGCGCGGAGCGGTCCGGGAACAGGGGCGGCACCGCGATCCCGGAGGCGGCCAGCGCCGAGCCGGGCAGCACGGCGCCGCCGGACGTCCAGGCGGGGGCGGCCCCGTGGGAGTCGACGGGGGCCAGGGGCCGGATGCGGTAGAGGGTGCCGGGGTCGAGGCCGGGCAGGCGGAGGAGGCCGGGCGGCCAGGTGGCGGGGCGGTCGAGCAGCGCGATCTCGAAGAGGGCCGCGCGCCCGTCGGGGGCGACGACGCCGTGCGCCTCCACGCCGTCGGGCACGTCGTCGAGCCGGACCATGACGCCGCCGTGGAGCAGCTCGCGGTGCTCCTTGTGCAGGGCGATCCACCCGGCGAGCTCGGCGAGCTCGGCGTCGGTGAGCGCGGTGAGGTCCCATTCGACGCCGTAGTGGCCGAAGAACGCGGTGGCGGCGCGGAAGGCGAGGTCGTGGCGGCGGCCGGTGGTGTGGGAGCGGCCGGCGCCGATGTGGCTGCCGATGAGCTCGGGCGGCAGGAGCTGGGCGGTCCAGCGCATGATCTGGCGGCGTTCGGCCGGGTCGATGCAGTCGCTGGCCCACACGCGGTCGGTGCGTTCGAGGATGCCGAGGTCGACGCGGGCGCCGCCGGAGGAGCAGGACTCGATCTCCAGCCGGGGGTGGGCTGCGCGGATCTCGTCGAGCAGCCGGTAGACGGCGTGGGTCTGGGCGTGGACGGCGGCGCGGCCCTGCCGGTGGGGCGACCCGGCGTCGACGAGGTCGCGGTTGTGGTCCCACTTGACGAAGTCGAGCTCGTACTCGCCGATGAGGGCGAGCAGCCGTTCCTTGATGTGGGCGTACGCGGCGGGGTTGGTGAGGTCGAGCACCTGCTGGTGGCGGGCGGTGGGCGGCAGGCGGTCGCCGGTCCGCAGGATCCAGTCCGGGTGGGCGCGGGCGAGCTCGGAGTCCGGGTTGATCATCTCGGGCTCGAACCAGAGGCCGAACTGCATGCCGAGCTCCCTGACCCGCTTGACGAGCGGGTGCAGCCCGTCGGGCCAGACGGCCGGGTCGACGTGCCAGTCGCCGAGGCCGGCGCGGTCGTGGCGGCGGCCGAGGAACCAGCCGTCGTCGAGCACGAACCGCTCCACGCCGACCCTGGCGGCGCGGGCGGCCAGGTCGAGCAGCCGGTCCAGGTCGTGGTCGAAGTAGACGGCCTCCCACGTGTTGAGCACCACGGGCCGGGGCGAGGCCGGGTGGGCGGGGCGGGCGCGCAGGTGGTCGTGGAAGCGGCGGGCCGCCTCGTCCAGGCCGCGCCCGTACGTGGCGTGGATCCAGGGCGTCCGGTACGTGTCGCCGGGGGCGAGGACGATCTCGCCGGGCAGCAGCAGCTCGCCGCCGCCGATCAGGGTGCGGCCGGTGGCGGTGCGCTCGGCGTAGTGGCGGTGGCCGCCGCTGAAGCCGACGTGCAGCCCCCACGCCTCGCCGCGCCGGAAGCCGAGGTCGGCGGTGCCGGCGAACAGGACCGTGGCGGCGTCGGCGCCGGTGCGTCCGCGCCGGTTCTCCCGCAGGTGGGCGCCGACGGTGAGCGGGCGGCGTTGCGGGACGCGTTCCTTGGACCAGCGTCCCGCCTGGTCGAGCACGTCGGTGGCGTGCCCGGGGACCGGGAGGGCCAGGTTGAGCGCGTCGAGCGTGTAGGGCAGGTCGTGCTCGTTGCGCAGCTCGGCGCGGGCGCGCAGCAGCCCGTACGGGTCGAGCTCCGCGGTGAGGGCGAGGGCGAGGCGGGCGTGCGGGTCGGCGGCGGTGACGGTGAGGCGCCGCCCGGCCGTCTCGCAGGTGACGGCGGTGAACGCGGGCGACCAGTTCTCGCCCTGGTGGTGGCCGGACAGTCCGGGCAGGCCCGCCCAGCCGGTGCGCGCCTCGGGGACGAGCGCCGTGCGGATCGGCTCGTCGGAGGTCTGGTCGGGGCGCGGCCTCAGCTCGGCGGCCAGGTGCTCCAGGGCGTCGTCGGCGAGCGGGCCGAGGTCGGGCCCCCAGTGCAGGATCGCGGGCAGGGCGTCGGGCGGGCATTCGAGGACCACGGACACGCCGGCGGCCCTGAAGTGGTGGAGGTGCATGGGGCGCTTTCTGCTGGACGGTGCCTGCTGGACGTGCGGAGATCGTACGTCAGCGGCGCGGCCCGGCGACCCCGATGGCCCGCCTCACGGTGAACGGGTCCGGCAGCATGTCGAGCATCGCCCTGGCCAGGTCGCCGCGCGTCATGGAGCCGGGCACGTTGGCGTCCACGGCGCTGCGGTAGCGGCCGGTGGCGGGCTTGCCGGTCAGCCGGGGAGGCCGCAGCACGGTCCAGTCGGCGGTGCTCGCGGCCAGGGTCCGCTCCATGCGTTCGAGGTCGGCGTACACGGTGCCGAAGACGGCGCGGACGGCGGGCATGCCGAGTCTGCGCCACAGCAGCGACTCCCCGGCGCCGGTGCGCAGCACCGGCTGGGCGCTGAGGGCGAGCACGCGGCGGACGCCGGTGGCGTCCATGGCCGTCAGGATGGCGGCGATGCCGGCCGAGCACACCCGCGAGGTGTCGTTGCGGCTGTTGGGCCCGAGCGCGGACAGGACCGCGTCGCTGCCGGTCAGGAGGGGTTCGAGGGTGCGCGGGGCGAAGACGTCGGCGGTGGCGATCTCCAGCGCGGGGTGGGAGAGCGGCAGCCTGGCCGGGTCGCGGACGGCGGCGACGACCTCGTGGCCCGCGGCCAGGGCGCGCTGGACGACGGCTCTGCCGGTGCCGCCGGTGGCGCCGAAGACGGTGATCCTCACGCCGACGATGCTAGCCAACCGATTCATCGGCCAGTGAAATGCGCTGCCGCGAACCGGGGGTTGACAGTCGTTCCGCGCTCTTCGCTATCTTGTACATATGAACACCTCTTCAGATGAAGGCATCTTGATGGTGGACGGGTGCGCCGTCAAGGTCGTCGACGCCGACCGGGTGAGCGCCGTGCGCGAGCGGATGCCGGCCGCCGAGGACGTGACCGACACCGCCGACGTCTTCGGCCTGCTGGCCGACCCCAACCGGCTGCGGCTGCTGGTCGCGCTCCTGGACGGCGAGCTGTGCGTGTGCGACCTGGCGGCGGTGACCGGCCAGAGCGAGTCGGCCGTCTCCCACGCGCTGCGGCTGCTGCGCGCGCACCGCATCGTGGCGGCACGCCGTTCCGGCCGGATGGCGTACTACCGTCTGGAGGACCCGCACGTGCGGATGCTGCTCGACGTGGCGCTCGCGCACACCGAGCACACCGAGGCCATCCACCCCGAGCGCGACGGGAGGTCGTGATGGGCTCCGGCCACGGGCACGGGCACGCGGCGGGCCGCCACCGCTGGCGGCTGGCCGTCTCGTTCGTGCTGATCGGCGTCTTCTTCGTCGTCGAGCTCGTCTTCGGCCTGCTGTCGGGCTCGCTGTCGCTGCTGTCGGACGCCGGGCACATGGCCGCCGACGTGGTCACGCTCGGCGCGGCGCTGGTCGCCACCCGCATCGCCACCCGTCCCGACACGACCGGCCGGCGCAGCTACGGCTCCTACCGGGCCGAGGTGTTCGCCTCGCTGCTGGCCGTCGTCATGATGCTGGGCGTCGCGCTCTACGTGGTGATCGAGGCCATCGGGCGCATCGGCGAGCGGGCCGAGGTGTCGTCCGGGCCGATGATGATCGTCGGTGCGATCGGCCTGCTGGTCAACCTGGTGGCGCTGCTCCTGCTGCGCTCCGGCGCGGGCGAGAGCCTCAACGTGCGCGGCGCGTACCTGGAGGTGGTCGCCGACACGGCCGGCTCGGTCGGCGTGATCGTCGCGGGCTGGCTGGTGTCGGCCACCGGCCAGCCGTTCTGGGACACGTTCGTCGCCCTGGCCATCGGCCTGTTCGTCGCCGTGCGCGCCGTCTCCCTGGGCCGCCAGGTCTTCGCCGTGCTCGGCCAGCACGTGCCCGAGGGCGTGGACCCCGACGCCGTGGCCGCCGACCTGTCCGCCATCGAGGGCGTACGGGACGTGCACGACCTGCACCTGTGGACGCTCACCTCGGGCATGAACGTGGCCACCGCCCACCTGGTCACCGCCGAGCCGGCCGACCACCACGCCGTCCTGGACCAGGCGCGCGACGTGCTCAGCCGGCGTCACCACATCGCCCACGCGACCCTCCAGGTCGAGCCCGCCGACCACCGGGGCTGCGACGAGGTCGGCTGGTGAACATGCGCAACCTTTGGTTGCGCGATCCGGGTCGTACGCGCTAGCCTTACACGCAACCAAAGGTTGCACGTAAGGTCTGGAGAGTTCAGCATGGAGTACGGCAGCATCGAACGCGAGATCCACGTCGACGCCACCCCCGAGGTCGTCTTCGAGGTCGTCAGCCGCCCCGAGCACATCTCCCGCTGGTGGAGCGACGACGCCTCGATCGAGCCCGTCCCCGGCGCGACCGGCGAGCTGATCTGGGGCGACCGCGAGCAGGTCGCCCCCATCACCGTGGTGACCGCCGAGCCGCCCCGGCTGTTCGCCTTCCGCTGGTGCGAGACCGGATCGACCTCGCTGCTCGTCACCTTCGAGCTCACCCCGGCGGGCGCGGGCACGCGGATCCGGCTCACCGAGACCGGCTTCCGCGAGCTGGGCTGGGAGGCCGCCAAGCTGGCGGAGTGCCACCGCGACCACAGCCAGGGCTGGGACACCTTCGTGCCCCGGCTCGGCGAGTACGTCACGCGCCTGGTGGCCACGCCGTGACGGCGGCCGTCGACGACGAGCTGTGGTCGGCCGTCGGCGACCCGACCCGGCGGCGCATCCTCGACCTGCTCCTGGCCGACGGCCACGGCACCGCCACCAGCCTCAGCGAGCGGCTGCCCGTGACCCGCCAGGCGATCACCAAGCACCTCGGCACGCTGGACCGCGCCGGGCTGGTGCACGCCTCGCCCGCCGGGCGGGAGAGGAAGTATCGGGTGGACGAGGCGCAACTGGCCCGGGCCGTCGCCCAGCTCTCCTCCGTCGGCGCGGCGTGGGACGCCAGGCTCCGGCGCATCAAGCGCATCGCCGAGGAGATCCAGCGCACCGCGGACCGTACGGAGGGATCATGACCGATCAGGGCACGACCATCACCCTGGAGCTGCCCCGGCCGCCCGCCGAGGTGTTCGCCGCCGTCCTCGACGTGCGCGGCTGGTGGTCGAGGAACGTCACCGGCGCCACCGCCGCCGAGGGCGACGAGTTCGGCTACGAGGTGCCCGGCGTCCACCGCTGCCGCATCCGGCTCACCGAGGTCGTCCCCGGCCGGCGCGTGGTCTGGCGCGTCCTCGACAACGCCTTCTCCTTCACCGAGGACCAGGCGGAGTGGACCGGGACCGAGATCCGCTTCGAGATCTCCGGCCCCGGCGACGGCCCGGCCGAGCTGCGCTTCACCCATGTCGGGCTGCTGCCGGAGTTCGAGTGCTACGAGGTCTGCCACCGGAGCTGGGGCTTCTACGTGGGCCACAGCCTGCGTGAGCTCGTCACCACCGGCGTGGGGCGGCCCAACGAGGTGACCGACGGCGCCGACGTGCTCGGCCCCCGGATCGACGCCGCCCTGCTGGGCTCGCCCGCCGTCACCTGAGCCGGTCGGCGGCGACGGCGGCGCTGACCGTGACGCCGCCGGACTGCGACACCGCCACCTTCAGCGTGCCGCCCGCCTCGGCGAACGCGGCACGCATCCGGGCCTCGGGCAGCGGCGTCCCGTCCGCCGCGCCGCCCGCCTCGAAGCTGACCGTCAGGCGCAGCCCGGACGCCGCCAGCGTGACGGCCAGCGACACCACGGGGACCGGGTCGTGCGCCTCGGCGGCGGACAGCACCAGGCGGACGACCGACAGCACCGCCTCGCTCGCGCGCGGCGGCACGGCCCCGGCCGGCAGCGCCCACACCTCGGCCGCCGAGCCGGTACGGTCCGTCCACAGGGCGAGCTCGGCCTGGATTTCCCCGGCCAGGCCCTGCCCTTTCTCGCGCACGTTCATGCCCACCGCGCATTCCCCCGACAATCAATGGCAACTTTCTCGCGCAACCTATCAATCACCGGGCTGTGACCATAAGTCCATAAATGCGTCACATATCGCTCATTTTCCGCCAGGTCAGGGGTGTGGTCGGGGATGGCAATGTCCTCCCCAGAAGGTCGCCGTACGCCGCGTGGCGCGCTGACCGGCTTTGCCCGGGTATGCCATCGTGACTCGTCCCAGCAGCCGCCCCCCGGGAGGCCGTCGCTCGGCCGTCCCAGGCCCAGACCGGCGTGCCGCGCGCCACGCTCGTGGCCGGGCCCGGTTCGGCGGATCACGATCCCACACCCGCGGCGCGCCCGCGCCCGACCACGAGGAAGGCTGGCCAGCGTAAGCATGACCGGCAGGCGACACACCCCGACCGACCTCACCACCCCCGACGCGGCCACCGGGGCGGCCCCCAGCGCCGCCACCGACGCGGCCACCGGCGCCGCCACCGAGGCGGCCACCGGCGCGGTCGCCGGGGCGCGTACGGGCGCGGCCGTCCGCGCGGATGCCGTCCCGGACCCGGACGCGCCCGGGAAGTGGCGGGGGCGGGTGAGCGTCGTGCAGGTGGCCGGGGGCGCGATGGCCGCGCTCACGGCGGCGGTGGCGGCCTCGTGGCTCGGCGTGGCGGGCACGGTGATCGGCGCGGCGGTGATGAGCGTGGCCACCACGGTCGGCACCGAGCTGTACACCCACTACCTGCGCCGCACCCGCGCCAAGGTCAGGCAGCACACCGTCACCGGCAGGCGGCACCGCCCGTCGGACCGGGCCCGCCCCTCCGGCTCAGCCCATCCCTCGGACCAGGCCCGCCCCACGGACCAGGCCCCGGCGGGGCGGGGGCGGGTGGGGTGGCTCCGGCTGGGCGGGGCGGCGGCGCTGGTGTTCACGCTCAGCTTCGGCGGCATCCTGATCTACCAGGCGATCGCCGGGCAGACGGTGTCCGAGCAGCTCAAGGGCGCGACGGAAGGCAAGGCCGAGCCCGCCGGCCGGGACGCCGCCAAGGACCGCCGCACCGAGCCCGCCCTGCGCCACTCCCGCCCGTACCCGGTCTCGCCGACGCCGTCGGGCACCCCGTCGCCCACGCCGTCCGCGACCGGCCCGCTGGCCACGCCGACGGCGTCCGCGACCGTGACCGCCACCGCGCCCTCCCCCACGGACGCGCCCACCGACCAGCCGGCCGCGCCGCCCGCCCAGGAGCCCACCGACCGGCCCGCCACGCCGGCGCCGACCGGCGCCGAGCCCACCGAGCCGCCGCCGCCCGCCCCCTCACCGTCCGCCCCGCTGTCCGGCCTGCTCCCCTTCCCATGAGCGACCGCCCTTCCGTGAACGACCGCCCTTCCGTGAGCGACCGCCCTTCCGTCAACGACCGCGCGGATCTCGTACGTACGCGAAAACACCCCGCACGGGCAGGGGCCCCGGCCACCACGGCGGGGTAGGGACCTGGGGTGGCCGCCCCACGCCGACGCGGATCTACGACCAAGGAGAGGCGATGGCCGACTTCGCCGAACGGTACGGAATCCCCGAACAGCACTTCTGGCTGCACGGCCCGCGCTCGGGCCCGCCCGTCGAGTTCGACCCCGCCTCGGGGATGTGGAACGTCTACGGCTACCCGGAGCTGCACGAGGTTCTCGGCGACCCCGCGACGTTCTCCTCCGACACCATGCGGGTGGTGCCGAAGGGCCTGGTGCCCGAGGTCGAGGAGTTCTCGCTCGACGGCTTCATCACGCAGATCGACCCGCCGGCGCACGGCAAGCTGCGCAGGCTGGTCAGCAGCGCCTTCACCCGCAAGATCGTCGCGGATCTGGAGCCGCGCATCGCCGCCCTCACCCACGAGCTGCTGGACGCGGCCCGCGAGCGCGGCCGGCTGGAGCTGGTGACCGACCTGGCCTACCCGCTGCCGGTCATCGTCATCGCCGAGCTGCTCGGGGTGCCCGCCACCGACCGGGCGCTGTTCAAGCGGTGGGCCGACGCGCTGTTCCAGCGTGACACCAAGGTCTCGCTCACCGAGCCCGACGAGAGGCAGCTCGCGCAACGGCAGGAGTCGCTGCGCCCGTGGAAGGAGATGTCGGACTACCTCGCCGGTCACGCGGCCGAGCGCCGGGCCCGGCCGCGCGGCGACCTGCTGAGCCTGCTGGTGGAGGCCGAGGTCGACGGCGAGCGCCTGCCCGACACCCAGGTGGTGAACTTCGCGATCGTCCTGCTGCTGGCCGGGCACGTCACCACGACGATGCTGCTCGGCAACACGGTGCTCTGCCTGGACGCGTTCCCGGAGCAGCAGGATCGGGCGCGGGCCGACCGGTCGACGATCCCGGCCGTGATCGAGGAGTCGCTGCGTTACCTCACGCCGTTCGCCGCGCTCGGCCGTGCCACGACCCGGGAGGTGGAGCTGGGCGGCGTGAAGATCCCGGCCGATCAGCTCGTCATGGCGTGGCTGGGGTCGGCCAACCGGGACCCGAGGCAGTTCCCCGATCCGGACATGTTCGATCCGGGCCGCGACCCGAACCCGCATCTGGCGTTCGGCCGGGGCATCCACTTCTGCCTGGGCGCGCCGCTGGCCAGGCTGGAGGGGCGGGTCGCGCTGAACATCCTGCTCGACCGCCTCCCGTCCCTGCGCACCGACCCGGACGACCCGCCGGAGCTGATGCCGACCCCGACCATGACAGGCGTACGCCGTCTCGCCCTGGCCTGACCTCCGGCGCAAGCGGGGGCGCGTCAGCCTGTCGCGGGCGCCGGTTCCACGTTCGGGAAGGAGCCGTCGCCGAAGAGGATGCGGGCCGCCAGGGCGCGTCCGGCGCGTCCGCGCAGGGCGGTCACGGCGGCCTCCGCGGCGGCGGGCGACCGGATGCCGGCGAAGGCGCGGCGGAGCATCAGCCGGGTCCGGTACCGGGCGCGCAGCGCGGCGCCGTCGTACCGCTCCAGCTCGCGCCGGTCGCCGGTGCGCAGGTAGGCGGCGGTGACGGAGGCGGCCAGGGCCGCCATCCGCAGGCACGGGTCCAGGCCGCCCGCCGTCAGCGGCGACACCGCGCCGGCCGCGTCGCCGACGAGCAGCCCGGCGGGGCACGCGAGCCGGCGCAGCACGCCGCCGACCGGGATCGGGCCGCCGCGCCGCTCGACCGGCCCGGCCGG
>NZ_JBFANJ010000023.1:0-137368 GCF_040674795.1 Nonomuraea sp. NPDC049725 | reverse complement strand
GACCTCAGCAACCGGAGACCGTCACCACCACACAGCCAATCTGAAACGAAACACACCTCATGTGGTGTCCCGAATACTCACGGTCAGCTCACTAGCGCCCCGCGGCCGTCATCCCGTGGCCTGGTCCTGACTGCGCTGACCAGGCCGACCGGCTCGACGCCGTCACCCGCCCGGGGCCGCCGCCCCCGGAGGGAAGACGGCGGCCCTGGCTCGAAGCGTCAGCCGGTGAGCGGGCCGAACTCCTTGCGGGTGTCGATCACCTCGCCGAACAGCTCCCACCGCTCGCCCTTGAACCGCATGAGCTGCAGCGACTCGATCGGGAAGCCGTCACCCTGCCCGGTCTCCAGCTTCACGCCGGGCAGCAGCATGTCCACCTGAATCCCCTGCAGGTTGCGGACCGAGTCGCGCAGCCCCTCGCGCGTGGGGCACTTGGCGGCCTCCATCGCCTTGTGGAAGCTGCTGGCCACGGCCCAGCCGAAGGCGTGGTAGGGCACCTGCGGGTCGGCGTCGGGCGCGTACTGCTGCATCTTGGCCTTGTAGAGCTTCATCTCGGCGTCGTCGGCCCAGGTGGGGTCGACGGGGTCCTTGTAGTAGGTCGCGGAGACGACGCCCTGCACGTTCTCGAAGCCGACGGGCTTGAGCACGGTGATGGAGGCGGCGACGTTGTTGACGATGTGCAGCGG
This sequence comes from Nonomuraea sp. NPDC049725, assembly GCF_040674795.1. Taxonomy (NCBI): domain Bacteria; kingdom Bacillati; phylum Actinomycetota; class Actinomycetes; order Streptosporangiales; family Streptosporangiaceae; genus Nonomuraea; species Nonomuraea sp. NPDC049725. The sequence continues at coordinate 136,685 of NZ_JBFANJ010000023.1, read as the reverse complement.
GTTCCAGGCGGTGTTCTTGGCGTCGGCGGCGAGCGCCTGGGAGCCGAACTTGGGCGTGGTGACGTTGAGGAACACGTCGGCCTTGGATTCGGCCAGGTTGCGCATCTGCGGGTCCACGGTCGGGTCGGAGACCTCGTAGCTCTGCTCGGCCACGATCGTGACGCCGGTGCCGGCGATGGCGTTCTTGAAGCCGCCGAGCAGGTCCTTGCCGAAGTCGTCGTTCTGGTAGAGGACGGCGACCTTGGCGTCCGGGTGCTCCTGCTTGAGGAACTGGGCGTAGACGCGGGCTTCGGAGACGTAGTTGGGCTGCCAGCCGATGGTCCACGGGTGCGCGGTGTCGGTGCCCCACACGGACGCGCCGGTGGCGACGAAGACCTGCGGGACCTTCTGCTGGTTGGTGTAGTCCCAGGTCGCGGTGGTGGACGGGGTGCCGAGCGTCTGGAAGAGGGCGAACACCTGCTCCTGCTCGACCAGCCGGCGGGCCTCCTCGACGGCCTTGGGCGGCTGGTAGCCGTCGTCGCGCACGACGAACTCGACCTTGCGCCCGCCGATGCCGCCCTTCTCGGCGTTGACGTAGTCGAAGTAGGCCTTGATGCCCTTGGGGATGGCGCCGTAGGCGGACGCGGGACCCGACAGCGGGTAGATGCCGCCGAGCTTGAGCGTGGTGTCGGTGATGCCGGTGGTCTGCTGGCCGGCGCACTGGCCGCCCGTGGCGCCCGTGGCCTGGGCGTCTCCGCCGCCGCTGTCCCGCCCTCCGCAGGCCGCCGCGGCGATCAGCAGGGTGGCCGTCACCGCCGTGCGGCCGATCGCAGATAAACGCATGCCGTTACCCCTTCCGGAGGGTCTTCTTGATCGAGTTCGCGGCGCGTCCGGCCAGCCCGGCCAGCCCGGTCGGCGCGACGTACATGACCGCGATGATGAGGAGGCCGAAGATGACGCCGGGCGCGGCCTCGTTGACGTCCTGGGAGATGCTCGGCACGAACATCACGAACAGTGCGCCGAGCACCGGGCCGGACAGCGACCCGAGCCCGCCGACGACGAGCCCGGCCAGCAGGGTGATCGACAGGTTGACCACGAACGAGTCGGGCGAGACGAACCCGATCACCCACGTGTAGAGGCACCCGGCGATCCCGGCGAACATCGCGCTCCACGCGAAGGCCAGCGTCTTGTAGTACGCCGGCCGCACGCCCATGACCTCGGCCGCGGCCTCGTCGTCGCGGACGGCGTGCAGGGCCCGCCCGACCCGGGACCGCAGCAGGCTCGCGGCCAGCAGGAACGCGGCGACGGTGACGGCCAGGGCGAGGAAGTACAGCCACTGGTCCTCGGCGAGCCCGCTCCACGCGGGCGGGGCGGGCTTGGCCAGCGACAGCCCCATCGAGCCGCCGGTGACCTCCTCGAACCGCTTGAGCAGCGGCACCAGGAAGATCGCGATGGCCAGCGTGACCAGGGCCAGGTAGAGCCCGCGCAGCCGCATCGCGGGCACCCCGAACGCCAGTCCGAGCACGAACGCGACCAGGGCGGCGGCGGGCAGGGTCAGCGGGTAGGGCGCGTCCCACCGGTCGAGCAGGATCGCCGCGGTGTAGGCGCCGACGGCGAAGAACGCGCCGTGCCCCAGGGAGATCTGCCCGGCGTGCCCGACGAGCAGGTTCAGCCCGAGCAGCGCCACGGCGTAGATCAGCACCATGGTGAGCTGGAAGACGTGGAACGGCACGAGCTGGAAGGGCGCGTAGACGGCCGCCGCCAGCAGCGCCGCCGCCGCGGCCCACCGCCACCGGGTCGCCGCCGGGCGGGCCGGGGCCTGCTCGCGGGCGGTCGTACGGTCGCTCACCTGCGTCGACTCGCTCATGCCCGCTCCACCACCGCTCGCCCGAACAGGCCCTGGGGCCGCAGCAGCAGGACGCCGAGGATGATCGCCAGCGGCACGCCGACCTTGAGGTCGGGCCCGATGGCGCTGACGTACGCGCCGGCCAGGGTCTCGGCCACGCCCACGACGAGCCCGCCGACGACGGCGCCGAGCGGGCTGTCGAAGCCGCCGAGCGTGGCGGCGGCGAAGGCGTAGATGAGGACGCCGCCCATCATGTTCGGCTCCAGGAACAGCAGCGGCGCGACGAGCACGCCGGACACGGCGCCGACGGTGGCGGCCAGCCCCCAGCCGAGCGCGAGCGTCCAGCCGACGCGGATGCCGACGAGCCGCGCCGAGTCGGGGTTGGCCGACACCGCCCGCATGCCCAGCCCGATCTTGGTGTGCTGGAACAGCAGGTAGAGCAGCCCCATGACGACCCCCACGACGGCCAGGACGCCGAGCGTGGAGAAGGCCACGCTGATCCCGCCCACGTGCAGCGCGCCGCCCGGGAACGGGTTGGGGAAGTCCTTGATGAGGAACGTCCAGATCCAGCCGGCGGCGGCGTTGACGAAGATGAACAGCCCCACGGTGACGATGACCACGGTCAGCTCGGGCGCGCCCTCGACCGGCCGGATGATCACCCGTTCGACGAGCATGCCGCCCGCGAACGACACGGCCAGCGCGAGCACCAGCGACAGCCAGAACGGCACGCCCGCGGCGGTGAACTGCCAGGCGATGTAGGCCGAGAACATGGCCAGCTCGCCCTGGGCGAAGTTGACGATCCCGGTGAACCGGTAGATGAGCACGAGCGCGAGGGCGAGGCTGGCGTAGATGGCGCCGGTGCCGAGCCCCACGATGACCTGTTGCAGGAATCCGGCCATGGCTAGACCCGGTATCCGAGGTAGGACTGGGCGACCTGCTCGTCGGCCCGGATGTCGGCCGCGGTGCCCGACAGCACGATCCTGCCGGTCTCCAGGACGTGCGCCTGCTGGGCGACGCCGAGGGCGAGATGGGCGTTCTGCTCGACGACGACCACGGTGGTCCGCTCCTGTTCGTTGACGGCCCGCACGATGTGGAACAGCTCCCTGGTGACGAGCGGGGCCAGGCCCAGGGAGGGCTCGTCCAGCAGGAGCAGCCGGGGGCGCAGCATGAGCGCCCGGCCGAGCGCGAGCATCTGCTGCTCGCCGCCGCTGAGGCTGCCCGCCGCCTGCCTGAGCCGGGGTTTCAGCGCGGGGAAGTAGGTGTAGACGCGCTCCAGGTCGGCCTCCACGCCGGTGCGCCGGACGTACGCGCCGAGCCGGAGGTTCTCCTCGACGGTGAGCTGGGTGAACGTGCCGCGCCCCTCCGGGACGTGGGCGACGCCCAGGCGGGCGAGCGCGTCGGGCGGGCGGCCGAGCAGTTCGGCGCCGTCGAGCCGGACGCTGCCGCGTCCCTTGACCATGCCCGACAGGGCGCGCAGCAGGGTCGTCTTGCCGGCGCCGTTGGGGCCGAGGATCGCGCAGATCTCGCCCTCGCCCACGGTGAGGCTCACGCCGTGCAGCACCTGCGCGCCGCCGTACCCGGCGTGCAGGTCGTGGACCGTCAGCTCGCTCATACCGCCGTCCCCAGGTAGGCCTCGATGACGCCGGGGTCGCGCTGCACCTGCTCGGGCGGCCCTTCGGCGATCTTCCTGCCGAAGTCGAGGCAGACGATCCGCTCGCAGGTGCCCATGACGAAGCCCATGTGGTGCTCGACGACGACCACGGTCAGGTCGTGTTCGTCGCGCAGCGCGCTCAGCGTGCCGGCGAACTCCTCGACCTCGGCCGAGTTGAGCCCGTTGACGGGCTCGTCGAGCAGCAGCAGCCGGGGCCGGCCGATGAGCGCCCTGGCCAGCTCGACCCGTTTGAGCGTGCCGAACGGCAGCCCGGCCGCCGGGTGGTCGGCGACGTGGGACAGGGAGAGGCGTTCCAGCACGGCGTCGGCCTCGGCGCGCAGCCCGCGTTCCTCGCCGCGCACGCCGGGCAGCCGCAGCGCCGCCGTCAGGAAGCCGGCGCGGCCCCGGTGGTGCGCGCCGACCATGACGTTGTCGCGTACGGAGATGCGGGGGAACAGGCCGAGGTTCTGGAAGGTCCTGGCGATGCCGAGTGCCGCGATGGCGTGCGGCGGCACCGCCAGGAGGTCCTCGCCCTCGTGGCGGACCGTTCCCCCGTCGGCGTCGCAGCGCCGGGTGAGGCAGTTGAACAGGGTGGTCTTGCCGGCGCCGTTCGGTCCGATCAGCCCCACCATCTCGCCGGCGGCGACGGAGAAGCCGACGCCGTCCAGCGCGGTGATGCCTCCGAAGCGGACCGTGAGATCGTGTACTTCCAGCATCCGGCCTCCTGGGGCGCAGCGAGCGGAAGATTGTTCTGCAATTGGGGTCAGCGTAGGATCCGGCCGTCTATGACCGCATTGGGCACGGTGACCCAACCTGCGCCGCGAAGGTTGTCGTCGGAGCACAGGCTCTGTCTCGGACCGGTCACAACCCGTTGACCGCGCCGCTACCGGCATGGATCATCCCGGGCATGTCCAGTGCTTCCGGCATGGAGACGTTCACCGGCGCCGGGCCTGTCCGCGCCGAGCGCGCGCGCATCCTCGCCGAGCTGCTCGCCGACCTCGACGACCTGGCCGACACGGCGGTGGCCGCCATGCGGGCCGAGATCCCCGCCTACGCGGCCCGGACCCCCGAGTTCCTGGCCGACGTGCGCGACCAGGTGATGCGCCACTACGGCAGCAAGCTCGCCGTCCTCCTGGAGGAGCGGACGGTGACGCCGGACGACGTCGCCCACACCCGGCAGGCCGCCATGCGCCGGGCCAGGGCCGGGCTCCCGCTGGCCGACTACATCAACGCCTTCCGCGTCGGCCAGCAGGTCTTCTGGGAGTCGGTGCTGGCCAGGGCAGGACGCTCGTTCGCCGGCCACGAGGCCGCGCTGTCGCTGGCCGCGATGGTCATGCGCTACTGCGACTTCGCCAGCACGCACGCCGCCAACGCCTACATGGAGTTCCAGCAGTACGCCGCCGCCGAGGCGGTGCGCGAGAGCCGCGACCTGCTGGAGACGCTGCTGGCCGGGGCGATGCCGACGCGCGGACCGCAGCTCGCCGCCGCCCAGGCGCACGGCCTGGCGCCCGAGTCGCGCACGCCGCTGCTCGTGGTCGTGGCCGTCGTGCTCGGGTTGCGCACGGCCGTGCCGAGAGGGCCCGACCGGGGCGCCGACGCCCGGCACGCGGCCTGCGCGGCCATCGCCAGGTCCGGCGGCCCCGGCGGGCGGACGCTGTCGGTGGTGCGGCAGTCGGAGATCGTGGCCATCCCGGTGCTCGGCCCCGGCGGCGACGCCGGCGAGCTGTGCGACCGGCTCCAGGCGGTGCGCGAGACGCTGCTGGCCGAGGGCATCGTGCTGGCGATGGGCATCAGCACCGTCGGCGCGGGCACCGCCCAGATCCCGCAGGCCTACCAGGAGGCCCGCGCGGTGCTCGACTTCCTGCCCGAGGGCGGCGGCGTGGCCGCGCTCCCCCGGATCACCGCGTTCCAGTATCTGGCGCTGCGCGCCGACGACACCGCGCGCCACCTGGTCGATCCGCGCATCACCGCGCTGCTGGACGAGGACCGGGCACGCGGCGGCGTGCTTACCGCGACGATCCGCGCCTTCGCCGCCGCCGACCTCAACCTGCGCACCGCCGCCGAACGGCTGCAGATCCACCCCAACACCGCGCAGTACAGGCTGCGCCGCATCCAGGAGCGCACCGGGCTCAGCCTGCGCCGCATCGACGACCTCGTCGAGCTGCTGGTCGCCATCGCCCTCCAGGACGCGCTGCCCCCCACCAATCCCGACGGGAAAAGACTGGCCACCGCGACCAATGAGGACCGAGGGGCACCCGGCGTACGGTCGTTGCCATGAACCTCGCCGACCGGCTCCACAGGTCCGCCGAGCGACTCGGCGAACGGACGGTCGTCACGCTGGACGAGACACGGCTCAGCTACGCCGCGCTCGACCTGATGACCGCGCGGATCGCGACACTGCTGCGGCAGCGCGGCGTCGGGCCCGGCGACCGCGTGGCGATCATGCTGCCGAACGTGCCGGAGTTCGCCGCCGTCTACTACGGGGTGCTGCGGGTCGGGGCCGTGGTGGTCCCGCTCGACCCGCTGCTGAGAAAGCGTGAGATCGCCTCGTACGTGGGCGACTGCCAGGCCCGGCTGCTGATCGCCTGGCACGCGTTCGCCGAGACCGCCGAGGCGGGCACCGCCGGCACCCGCACCGACCTGTTCTTCGTCGTCCCCGACGAGTTCCGCCGGCTGCTGCGCGGCCTGCCGCCGCAGGAGGGCGTCGTCCCGCGCGACGACGGCGAGACCGCGGTGATCCACTACACGGCGGGCACCACCGGCCGGGCCAAGGGCATCGAGCTCACCCACGGCAACCTGGGCGGCAACGCCGCCACCGTGGCCCGCATGCACGCGCTCGGCGTCGACGACGTGGTGCTGGGGGCGCTGCCGCTCTACCACTCCTTCGGCCAGACCTGTTCGCTCAACGCGACCGTGCACGCGGGCGCGCGGCTGACGCTGATGCGCCGCTTCGAGGCGGGCCGGGCGCTGGAGGTGATCCGCCGCGACGGGGTGACGGTGCTGCAGGGCGTGCCGACCATGTACATCGCGCTGCTCGACCATCCGGGCGTCTCCGACCTGTCGCTGCTGCGGGTCTGCGTCTCCGGCGGCGCCCCGCTCCCGGTGGACGTGCTGCGCGCCTTCGAGACCCGCTACGGCTGCCGCATCGTCGAGGGGTACGGGCTCAGCGAGACCTCGGCGCTGGCCGCCACGAACCGCAGCGGCGACGGCCGCCGCCCCGGCTCGGTCGGCTGGCCGGTGCGCGGCATCGAGATGCGGGTCGTGGACGAGGACGGCCACGAGGTGCCGTGCGGCGAGGTGGGCGAGATCGTCATCCGCGGCCCGAACGTGATGAAGGGCTACTGGAACAATCCAGCGGCCACGGCGGAGGCCATCCGGGGTGGCTGGTTTCATACCGGGGACCTCGGAAGGGTCGACGGGGATGGTTTTTTCTTCCTGGTGGACAGACGACGCGATGTGATCATCCGCGGGGGCTATACCGTGTACTCTCGCGAGGTGGAGGAGGTCCTCTACGAGCACCCGGCCGTCAGGCAGGCCGCGGTGATCGGGGTCCCCCACCCCGAGCTCGGAGAGGAGATCGCCGCCGTGGTGGCCTTGCGGATGCCTGTCGATGCCGAGACGCTGCGCGCGTTCGTCCGCGAACGGGTGGCGGCCTACAAATACCCCCGGCACGTCTCGTTCGTGGACGAGCTGCCGGTTACCCCGACCGGCAAGATCCTCAAGCGCGCCATCGCCCTGCCACTCAGCACAGGCGGGCGATAAAAGGGACCCCGTGACACCGATCATCCGCATCTTCGACGTCGACCCGGGACACTATGACGTGTCCGTCGTGATCGGTGGCGCGACCACACACGTGCTGGCCGAGGCCCGCCGGCTGATGGCGATCGCCTCGCCCGGCGACGGCCCGGCGCGGCACGCGTTCACCGTCAACGTCCGCACGCCGGAGAGCCAGCAGAACGGCTACGACGGCGACGGCTGTCCGGGGCTGACGCTGACGTTCACCGGCCCGGCCCCGGAGGTGCGCGCGATCGAGCTGGCGCGCACCCGCGGCCGGGCGCTGTTCCTGGCGGGCGACTCCACGGTCACCGACCAGGCGACCGCCCCCTACACCGGGTGGGGTCAGCGGCTGCCTCGCCACTTCGGGCGCGGCCTGTCGGTGGTCAACCATTCGGGGTCGGGTGAGAGCTCGGCGTCGTTCCTGGCCAATCCGGCGATGTGGGCGGAGATGCGCGACCAGCTCTGCCCCGGTGACGTGGCGCTGGTGCAGTTCGGCCACAACGACAAGCAGACCAGCGCCGTCGAGTTCCGCTCCAACCTGACGCGGATCGTGCACGGCATCGAGGCCAGGGGCGCGACGCCGGTGCTGGTGACGCCGGTCGTGCGGCGCCGTTTCACCGGCTCCCGGCTGGACCTCGACGGGCTGATCGTCAACGGGCTGGGCGTGGACCTGCCGGCGGAGACGCGCACGGTGGCGGCGGCGCAGGGCGTGGCGCTCATCGACCTCACCCGCGACAGCCGTGAGCTGGTCGAGTCGCTGGGCCCGGAGGAGTCGAAGTCGCTCTACCTGTCGCGGGAGAAGCAGGACGACACCCACACCTCCGAGCACGGCGCTTCGGTCTTCGCCGACCTGGTCGCGACCGCCCTCAACAAGCTGGCGCTGCTCCCGGCCACCCACTGGGCGGCCTAGGCTCCCGACCTGAGCAGCCGCAGCGCCCCGTTGGACAGCGCGACGAGCACGTCGAGCACCTCCTCGACGTCGGGGTAGCGGCCTTCGAGGTGGCCGAGCGCCAGCGCGTTGGTGGCCGCGTTGACGCCTTCGGCGATCATCTCCAGGCGTCGCCGGTCGCGCTCGTCGTCGGCGGTGTAGCCGAGCGCGGCCAGGTCGGCGGCGTGGTGGTCGCGGTAGGCGGCCGCCGTCTCGATGGCGAACTCGCGCAGCGGCGAGGCCGGGTCGTGGCGGGCCCGCTGGAGGATGCGCAGCAGCTCGGGGTGGCGGCAGATGGCCTCGATCGGGATGCGGAAGGCCTCGCGGTGCCGTTCGGCGTCGTGGGTCTCGCGCGCCTGCCGCCGGACCTCGCGCATGGACCGGCGCAGCCGTTCGCCGCCCTCGTCGCCGAGCGAGCGCAGCAGGTCCTGCTTGTCCTTGAAGTGGACGTAGAAGGTGGACTGGGCGATGCCCGCGGCCTTGGCGACCTTGAGGGTGGTCAGTCCGGCCTCGCCCTCCTTGTCGAGGATCGCCAGCGCCGCCCGGATCAGCCTGCGCCTGGTCAGGTCCTTGGCCTCGCTCCTGGTGAGCGGTGTGTGGGTCACGGGCACCTCCGGCGACAACTCTAGCCAAGGGGCTTGTGTCGAATTTCACCGATAGTACTATCGGTGAAATTGCTCTCGGGGGCTGACCGGGAGGAGGCGTCGATGAAACGCTGGAGAGGGCCCGCGGCACTGTCGCTGGCGACGCTGCTGCTCGTCGCGTGCAGCGGGCAACGGCCCGTCGCCGTGCCGGAAAACCCGTCGTCGGAGGCGCCGTCAGGCCCCCAGAGAGGCGGCCGGCTGGTCTACGGGCTCAGCGCCGACGCCAACGGGCTCAACCCCGTCACCGACCAGTTCGCCTCGCAGAGCTACAGCATGGTCGGCACCGTCATCGAACCCCTCGTCACCGTTGACGCGAACGGCGACTGGAAGCCCTACCTCGCCGAGTCGCTCACCCCGAACGAGACCTACGACGAGTGGGCGATCAAGGTCCGGCCCGGCATCTCCTTCCACGACGGCCTGGCCCTGACCGGCGACGTCGTCAAGGCCAACCTGGAGGCGCAGAAGGCCTCCCCGCTCAACAACGCGGTCCTCGTCCCCGTCGAGTCCTTCGAGCTCACCGACCCGATGACGGTCACGGTCAAGCTCAACCAGCCGTGGGTGGCCTTCCCCTACTACCTGGCCGCCCAGCTCGGCATGATCGTGCCGCCCGCGTCGCTGCGCGACCCCGGGACGGCCAGCGTCAAACCCGTCGGCACCGGCGCGTTCGTCTTCAAGGAGTACGTGCCCGACAGCCGCATGGTCGTGACCCGCAACCCGGACTACTGGCGGGACGGGCTGCCGTACCTGGACGAGATCGAGTTCCGCATCCTGCCCGACAGCCAGACCCGGGCGCAGACCCTGGAAGCGGGCGGCATCGACGCCATGGGCACCACCCGCGACGAGGACATCACCAAGTACGGCGGCCAGAAGGACGCCTACACCGTCCATCGGGCCCGGGGCATGGCGGTGCCGGAGTACATGTTCCTGCTCAACACCGCCGTCGCCCCGCTCGACGACCTGCGGGTGCGCCGGGCGCTCGCGCACGCGCTGGACCGGGCGACGATCATCAAGACGCTGCGCGGCGGGCTCACCCAGCCGGCCGACGGGCCGTGGTCGCGCGACTCCCCGTGGTACGCCGGCGGCGGCGCCTACCCCGGCTACGACCTGGCCAAGGCCACCGCGCTGGTCAAGGAGGTCGAGGCGGAGAAGGGACCGATCGCGTTCGAGATCATCTCCACCCCCGACCCGAACACCATGCAGGGCATCGAGCTGGCCCAGGACATGTGGCGCAAGGCCGGCGTGGACGTGACGATCAAGCAGGCCGACCAGGCCGACCTCATCAACCGGGCGGTCACCGGCAACTACGCCGCCACCGTGTGGGTGCAGTTCTCCTCCCCCGACCCCGACGGCGAGTACATCTGGATGCACCAGGCGTACTCCAAGCCCGTCGGCCAGGTCTCGCTGAACTTCACCCGGCTGCGGGACGACAAGCTCAGCAAGGCGTTCGACCTCGGCCGGACGAACCCGGACGAGAGCGCCCGCAAGCAGGCGTACGCCACCGTCCAGGAGCGGCTGCGCGAGCTGGTGCCGTTCGTGTTCGTCGACCACCTCGACACCGGCGCGGTCGTGGCCAGGACCAAGGTGCGCGGCATCGGCGAGCAGGTGCTGCCCGACGGCGAGAAGGGGCTGCCGCTGACCGGCTCGCCCGTGCCGTACCACCCGTTCACGCAGCTCTGGGTCAGCGCGCGGTGATCGTCCTGCACCGGCTGGCCCGGCTCGTGATCGTGCTGCTCGTGGTGACGTTCCTGTCCTACGTGATGCTCGCGCTGCTGCCCGGCGACCCGGTCACGCAGATCCTCGGCATCGGCGCGGACGAGGAGGCCCGCGCGCGGCTCCGGCAGGAGCTGGGCCTGGACGAGCCGCTGCTCGTCCGCTACGCGGGCTGGCTCGGCGACCTGCTCACCGGCGACTTCGGCACCTCGCCCATCACCCGGACGCCGGTCGCGGGCGAGCTGGCCGAGCGGCTGCCGGTCACGCTGGAGCTGCTCGTGGCCGCCCAGGTCGTGGCGCTCGGGCTGGCGGTCCCGGTGGGCGTCGCCGCCGCGCGCCGGGCCGGGCGGGCGCTCGACCAGGCGCTGACCGCGCTGAGCTTCGCGCTGCTGTCCACGCCGGTGTTCGTGCTCGGGGTGCTGCTCATCCTGCTGTTCGCGGTCACCTGGCAGGTGGTGCCCGCCACCGGCTGGACGCCGATCTCGGTGGATCTGGGGTGGAACATCACCTCGGTGCTGCTGCCCGCCGTCACGCTCGGCTGCGGGCAGCTCGCCGTGTACGCGCGGCTGCTGCGCGCCGACCTGATCGCCACCCTCCAGGAGGACTACATCACGCTCGCCCGCGCCCGCGGGCTGTCGCCGCGCCGCATCCTGTGGCGGCACGCGCTGCGCCCGTCGGCGATCTCGCTGATCACCGCCGTCGGGCTCAACATGGGCGCGCTCATCGGCGGCACCGTGATCATCGAGACGCTGTTCGGGCTGCCGGGCATCGGGCGGCTCATCGTCGACTCCATCTTCTCCCGCGACTACCTGACCGTTCAGGGCGGCGTCGTGCTGATCTCCGTCGGCTACGTGCTGGTCAACTTCGCCGTCGACGTCGTGTACGCCGCCGTGGACCCGAGGATCCGGCGTGCGTAGGCGGCTCGGGGCCGGGTTCTGGATCGCCGTCGCGTGGATCGCGCTCGTGCTGGCCGCCGCCGTGCTGGCCGACCTGCTGCCCATCGCCCGCTACGACGAGACGCTGGCCGGGCCGCCCCAGGCCGGGCCCAGCGCCGCGCACCCGTTCGGCACCGACGGCCTCGGCCGCGACGTGCTCAGCAGGGTCGTGCACGGGGCGCGCGTCTCGCTGGGCGTGGGCATCGGCGCGGTCGTCCTCGGCCTGGCCATCGGCGCCCCGCTCGGCGTGCTGGCCGGGTACCGCAGGCGGGCCGCCGACGCGGTGATCATGGCGGTCAACGACGTGGCGCTGGCCTTCCCGGCGCTGGTGTTCGCGCTGGCCGTGGTCGCCTTCGCCGGGGCCAGCCTGCGCAACGTGCTCGTCGTCCTCGGCGTCCTCGGGGTGCCCGCGTGGACGCGGCTGATCCGCGGGGCGACGCTGTCGTTCGCCGAGCGGGAGTTCGTGCTCGCCGCCCGGGTGCTGGGCGTGCGCGACCGGCGCATCCTGTGGCGGGAGATCATGCCCAACGTCGCCGTGCCCGCGGCCTCGTACGCCTTCGTCGGCATGGCCGTGGTCGTCGTCGCGGAGGGCAGCCTGGCCTTCCTCGGTCTGTCGGTGCAGGCGCCGACGCCCACATGGGGCGGGCTGATCAACGAGGGGCGGGCGCTGATGGAGACCGCGCCGCACGTGGTGCTCGCGCCGTCGGTCGTGATGTTCCTGACCGTGCTGTCGTTCAACCTGGTCGGCGACCGGCTGCGGGCCGCCGGCGACGTGCGGCCAAGCGGCCTGGAACCGGCGCGGCAGGCTCCGGCGGTCCTGCCGTCCGCCGGGCCCCGGCCGCTCACCGGCGCGCTGCTCCAGGTGGACGACCTGCGCACGCACTTCCTCACCCCGCGCGGCCCCGTCAAGGCCGTGGACGGGGTGTCGTTCACGCTCGAACGCGGCAGGACGCTGGCCGTCGTCGGCGAGTCCGGCTCCGGCAAGTCGATGCTGATCCGCTCCGTCCTCGGCCTGCTGCCCGGCGCGGGCGTGGCGCGCGGTGGGCACGTCCACCTGGAGGGCGACGAGCTGACCGCGTTCACCCCCGAGCGGATGCGCCAGGTGCTCGGCCGCCGGCTGGGGGCCGTCTTCCAGGACCCGATGACCGCGCTCAACCCCGTCCGCACGATCGGCGCCCAGGTCGCCGAGCCGCTCCGGGTCCACCTGGGCATGAGCCGCAGGCAGGCGCGTGAGGAGGCGGCCCGGCTGCTCGCCTCCGTCGGCATCCCCGACCCGGCGCGCACGCTCGGCCGCTACCCGCACCAGCTCTCCGGCGGCATGCGGCAGCGCGTCACCATCGCCATGGCGCTGTCGTGCGGGCCCGACGTGCTGTTCGCCGACGAGCCCACGACCGCGCTCGACGTCACCGTCCAGGACCAGGTGCTGCGGCTCGTCCACCGGCTGCGCGAGGAGCGCGACATGGCCGTGGTGCTCGTCAGCCACGACCTGTCCGTGGTGCGGCAGTGGGCCGACGAGGTCATCGTCATGTACGCGGGCAAGGTCGTCGAACGCGGGCCCGCGGCCGACGTGTTCGAGCGCACCCGCATGCCGTACACCGAGGCGCTGCTCCAGGCCGCGCCCCGGCTGACCGACCCCGCGCACCACCGGCTGCGCGTCATCCCCGGCCGGCCGCCCGACCTGGCCGCCGTGCCGGACGGCTGCGCGTTCCGGCCCCGGTGCGCCTACGCCCGCGACCGGTGCGCCGAGCAGGCTCCCCCGCTGGTGGCGGAGGGCGGCCACCTGCATGCCTGCTGGCACCCGGTGGGCAGGACCATGACGAAGAGCGAAGGGGCGGACAGCCATGGCCGGTAGCGGGACGGCGCACCTGCGCCCGCGTGACGAGGTGCTGCTCCAGGCCGTCGGCCTGGTGGTCGAGTTCCCCGCCGGGCGCGGCCGTACCGTCAGAGCCGTGTCCGGGGTGAGCTTCGACCTGGCCAGGGGCGAGACGCTGGGCATCGTCGGCGAGTCCGGCTGCGGCAAGTCGAGCACCGCGCGGGCGCTCATCCAGCTCCCGCCGCCGCGATCCGGCTCGGTGCGGCTGGACGGCGTCGAGCTGACCACGCTGCGCGGCGAGGCGCTGCGGCGCACCCGGCGACGGCTTCAGATGATCTTCCAGGACCCGATCTCGTCGCTCAACCCGCGCCGCCGCGTCCGCGACATCGTCGCCGAGGGGCCGCGCGTGTGGGGCCACGACGGCCTGGCCGTCGACGAGGTCCTGGAGGCCGTCGGCCTCGACCCGGCCACGGCGGCCGAGCGGCGGCCGCACGAGTTCTCCGGCGGGCAGTGCCAGCGCGTCTCCATCGCCCGCGCCCTCGTGCTGGAGCCCGAGGTGGTGATCTGCGACGAGCCGGTGTCGGCGCTCGACGTGTCGGTGCAGGCCCAGATCCTCGGCCTGCTGGAGGACCTCAAGGCCCGCTTCGGGCTGACGCTCGTGTTCATCGCCCACGACCTGGCCGTGGTCAAGAACGTCAGCGACCGCGTCCTGGTGATGTACCTGGGCAAGACGTGCGAGCTCGCCCCCAGCGAGGAGCTGGTCGCCCGCCCCGCCCACCCCTACACGCGGGCGCTGCTCGCCTCCATCCCCGGCGGCGGCCTCGGCCTGCCCCCGGCCGACCGGCTCATCAGCGGCGAGCCGCCGTCGCCGGTCAGCCCGCCCACCGGCTGCCGCTTCCGTACCCGCTGCCCCCGTGCCGCCGCCCGGTGCGCCGCGGAGGAGCCCGAGATCCGCCCGCTGAACGGCGGCGACCACTTCGTCGCCTGCCACTATCCCGACCAATAGGAGAACGACATGGCCATCGACTTCACCCTCGCCCCCGAGCACGAGGAGATCCGCAAGCGGGTGCGCGCCTTCATCCAGGAGGTCGTGATCCCTGCCAGTGAGGAGCTGCGCGAGAGCGACCGCGACGCCTACCTGCGCGGCATCTTCAAGCTGCGCGAGAAGGCCAAGGCCGAAGGGCTGTGGCTGCCGCACATGCCCGAGGAGTGGGGCGGCATGGGCCTGGGCCACGTTGAGCTCGCCATGGTGCAGTCGGAGGCGGCCAAGACCCGGCTCGGGCCGTGGGTGCTCAACTGCCAGGCCCCCGACGAGGGCAACATGCACACCCTGCTGCACTGGGCCACCGACGAGCAGAAGGACAAGTACCTGCGGCCCCTGCTCGACGGCGTCAAGATGTCGTGCTTCGCCATGACCGAGCCCGAGGTCGCCGGCTCGGACCCGACGCTCATCCGCACCAACGCCGTCCAGGACGGCGACGAATGGGTCATCAACGGGCACAAGTGGTTCATCTCCAACGCCCGGCGGGCCAGCTTCGCCATCCTCATCGCCAGGACCGAGCCCGACGTCCCCGAGGGCGCCCGCGGCGCCAACACCGCCTTCCTCATCGACCTGCCCCAGGACGGCTGGAACGACGTCCGCGAGATCGAGACCATGCACGGCTCGACCGGCCACAGCGAGATCGTCATCAAGGACCTGCGCGTGCCCTCCGGGCAGATCCTCGGCGGACGCGGCAACGGCCACCGCCTGGGCCAGTATCGTCTCGGCCCCGCCCGCCTCGCCCACTGCATGCGCTGGATCTCCCAGGCGGAGACCGCGCTCGACATGATGGTCGACCGGGCGCTCAACCGCTACAGCCACGGCTCGCTGCTGGCCGACAAGCAGGGCGTCCAGTGGCTCATCGCCGACTCCGCCATGGAGCTCTACCAGTGCAAGCTCATGGTCCTGCACGCCGCCTCCAAGATCGACAAGGGCGAGGACTTCCGCACCGAGGTGTCCATGGCCAAGCACTTCGTCGCGGGCAGCCTCAACCGCATCGTCGACCGGGCCATCCAGGTCCACGGCGCCCTGGGCTACTCCACGGACACGCCGCTGGCCCACATGTTCCAGCACGCCCGCTGGGCCCGCTTCGCCGACGGCGCCGACGAGATCCACCAGATGCGCATCGCCGAGCGCACCATCGACGCCTACCGCTCCACCGGCTCCACCAACGCGGCCACCGGCGGCCTCCCCCTGTGACGCGGCGCGTCATTGGGTGAACCGGGGCGGGCCGGCGTACGTGTGTGAGGGCATGAGTCGTGTTCTCGTCGTGCTCGTGATGGTGGCGGGCTTCCTGGTGGGCGTCGCCGGTCCGGCCGCCGCGTGCAGTTGCGCGGTGGCGAAGCCGAAGGAGCTGGTGCGCGGGTCGTCGGCCGTGTTCACGGCGACGGCCACGGGCGTGCGCGTGGTGGAGCCGATGCTGGACGGCGGTGAGGTGGTGGCCACGCTCCGCGTCGACCACGTGTACAAGGGGTCGCCGGGCGTCAGGACCCAGGTGCGCACCAGGGCGCAGAGCGCGGCCTGCGGCTACCAGTTCGCCAAGGGCACCCGCTACCTGGTGTTCGCCAGGAAGGGGAAGAAGGGGCTGACCACGGGGCTGTGCTCGGGCAACCGGGTCCTGCCGCCCGGGGACAAGCCGTTGCGCCTGTCGGACAGGACGTACGGGATGGGGCCGCTCACGGCGGAGCTGATGAAGGCGCTGGGCAAGCCGGAACGGCCCCGCAAGCCCCGGGCGTGTGACGGGCGCGCCTGACACGGGCCGCGCGGGCCGGGCGGCCGGGCGGCAGGCCGATAGGATCGGCGGATGCACATCGCGATGGTCGGCATCCCCGCGATCAGCCACGTCCTGCCCAGCCTGGAGATCATCCGGGAGCTCGCCTCGCGCGGCCATCGGGTGACCTACGCCAACGACCCGTCGGTGCGCGAGGTGGTCACGGCGACCGGCGCCGAGCTGGTCGCCTACCGGTCGACGCTGCCGGTGGCCGACTACGACTGGCCGGACGACCCGATCGAGGCGATGGGCGTGTTCCTGGATGACAACATCCAGATGCTGCCGCAGCTCCGCGAGGTCTACGACCGCGATCCCGCCGACCTCTACCTGTACGACATCGGCTCCTACGCGGCCCGCGCGCTGGCCGAGTCGCAGGGCCGCCCGATCGTGCAGCTCTCCCCGGCGATGGTGGCCTGGAAGCAGTACGACAACGACGTGGCCGCGCAGATCTGGCAGCTTCCCGGCGCCGACGGCTACCGGGCGAAGTTCACCGGCTGGCTGGCCGGCAACGGGGCGACGACGACCGACATGGACGACTTCTCCGGCCATCCGCCGCGCTGCATCGCGACGATCCCGCGCGCCATGCAGCCGCACGCGGACGAGGTCGACACGGACGTGGTGACGTTCGTCGGCCCGTGCCTGGGGGCGCGGGAGAGCTGGACGAAGCCGGCGGGCGCGGAGCGGGTGCTGCTGGTGTCGCTCGGGTCGGCCTACACGCAGCAGCCGGAGTTCTACCGCAACTGCCTGGCCGCCTTCGGTGACCTGCCGGGCTGGCATGTCGTGCTGCAGATCGGCAGGCGCACCGATCCGGCGGAGCTGGGGCCGATCCCGGGCAACGTGGAGGTGCATTCCTGGGTGCCGCAGCTGGCGATCCTGGAGCAGGCCGACGCGTTCGTCACGCACGCGGGCATGGGCGGGAGCAGCGAGGGGCTGTTCACGGGCGTCCCGATGATCGCCGTGCCGCAGGCGGTCGACCAGTTCATGAACGCCGACCGGCTGGTGGAGCTGGGGGTGGCCCGGCGCCTCGACACGGCCGAGGCGACTCCGGAGGCGTTGCGCGAGGCGCTGACCGCGCTGACGACCGACCCGGCGGTGGCGCGGCGTTCGGCGCTGCTGCGTGAGGAGACGCGCGCCGAGGGCGGCACCGTCCGGGCCGCCGACCTGCTGGAAGCGATGGCCGGATGAAAGTTTCACGCTCGTCCGCGGCGATGGCCAGGCAGGCGGCGGGAAAGTTTCACAGGCGGTGAGAAGGGGCCGTTGACGGGGCGGCGGCCTCGGCCGCAAGATCCTGGGAGCGCTCCCAACCTCCCGAAGGACACCCCCCATGACCCTACGCCGGGCCGCGGCAGCGGCCCTCTTCCTCCTGCTCCCCTTGGCCGCCGCCACGCCGGCCCACGCCGACGAGGGCCCGGAGCAGATCGTCAACGGCACCTTCGACTCCTCCACCGCCCCCTGGTGGGGCACCGCCAACGTCACCCCCGAGCTCGACACCGGCCGCCTGTGCGCCGACATCCCCGGCGGCACCGCCAACCCGTGGGACGTGATCATCGGCCAGAACGACCTGCCGCTCGTCGAGGGCGAGACGTACGCCTACTCGTTCACCGCCTCCGCCACCCCCGCCAAGGTCGGCCGGGCCCTCATCCAGCTCCCCGTGGACCCGTGGACGCAGTATCTGTCGGCGGCCCCCGAGCTGAGCGTGTCGGGCAACGACTACTCCTACACCTTCACCGCCCCCGTCTCGCTGCCGAACGCCCAGGTCGTCTTCCAGCTGGGCGGCAGCGCCGAGCCCTGGAGGTTCTGCATGGACGACGTGTCGCTGAAGGGCGGCGCCGAGCCGGAGGAGTACGAGCCCGACACCGGCCCGCGCGTCCGGGTGAACATGGTCGGCTACCTGCCCGACGGCCCCAAGAAGGCCACCGTCGTCACCGAGAAGACCGACGCGGTGGACTGGCAGCTCAAGGACGCCGCCGGCGAGACCGTCGCCACCGGCGCGAGCACCCCGCGCGGCATGGACGCCAGCTCCGGCCAGAACGTCCACACGATCGACTTCACCGCCTACGCCAAGCCCGGCCAGGGCTACACGCTCACGGCCGACGGCGAGACCAGCCGCCCGTTCGACCTGGCCCCCGGCCTGTATGACGACATGCGGGTGGACGCGCTGAAGTTCTACTACACCCAGCGCAGCGGCGTCGAGATCCTGGACGAGCTGCGCCCCGGCTACGGCCGCCCCGCCGGTCACGCGGGCGTCGAGCCCAACCAGGGCGACACGAAGGTCCCCTGCCAGCCCGGCGTCTGCGACTACACGCTCGACGTCAAGGGCGGCTGGTACGACGCGGGCGACCACGGCAAGTACGTGGTCAACGGCGGCATCTCCGCCTACCAGCTGATGGCCGCCTACGAGCGGGACAAGGCCGCCTTCACCGACGGCCAGCTCACCCTCCCCGAGAGCGGCAACGGCGTCCCCGACGTGCTCGACGAGGTCCGCTGGGAGCAGGAGTTCCTGCTCAGCATGCAGGTGCCCGAGGGCGAGGCGCTGGCCGGGATGGCCCACCACAAGATCCACGACCGGGCCTGGACCGGGCTGCCGCTGATGCCGCACCTGGACCCGCAGCCCCGCGAGCTGCACCCGCCGTCCACCGCGGCCACGCTGAACCTGGCCGCCACCGCCGCGCAGGCCGCCCGCCTGTTCGCCCCGTACGACGCCGCCTTCGCCGCCCGCAACCTCAAGGCCGCGCGCGCCGCCTGGGCCGCCGCCGTGGCGAACCCGGACAAGTACGCCGACCCGAACGACGGCGTCGGCGGCGGCTCCTACGCCGACGGCGACGTCAGCGACGAGTTCTACTGGGCCGCCGCCGAGCTGTTCATCACGACGGGCGAGAAGGCGTTCCAGGAGTACGTGCTCGCCTCGCCGCACCACACCGGCGACATCTGGCGCGAGCGCGGCTTCGACTGGGGCTTCACCGCGCCGCTCGGCCGCCTCGACCTGGCGACCGTGCCCAACGCGCTGCCGGACCGCGAGCGGGTGCGTGCCTCGGTCGTCGAGGGCGCCGACAAGTATCTGGAGATCCAGCGCGAGCACCCGTACGGCATGCCGTACGACCCGCCGTCGTTCGACTGGGGGTCCAACAACCTGATCCTCAACAACATGGTGGTGCTGGCGACCGCGTACGACCTGACCGGGCAGGAGAAGTATCGCGCGGCCGTCCGCGAGAGCATGGACTACATCCTCGGCCGCAACGCGCTCAACCAGTCGTACGTCACCGGCTACGGCGAGGTGGCGTCGAAGAACCAGCACAGCCGCTGGTACGCCCGCCAGCTCGACCCCGCGCTGCCCAACCCGCCGCGCGGCACCCTGTCGGGCGGCCCCAACTCGGCCATCCAGGACCCGCTGGCGCAGCGGCTGCTCCAGGGCTGCAAGCCGCAGTTCTGCTACATCGACCACATCGAGTCCTGGGCCACCAACGAGCTGACGATCAACTGGAACTCGCCGCTGGCCTGGATCTCGTCCTTCCTGGCCGACCGCTCGGCGCGGGCCTCCTGCGAGGTCCGCTACACCGCGCACGGCTCGTGGCCGCGCGGCTTCACCAGCCAGGTCGTCATCGAGAACACCGGTGACCGGGCGATCGACGGCTGGACGCTGCGCTGGTCGTTCCCGGGCGCGCAGCAGGTCAAGCACGCCTGGGCGGCCGAGGTCACGCAGGCGGGCCCGGTGGTGACGGCGAAGGGCCTCGGCTGGAACGCGCGGATCAAGCCGGGCGGTTCGGTGACGTTCGGCTTCGTCGGTGCCGCGACCCCGGGACCGAACCCGGCCCCGGAGGTCTTCCACCTGAACGGCGGCCGCTGCCGCTAGGCGGGGCTCGGCTCGGCCGACTTCAGCGCGGCCACCAGGTCGCCCGGACTGTCGGCGAAGAACCGGATCACCGTGACCTCGGCCCGCTGCCCCAGCGGCCGGGTCACGGTGATCGGCTCGGTGAGCTGGACGACCACGTTCGTCTGCGACGACACGGCCACGCCCAGCCGCCCGTCCGCGACCGTGACCAGGCCCGTCTCGTTGTAGCTGCGCACGAGGCGGACCGAGGCGACGAGCTCGCGCGGGACGCGGACGTCGAGGAACGCGCCGTAGCGGATCCGCAGCTCGCCGCCGGTGACGACGTGCGGCCGGGTGACGCAGGCGGCGATCATCGCGAGCACGAACAGCAGCGAGTACGCGTCCAGCACCAGCACGACCAGCCGCACCCACAGGTCCACGTCCATGGCCTGGAGCAGCACCTCGACGGCGATCAGCTCCACGGCCATGGCGAACGCGAAGACCATCATGGTGGTCGACTGCTCCCGCGAGTAGGAGACTTCGACGGCGCCGGGCGGCACCCCGTCGCGCCGCCGCCGCGCCCACAGCACCAGGCTGGCCATCCCCTTCCGGTCGAAGTCCATGATCCGGCGTACCCGGTCCATCAGCCCTCCTTCTTCAGCAACGCCACGACCTGCCTGAAAACCACTGCCTGCGCCGGGGTCAGCTCGGCGAACACCAGGTCCATCCACTCCTCGCTGCCGCTCATCGCCCCGGCCAGCTCGGCCGGGATGTGCGCGGCCAGGTCGGCGGCCAGCGCCGGCAGCCGGGAGTCGCCGGGGTCGGCCCCGGCGATCTCGTCGAGCCTGGCGTACATCTCGTGGACCCGCTCGACCACCCCGGGCTCGGTGAAGGGCCGCAGCGCCCGCAGCGCCCACTCCCGGTCCTCCGGGTCGGCCACGGTGTCGAGCAGCGCGAGCATCCCCTGGTCGAGCTGGGCGAAGGCCGACCCGTCGGGTGCGAGGTCGCGCAGCACCTCGCCCATCTCGGGCGACACGGCCGAGTCGGCGCCCAGCTCGGGCTCCTCCAGCAGCGCCGCCAGCCGCGCCCGCCGCGCCCCGATCGCCTCCTGCTGCCTGGCGAGGTCGTCGTCCAGCTCGCGCAGCACCTCGCGCAGGTCCTTGCCCTGGTCGTCGGCCAGCACGTCGCGGATCTCGTCCAGGGACAGCCCGAGCTCGGCCAGCCGCCGCACCCGCGCCAGCAGCACGGCGTCGCGCATCCGGTACGCGCGATAGCCGCCCGAGGTGCGTTCGGGCTCGGGCAGCAGGCCGAGGTGGTGGTAGTGGCGCACGGTCCGGGTCGACACCCCGACCAGCGCGGCGAGCTCGCCGATCAGCATGCCTCCATTAGAGACGTTGACGTAGCGTCAAGGTCAAGCCGGCCCGGCCGCCGGCCTCCTAGGCCTTGACCAGCGCGAGCAGCGTGTAGACCGGGTCGGGTCCCGGCACGTCCTGGCCGGGGAGCCCGGCCAGGTGCTCGCGCAGCCCGGCGACGACGGCCGGGTCGGCGTGCCGGGTCCAGCCGAGGCCGCTCCCGCCGAGGAGGTCGGCCCACGCGCGCGGGCTGCGCCCCTGTCCCACCCCCGCGAACGTGGTGCGGCCCGCCATCGCCAGCCCGCACCCGGAGCCCACGTCGAGCACCCGGTCCAGCGCGTCGCTCGCCTGCGGCGCGTGCGCGTCACGGGCCCGGCTGAGCCGCTCGTCACCGGCCCGGTAGACGGCGTCGGTCTTGTCGACGGTGGTGATCAGCGTGCCGCCCGGCCGCAGCACCCGCGCCGCCCCGGCCAGCACCGCCGCCGACGTGTCATGGTCGAGCAGGTGCAGCAGCCAGATCATGGTGACGGCGTCGGCCGAGTCGCCGGCGAACGGCAGCCGCGCCGCGTCGCCCCGCACGACGCCGCCGGGCAGCCGCGAGGCGGCGACCGCCGCCATCCCGGCCGCCCGGTCCACGCCCGCGACGAGCCGCCCGGCCCGCCGCAGCCGCGTGGTGACGATCCCGGTGCCGCACGCCACGTCCACCACGACCCGCGCGCCGGGCGGCAGCAGCCGCTCGATCGCCTCCGCCGCGGCCCCGGCCCTGGCCTCGCCGCCGCGTGTCGCGTCGTACGAGGCCGCCTCACGGTCATAGTCGAGCATGCGCCCAACCTACTGGCGCTTGATCAGCGTCCGGTCGGCCTGGAAGGGGACGAACGGGGCCTGGGCGCTGCGGGCCGTGGCGCCCTCGCCGCCGCACAGGGCGGTGAACAGGTGATTGCCCGCGGCCACGTCGATCGGGTGGATCGGGATGGTGCCGTTCTCGATCCGCTGGTACTTGGCCAGGTTCAGCCCGATCGACACCTGCCGCTTGCCGTCCTCGCTGGTCAGCGACTGGGTGATGGACCCGAACACGGCGCCGTCGTGCCCCCAGAACCGGCCGCAGGGCAGGTCGGCGGGGTAGATGCCGAGCCCGTACGCGAAGGCCCCGCCGCCGACCGCGACCGGCACCGTGCGCTTCATCTCGGCGAGCTGCTCAGCCCCGAGCAGCCGGCCGCCGAGCAGGGCGCGGTAGAACTGGTTGAGGTCGTCCATCGTGGACACGACGGCCCCGGCGGTGCCGATCCACGACATGTCGTAGACGCTGTAGTCGCGCGGCGGGTCGATGAAGCCGTACCACGACTCGTACAGCTTGGAGTGCGGCCCCGGGATGTGCGGCGAGCGCGGGAACGAGGTGTGGCGCAGCCCGGCCTTGCGGATCACGTGGCGGGTGATGTAGCGCTCGGCGTCCTGGCCGGTGACCTTCTCCAGCACCATGCCGGCGAGCACGTAGTTGGTGTTGGAGTACGAACCGGGCAGCGCGCCCGGCTCCCCGGTGGGCGGCGCGGCCAGGCCGAGGCGGGCCAGCTCCTCGTCGGTGAACGAGCGGAACCGGTTGTCGTCGAGGCTGGCCGTCGAGCCCTGCAACAGCGACGGGAACGCGTACGCCACGTGGTCGGCGATGTGGCTGGTGTGGTTGAGCAGCATCCGGACGGTGACGCGCTCGTCGGTGACGAGGCCGGGCAGGTAGCGGGCCACCGGCGCGTCCAGCTCGATCGTGCCGCGCGCCACCTGCTGCATGACGGCGACCGCGGTGAAGGTCTTGGTGACGCTGCCGACCCGGTGCCGCATGTCGGCGCGGACCGGCCGGCGGGTCTCGACGTCGGCCACCCCGGCGGCGCCCTTCCACGCCTGCCGTCCGTCCTGTGCCGCCGAGTACGTCCCGTACATGCCGGCTGCTTCGATCGCCGTCAGCGTCCGGTCGAGCGCGTCCCGGTCCAGGCCGGCCCGCTCGGCGGCCGCCGGCGTCCCCGCGCCCGCGACCAGCAGCGCGCCCAGCCCGACTCCCACGATCACGCGTCGCATGCCACCTCCAAGATCGATGTTTTGTGTTGATTTGATCCTTATGGATGGCGTACGGGGCTACCAGTCCGCTCCGTCATGGACCTGACATGACGGATGTCATGCCGCGCGCAGGCCGTCCAGCACGACCGCGAGCGTGCGGGCGTGCACGGCGGGGTCGTGCCGGGTGTGCTCGGCGGCCAGGGCCGACGCCGGGCACCGGCCTGTCGCGCAACTTCAGTCCGGCGATCCGGCCGGCCTGGGCGCTGCTCGGCTCGCCGCTCGGCCGCCTGGTGCCGCGCACGAACACCCGGCAGGCCGCCGGCGCGACCCTCGCCGACCTGGCGCTCGGCGCCGTACGCCCGCCGTCCGGCCAGGGGTACGCGTCGCCGGTCCGGGGGAACCCGACCTGGCCACAGCCGTCCGAACCGGCCCGCGACCGAGACGTGGCCGCGACCCTTTGGCGCGACAGCGCGCCGCTCACCGGCTTGCCCGGATAGCGTTTTAGGTTAGGCTCACCTAATATGACGGAGCCTTTTGGTATGTTCGATGTCGAGGTGAGCAGGACCGAACGGCTCAGCCCGTCGTTCCTGCGCGTGACCTTCAGCGGTGCCGACCTGGCACACTTCGCCGACATCGGCTACGACCAGCGGATCAAGCTCATCCTGCCGCTGGCCGGGCACGGCCTGGCTCCCATGCCCCAGGGCCCCGGCTGGTATCAGCGCTGGCGCGAGCTGCCCGGCGAGCTGCGCAACCCCATCCGCACGCTCACCGTACGGCTGGCCCGGCCGCACCTGCGCGAGGTCGACGTGGACATCGCGCTGCACGACGACGACGGCCACAGCGGCCCGGTCGCCCGCTGGGCCGCGACCGTGCGGCCCGGCGCGCCCGCCCTCCTGTTCGGCCCGAACGCCGGCTTCGACGGCCCCAGCGCCGGCATGGCCTTCCGCCCGCACGCCGAGAACGGCCCGGTGCTGCTCGCCGGCGACGAGACCGCCGTCCCCGCGATCGCCGCCACCCTCGAACGGCTCCCCGCCGGGTGCACCGGCGAGGCGCTGATGGAGGTCCCGTACGAGGCCGACGCCCTCGACATCGAGACGCCCAGCCAGGTCAAGATCACCTGGCTGGCGAGGTCCGGCGTCCCGCGCGGCAGCCTGCTCCACCCGGCCGTCGTCGCCGCCGCCGACCGGCTGCTGCCCCCGCTGGCCGCCAACGACTCCGTCGAGGACGTGGACGTCGACGACCTGTGGGAGGTCCCCGAGGACGAGCGGCCTCCCGGCCCCCTGTACGCCTGGCTGGCCGGCGAGGCCGGGGTGATCAAGGGGCTGCGACGGCACCTGGTGGCCGACCGTGGCATGGACCGGCGCGCGGTCGCGTTCATGGGCTACTGGCGCGAGGGCCGCTCCGAGACCGACTGACCACCGCCGTCCGGCCGGAAGTGGCGCTTGAAGTCGGGGCATTCCACCAGGGGCTCGTGCGCGCAGGCCGAGGCGTGCCGCAGGGCGTCGCGCATGCGTTCCAGGCGGGCGATGTCGTCCTCCAGCCGCACGGCCTTGTCCGCCAGCCGGGCGCGCAGCTCCGGATCACCGGGGGCCGCCCGCAGGAACCCCGCGATCTCGGCGATGGTGAACCCGGCGTCACGCGCGCAGACGATCAACGCCAGGCGGTCGAGCACGTCCGGGCGGTAGCTGCGGCGCAGCCCGTTGCGCCCGGCCGGGGCGATGAACCCCTGCTTCTCGTAGTAGCGCAGCGCCGACGCCGCCAACCCGGTCCGTCGGGCCACCTCGCCGATGTCCAGCAGTTCGCCGTCCATCCCGCCTCCTTGACTTGAAGCGCGCTTCAAGTAAGACCCTAGCGGCATGAAGATCCATCACCTCAACTGCGGATCCGTACGCCGCATCGAACCCACCTACCAGGGCCCGCCCGGCGCGCACGCCGTCAACCACTGCCTGCTGGCCGAGACCGAGTCCGCCGGGCTGGTCCTCGTCGAGACCGGCCTCGGCCTGGCCGACGTGCGCGACCCCGCCGGCAGCCTCGGGGCCGACTGGGTCGAGCTGGCCGAGCCCGTGCTGGACGAGAGCGAGACCGCCGTCCGCCAGGTCGCCGCGCTCGGCCACGACCCCCGCGACGTGCGGCACGTCATCGTCACCCACCTCGACGTGGACCACTGCGGCGGGCTGCCCGACTTCCCGGCCGCCAAGGTGCACGTCCTGGCCGCCGAGCTCGACGCGGCGACCCGCCAGGCGCCCAGCTTCCGCTACCGCCCGGCCCACTGGGCGCACGGCCCGGACTGGGTGACGTACGAGAGCGGCCCGGTTCCGGACGGCTCAGGTGACGACTGGTTCGGCTTCACCTCCGTGCAGGTCGAGGGCCTGCCCCCGGAGATCCGGCTGGTCCCGCTCGGCGGCCACACCGAGGGGCACACCGGCGTGGCCCTGCACGACGGCGACCGCTGGCTCCTGCACTGCGGCGACGCGTACTACTACCACCGCGAGCTGGACGCCGACCCGCACCCGCACCCGGTCCTGAACCTCGTCCAGACCAGCTCGGAGGTCCACCACGACCTGCGGCTGGGCACCCAGGCCCGGCTCCGCGAGCTGGTGCGCCACCACGGCGACCAGGTGACGCTCATCAGCGCGCACGACCCGTGGGAGTTCGCCCGCGCCACGTCCGGCGGGGGCTTCTGACCGGTCGCACCCCGGCCTCAAGCGACCGATACGTCATCCCGGAAGAGGAAATATCCGGCGGCGTCCGCCTGGAAGTAGTTGTGGAACTTCGTCGCCTTGGATTCGGCCGCCTTGGTCGCCGTGACGATCGTGACGACCACGACGTTCCGGGCGTCACCCATGCGGATCTTGCCGTACGCGTAGCTCGCGTGCGTCCTGTCCTTGCGCCACAGCACCGCGTCCGACGACAGCTTGCCCAGCTTCGTCGAGGCTTCCTCGGCGTCCGCCTCGGTCGGGAACGCCATGACGATCCGCACCCCCTTGAGCGCGCCGCCATACGCCGTGTACGCCATCTGCACGGCGTGGTCGCAGTTGGTCTTGGCCAGCACGCCGGCGCCGTCGACCGGGTCGCAGGAGGAGTAGTTCCAGCCGCCCACCTTCTTCGCCTGGTACGAGACGCCGCTCAGCTTGAAGTTCCAGTCCTTGAACTCGTCATGGCTGAGTTTCGCCCCCGGCTCGGCCCGGGCCGTGTCGCTGGGGGACGGAGCAGGGGTCTCGGCCGCGGACGCCGAGGGGTCGGGAGTCGCCGGGGCGGACGTGGCCGGGTCCGGGGTGCCGGGCGGGGTGGTCTCCGGGGCCGTGGGGGTGTCGGAGGCGGCGGGCGGCTGGGCGACGACGCGTTCGTCCGGCCGGTTGTTCACCACGTAGACGACCGCCGTCGCCGCGCCGCCCAGGATCAGCACCGCCAGGCCCGCGACCAGCGCGATCACCAGGCCCTTCCCGCGCTTCGGCGGCTGCGGCGCGCCATAGGGAGGCTGCCCGTACGGGGGCTGACCATAGGGGGGCTGGCCGTACGGAGGCTGCCCGTACGGGGGCTGACCATAGGGGGGCTGGCCGTACGGAGGCTGCCCGTACGGGGGCTGACCATAAGGGGGCTGCCCGTGCGGTGGCTGGCCGGGCGGCGTCCCGTACGGGCCCTGCGGGCTGCCGTACTGGCCGGGGTTGTGCTGCCCGCCGTAGTGCCCCTGCCCCTGGCCCTGTCCGCCGTAGTTCCCCTGGCTCTGGCCCTGGTTCGGGGGTGGGGGGTACTGGCCCGGGGGGCCGTAGGGGGCCTGGCCGGGCGGGGGCGCGTACGGGGACTGGCCCTGGGGGGCGCCGCCGTACGGGCCGGGCTGTCCTTGCCCCGGTGCGGTGCCGTGCTGGCCCGGGCCGGCGGCGGGGGGTGGGCCGGACGGGCCGTGGGCGTGGTGGGGCGGGGTGCCGCCTTCGGGCTGGGGCGGCGGAGGATACGACATATCCCTATTTTGAGGGCCGCAGCGGCGTGGCGAGGAATTATGTCGGCAGCCCCCGCTAGCGTCAGACCCATGACGGAACCGACCACCACCGGCACGCGGGCCTCGCGCTGGCTGCGTGGCCCGCTCCGCCCTTTCCAGCACGGCCAGTACGGGCTGCTGACCGGCTCCCTCACGGCGTCCATGCTGGGTGAGGGCCTGTGGCTGATGGCCATGGTGTGGCAGGTGATCGAGCTGGGCGGCGGCGCGGGCGCGCTGTCGCTCGTCTCGACCTGCACGGCCTTGGGCATGGTCGCGACGGTGCTGCTCGGCGGCGTGATCGCCGACCGGGTGCCGCAGCGCCGGGTGCTGCTGACGACCGAGCTGCTGCTGGCCGTCTCCGCCACCGCGATCGCCGCGCTGGCGCTGCTCGGCGCCGTCCAGGTCTGGCAGCTCGCCGTGGTCGCGCTGGTCCGCGGCCTGTGCAGCGGCTTCTACTATCCGGCCTACTCGGCGATGCTGCCCTCGATCGTGCCCGCCGAGCACCTGCTGGCGGCCAACGGCATCGAGGGCACGCTGCGCCCGATCGTGCTGCAGGCCGGCGGCCCGGCGCTCGCGGGCATCCTCGTGGCCGGCCACTCCCCCGGCGCCGCGCTGGCCGTGGGCGCCGCGTCGCAGGTGGCGGCGACGGTGTTCCTGCTGCTGATGAAGCCGGTCCCGATCCGCCGCGACCGCACCGACGAGGAGCCGCGCCACCCTGTGCGCTCGATGCTGATCGACCTGCGCGAGGGCTTCGCGTACATGATCCGGACTCCGTGGCTGCTGGCCACGCTGGTCTTCGCCTCGCTGATGATCCTCGTGGTGATGGGCCCGATGGAGGTGCTGATTCCGTTCGCGGTCAAGGACGGCGCGGGCGGCGGGCCCGAGGATCACGCGCTGGTGATGGCGGCCTTCGGCGTCAGCGGGGCGCTGGCCTCGCTGGCGATGGCCTCGCGCAGGCTGCCCCGGCGCTACCTGACCGCGATGAACGTCATGTGGGGCCTGGCCTGTCTGCCGTTCGTGCTGATCGGCGTCGCCCGTGACGTGTGGCTGATCGCGCTGGGCGCGTTCGTGATCGGGGCGCTGTTCAGCGCGCCGATGGTGATCTGGGGCACGCTGTTGCAGCGCCGCGTCCCGCCCGAGCTGCTGGGGCGGGTGTCGAGCCTCGACTTCTTCGTGTCGCTGGTGTTCATGCCGGTGTCGATGGCGCTGGCCGGCCCGCTCAGCGAGGCGATCGGCCTGACGACGACCTTCGTGATCGCCGGTCTGCTGCCGTTGCCGATCGCGGTCGCGGCGGTCCTGCTGGCCCGCATGCCCGCCGACGAGCTCGCCCACCCGCTCGACCGCGCGAAGGCCTGACGGGCGACGGGGGCCCACGAGGCGAAACAGGTCTTGACAGAGCGAATCGGTTAGTAAAGCTTCCTATTGACTAACCCTACTGACAAGGCGGTGCACGGTGAGGCTGTTCGCTCTCGGGACCCTGCTGCTGGCCTTCGCGGTCGTCGCACCGCCACCGGCCATCGTCGCCCACGGGCGCACGGCGATGCACGACCTGGTGCCTGCCCCGGTCTCGGTGCGGCCCGCGCGCGGCGCGTTCACGCTGCGGCCCGGCACGGCCATCGCATCCGACGACGCGGGCGTGGCCGCCTACCTGGCCGGGGTCCTGCGCCCGGCCACCGGCTACGCCCTGCCGATCCGCCCCAAGGGCGCGATCTCGCTCCGGCTGGAGGGCGCGCCCGCGTCCGTCGGGCCGGAGGGCTACCAGCTCGACGTCACGCCCCGCGGCGTGACGATCAGGGCGCGGACGCCGGCCGGGCTGTTCAACGGCGTCCAGACGCTCCGGCAGTTGCTGCCCGCGAGCGTGGAGAGCCCGAGCGTGCGGCCGGGGCCGTGGCAGGTGCCCGCCGGGCGCATCGTGGACCACCCGCGCTTCGCCTACCGGGGCGCAATGCTCGACGTGGCGCGCCACTTCCACCCGGTCGAGACGGTCAAGCGCTACCTCGACCGGATCGCCCTCTACAAGATCAACCACCTGCATCTGCACCTGTCGGACGACCAGGGCTGGCGCATCGCCGTCGACTCCTGGCCCCGGCTGACCACCCACGGCGGGAGCACCCAGGTCGGCGGCGGCCCCGGCGGCTACTACACCAAGGCCGACTACCGGGAGATCGTCGCGCACGCCGCCCGGCGGCACATCACGGTCGTGCCGGAGATCGACGTCCCCGGCCACACCAACGCCGCCCTCGCCTCCTACGCCGAGCTCAACTGCGACGGCGTCGCCCCGCCTCTCTACACCGGCGTCAAGGTCGGCTTCAGCTCGCTGTGCACGTCCAAGGAGATCACCTACACCTTCGTCCGCGACGTCCTGAGAGAGCTGGCCGAGCTCACCCCCGGCCCGTACGTGCACCTCGGCGGCGACGAGGCCGACGCGACCTCCGACGCCGACTTCGCCACCTTCGTCAACCGGGTCCACCCCATGGCCTTGTCCCTCGGCAAGAAGGTCGTGGGCTGGCACCAGATCGCCGCGCCCGACGTGCGCCACTCCCCCGGCCGCGTCCTGCAGTACTGGGGGCTGACGAGCAACGACGCGACCGTCACCCAGGCCGTCGCGAACGGCGCCAAGGTCATCATGTCCCCGGCGAACAAGACGTACCTGGACATGAAGTACGACGCCACGACCAAACTCGGGACGACCTGGGCGGCCCTCATCGAGGTGCGTGACGCCTACGACTGGGACCCGGGGACGCACCTGGCGGGCGTCCCCGAGTCGGCGGTGCTCGGCGTCGAGGCGCCGCTGTGGACCGAGACGCTCGCGACCGAGGAGGACCTGGAGTACATGGCCTTCCCCAGGCTGCCCGCCGTGGCCGAGCTGGCCTGGTCCCCCCGGTCCACGCACGACTGGGCGAGCTTCCGCGAGCGCCTGGCCGCCCAGGCCCCGAGATGGCAGGCCCTGGGCATCGGCTTCCACCGCTCATCCCAGGTCCCGTGGCGCGCCTGACCACGGCAGACTCACAGGGGTGATCCATCACTTCACGGTCGGCGACCTGTCCTGCGCGGTGATCAGCGACGGGCAGCCCCGGCCGCCCTGGGAGCCGCCGCTGGCGGAGTTCTTCACCCCCGCCACCGGCGTGCCGGAGCGGGAGCTGAGCGCGGCGGCGGCCGGGCGGACCACGCTGACCTGTGGCTACAACTGCGTGGCCGTGGCGACCGGGGCCGGGACCGCGGTGATCGACGCCGGTCTCGGCCGCGGCTTCACCGGCTACGGCCCCGCGCTCGCCCCGCTTTACGGCAGGCTCGCCGACGGCCTGGCCGAGGCGGGGCTCGCGGCCTGGGAGACGGCCGCCGTGGTGTTCACGCATCTGCACGAGGACCACACGCGCGGCGCCCTGGCCGCCTTCCCGACGGCGTCGGGGTTCGCCCATGCGGCGGAGGTGGCGTACTGGAAGGAGGCCACGTCGCTGCCGGACGTGCGCCGCCGCCCGGCTCTGGACGCGATCGCCGCGTTCGGCGACCGGCTGCGCGAGGTGGAGTACGGCGAGGAGATCCTGCCGCACGTACACACCGTCGACGCGGCCGGTCACACCCCGGGGCATACGGCGATCCTGCTGCGGTCGCGGGGCGAGCGGCTGCTGTGCGTCGGCGACTCGTTCTACGACCCGCTCCAGCTCGCGCACCCCGCCTGGCGCACGCCGTGGGACCACGACGCTGAGCGGTCCGTACGCAGCCGGCGCAGGCTGCTCGCCTGGGCGGCCGACGAGAACGTGCCAGTCCACGCCTACCATCTGCCGTTCCCCGGTCTGGGGCGGGTGGAGCGGTGGGGTGACGCGTTCGCCTGGCGCCCCGGGCTCTGAGCCGGCTACCTCACGCGGCGGTACGTCAGGCGGCGCAGCAGCGTCTCGGCGGGACCGCGGCGGCCCGTACGCGACAGGGTGGCGGCGAGCACGACGGTGAACAGCCAGGTGACGATGGCGACGCCGGAGGCGGCGGCGTCGCCGAGCTGGGTGCCGAGCCCGCCGAAGTAGGGCGCGAAGAGCGCGACGAAGACCACCGACTGCAGCAGGTAGCAGGTCAGCGACCACTGGCCGCACGCGGCGAGCGCGCGGGTGACCGCCCCCGGGCGCGCGTGGCGTTCCCGGCCGGCGACGGCGAGCCCGATGAGGGCGGCGTACGCGAGCCCGCCCGCGATGCCGGTGACGCTGTGCAGCGCGTACGCGGTGATGCCGATCGCGTCGGTGGCGTCCCAGAGCCGGGTGTCGATCAGCGTGAGCGGCACGGCGCCGACGACGGCGATCAGCGTGCCGATGACGCCGACCCGGCGGAGCAGCGCCCGGTGCTCCGCGGGCTGCTCCAGCAGGCGGCGGCGGGCCGCCCAGATGCCGAGCAGGAAGGCGGGCACGACGCTGACGGCGAAGTACGTCGGCGTCATCCCGGACCAGCCGATCATCCGCATCACGGCGGCCTCCATCGGGTCGGCCATGGCGGCGGGCGTGTCGCCCTTCTCGGCGGTCACCGTGAGCAGCCCGAACAGGCCGAGCACGGCGACGTGCAGCACGGTGCTGATCCCGGCGGCCCAGAACAGGGCCCGGTCGCTGCGCCGGATGAACCCGACGAGCACCAGCCCGACCAGTCCGTACGCGCCGAGGATGTCGCCGAAGAAGAGCAGGAGGGCGTGGCAGAACCCGAAGGCCAGCAGCCACAGGCTGCGTGCGCGCAGCACCTTCCGCACCTGCGGCCAGGTGCGCCCGGCGGCGAGCTGGCGGTCGGCGAGCTGGACGAGGCCGTAGCCGAACAGCCCGGCGAACATCGGCAGCGCCCGCCCGTCGACGAGCAGGATCTGGATCCCGGCCACCAGCCGGTCGAGGAGGCCGCCGTCGAGGGTGTAGCCGCGGAAGCCGGCGGGGTGGCCGGACAGGTACATGTGCGCGTGCGCCACCGCGATGAGCAGCAGCATGAGGCCGCGCGCGAGGTCGGGGGCCAGGGACCGCCGGCTCAGCGGCACGGCCTGCTGGACGGGGGGTGGGGCGGTGATGGACATGGGTGTCCCCTCAGCATTAGATACACGACTGTAGCTTATGTTGGACAGTAAGATACAGCCTTGTAGCTGAGCAAGGGGCAAACGTGAGCGATCGAAGCGGGCGGACCCGGCGGCGCGGCGACGACCTGATCAACGCCATCCACACCGCTGTGCTGGAAGAGGTGGTCGAGGTCGGCGTCGGCAGGCTCACCATGGACGGCATCGGCAAGCGCGCCGCCACCCCGCGCAGCACCCTCTACCGGCGCTGGTCCGACCCCGTCGAAGTGCTGCTCGACGCGCTCTACCACGCCCACCCGGTCGAGGAGCCGACCCCCGGCGCCGACGACCTGCGCGGCGACCTGATCCGGGCGCTCAAGCTCATGGTCACCTGGACGCTGAGCCCCGCCGGACGCGCCGTGGCGGCCATCCTCACCGACCCGTTGAGCGCGACGAAAATGTCCGAGGCGCTGCAGGAGCGGGTGTTCGCCCACCGGGGCGGCACGTTCACCAGCACCGTGCTGCGTCACTACGCCGAGCGCGGCGCCTTCCCCGCCGGCCGCCTCACCCCGGTGGTCGCCGACATCGGCGAGGCGCTCGTCGTCAAACGGCTGCTCGACGGCATGCCGCCGAGCGACTCCGACCTGATCGACTTCGTCGACCAGGCGATCCTGCCCGCGCTCGGCCTCAGTGCCCCGAGCTCTGATAGTGATCGAGCTGACGCCGCCACACCACGACCGCCAGCATGATCAGCCCCACGCCCAGCACCCCCTGACTTTCGTCAGGGGTCGCTCTGGACTTTCGCGCATGTCGGCGCTGACGTGCGCCTTCGTACGCTCCCTTCCATGAACACGATCCGGCGCAACGCCACCGCTCTCCTCCTCTCCCTGGCCGTCGCGACGCCCCTGGTGCAGACCGCGCAGGCCGCACACGCCGCACCCGCCGCCGACGACGTGCGGCTGGCCATCCCCGCGCCCACCGGCTCGTACGCGGTCGGCCGCGACACGCTGCACCTGGTCGACCGCGACCGGCGCGACCCGTGGGTGCCCTCGGCGGGAGCCCGGCAGCTCATGGTCTCGATGTACTATCCGGCCCGCGACGGCGGGAAGCCCGCCCCGTACATGTCCCTCAAGGAGGCCGAGCTCCTCCTGCGCGGCCAGAACCTCGACAAGCGCTTCCCGCCGAAGATCCTCGCCGCCACCCGCACCAACGCCCGCACCGGCGCGCGCCCCGCCGCCGGCAGGCACCCGCTCGTCCTGCTCTCCCCCGGCTTCACGCTCAACCGCGCCACCCTCACCTCGCTCGCCGAGGAGCTCGCCTCCACCGGGTACGTGGTCGCGCTCGTGGATCACGCCTACGAGTCGTTCGGCACCACGTTCCCCGGCGGCCGCACGCTGACCTGCGTCGCCTGCGACACCATCGAGGGGGCCGGGTCGGACGCCGCGGAGAAGAAGCTGCTGGCCAAGGCCGCCACCGGCCGGGCCGCCGACCTCTCCTTCGTCGTCGACCGGCTGACGAGCCTGCCCGCGTGGAAGCGCTCGATCGACCCACGGCGCATCGGCGCGACCGGCCACTCGCTCGGCGGCAACGCCTCGGCGAGCGTCATGGCCGCCGACCGCCGCGTCCGCGCCGGGGTGAACATGGACGGGACGTTCTTCGCCCCGGTCCCCGAGCGGGGCCTCGGCGGGCGGCCGTTCCTCATGCTCGGCACCCAGGCCGGCCACTCCCCCACCGCACGCGACACGAGCTGGCCGCGCGACTGGAAGCGGCTGGACGGCTGGAAGCGCTGGCTCACCGTCGCGGACTCCGGCCACTTCACCTTCATCGACCTGCCCATCCTCGGCGGCCAGGCCGGCCACAGCGACCCCTCGGCGCCGCTGTCGGGCAAGCGCTCGGGCGAGATCACCCGCGCGTACGTGGGCGCGTTCTTCGACCAGCACCTGCGCGGCAAGCAGCGCCCCCTGCTCGACGGCCCCACCCCGGCCAACCCGGAAGTCACCTTCCAGAACCCGTCCTGACGACCTGCACCTTCCACCAGGGCGTCAGAGCGGCCTCCGCCCCGCTCCAGCGCACGCCGGGCGACCCGCCGCAACCGCTCGTCGGCCCACACGTCGCGGTCGGTCACCCGGGCTCTGACACGACACCGCCTCTCTCACGGGGCTGTGACAATCGGCGCTGTCATCTGGTGACGCGGTCGAGGAGTTCGAGCAGGTGGTGGTACGGCTTGCCGGTGGCGCGGGTGAGGCCGAGCTCGCAGGTGCGGTTGACCGAGGCGTGGGCGGTGAAGTCCCCGGCGGTGACGGAGGCGGCCTCGGCGCGGGTGGCGGAGGCGGTCAGCTCGGGGTGGAGCAGGCCGCGGTCGCCGGCGAAGGCGCAGCACTGCCAGCCGTCGGGCACGACGACCCGTTCGGCGACGGCCTCGGCGATGCGGGTGATCGCGGCGTCGAGGCCCAGTCGGGTTGAGGAGCAGGTGGGGTGCAGGGCCAGCGAGGGCAGGCGGCGGGCCTCGGGCAGGCGGGGCAGGATGCGCTCGGCGGTGAACGCGACCGCGTCGACGACCTGGAAGCCGAGCTTGTCGAACCCTTCGGTGCAGGAGGCGGCGTCGGTGACGACGGGCAGGCGGCCGCCGTCGGTGGCCTCGGTGAGCACGTCCGCGACGCGGCGGGCCATCGTGTCGTGGCCGTCGGTGAAGCCCTTGGACGACCACGGGGTGCCGCAGCACAGGCCGGCGATCTGTTCGGGGACGTGCAGGCGGATGCCGGCGCGCCCGGCCAGGCGGCGGAAGGCGGCCATGACGCCGGGGCCGCCGTCGGCGGGGGCGAACAGCGTGTTGAGGCAGGACGGCAGGTAGACGGCGTCGGGCGAGGCGGCCGGGGCGGCGCGGCGGCGGGTCCCGCCGCGCGGCAGGTCGCGGCTCCATCGGGGCACGGTCTCGGCGCCGACCAGGTCGCGGCCCAGCCCGCTGGCGGCTTCGGGCAGCGCGGGCGGGAGGCTCGCCGCCGTGTCGAGGGCCAGGTTCATGGCGCGGGTGACGCCGTCCCAGTGCTTGGCGGCGCTCTTCCAGCCCGTACGCGCGGCGCGGCCGTGGCGTTCGGCGCGCAGGCGCCGGGTCAGGTCACCGGTGTTGATCTGGACGGGGCAGGCGGTGGCGCACATGCCGTCGACGGCGCACGTGTCGACGGCGTCGTAGGCGTACTCCTCCTCCAGCTCGCGGGCGAGCGCGTGGTCACCGGCGGCCTGGGCGGCGGCGAGCTCGCGGCGCAGCACGATGCGCTGGCGCGGGGTGGTGGTCAGGTCGCGGCTGGGGCAGACGGGCTCGCAGTAGCCGCACTCCACGCACCGGTCGACCTCGGGCTCGACGGTGACGACGGTCTTGAGGTCGCGCAGGTGGGCGTCCTCCCGGTCGGTCAGCAGCACGCCGGGGTTGAGGCTGCCCGCCGGGTCGCACAGCCGCTTGACCTCGCGCATCACCTCGTACAGCTCGTCGCCGTACTGCCGGCGCACGAACGGCGCCATGACCCGGCCGGTGCCGTGCTCGGCCTTGAGCGTGCCGCCCCGGCCCAGCACCGCCTCCACCATGTCCTCGGTGAACTCGGCGTAGCGCCGCAGGTCGGTGGCGAAGCGCTCGTTCAGCATGAAGTGCAGGTTGCCGTCCTTGGCATGCCCGAAGATCACGCTGCGCTCGTAGTGGTGCTTGGCGAACAGCGCGCCCAGGTCGTCGCACAGGTCGGCCAGCGCGGTCACCGGGACGGCCACGTCCTCCAGCAGCGCCGTGGTGCCGCTCGGCCTGGCCCCGGCGACGGACGCGTACAGCCCCTTGCGGATGTGCCACAGCGCGGCCCGGCCGCCCGCGTCCCTGCTCAGCCGCGCGGGCGCGGACAGCTCCAGCTCGCCGAACACGGTGGCGGCCGCGCCCTCGCGCTCGCCGAGCGCGCCGGCGTCGGACTCCTGCCACTCCACCAGCAGCGCCGCATGATCGCGTACGGTCAGCGTACGCAGGAGGTCGTCGGCCTTGGGGTCGGTCTGCGCCACCCGCAGCGACTCGGCGTCCAGCAGCTCGACGGCGGCGGGCTCGGCGGCGACCAGGCCGGGCATCGCGGCCATCGCCTGGTGCAGGCTGGGGAAGACGAGCAGCCCGGTGGCGGCGAGCGGGTGGGCGGGCACCGTGCGCAGCACCGCCTCGGCCACGAACCCGAGCGTGCCCTCGCTGCCGACGATCAGGTGCGCGAGGATGTCCACCGGGTCGTCGTGGTCGAGGAAGCTGTTGAGGCCGTAGCCCATCGTGTTCTTCAGCGCGAACTGCGCCTCGATGCGCCGCACCGAGTCCGGGTTGCCGCGGATCCGGTCGCGCAGCCGTTCCAGCCCGGCCGCCAGCTCGGGTTCGAGCGCGCGCAGCCGCTGCGCGGCGTCGGGCGCGCCGGTGTCGACGACCGTGCCGCTCGCCAGGACCAGCGTCATCGACTCCAGCGTCCGGTACGTGTTCGCGTGGGTGCCGCAGGTCATGCCGCTGGAGTTGTTGGCGACGACGCCGCCGATCGTGCACGCCGACTCGCTGGCCGGGTCGGGGCCGAGCTTGCGGCCGTAGGGCGCCAGGCGGGCGTTCACCTGCCGCAGCACCGCGCCGGGCTGGACCCGCACCCGCGCCCCGCCGTCGAGCACCTCGATCGAACGGAAGTGCCTGCGCGTGTCGACCAGCAGGTGCTCGCTCACCGCCTGCCCGCTCAGGCTCGTCCCGCCCGACCGGAACGTCAGCGGCAGCCCGGTCCGCAGCAGCGCCGCCACCTGGTCGGCGCTCTCCGGCACGAGGACGGCCTGCGGGGTCAGCAGGTAGTGGGAGGCGTCGTGGGCCATGCCCAGCCGGTCGCTCGCCCGTGTGCGGGTGATCCCCGGAACGGCGTTCTCCACTGCGGCGAGGGCGGTGCTGTCGATCACGTTCGTACTCTCTCATCGGCGCGGATGTCGATCCACAACGGGACACGCTATCCCGGCCGATCAGTAGCCGTACCCGCTGCGGCGGAGCTGCCAGGCGCCGGAGAGGCGGTTGGCGACCGACAGTCCGTCCTGGCCCGGCCTGGTGAGCGAGACCGCGTAGAACGCGAGGATCACGGTCACCGGGTCGATCTGGGCGACGGCCACGGCCAGGATCATGGCGCGGGGATCGCCGGTGACCAGGTGGACCACCCCGGCGATGAAGGCGGCCTTGAGCGGCACCCCGACGGTCACGGCGAGCAGGATGAGCCGGGTGTGCTGGCGCGCTTCGGCCGGTCGATGCCGTACGTGCTCCCGTACAGCCCGACGGCCAGCAGCAGGCTGCTGAGCAGCAGGAAACCGATTCCGACCAACGTTCTTCCGAGGCCGCACGAGCCGGCTGGAACGAGGATCAGGCCGGACACGGCCAATGTCCAGAGCGGGCGGCCTCACGCCGGGGGGCCGAGGCCGGATCGCATGGCGAACACCACGAGCTGCGCCCGGTCGCGGGCCTTCAGCTTGAGCATGGCCCGGCTGACGTGGGTGCGCACGGTCTCGGCGCTGACCACCAGGCGGGCGGCGATCTCGTCGTTCGACAGGCCGGCGGCGACCCAGGAGGCGACCTCCCGCTCGCGGGCGGTCAGGTCCTTGATGCCGGGATGCGCGATGCGGGCGGGGGCGCGGCCGGTGAACTGGGAGATCACGCTGCGGGTGACCGACGGCGACAGCAGCGACTCCCCGCGCGCCACCACGCGGACGGCGCGCAACAGCTCGTCGGGGTCGGCGTCCTTGAGGATGAAGCCGCTGGCGCCGTCGCGCAGCGCCTCGAACACGTACTCGTCCAGCCCGAACGTGGTCAGCATGACGACGCGCACCGAAGCCAGCGCCGGGTCGCCGGCGATCTCCCGCAGGGTGGCGAGGCCGTCCATCTCCGGCATCCTGATGTCCATCAGCACCACGTCGGGGGCGGTGTCGCGGACGACGGCCAGCCCGGCGCGGCCGTCGGCCGCCTCGCCGACGAGCTCGGTGTCCGGCTCGGAGCGCAGCAGCGTCCGCACCCCGACCCGGATCAGGGCCTGGTCGTCCACGATCACGACGCGGATCACGCCGTCACCTCCGCCGGCATCCGGGCCCGGACCGCGAAGCCGCCGCCGGGGAGCGGGCCCGCCTCCAGCCGTCCGCCGTGCCGCTCGGCGAGCGCGCGCATGCCCCGGATGCCGAGGCCGGTCGCCGGGGCGGGGGCCGCTCCGACTCCCGAGTCGGTGACCTCGACCAGGAGATCGGGCCCGTCGCGGGTGACGGTCACGCGGGCGGTGGCGGCGCCGGCGTGGCGCAGCACGTTCGTCAGCGCCTCGCGCACGATGCGGAACGCGGCGGCGTCCACCGCTCCGGCCAGGCGGAGTCCCGGCTCGACGGTCACGCTGACCTGGATCCCGGCCGCCCGGACGCGCTCGGCCAGCCCGTCGAGGGCGTCCAGGCCGGGGGCGGGCGCGTGGCGGGCGGGCTCGTCGCCGCGCAGCCGTTGCAGCTCGGCGCGCAGGCCGTCCAGGGCCTCGCGGCTGGTGGCGCGCACGGCCTCCAGGGCGTGGCGGGCCCCGTCGGGGTCGCGGTCGAGCACGTGCAGCGCCACTCCGGCCTGCATCGCGATGGCGGCGAGCCCGTGGCCGATGCTGTCGTGCAGGTCCTGGGCCATGCGCAGGCGTTCCTCGGAGGCCACCCGGCGGGCGTGCGCGTCGCGCATCCCGGTGACGGCCTCCCGCCGCACCCGGACGCTGACGCCGGCCGCGAGCGCGACCAGGGCGATCGCCGCCCAGAGCAGCGTGTCGGAGGCCACTTCGGACGCGGTGCCGTCCGCCTGGACGGTCCTGGCGAACAGGGCCACGACGAGCACGCCGAAGTTCGCCGCCACCAAGACCGCCGCGCGCCCGGCCGGCCGGGCGGCCGCCACCGCGTAGATCGCGACGGGCACGGTGAGCAGGATCGGCCCGTACGGGTATCCGGCGGCCAGGTAGGCGGCCACCGCCGCCCCGTTGACGGCGAGCGCGGCACCCGGCCTGCGCCTGCCTGCCGGCGCGAGCGCCGCGACGATCACCAGCGCGTACGCGAGCGCGTCCAGCGGGCGGGCCGCCCGGGGCTGGAAGACGGCCGCCGGTCCGGTGCCGATCAGGCCGGCCGCGAGGAGCGGCAGGCAGGGCCATGCCTGGGCCGTCCGGCCCCGGGCCCGCTGCCACAGATCCGTCACGACCCCGACCATAACCCGGGGCGAAGGTCACGTACTGTACGCAACTTTGCGTATGCCGCTTAGCCGCACGCATGGGGACGACCCGGTCGCGTCCGCCCGTGGACAGTGAGCCTGTCCGGCCACCGTGACCGCCCATCCGCCCATCCGCCCATCCACCCGAACGGGAAGGATCATCATGTTGCGCACTCTCATGGCAGCCGTCCTGGCCGCAACCCCAGCCGCCGCCCCGGCCGAGCCGCAGGTCGTCGACTGGATCGAGGCGAACGCCCGGCAGCGCGTCACCGCGGAGTCGATCGGCGGGGCCACCGTCGTCGGCCTGGGCGAGTCCACGCACGGCACGCACGAGGAGGCGACGCTCAAGTTCGGCGTGCTGCGCCTCCTGGTGGAGGAGCTGGGCTTCCGGTCGATCGCCTGGGAGGAGGACTGGACGACGAGCGTGCGGGTCAACCGCTACGTCGTGCGCGGCGAGGGCGACCTCGACACGCTGATGGGCGAGCTGACGACGACGTGGCGGATGCGCGAGGTGCGTGACGTGCTGGCCTGGCTGCGCGCGTACAACGCGGATCATCCCGGCCGCGAGGTGCGGTTCGTCGGCGTGGAGTACTACGCCACCCGCTCGCTCGCCTACGACGCCGTCTCCTCCTACGTGGCCGGGGCCGCCCCGGGCAAGCTGCGCGAGCTGCAGCGCCACCTGCGCCGCATCCGACCGCGCCACGAGGACACCCGCGCCAATCTGACCTGGTACCGCGAGGTCAAGAACAAGCGGCCGTTCATCCGCCACGCCCGCGCGGTGCACGAGCTGGTCGCCCGGCTGCCCGGGAGCGACGGCCAGCGGCTGGCCCTGCACCACGCGCGGCAGATCCTGTCCTGGTACGAGGCGTTCGCGCTGCCGTTCGAAGACATCTACGCCTACCGAGACGCCCGCGCGGCCGAGAACCTGCGCTGGTGGCAGCGCCGCACCGGCGACAAGGTGGCCTACTGGGCGGCGAGCGCGCACACCGCCGCCGCGCCCGGCCTGCGCGTCACGCTCGGCGGCGGCCCGCCGCTCGTCTTCGACAATGCCGGCTCCTACCTGCGCCGCTGGTACGGCGAGCGCTACCGGTCGATCGGCGTGCAGTTCGACCACGGCACGCTGGGCACCGGGTCCGGCTGCGGCGTGGCTCCCGCGCCGGTGCCGCGCCCGGACCCGGGCTTCGTCAACCGCGTCTTCGGCGACGCCTTCGCCGGCCGCGACCGCCCGCAGTACGTCGT
Source organism: Nonomuraea sp. NPDC049725 (assembly GCF_040674795.1). Lineage (NCBI taxonomy): Bacteria > Bacillati > Actinomycetota > Actinomycetes > Streptosporangiales > Streptosporangiaceae > Nonomuraea > Nonomuraea sp. NPDC049725. Next base: position 95,944 of record NZ_JBFANJ010000023.1, on the reverse strand, counting down.
CGACCTGCGCGCCGACGCGCCGCAGGCCGTGCGGGAGTGGTTGCGCGCCCCGGCCAGGCTGCGCGGCTACGCGGGCTACGACCCGGCGCTGGCTCAGCGGTCGTACCTGGAAGGAGGGGCACTGGCCCAGTGGTTCGACGTGATCGTCCACCGGCAGGTGATCACCCCGTGCACGCCGCTGTAGAGGCCGTGTCGCTGCCCACTGTCGGCGTGACCTGCTCGGATACTCGGGGGCATGCTGAGCGGACTTCGAGAGCGCGTGCTGCCCGACACGCAGCGCCGCCCGCTGGAGGATCTGGTCGAGAGCCTGGATCTGTCGGCGGGTGACAGCGGGGCCAAACGGTCGGCGTTCTGGACGATGCTCACGCTGTCGGCGGTGATCGCGTCGGCCGGGGTGCTGACGGACTCGACGGCCACCGTGATCGGGGCGATGATCATCGCGCCGCTGGCCACGCCGATCATGGGGACCGCGCTGGCGACGGTGCGGCACAGCGGGCAGGGCGCGGTCGGGTTCGTGTTCTTCGGCGGGCTGCTGGTGGTCGGGATCGGGGTGGTGTTCTCGGCGTTGCTGCCGGCCTCGTACGAGCTGCTGACCAACAGCCAGATCGCGGGGCGGACGTCGCCGAAACTGATGGATCTGGTGGCGGCGCTGGCGACCGGGCTGGCCGGGGCGGTGGCGCACGCGCGGCGGGACGTGGCGGCGGTGCTGCCGGGGGTGGCGATCGCGATCTCGCTGGTGCCGCCGCTGGCGGTCGTGGGGGTGTGCCTGGGCCGGGGGGCGGGCTGGCTGGCGCTGGGCGCGCTGGTGCTCTTCCTGTCGAACCTGCTGGCGCTGATCCTCGGCGGCATCGTGGTGTTCACGGCGACGGGGTACGGGGCCGAGGCCGTCGCGGAGTCGGGGCGCAGCCGCCGCCGGGCCCGGCTGGTGCTGGCGTCGCTGCTGGTCCTGGTGGTCGTCCCGCTGTCGGCGAACACCGTGGTGAGCTGGCTGCTGACGACGTGGAGCGCGCGGGCGAAGGCGGTGGCCGCCGAGTGGATCTCCGGCGTGCCGGGTTCGTCGATCGCGGGCGTGGACGTGGTCTCCCGGGAGCTGCGCGTCCGGGTGCAGACGCCGGGTGAGCTGCCGCCGGTCTCCGGCCTGCTCGGGGCGCTGCGCGGGCAGATCCCGGACGGGGTGCCGGTCGTGGTGGAGACGACGCGCGGGAGCACGATCCGGGCCGGCCGGGTTGGCGGTGACTCGTGAGGATTTACCCGTTCTTGCTGGGCCGCTGACGCGCCGCGCCCGCGTGCCGCGACGCCGCTTGAAAGGCTGGACGGCGGCGAGCCGACCAGGAGGAACCCATGATCAAGCCGGGCAGGGCGGCGCGGACCGACCGGCCGCGACCGGTGCGGGTGGTGCTGTCGCCCGCGAACGTGGCGCGGGCCGGGCTCGCGCTGGCCGTCCTCGTCGCGGCGGCGTTCTTCCTGCACTTCGTGCTGACCGACGCGGGCTGGCTGGTCGTCCTGGTGGTGCTGGCCTGGTTCGTGTCGCTGGCGATGGAGCCGGGGGTGCGCCGGCTGTCGAGGTGGATGCCGAGGGGCCGGGCCACGATGGTGATGATGGTGGCGCTCATCCTGGCGGCGCTGATCTTCCTGGCGCTGTTCGGCAACCTGTTCCTGGAGCAGGCCGCGCAGCTCCTGCGCCACCTGCCCACCGTCGCCGAGGCCGTGATCTCGTGGATCAACGCCCGGCTCGGCACCCAGTACCGGGTGCACGACATCCTCGCCTCCATCCACCTCACCCCGCAGCAGGCCGCCGAGTACGCCCAGGGGGTGCTCGGCGGCGTGCTGAGCCTGCTGGGCGCGGTGACGAAGACCGTGTTCAACCTGATCACCATCCTGCTGCTGGCCTTCTACCTGTCGGCCGACGGCCCGCGCCTGCGCCACTGGATCGCGCGCCTGCTGCCGCGCCGGCCGCAGCAGCTCTTCGGCCGCGTCTGGGACCTGTCGATCGAGAAGACCGGCGGGTACGTGTCGGCCCGGCTCATCCTGGCCACGATCAACGGGTGCCTGTCGGCCGCGGTGTTCCTGCTGATCGGCATGCCGTCGTGGCTGGCGCTCGGCGTGTGGACGGGGGTGGTGGCCCAGTTCGTGCCGACGATCGGCACGTACATCTCGATCGCGCTGCCCGCGGTGGTGGGGTTCGCCTCGCCGCAGCCGTGGGTGGGGGCGGTGGCGCTGGGCTGGGCGATCCTGTATCAGCAGGTGGAGAACCTGACGCTGGAGCCGAGGATCAGCGCGCGCTCGGTCGACCTGCACCCGGCGGTCTCGTTCACTGCCGTGCTCCTGGGTGCGGCGCTGTTCGGGCCGGTGGGCGCGCTGCTGTCCATCCCGGTGGTGGCGATGCTGTTCGCGCTCGTCGACACGTACGCGGCGACCCGGCCGGAGCCGGTGCAAGAGATGGCCACGGGCGGGTGAAGGTACCGGCTGCGGCCGGGCACCAGGACGCCCGGGGGGAAGGTCGCTTTCATGGCTGACCTTCCCTTTCATGACCGGGCGGACTTCGAGGCCGCCGACCGCGGGTTCCTGGCCGCGCTCGACCCCGCGGTGATCAGAACGGCCGACGGCCGCGTCGTCTGGGACTCCGACGCGTACGGCTTCCTCGACGGCGAGTGCCCGGACACCGCGCATCCCAGCCTGTGGCGGCAGGGCCAGCTCTGCGTCAAACAGGGCCTGTACGAGGTCACGGACGGCATCTACCAGATACGCGGGCTGGACCTGTCGAACATGACGCTGATCGAGGGCGACGAGGGCGTCATCGTGGTCGACCCGCTGCTGTCCAACGAGTGCGCGGCGGCGGGACTGAAGCTCTACCGCGAGCAGCGCGGCGACCGGCCGGTCACCGCCGTCGTCTACACGCACTCGCACGCCGACCACTTCGGCGGCGTGCGCGGCGTCACCGACGGCGACGTGCCGATCCTGGCCCCCGCCGGGTTCATGGAGCACGCGGTGTCGGAGAACGTCTACGCGGGCACCGCGATGAACCGCCGCGCGGTCTACATGTACGGCCCCGACCTGCCCCGCTCGCCGGAGGGCCAGATCGGCACCGGGCTCGGGATGACCACCTCGACCGGCACCATCTCCCTCATCCCGCCCACGCTCGACATCACGCGCACCGGCCAGGAGGAGACGGTCGACGGCGTGCGGCTGGTCTTCCAGCTCACGCCGGGCACCGAGGCCCCGTCCGAGATGAACTTCCACGTCCCGGACCGCCGGGCGCTCTGCATGGCCGAGAACGCCACCCACAACCAGCACAACATCCTGACGCTGCGCGGCGCGCTGGTCCGCGACACCCGGGTGTGGGCGCGCTACCTCGACGAGGCGATCACGCTGTTCGCCGGCGACGCCGACGTGGTCTTCGCCTCGCACCACTGGCCGACCTGGGGCAGCGAGAACATCGTCACGTTCCTGACCCAGCAGCGCGACATGTACGCGTACATGCACGACCAGACGTTGCGCATGATGAACCAGGGCATGACGGGCATCGAGATCGCCGAGGCGATCCGGATGCCGCCGGCCCTGGAGCAGGCGTGGCACACCCACGGCTACTACGGCTCGGTCAGCCACAACGTCAAGGCCATCTACCAGCGCTATCTCGGCTGGTTCGACGGCAACCCGGCCCACCTGTGGGAACACCCGCCGGTCGAGCAGGCCCGCCGCTACGTCGAGTGCATGGGCGGGCGCGAGGGCGTCCTGTCGTACGCCCGCCGCTACGTCGACGAGGGCGACCTGCGCTTCGCGGCCACGCTGCTCAACCACGCGGTGTTCGCCGACGACGGCGACCGGCAGGCGCGCGAGCTGCTCGCCGAGGTCTACACCCGGCTCGGCCACGGCTCCGAGAACGGCACCTGGCGCAACTTCTACCTGGTCGCCGCCCGGGAGCTGACCTCCGGCGTGGTGCCGCCCGACCTCGACACCACCTCGCCGGAGATGCTCCAGGCCCTGTCGCTGGAGCAGGTCTTCGACTCCATCGCCATCCGCGTCGACGGGCCGAAGGCGTGGAACGAGAGCCTGGCGATCGACTGGCACCTGACGGACCTGGACCGGCGGCACCGGACCGCGCTGTCCAACGGCGTGCTCATCCACCAGGCCGATCCGCCGTCCCGGCCGGTGGACCTGACGCTCACGCTCACCAAGCGGGACCTGCTGGGCCTGCTGACCGGCGGGCCGGCCGACGGCATCCGGCACGAGGGCGACCTGAACGCGCTGAACCGCCTGACCGCCGTGCTCGACGACCCGGCTCCGGCGTTCGCGATCGTGACGCCGTGAGCGTCAGCCGCTCCGCCGCCTGAGGCGCGCCTCGACGCGGCTCAGGCGGGCGGCGACCGCGTCCCTGCGGGGGCGCGGCGCCTCCTCGTGCAGCCCGCGCAGCAGCTCGCGCAGCCGCAGCAGGACCATGGGGCTGCGCGCGGTGGCGATGAGCTCATCGAACGTGATCCGCAGGTAGTCCTCCCAGGAGGGCAGCGGGATCACCACGCGGACCCGGCCGCGGGCGTCGGCCGCCGAGCCCACGTCGAGCGCCTTGCCCACGATGCGGCGCAGCAGGTCCTCGGCGTGGTCGAGGGCCTGCACGGCGGTGACCGGGTCGTTGACCGCCGCCGAGAGCGCCCGGAGCGCGATGTCGGCCAGCAGCCGGAACCCGAACGCGGCGTCCTGGGCGAAGGCGCGTTCGGGCCCGGTGAGCACGTGGCGCAGCAGCAGCCGTTCGGGCACGGCGTGGTGGTGCACGTCGGCGAGCGGGTCGCCGTCGAAGAGCTGCCCGCCGATGGGGGCGCGCAGCACGATGACGGCCTCGCGCCGGACGGCGAGGGCGACGAGCGCGGCCACGTCGACCTCCTGGAGCCGGGCCGGCCTGCCCCGCCAGAGGATCGACGACACCGGGGCGGGCAGGTCGAGCGGTTCGCGGTCTGCCCGGTAGGGGCTGCGGTAGACGACGTCGACGACCCGGCGCGTACGCCGGTTGATCACGTTCAGGCAGGGGGCGAGCTGGATGGAGATGAAGGCGCGGATCTGCACGGTGCGCATGAGCAGCGCGGCGACGAGCGCGAGGAGCACGGCCAGCACGGGCACGCTGAGCGAGACCGCGCCTCGGTGGGCGACGACGAGGGCCGCGGTGATCGTGTAGACGAAGACGCCGACGGCGAAGGCGAAGGTGCGCCAGACGGTCGGATCGTCGCGGAACAGGGTGAGCCGCAGGCTGAAGGTGCCCGCGGCGAACTGCATGACCAGGAACAGCAGCGAGAAGATCACGCTGGCCAGGCCGAGCACGCCGAACCCGATGGTGAACAGCGCCCCGGTGGCGTCCCTGGTGGGCAGCGGCACCGTGGGGGGCAGGTTCGGCAGGATCAGCCCGGCGGCGAGCCCGGCCCCGGCGCAGCCGACCTGGACCACGCCGGCCCGCAACCGCCGCCGGGGACGCCGGAAGAGGGCCGGCGGCACGCGTTCCCCCTTGCGTGTGAACACTGCGGGACTCTCCGGCGGCCTCATGGGGCTGAGCTCTCCCGGAAGGCGTCGGCCGCGGCCTCGTTGGAGTCGTAGTAGGTCAGCTCGGTCAGGCCGTAGTGGGTGAGCAGGCGGCGCAGCCCGGCGGTGGCGCGGGAGACGGCGAAGGTGACGCCGCGCTCGCCCAGCAGGGCGACGGTGTCCCGCAGGGCCTGCGCGCCGGTGGTGTCGACGTCGGGGATGGCCTCGGCGTCCAGCACGATCCACCGGGCGCCCCGCTCGGCGAGGCGTTCGACGTCGGCCTTGAAGGTGGCGGCGTTGGCGAAGAAGAGCTGGCTCTCGAACCGGTAGACGGTCAGCGGCCCGGCCTCGCCGTCCCCGTCCCGGTGGTCCTCCTCGCGCACGTACCGGCCCTGCTCGCCGGGACGCAGGACGGCCGTGCTGGGGCGGGCGGCCCGCCGTACGACGTCCACGGCCGACAGCAGGAACGCGATGACGACGGCGGTGAGCGAGCCGAGCACCGGGACGCCGAGCAGGCAGACGACGGCGATCCAGAACTCCGAGCGGCGCAGCCGCCACAGCTCGGCCAGCTTGCGCACGTCGATGAGCCGGACGACGGCGACGGCCACGATGCCCGCCAGGGCGGCGTTGGGCAGGTACGCGAGCACCCCGGAGAAGAACGCGACCAGGACGGCCACCACGAGCGCGCACACCACGCTGGGCACCTGGGAACGGGAGCCGGTGGCGTCCATGGCGGCGGTGCGCGAGGCGCTGGAGCCGACCGTCATCGACTGGGTGAGCCCGGCGGCGACGTTGGCCAGGCCGAACGCGCGCAGCTCCTGGTTGGCGTCGATCCGGTAGCCGCGCTGCTCGGCGTAGCGGCGGGCGGTGAGCAGGCCGTCGGCCAGGGTGACGGCGGCGATCGCGATGGCGCCGGGGACGAGCCCCGCCCACTGCCCGAGCGTGATCGACGGCCAGTGCGGCAGCGGCAGCCCGGACGGCACGTCGCCGAGCACCGACACGCCGCGCTTGTCCAGCCCGGCCCAGGCCACCACCGCCGTCGCGGCCACCAGCGCGACCAGCGGCCCGGGCAGCGCCGGCACGAACCTGCGCAGCGCGACGATCACCGCCACCGTCGCCAGGCCGATGACCACGCTCCACTTCTCGGCCTGCGGAATCCTCGTGATGATCTCCCACAGCTCCGGGAAGAAGCGGTCGGCCGTGGTGTGGACGCCGAGAATCTTCTCGACCTGGCTGGTGAGGATCTCCACGGCCAGCCCGGCGATGAACCCGACCAGCACCGGCTCGGACAGGAAGTCGGCCAGGAACCCGAGCCTGAACACGAAGAACAGCAGGAACACCCCGGCGCACACGAGGGCCTGGGCGTAGGCCAGCTCGACGTACTGCGCGCTGCCCGGCCGGACCGCCATCGCCGTCAGCAGCGACGCGATGAGCGCCGCGATCGGCGCGTCCGGGCTGGCCACGAGCTGCCGCGAGGAGCAGAACAGCGCGAACACCAGCATCGGCACGATCGCCGCGTACAGGCCGACGACCGGCGGCAGTCCCGCGATCTGCGCGTAGCCGATGTTGAGCGGGATGGCCAGCGCCGCCAGCGTGACCCCGGCGGTGATCTCCTTCGGCCAGTCCAGCGGCCTGCTGATGCCCGCGGCGAACCACGTCACGGCAGCAGCCCGCCCAGGCCCTTGCCGATCAGCACCACGCCGATCACCAGCAGCAGCACGAACATCACCGTCGCGTTGTCCCGCTCCAGCCAGCTCTTGAGCCGGTCCAGCGGCGCCCGCATCCGCTCGGCCGCGACCGCGTACACGACGACCGGGACCGCCACGCTGCACGCGGCCAGCAGCGTGAACACGACGAGCAGCGCGAGCTCGTGGACCGCACCCTGCGCGATGGTGACGCCGGCGGCCACGCACATCATCAGGTTCTTCGGGTTGACCGCCGCCAGCGCGGCGGCCAGCCCGGCCGCCTTCACCGGCGTGAGCCTGTCGACGGCCTTCATCCAGCCCGGCAGGCCGGGCCGCCCGCGCGAGCGCCACTGCTTGCCGGCCAGTCCCAGCATGAGCACGCCGAGCACCAGCTTGATCCACGAGACCGCCGCCGACGGCTCCCCCGAGCCCGCCGACAGCCCCACCGTGCGCGCCAGCACGACGAACACCCCCGTCGCCACCGCGATCCCGGCCACCCAGCCCGCCAGGAACCCCGCGCTCGTGCCGCCCGCCCGCGGCGCCAGCAACATCAGGATCACCGCCATGATCGGCACCGGGCTGATCGCCACGGCCAGCGCGAGTGGCAGCAACTCCCCCAGCACCCCACCCATGCGGCCTGGCGTACCCCTTTTGAGCAGGAATGATGCTCTCCCAGGCTTTCCCTTGCCCCGCCGTTGGCAAGGAACCAGAGGAGCCCGACCAGGGGGAGGAACCGGGTGAACCTGTCCGTCATGCCCGGCTGGGCCGCCCTGCGCGGCTACCGGCGGGCCTGGCTGCGCCCGGACCTGCTCGCTGCCCTGTCGCTGTGGGCGGTGCTCGTGCCGCAGGCGTTCGCCTACGCCCAGCTCGCCGGCCTGCCCGCCGCCGCCGGCCTCTACACCGCCCTCGGCGCGATGATCGGCTACGCGCTCTTCGGCGGCGCCCGCTTCCTGAACGTCGGCCCCGAGTCGTCCGTCGCCATCGTCGTCGCCGGCGCGCTCGCCACCGTGCCCGGCGGCGACCCCGTCCTCGTGTCCGCCCAGCTCGCCCTGCTGATCGCCGCCTTCCTCACGATCGGGTACGCGATCCGCGCCGGCGTGCTGATGCGCCTGCTGTCCACGCCCGTCCTGACCGGCTACCTCGCCGGCTCCGGCGTCGTCATCATCGTCAGCCAGCTCCGCAAGGTCACCGGCATCGAACCCCGGGGCCACCACCTGACCAAGATCGGCGCCGTCCTGCGCAACCTCGGCGACCTGAACCCGTGGGCGCTCGGCTGCGCCCTCCTCACCGCCGCCGCCGTCCTGCTCATCGGCCGCTACGCCCGGCGCCTGCCCGGACCGCTCATCGCCCTCGTCGCCGCCACCGCCGTCGTCGCCCTCGCCGGGCTCGACGACCGGCTCGCCGTCCTCGGCCCCGCCACCGGCGGCCTGCCCGTGCCGCGCCTGCCCTGGACCGGCCTCGCCGACACCATGCGCCTGATCGGGCCCGCGCTCAGCCTCGCCCTGCTCGTGTACGCGAGCAGCGTCCTGACCGCCCGCTCCCTGGCCGCCAAGGAAGGCGAGGACGCCGATCCGCAGCAGGAGTTCCTCGGCCTGGCCGCCGCCAACGCCGGATCGGCCCTGCTCGGCGGCTTCCCCGCCAACGGCAGCGACTCCCGCAGCGCCCTGCTGTCCGGCTCCGGCGCCCGCACCCGCCTCGCCGGCCTCGGCGCCGCCCTCGCCGTCATCATCACCCTGCTGGCCCTCATGCCGCTCATCCGCGACCTCCCCCAGGCCGCCCTCGGCGCCGTCATCATCCTCACCGCCGCCCGGCTCATCGACCTGCCCGCCTTCCGCAGGCTCTGGCGCCTCCGCCGCACCGACTTCGTCCTCGCCGCCGTCACCGCCGCCGGCGTCCTCGTCTTCGGCGTGCTCGAAGGCATCGTCGTCGGCGTCGCCGTCTCCCTCCTGGAAGTGCTGCGCCGCGCCGTCATGCCCTACACCGCCGTGCTCGGCCGCACCGGCGACGAGCGCGCCTACCGCGACGTCGTCAACTACCGCGACGCCGAGACGCTGCCCGGCCTCGTCGTCTACCGCTTCGACGCGCCGCTGTTCTTCGCCAACGCCGACGTCCTCCGCGCCGACCTGCGCCGCCTCATCGCCGACGCCGAACCCCCGCTCCGCGAGATCGTCATCGACGCCGAAGCCGTCTACGACCTGGACACCACCGGCGTCGAAGCCCTGCACCGCGTCGCCGACGACTGCGACCGCGCCGGGGTGCGGCTGTCCTTCGCCCGCACCCGCGTGCCCGTACGGACCCTCATGCGCGAAACGGGGCTGGACGAGCGCGTCCGCTTCTTCCACCGGGTGGCCGACGCCGTCGCCGCCTACCGCGCCGAACACCCCGGACACCGCCCCGCCGTACGCTCCACCCGGCCACACCGGGGCGGCCTCGGGCGAAGCCGGATCTGGCGGAGCCGTATTTGGCGGAGCCGTATTTGGCGGAGCCCGATCTGGCGGAGCCCGGTTCGATGGTTGCGCGCCTGGCTCCGGCGCCGTTTGATCAGCACCTCCCGGGACGGCTAGCCTGATCGCCGTTCTGCCTGACGAGTCTTGGGGGCACCGGTGAGCGCAGAAGAGGACTTCAAGCAGGTCGGCGCCGAACTGGCCGACCTGGGCGTGCTGGTCTCCAGCATGATGGGCAGACCGGCGCTCAAGGACCAGGCCGGCAAGGTGTTCGCCAGCCTGCAGCGAGACGGCGCCATGGTCTTCCGCCTCGTCCGCGACACCCCCGAGCACGCGGCCGCGCTGCAACTGGACGGCGCTTCCCTCTTCGACCCGACCGGGCAGGGCAAGGTGGTCAAGGACTGGGTCGTCGTCCCCCACGCCTTTGCCGACCAGTGGACCGACCTCGCCGAAGCCGCCCACAACCGCCCCCGCTGACCCCGCCCGGCCCCTGGCCACCCCTCCCGCCGAACCTGGCCGGCACAGGCCGTAGAACATGGTGATCGCGTCGTAGCTCGGCCACCAGGCTTCCAGCTACGGGCGGCGTCGACACCACCTGATGTGGGCGCCGTCGAGCCCTCTGACGCTCCCCGGGGCAGTCACGCCGAAGGCTTCAGCGTCGTGCCGACCTAGCCGCCGTCCGGAACGGGCCGGCACCGCGAACGTCCCGTTTCAAGCGCAAAGACCCCGGTCTGGTGCGTCTGACCGGGATCCACTGTGATGACCGTCATTGCCCTGCGCGAAGCTTGATCGCTAGCGTCACGGTCCGAAGGGCCGGTCACAGGGATCACCGGGGGTAGGCATGACGGGGATGGAGCACACCTGCCCGCCGTACATCACGAGACTGGTCCTGCTGGCAGGTGAGGCGGCCGGGCTCGATCGGAGCGGGCTGTCGCGTGTTCCCGGGCTGGACGTGGTCGGCGACGACGGCATCCGGCTGCCGTCCGCCTCGCTGGTGCGCATCTGGCAGGAGTGGGAGACGGCGCTGCGCGAGCGAGGCGGCGGCACGCTGCCGTGGAAGCTGTGGCGGCCCGGCCTGCTCGGGGTGTGGGACTACCTTTTCGCCGCCGCCGACACGCTCGTCGACGCGTTCGGCGAGGGCGACCGGCACGCGGCGGCGATCACCGATCCGGCGGAGTCCTTCGCCGTCACCGTCGAGGCCGATGGCCGGCTGACGGTCGGGTTCCGTGGCGTGTTCGCCGGCCATCCGGTGTACCCGATCATTTCCGAGTTCGCGGCCGGGCTGATCCTGATTTCGGCGCGGTCGGGCGCCGGACGGCCGCTGACCCCGGTGCGGGTGACGCTGCCCTGCGCGCCGCCCCGCCGCCACGCGTACCTGATCGAGGCGTACGGCACCGACCGGCTGGAGTTCGGCGCCGCGCTGCCTTCGGTCACCTTCTCGGCCGCCGATGCGCGGGCGCGGCTGCCGCGGGCGGATCCGGCGCTGGCCAGGATCTTGCGCGAGCACGCGCGCACCACGCTGGCCGGCGCCCGGCCGGTGCTGGGCTGGCTGGACCGCTTCCGGGTCGAGGTCGAGCTGAGCCTGCCCGACGGGGACCTGGCCGCCGTCGCGCGCCGGCTGCGCATGGCGCCGCGCACCTTGCAGCGCCGCCTGCGCGAGGAGGGGACGAGCTGGCGCGAGGAGGTCGAACGGGTCAGGCGAGCACGGGTGGAGCATCTGCTGCTGAACACCCCCATGACGGTGGCCTCGATCGCCGCCCGCACCGGCTATGCCGACCAGCGCGCGCTGCGCCGGGCGATCCATCGCTGGTACGGCTCCGGGCCCGCGGCGCTGCGGCGGGTCAGGTCCCCTACCTGACGCGCCCGGCCCTCCTGGTGGGCCCGGCCTGATCCGTACGGTCCCGGCATGAACGTTCGCACTGAACACAAGGCCGGGCCCCGGCAGTGGCTCGGGCTGGCGGTCCTGTTGCTGCCGACCATGATGCTCACCGCCGATCTGGGCGTTCTGTGGCTGGCCACCCCGTTCCTGACCGCTGACCTGCGGCCGTCGAGTGCCGAATTTCTGTGGATCATCGACATCTACGGCTTCATGACCGCCGGGTTCCTGGTGGTGATGGGCACCCTGGGCGACGGCTGGATGGGCCCCGCGCTCAACGAGACCCTGCGCACCCCGGCCCTGCTGGCCGAGCTCGGCCTGAGCTACGTGCTCGACTGGACCTGCGACGACCAGCCGTTCCGGCTGAACGTGCCCGGCATGCTGAGCGTGCCGTACACGGTGGAGCTCAACGACCTCGGCCTGTTCACGATGCACGGCATGACGGGGCCCGACTTCCTGCAGCTGGTGAAGGACCAGTTCGACCAGCTCTACGCCGACTCGGCCACGAGCGGGCGGGTCATGGCGCTGGCCCTGCACCCGTTCGTGATCGGGCAGGCTTTCCGCACCAAGTATCTCGACCAGGCACTGGCCTACATCGCCGGGCACCCCGGCGTGTGGCTGACCACCAGCGACGACATCGCCGACCACTACGCGAGCACGATGCCATGAGCAGCATGAACGCCCCGACTGCGCGAGCCAGGGCCAAGCAGTAGTGGGTCCTGGCCGTCCTGCTGACCCCGTCCATGCCTGTCGTGTGGCCAGGGTCTCTGATCCATGGAAACTCCGGGTCCGCCATCAGCGTCGGATAGAACGCCTCAAACATCGGCATCTCGCTGGACGTACCCCGACCGCTCGATCACGCTGTACAGGTGGGGGAACTCTGTGATCTATGGATGCGCTGGCGGGACGGCCAGCAACTCACTGGCGCCATCCTCTGGGGGCAGCCCCTCTTCTATTGGGCCCGCTGGGGGAAGGCGCTCCAGTTTGTCGCCGCGCTTACAGTCGTCCTCGATCTGATCGGCCCCGACGCGCTCCGTGCGTTCGGCAAGCAACTGGCCAGAATTCCATGGCGAGCACGGTTCACCCGAGGCGCCGAGCGGGCGGCAGCCATACTCTCTGTCCTTTCCGCGATCACCTGGATAATCATCGCCGTCATCGGCCTGTTCGATGACACGTTCGGTCCTGCGCGAGCAGCTACCAAGGCTTACAACGAGGCCGTCGGCGCCCTCGACGGCAGATGGAAGATCGCGATCGGCGTCCTCCTCGCGATCTTCTTCATCGCAGTATTTGCGGCGCCCTTCTGGTATATCAGCTCCTCCGACGCAACAGGAAAATCCAAATCTGAGCTGAAATCCGAAGGCTACTTGGTAATGCTTATAGCGCCCGTGCTCGTGATGGCGCTGATAGCCGTTGGAATCTTCATGCTGCCGTGGGTGATTTTCATCTATGGCTTGTGTCTGCCGGCAAGCCGAGGTCTGGCCTTCCTGCTGGACCGCGCTCGGCCGGCTCACCCTGCCCGATGGCTCGCGTTCGGGTTATTCCTCGTCGGTTTCCACTTCGATTTCCTCGCCTCCTGAACCGTCCGCACGAAGGGCGTGTCCTTCGTGCATCCAGCGCCCGCCCGCCAAGCCGCCGGCGGGCCCGCCGCTACGAGGGCCCGCCGCTACGAGGCATTCGCCCTCCGCCGGATTGGCCGCGAGGTCGTCTACAACCACGACGACCTCGCCACGATCGAGGCCGCACCCGGCGTGGCGACCCGGCCCCCTGGCCCGAAGACGGATCGGACGGTGCCGAAGTCCACCCGTCCGCGCCGGGAATCGCCGGGCGGCTGTCCATGGGCGTTGCTGCGGCTCAGATGGCCGAGTGGGCAGGGCACGGCGTGGAGGTCCTGCAGCGGATCTGCCGCGGATGCGTGACCGGACAGGACGAGGTGTGGATCGAACGCATGAATCGCGCACGGGAGCATCGCCAGTGGTCCCCGACTCGCGAATGACTCGCGAGACTCGCCGCATCGTGCGAGCGGAAGCGCGGCGAGAGGGCACGGCCGAACGATCGGCCGATAAGCAAAAAGCCAGGTCAGACGATGTCTGACCTGGCTGTCGAGCGGTGCCCCCTGCAGGATTCGAACCTGCGCACCCGGCTCCGGAGGCCGGTGCTCTATCCCCTGAGCTAAGGGGGCTCGACGAGTGATAAGGCTACCAGCATCCCGCGACCACTCGGCACCAGATAACCGTCCGTGCACACATCCCGCGAAAACCGCACGTGAGCGCCCTGCTACGGGTAGCTTTGCCGCCGTGGGCGAGGTTCTTGGCAAAGTACTGGTCGTGGACGATGACGAGGTCATCCGTCAGCTGATCGCGGTCAATCTCAACCTTGAGGGGTTCGAGGTGACGACGGCGACCGACGGGCAAGACTGCCTGGATCAGGTGCTGGACGTGATGCCGGACGTGATCACGCTGGACGTGATGATGCCGTGCCTCGACGGCTGGACGACGGCTCAGCGGTTGCGTGCCGAGGAGGCGACGAGCCACATCAAGGTGGTGCTGATCACGGCCAGGGCGCAGGATGACGACAAGCGGCGCGGCCGGGGCCTGGGTGTCGACGCCTATCTGACGAAGCCGTTCGATCCGGCGGAGCTGATCCAGGTGGTCAGGGAGCTGGCGGCGAAGTTCTAGCCGAGGAGGCCGTGGCGGCGGGCGGTGGCGGCGGCCTGGGTGCGGGTGGAGGCGCCGAGCTTGGCCAGGATGTTCGAGACGTGCACGCTGACCGTCTTCTGCGCGATGAACAGCCGCTCGGCGATCTCCCGGTTGGTCAGTCCTTCGGCGACGAGCCGGAGCACTTCCTGTTCGCGGGCGGTCAGGGCGCCGTCCACGTGTCCACCGGACTGGCCGGCGCCGAAGCGGGCTCGTTTGCCGAACTCGGCCAGGGCCGACTCCAGGGGGGCCGCCTTGAGCTTCAGGGCCGTCTCTCGCGCCCGTTCCCACTCGGCCTGGGCCTCGTCGCGTTCGCCGGCGGCCAGCAGGGCTTCGGCGAGCCGCCAGCGGGCCCGCGCCTCCTCGTAGACGAACCCGTACGAGAAGGCTTCGACGACCTGGCGCCACAGGGAGACGTCGAGGCGGCCGTGGACGCGGTGCCATTCGGCCTCGACGCGCAGCGCCCACGCGTTTCCTTCGGGGCCCATGGGACCGCGTTCGCCCACCGGGCCGGAGTCGACGGCGAAGCGGGCGCGGTCGGCGAGTTCGTCGGCGCCTTCGGTGGTGCCGAGCGAGGCCATCGCCCACAGGCCGATGGCGGCGATGCGGACGGTGCCGGATTCGCCGGGCAGGAGGGAGTCGAGTGCGGCGGCGACGTGGTCGAGGGCGGCGGCGGGGTCGCCGGTCCACAGGGCGTGTTCGGCGGCGAGCCCGCGTGACATGTAGACGACGAGCGCGTCGTCCCAGAACGGGCGCAGCCAGGCCAGCCGGCTCTCCACGGCGGGCAGGCCGCGGGCGACCTCGATGAACAGGGCGAAGGACGACAGCGTGGCCTCGGGCACGGTGCCGAC
This sequence comes from Nonomuraea sp. NPDC049725, assembly GCF_040674795.1. Taxonomy (NCBI): domain Bacteria; kingdom Bacillati; phylum Actinomycetota; class Actinomycetes; order Streptosporangiales; family Streptosporangiaceae; genus Nonomuraea; species Nonomuraea sp. NPDC049725. The sequence goes on along the minus strand of NZ_JBFANJ010000023.1, from coordinate 80,893 downwards.
GCGGGCGCCGAACCCGGAGGCGACGGCTTCGGCCTCGTCCCATTCGCCGGCCACGTAGTGGATGAGGAAGCGCAGGAAGCGCAGGTCGGTGCCGTAGGTGCTCCAGCGCAGGCCGGTCTCGTCGGCGAGCCGGATGCCTTCGTCGGCGACCTCGGCGGCCTGGCGGAGCAGGCCCTGCTCGTAGTGGACGCGGGCGTGGTGGAAGTGGGCGCGCAGGTCCATGGCGAGGTCGCCGGTGCTCTCGGCGGAGGCGAGCTCGATCAGCTCGTGGGCGCGGATGACGTCGTGGCGGACCTCGGTGAACGTGGCGAGCGTGAGCAGGGCGCCGGCCTCGGCGTCCTTGGCCCCGGCGGCGCGGGCGGTCTCCAGCGCGCGGTGGGCCAGCTGCTCGACCTCGGCGTGGCGCGGGGTCCACAGCAGGGCGCGGGCGTACGTGGCGAGGGCCCGGGCCAGGGCGGTCTGGTCGAAGGCGGTGTTGACGGCGTGTTCGGCGGCGGCGATGGCGCCTTCGGTGTCGTCCATCTCGAACAGGTAGTAGGCGAGCCGTTCGCTGACCTCGGAGGTGGGCGGCAGGGCGCGCAGGGCGTGCACGGCGCGGTGGTTGTCGCCGCTGTCGGCGGCCATGACGGCGCTGCGGAAGGCGAGCGCGATGCGGCTCTCGCCGGCGAGTTCGGCGGCGTCACTGACGCGGTCCCACAGGCTGAGCACCTGGTCGTAGTGGCGGTGGGCCTCGGCGGGTGCGCCCAGGCGCTCGGCGAGGCGGCCTGCCTCGGCGGAGGCGGCGACGGCGCCTGCCAGGTTGTGGCTGGCCAGGTGGTGGTGGGCGAGCTCGGCGGGCGAGGTGAGCAGGCGGGCGAAGTCGGCGTGCAGGCGGGTGCGCTCGCCGGGGAGCAGGTCGGTGTAGACGGCTTCCTGGAGGAGGGCGTGGCGGAAGGCGTAGCCGTGGCCGTGGACGCGCAGCAGGCCGCGCGAGACGATCTCCCGTACGGCTTCCTCGAAGTCGGGCAGGGGCAGGCCGGAGACCTCGCGCAGCAGCTCGTCCTCGACGCGGCGGCCGGCCACGGCGGCGGCGCGCAGCACCTGCTGGGAGGCGGGCGAGAGCACTTCGACGCGGGACATGAGCAGGCTGGCCAGGCTGTCGGGCAGGGTTTCGCCCTCGGCGACGGCGCCGGCGAGCTCCTCGGCGTAGAAGGGGTTGCCGTCGGCGCGGGAGACGACCATGCCGAGCTCGCGGGCGTCCAGCGAGCCCAGCGTCATGACATAGTCGGACATGTCGCCGGAGCCGAGCGGGCCCAGCTCCACGTTCGTCACCGTGGGCAGCCGCTTGAGCTCGGCCAGCACCGACCGGAGCGGGTGACGCCGATGCAGGTCGTCGGTGCGGTACGTGCCGGCCACGCACACGCGCTCGGTCTGGACCATCCGGCTCAGGAACACCAGCAGGTCGCGCGTGGACCGGTCGGCCCAGTGCAGGTCCTCGATCACGAACAGCACCGGCTGCAGCTCCGACAGCAGCCCGAGCAGCGTGCCGAACAGCCGCTGCTGGGTCAGCGCGGCCGACTGCGTGCCCTCGGTGCCGGGCAGGAGCTGGCTGAGCATGGGGTGGGCGGCGGCGGCCTCGCGCACCTCGGGGTCGGCGCTTCGCAGCGCGTCGGCCAGCGGCAGATAGGGCAGCGCGTCGCCGAGCTCGGCGCACTGGCCGACGAGGACGTTGAAGCCGCGCTCGCGCGCCTCGGAGACCACCTCTCCGACCAGGCGGGACTTGCCGATCCCGGCGTCGCCTCCGATGAGGGCGACCCCGGCGGTGCCCTCGGCGGCGGCGTCGAGCACCCGGACAAGACGGGCGAGCTCGATCGAGCGGCCGACGAGAGTTCCATTCACGCAGTTACTATGCCACGCACCGCAATGGACCGTATTTCAGGCCGTGCATTGGCCCTTCTGCCCGGACCAAAGCCGCCTTTACCCTCATCAGGTGATCTCCTGGACGACGTTCGTCTTCTTCGTGAGCGCCTCGCTGGCCCTGGTGCTGATCCCGGGACCCAATCACCTCTACATCATGGCCAGAGGGCTCTCCCAGGGCCGTGCGGCGGCACTGGTGAGCGCGGTCGGCGTGGAGGTGGCCACGCTCGTGCACATCGCCGCGGCCGCCGCCGGGCTGTCGTACGTGATCGCACGCTCGGCGACGCTGTTCGCGATCGTCAAGTGGGCGGGGGTGGCGTACCTGGTCTATCTGGGCATCCGCGCCTTCACCGGCGGCGACGGGGCGGCGGCGCGGACCCCGGAGCGGCAGCCGCTGCGCAAGGTGTTCCTCGAAGGCGTCGTGGTCAACCTGCTGAACCCCAAGGTCACGCTCTACTTCCTGGCCTTCCTGCCCCAGTTCGTCCGGCCGGAGGCGGGCTCGCCGGCGGCGCAGATCGTGGTGCTCGGGCTGACGCTGCTGGCGCTGGGCACGCTGTCGGACATCGTGTACGCGTTCGCGGCCGGCGCGCTCAGCGACCGCCTGACGAGCCGGGCCAGGGCGTTACGCCGTCTCAGCGGCGTCGTCTACCTGGGGCTGGGCGTGGCCACGGCGTTCACCGGGAGAAAATGATCGCATGGCGCCGAGGAAGCAGCAGGAGATCTTCGATGCGACGTTGCGGCTGGTGGCCGAGAAGGGCTACGCGGGGCTGACCGTCGAAGGGGTCGCCGAGCGGTCGGGCGTCAACAAGACGACGATCTACCGCTGGTGGCCGTCGAAGGCCGCGCTGCTCGGCGCCGCGCTGGTGGAGGCCGATCTGCTGGCGTTCGAGGCGCCCGACACGGGCAGCCTGCGCGGCGACCTGGTCGCGCTGGTGGAGGGGCTGCGCCGGCTCCTGACGGAGCCTCCGGCGCGCGACGTCGCCGTGGCCGCGCTGGCCGCCGCCGTCGACCATCCGGAGCTGGACGTACGGCGCTTCTTCGCCGACCGGTTCGCCCGCGAACGCCAGGTCTTCGAACGCGCGGCGCGGCGCGGCGAGCTGGCGGCCTCGGCCGACCCGATGCTGATCGTGGACCTGCTGGCCGGGGCGGTGTGGGTGCGGGCGGTGTTCCGCGGGCAGCCGCTCGGGCCCGGGTTCGCCGAGCGCACGGTGTCGCTGGTCCTCGACGGGGTCAGCCCTTGACCTCGGCCAGCGCGGCCGGGATGCGCTCCAGCACGGGGTGCGGCACCAGCCCGTAGGCGTAGAAGTCGACGGCCGCCGCGCCCGCCGCCTTGGCCCCCCGCGCCTTGGCCACCAGCCGGTCGGCGGAGTCGCTGTCGGGAAACCCGGGCCGAAGCACGGCCCGCACCTCCCGGTCCTTGCCCACGGAACGCAGGTAGGCGCCCACGTCGTCGGCCACCCGGGCGGCGTCGCGGGCGTAGGCGAGCACGCCGAAGGCGGGCACCAGGTCGCCGAGCGCCACCAGGTCGACCCCGAACTGCCAGGCGTCGTGGGCGGCCAGGCCGGGCGTGGGCAGGCCGTCGGTGTAGCCCTTCACCGCGCCGGTCGAGTCGATGAACACCAGCTTGGAGCCCTCGTCGGCGACGGCGGACGCCACCTCGGAGACGAGCGTGGTGACGGTCTCGGAGCGGGCGCGGGCGTAGGCGACGACCTCGGGGCCGGCGTAGGCGGTGAGCGCGGCCCTGGTCACCTCGCCCTGCGCGGGCGGGTCGCCGTCGAGCACGCTGCCGACGATCCTGGCGCACTCGTCCCGCGCCACCTCGGCGTTCACCCCGAGGTCGGTGGCGCGGCGCATGCAGTAGTCGCAGAAGCACAGGCCGAACAGGTAGGCGTCCATCGGCCCGAGCGGCACGAACGAGCGCTGCGGCTTGTGCGGCCTGAAGTGCAGCGACTCGGCCACCACGCTGTCGACGCCGAGCCGGGCGACGGCCCTGGCCAGGGCGACCGCGTAGTCGCGCACGTCGGGGTGGGCCGGGCACAGGTCGGCCAGCGCGCCCCGGTCGCCGAAGCAGTCGCGCACGCTCACGTCCGGGTGCGCCTCGCCGATGGTGGCGTTGCGCAGGAAGACGGTCCAGCCGTGGAGCTTGAGCCCGCGCGCCGTGCAGGCGGCGCGCAGGCCGTCGAGCGCGTCCTGGTGCCCGGCCGTCGGCGTGAGCCGCAGGCCGGAGAACAGGTCGGCCGGCGGGACCAGGTGGGCCCCGTCGTGCCTGATGGTCAGCCGGGACAGCCCGTGCGGGGTGACGTCGCGGGAGGCGTGGTGGACGGCGCCGACGGTGACTCCCGCCACGCCGTAGGCGCTGATCCTGTCGAGCACCCGCTCGACCCCTTCGCCTCGCAGGTCCTCCACGAAGACGTACACCGAACTGTCCACGAGCCGACCTTACGCGCTCTTGTGCGCGACGAAGTCGATCTCCACCAGGATGTTCATCAGCTCGGACCCGACGGTGGTGCGCACCGGGTACGGCTCGGTGAAGTAGGACTTGTAGACCTCGTTGTAGGCGGCGAAGTCGCGGTGCAGGTCCTGGAGATGGACGGTCGCCTTGATCACGTCGTCGAAGCCGAGGCCGTGGGCCGCCAGGATCGCGCCGAGGTTGCGCATGACCTGGTGGGTCTGCGCGGCCACGTCGTCGCCGCCGACGATCTCGCCGGTCTGCGGGTCCAGCGGGCCCATGCCGGAGGTGTAGACGAAGTCGCCGACCACGAGACCCTGCGAGTAGGCGCCGACCGGGGCGGCGCCTTCGGTGGTCCTGAGCTCTTTCTTCATGTCAACTCCTGGAAACGGGTGGTGATGGTGCCGACGACCCGGTATTCGCGGTCGACGAGGGGAAGCGCCCGCCACTTGTCGAAGGCGGTGCACGGGTGCGAGATGCCGAAGGCCAGCAGGTCTCCGGGCCTGAGCCCGTCGGCGTGCACCACCGCGTGCTGGTCCTGCATCTTGACGATGGTGACGCCGCCGCGCCTGGGGATGGGCAGCCCCTCGTCGTACGGGGCGTCGCGCTTGCCCATGCCGACGACCGCCAGGCCGGGCTCGGGGGTGGACAGCACGTGCGCCCACACCTCCAGGGCGGGCCACAGCTCGCCGTCGATCCGGTTGAACGGGGTGCGCTCGCGGTAGTAGCCGTCGTCGTGGGTGACGTAGGCGCCGCTGCGCAGCAGGATGCGGGCCTGGGTGGCGGCGAGGTGGCGGCCGATCACGTCGAACCACTGGCTGCCGCCGACGCTGAGGATCGGGGTGCGGATGCGCAGGTGCTCGGCGGCCTCCTGCAACTGGTCCAGATATTTCCGGACCTCTTCGGCCGACTTCAGCGACCCCTCGTACCCGGCGACCCCGGCCAGCTCGACCCCGCCGGTCTGCTGGACGTACGCGGCCAGGGTCAGCAGGTCGTCCAGGCTCCGGCATCCGGCCCGGCCCCCGGCGTGCCCCAGCTCGACCAGCACCCGGAACGGCCGCGCCCCGGCGTGCGCGGCCAGGATGTCCACCCCGGCCGCCGAGTCGGCGAACGACAGGAACTCGAACTCCGGATCGCGCTCCAGCTCACCGGCCGCCCACCGCAGCCCGGCGGGGTCCACGACCTGGTTGGCCACCATGATCCGGCTCACGCCGAACTCGCGCACGGTCATCGCCTGGCGCGGCGTGGCCACGGTCAGCCCCCACGCCCCGGCGTCGAGCTGCATCGCGGCGATCTCCGGCGACAGGTGCGTCTTGGCGTGCGGCGCCAGCTCCAGGCCGTGGTCGCGGGCGAACGCGGCCATCGTCGCGATGTTGTGCTCCAGCGCGTCGCGATGCACGACCATGAGCGGGAACCCGAGCTCGCCATCGAGCACGGAGTGTCCAAGCATCTCCCGCACATCTCCCCCTTTTGTCCGCTTCTGACCTTATCCTGTGGATCTTGTACGGTCAGCGCGGGCGCAGGGCCCGGCCGGGGGTCGCACCGGTCAGCTCACCGGCCGCCAGCACCCGCTGACCCGACACCAGCACGTCGTCCACGCCGGCGGCCAGCGTGCGCGGCGCCTCGTAGGTGGCCTGGTCGCCCACCGTCAGCGGGTCGAACACCACCACGTCCGCCGCGAACCCGGGCCGCAGCAGCCCGCGGTCGTGCATGCCGAACCGCCTGGCCGGATGCGAGGCCAGGTGCACCACGGCCTGCTCCCACGTCCAGTCGCCCAGCTCGCGCACGTGCCGCCCGAGGAACCGGGCGAACGCCCCGAACCCCCGCGGATGCGGATGGCCGCCCACGTAGATGCCGTCGGAGCCGCCGGTCTGCGACGGATGCCGCAGGACCGCCCGTACGGACTCCTCGCCCGCCGGGCCCTCGTCGGGGCGCGCGGCCACGCAGCCGGCCTCCAGGCGGGTCTCCACGAGCAGGCGGCGGCAGAACGCGGCGGGATCGACGCCCGCCCGCTCGGCCGCCTCGACCATCGTCAGCCCCTCGGCCCACTCCAGGCCGGGCGCGTGCGAGATCGTCAGCCTCGGCCACGTCGGCGCCAGCCCCGCCCACCAGGCGTCGAGCTCGGTGGAGGCGATCATCTCCAGCGCCCTGTCGACCTCGGCGCCCGGCACCGACGGCGGCAGCACCACCATGGCCAGGATCGTGCTGGCCCGCAGGTAGGGGTAGGTGTCGAAGGTCAGGTCGACGTCCTTGCCGTGCGCCTCGTCGATCAGCGGCAGCAGCACGTCGGCGGGGCCGTGCAGGTGGGAGACGTGCACCGCGGCGCCCGAGAGCTGCGCGATCTCCACCACGTCCGCCATGCCGACCCCGGCGCGGGCGCCGTAGGCCCGCATGTGCGTGACGTACGGCAGGCCCGCCAGCGGCCGGCAGAGCTCGGCCAGTTCCCCGGCGGAGGCGTAGCGGCCCGGCAGGTACTCCAGCCCGCTGGACAGCCCCACCGCGCCCTCCGACAGCCCGCGCTCCACGCGCGCCAGCATGCCCGCCAGGTCCTCGGGCGAGGCGGCGTCCGGCGAGGCGCCCATGACGTCGTAGCGGATCGTGCCGTGCGGCAGCAGGTAGGCGGTGTTGAGCGCCACCGAGCGGTCGTAGCCGTCGAGCAGCTCGGCCACCGTCAGCGGCCCCTCGGTGAGCAGCCCGTTGACGGCGGCGAAGTAGCGCGAGGCGTAGGCGACGGTCTCGGCGGAGCCCGGCGCGAACGACAGCCCGTCCTGCCCCAGCACGAACGTCGTCACGCCCTGCCGCAGCGCCGCGAGCTGCACGCCCCGGTCGAACACCACGGCGTCGCCGTGCGCGTGGCAGTCGACGAACCCCGGGGCCACCAGCCGCCCGGCCGCGTCGATCACCACCGCCGCGCCGGCCCCGTCGAGGCGGCCCACCGCCGCGATCCTGTCGCCGGAGATCGCCACGTCGGCCCGGTACGCCGGCGCTCCGGTGCCGTCGAGCACCCGGCCGCCGCTGATGACTACGTCGAACATCACCCCAAGATTCAACCATCAGGAACCGCGGCCGGACACGGCCTGACAGGACGACTGCGCGATCACCGGGCGTTCCGCCAGCAGGGCGCGGGCCCGTGACCTGTCCAGGTTCCAGCCGTTCCACGAATCCGGCTCGTCCAGGCCGTTGGCCCTGACCACGTCGGCGAGCACGCAACTGCGCTGCGGCTCCGGCAGCCGGTCCAGCGCCGGGACCGCCTCCGCGCCCAGATCGCCCAGGTAGTCGGCGTCGAGGTTCTGCACGCCGCGCAGCGTGGCCTGCGACTCGGCGACCCGCAGGTCCGGGTTCACCATCCCGAAGACGCCCAGCCCGACCGCGGTCACCAGCACGATCGTGCGCGGCAGCCAGCCCGTGCCGCGCCCCGCCAGCCGGACCGCCCCGGCCAGCAGCACCAGCGCGAACACCGCGCCCAGCCACCACACCGTCGCCTCCACCGACAGCCGCAGCCGCGACAGCCCGTACGCGTCCGTGTAGAGCTCCATCCGGTGCAGCGCCGAGACCAGGATCACCAGCGTCAGCCCGCACAGCAGGCCGAGCGGCGCCGACAGCAGCCACCGTTCGCCCCGCTCGGCCCGGACCGTCCCCACCGCGAACGCCACGATGCCCAGCACCGCCACGCTGGCCACGACGAGCTGGAAGAAGCCCTGCCTGGCGTACTCGGCATAGGTGAGCCCGGCCGTCTCCAGCACCCACGCGTCGCCGCCGAACAGCGCCGTGATCTGGACCGCGACGAACGCCGCGAACAGCAGGTTCACCGCCGTCAGCGGCACCAGCCAGACGGCCTTGCTGACCCGCACCCGCACCTCAGGGGCGATCGGGTCCACCACCGGCCGCAGCGCCACCAGCACCACCGCCGCCAGCAGCACCGCGAACACTCCGGCCAGGAAGATCCGCACCGGCAGCGACTCCGCCCACTCCGGCGCCGCCGTCAACCGGTCCACGTAACCGGCGAACACCGGGTCCGCCGAGGCGAACAGCACCCCGAACACCAGCAGCAGCACCGCCGTGATGCCCAGCCCCGCCAGCGTCGGCAGCACCCGCCGCCGCGCCGCCAGCCCCTTCAGCGGCCTGGCCACGAACCACGGCAGCGGCCCCAGCGCCAGCAGCACCGACGCGCCGCCCCTGATCACGCCCAGCCAGCCCAGCCCGGCCCCCGACACCGCCAGCGCCACCAGCCCCGCGCCCGCCACCAGCAGGAGACCCACCAGCCAGTCGGCGTCCCGCACGGCCGCCATCGCGATCAGCCAGTACGCCGCCAGCCCGAACGCGACCGTCCACGGCGTCATCCGCCGCATCACCGCGGGCAGCGCCGCCGCCCCGATCATCACCGCGACCAGCACGATCCCCAGCCCGACGTGCGCGTCGGGCAGCGCCACCGCCGCGAACACCCCCGCCCCCGCCGCCGCCGGCAGCAGCCAGCGCGGCGTCTCCGGCACCTCCGGCCTCGGGAACACGGGCGGCGGCACGTACGCGGGCGGCCCGCCGCCGTGCTGCGGCTGCGCACCCCGCTCGCCCTGGTACGGGACGGCCGTGGCGCGTGCCCTGTCCGCGGCGCGGCGGGCCGAGGCCGCGCCCATCGACGCGCCCGCCGCCCCGAGCACCAGCGTCGTCCCCGCCACCCACACCAGCAGCCCGGCGCCGTCACCGAACACCATGGACGCGAACACGGCGAGGAACAGCCCCCCGACGAACCCCGCCATCACCCCGAGGACGAGCCCCACCAGGACCCGCGCCAGCCCCTCCGCCGCCCCGATCCCCTTCGCCGCGACGGGCCTCTCCGGCATGCGTACGGGCTCCTTCGGGGTGGGGGCGACCGGCGGGCCCTCGGCGGGCGCCGCAGGGGCGGCCTGAGGGGCTCCGGCTGCCGCGTCGCCGGTCACCGCCGCCCCGACGAGCGCGGCGGGGACGGCGACGGGGGGACCCTCGCCGGCCTCCCTCGCGGTCACGGGGGCGGCGTCCGAAGGACGGTCGGCGGGCATGGTGATCCTCCCGGGCAGTTCGACGACCATGCGGCACCCCGCGCAGTCGTCGATGCGGATGGAGCCGCCGTGCAGTTCGACGATCTCCTTGACGATGGCCAGCCCCAGCCCCGCGCCGCCCGCGTCGGCGGTGCGGCCGGCGTCGAGACGGGAGAAGCGCTCGAACACCCGCCCCCGGGCGTCCGGTGGGATGCCCGGCCCCTGGTCGGCGACCGAGAGCGTCACCCCGGCCGCCGACGCCGAGGCGGTCACGGTGACCGACCCGCCGGAGGGGCTGTGGCGTACGGCGTTGTCGAGCAGGTTGGCCAGGACCTGCGCCAGCAGGTCGGGGTCGGCGCTGACCGCCAGCCCGGCGGGGACCGCGGCGCGCAGCCGGACGTCCTCGCGCGCCAGCGACGCCTCCAGCACCGCCTGCTCGGCGAGCGGCGCGAGCTCGACGACCTCCGGCTCGATGAGCCGTGAGCCCGAGTCGAACCGCGACAGGTCCAGGAGCTGCGCCACCAGCCGCCCGAGCCGCTCGGTCTGGGCGAGCGCGGTGCGCATGGTGACGGGGTCGGGCGTGGAGACGCCGTCGACGACGTTCTCCAGGACGGCACGCAGGCCGGTGATGGGGGTGCGCAGCTCGTGGCTGACGTTGGCGACGAGCTCGCGGCGCTGCCTGTCGACCTCGCCCAGGTCGTCGGCCATCGCGTTGAACGCCCTGGCCAGCTCGCCCACCTCGTCGCGGGAGGTGGCCCGCACGCGCAGCGTGTAGCGGCCCTGGGCGATCGTCTGGGCCGCCCTGGCCATCTCGCGCAACGGCTTGGTCATGCCCATCGCCAGGAGCTGCACCATGATCAGGGCAAGCACCACGGCGACCGCGATCCGGACGTCCCTGGAGAAACCGGCGTTGATGCCGACCTCGTTCACCACGAACGCCGTGCCGACGGCCAGCACGATGACAATGCCGAGCTTCACCTTGATCCGGCCGAGGAAGTCCAGCGGCCTCATCGGCGCACCAGCGCGTAGCCGACGCCGTGGACGGTGCGCACCACGTCCGGGCCGAGCTTGCGGCGCAGCGCCCGTACGTGACTGTCGACGGTCCTGGTGGCGGCAGCCTCGGAGAACCCCCACACGTCCGACAGCAGCCGCTCCCGCTCGAACACCTGGCCAGGCCGCTCCGCCAGCCGGCGCAGCAGGTCGAACTCGGTCCGCGTGAGCTGCGCCTCCGTACCGCTCACGAACACCCGCCGCGCCGCCGTGTCGATCTCCACCTCGCCGACCCGGACCACGGCGTCCTCGGTCGTGGCGAGCTGCCCGGCGCGCTCCACCCGCCGCAGCAGCGCGTGGATGCGGGCGACCAGCTCCCGCATGCTGAACGGCTTGGCCAGGTAGTCGTCCGCGCCGACGCCGAGCCCCACGAGCACGTCGGTCTCCTCGCCCAGCGCGGTCAGCATGAGCACCGGCACCGGGCGGGCCGCCTGCATCCGGCGGCACACCTCCAGCCCGTCGAGCCCCGGCAGCAGCCGGTCCAGGATGACCAGCTCCGGCTCCGCCCTGCCGTACTCGGCCAGCGCGGCGTGCCCGTCGGCGGCGACCCGCACGTCGAACCCCTCGGCGGCGAGCCGGTCGCGCACGGCGCGGGCGATGGTGGCGTCGTCCTCGACGACGAGGATGCGTCGCTGCTCTGTCACGCCGGAAAGCCTAGAAGGGGGCTGTGCAGAGGGCACTCCCCAATTCGTGCACATCCGGTGCAGACTTGGGCAGGTGAACGTGCCCGCGTACCTGAACCGCCTCCGCCAGCCCGCCGCCCCACCCTCCGCCGACGCCCTGCGCGCGCTGCACGCCGCCCACGTCGAACGGGTCGCGTACGAGGCTCTGGAGGTCTGGCTGGGCCGGCCGACCACGATCGACCCGGACGAGTCGGCGGCGCGGATCGCGGCCGGGCGCGGCGGCTACTGCTACCACCTCAACGGCGCGTTCGCGGCGCTGCTCACGGCGCTCGGCTACGACGTCACCCGCCACGTGGGCGGCGTCCAGAACCGGGGCGGCGAGGCCGGCATCACCGCCAACCACCTCGTCCTCACCGTGCGCGGCCTCCCCGCGCCGGACAACCCCGGCGGCGCGTGGCTGGTCGACGCCGGGCTCGGCGACGGCCTGCACGAGCCGCTCCCGCTGGTCGCGGGCACGTACCGGCAAGGACCCTTCACGTACGGGCTGCGTCCGTCGCAGGTCGCGCCCGGCGGGTGGCGGTTCGACCATGACCCGGCCGGTTCGTTCATCGGCATGGACTTCGGCCTCGCCCCGGCGGAGATGAGCGCCTTCGAGGCGATGCACCGGCATCTGACCACCTCGCCCGACTCCGGGTTCGTGCGGACGGCCGTCGTGCAGCGGCGCGACGCGCTCGGCGTCGACACGCTGCGCGGGCTGGTGCTGTCGCGCACCGGCGGCAAGGTGCTCACCGTGACCCTCGACTCGGCCCGCGACTACTACGCCGCCCTGGCCGACATCTTCGAGCTGCCCCTCGACGACGTGAGCGCGGCCGAGAAGGACAAGCTCTGGATCAAGGTGCACGCGGCGCACGAGGCGTGGCTGACGAGCACCTGACCGGGTACACCATCCCCTGCAACGGCCCCCCGGTCCCGGAGGCGAGAAGCCGGCCATGACACAGACCAGGAAGCTCGGCGGGCGCTACCGGCTGCTGAACCCCCTCGGCGGCGGAACGCTGCTGCTGGCGTTCGACGAGCACGAGCACCGCGACGTCGTCGTGCGGATGCTGCGCGTCCCCGCCGAGTCCCGCGAACTCGCCGTGATCGAGGCGCGGCGGGCCGCCGGGTTCGCCCACCCCTCGGCGGTGCCACTGCTCGACGTGCTGGTCGACTCCGGCGAGGCGTGGCTGGTCATGGAGTTCGTCTCCGGGGCGTCGCTGGAGCAGAGCGTACGGGCGCGGCGGCCGCTGGCCGTCCAGCAGGCGGCGCGCATCGGGGTGTGCGTGCTGTCGGCGCTGGAGGCGGCGCACGCGGCCGGGATCGTGCACGGGCGGGTCAACCCGGCCAACGTGCTGCTGACCGGGACCGGGCGGGCGCTGCTCACCGGGTTCGGGATGCCCGCGCCCGGCATGCGGGAGTCGGCCGACCTGTGGTCACTCGCCGCCACCCTGCACTTCGCCGTCGAAGGCCGCCCGCCCGGGCAGGCCCCCGCCACCGGCGCCGACCCGCTGCGGACGCTCATCCGGGCCATGCTGCGGCCCGCCGGGACACCGCCCACGCCGCTCGTCGCCGCCACGCTCGCCCGGCTGGCCGTCGACACCCCGCTCGACCACGTCCTCGCCGCCCGGGGGCCGCTGCCGCCCGGCGAGGTCGCCGCCATCGGGCTCGCCGTCCTCGACCAGCTCACCGCCCTGCACACCGGCGGCGCCTGCCACGGGGCCGTCCACCCGGGCGCCATCCTCCTCGACGCGGCCGGCCGGGCGACGCTCATGCCCAGCCTCGCCCCCGCCCGCCACGCGCTCCCCCCGGGCCCGGCCCTCGGCCGCCACGCCCTTCCGCCCCCCGCCCCGCCGTCCGGCCCCACCACCCCGCCCCCCGGCGCCGCACCCCCCGACTGGCCCCAACCCGCCCCGCCGGACGGGCGCACGCCCCTCCAGAGCCCTTCGCCCTCCCCCCAAGAAGGCGCACCCCCGTACGGCAGCGGGGCCGTCCCCAACGGGCGGGACGCCGCGCAGGGAACTCCCCGGGAAGGCGCACCCCCGTACGGCGGGGTGGCCGCACCGCCGGGAGCCGCCCCGCCCGGGTGGGCCGGCAGCCGCGCCCCCGGGGAAGCCGCGCCCCAGGCGCCCCCGGCCTCCCCCCGGGAAGGCGCGCCCGCGGGGCGGGGTGACGGGCACACCCCAACCCAGGGGGCGCCCCCGTACGGCGGGTTTCAGGGCAGTGTGTACGCGCCGCCGGAGGGGGTGGTGAGTGCCGCGGGGGACCTGTGGTCGCTCGGGGCGGTGCTGTTCGCGGCCGTGGAGGGGCGTCCGCCGGTGCCGGGGGCGGCGCTGGCCAGGGCGGGGGTGATGGCGCCTGTCCTGGTGGGTTTGCTGTCCGGGGACCCGGCCCGGCGCCCGGCGCACGGGGTGCTGCGGCGGGAGTTGCTGGCCGCGCTGGCGCACGCCGGTTGAGATAGGTCGCGAATTGGAACCACGCCGGTGGCTCCAATCGTTGGACGGGCGACGCACAATGTGGGAGAGGCGGGGCGTGGGCCCCGCGTTCGGAGGAAGCTGAGGATGTCGCCAATCACGAAGTACGCCATCGGCGCAGGCGCCGCCGTCTTGCTCTCGCTGTGGTTCTTCGGCCCCGGGTTCATCACCCTGCTCGTCATCCTCGGCGTGGTCGCGGCCCCGGTGGTCGGCTACATGATGCTGGACCCGTCGCAGCGTGAGCGGTTGAAGCGGGCGCGCAGGCGCGGCATCGGCCGTTGACGGAGCGCGGCGGGCGGCGGGGGCGTCAGGCCTCCGCCGTCTGCCCGTCCACCTGCCCGGCGACGCGCACGGTGACGCGGCGCTCGACGTAGAACGACAGGAACGGCACGGTGCCGCCGAGCATCACGCCCAGCATGTACGGCCAGGACCAGCGGGCTTTCATGCCCAGGTTCATCACGGCGACGAGGTAGAGCATGTAGAGGCCGCCGTGGATGGGCGCGATGATCTTCGACAGCCCGTCGACGCCGAAGCCGTAGCGCATCACCATGGCGACGCAGAGGATCAGGAGCATGACGCCGACAATGTAGGCGAGCACCCGGAAGGGCTTGAGAGCCGATTCCACCGTTAACCTTCCAGAACCATCTCGGGGGACCCGGCTGCCCGGTCCCGGTCACTCCGTACGGCGTCGCGTACGAAGTGGAACCACATGAACACGGCGAATCCGGCGAAGATCCACCAGTTGGCGGCGTAAGCCAGGTTACGCCACGTGAGCGTGCCTCCGACCACGGGCGGTGACACCTCGACGGGGGTGAGGGCGGCGCCGGCGGCGGGCTGGGCGACGACGAAGCCGTTGCGCACCTTCTGCCCGCTCCACAGGTTGATCAGCTCACCGGTCGACACGGTCTGTACCTGGCCCGCGGGCACGCCTTCGGGGCGGCGCTGGACGCTGTCGGTGCCCTGCGGGGGGCGCAGCCTGCCTTCGACGGTGGCGCGTCCGGCGGGCACGGCGGTGCCGGGGTCGCCGGCCTGGGCGACCCAGCCCCGGACGACGGGCATGAGGGTGCCGTCGTCGAGCCGGAGCGGTGTGAGGACCCAGTAGCCCTCGCCGCGTGAGACGTTGCCGCCGGGCGCGTCGACGTGCGGCGGCCGGTCGGCGACGAGGAGCTGCCGGTCGGCGTCGTAGACGCCTTCGGCGGTGACCCTGCGCCCGACCGCTGCGGTGAGCATGTGGCCGCCGACGTCGGAGAGCGTGGTGACGCTCACCGGCGCGGGGTCGGTGCTGGCCTGTGGCTTGCCCGAGTCCTGGAACACGCCGAGTTGCCAGCGCCCGAGCAGGATGAACGCGGTGACGACCGCGATCGTGAGCAGGTGCAACCCCATGACGCGCAGCGAGAACAGGGTCTTGAGCATGGTTCCAAGCTATCCGCCCGGGGGGCCGGTCTCGTAACCAACCCACCCGTGGATCACGCGAAAAGGCGCAAAAGCGGCAGGCGATCCCGCTAGGCTGCTGCGCATGTCTGACCAGCATATCGACCCTGCGGGCAACACTCAGCAGTTCCGCGCGTTCGCGCAGCGGTCCGAGCAGGAGTCCAAGACGGTGAAGAAGTCGCCGGTCCTGCCGATCGTCGCCGTCGTCGTGGTGGTCGCCGCCATCGGCGTCGCCGCGTTCCTGCTCCTGCGCTAGCGCCCCGGGGCCGGACCCTCCCCGCCACGCGCCGTGGCGGGTTCTCGTCGTGCCCCGGGGCCGCGCCGCTCAGCGGTGCGAGCCGGCCACCATCGCGCTGCCGCCGCCGCGCCTGACCGGCTCGGCGACCGCCTGGATCCGGCCTCGGCCGAGGAACTCCAGCGCCGTGGCCGCCCCGATCTCCGGGTTCAGCACCAGGTCGTGCCCTCTCGCCTCCAGTTCGGTCTCGTACGCGTCGAGGAACGCCTGCTCGGCCTGCGTCTGGGCGGTGTTGCGCTGGGTGGCGCGCGGCGCGGCGAGCGCTTCCGGCAGCCGCATGCCGAACTCGTACCGGTTGACCAGGATCTGCAGCACGGTCGTGATGATCGTGGAGCCGCCGGGCGAGCCGAGCGCCATCACGGGCCTGCCGTCGTCGAACACGAGGGTGGGCGCCATCGACGAGCGGGGCCGCTTGCCGGGGGCGGGCAGGTTCGGGTCGCCGGGGGCGGGGCCGAAGGTGAAGTCGGTCAGCTCGTTGTTGAGCAGGAAGCCCCGGCCGGGGACGACGATGCCGTTGCCGCCCGTGGACTCGATGGTGAGGTTGTAGGCGACGACGTTGCCCCACCGGTCGGCGACGACGAGGTGGGTGGTCTCGGGGCCTTCGGCGGCGGTGGGGGTGGCCGGTGCGGTGTCCGAAGGCGGGGCGCAGGGCCCGTAGTCGCCGTCGGGGGCGCCGGGCCGGGCCGGGTGCGCGATGGCGCGCTCGCCGATCAGGCAGGCGCGTTCCTTGGCGAAGCCGTCCGACAGGAGCTCGCGCAGCGGGACGCCGGGGATGTCGCCGACGTAGGCGTTGCGGTCGGCGAAGGCGAGCCGGGACGCCTCCAGATATTCGTGCACGCCGACGCGGGGCAGCGCGTCGAGGATGTTGAGCGCCTCCCCCACGGTCGAGCCGCCGGACGACGGGGGCGCCATGCCGTAGACGGTCAGGCCACGGTAGCCGACGCGCGTGGGCTCCCGCAGGAGGGCCCGGTAGGCGCGCAGGTCGCCGAGCTCCATCAGGCCGGGCCGGACGTTGCGCGTCGAGCCAGGGGTCACGGGGGGCCGTTTGACCGTTTCCACGATCTCGCTGCCGAGCCGCCCGCCGTACAGCCAGCCGGGGCCGCGCCGGGCCAGCTCGCGGTAGGTGGCGGCGAGGTCGGGGTTGCGGAAGACGGAGCCGACCGCCGGGGGCGCGCCGCCGGGCAGGTAGAGGGCGGCGGTGGAGGTGAAGTCCTTGAACCGGGCGGCGTTCTGGGCGGTCTGGTCGTGGAAGGTCTGGTCGACGACGAAGCCCTTGGACGCGACCTCGATCGCGGGCTGGAGCGCCTGGCGCAGCGAGAGCGTGCCGAACCGGCGCAGGGCGAGGTCCCACTGGGCGACGGCGCCGGGGACGCCCGCCGACAGGCCGCTGGTGACGGCCTCCTCGAACGGGATGCCTTCGAGGCTGGTCGAGGTCATGGCGCGCGGGGCGGTCTCGCGGCCGTCGATGGTGTGGACCTGGCGTTTCCTGGCGTCGTAGTAGACCATGAAGCCGCCGCCGGCCAGCCCGGCGGAGTAGGGCTCGGTGACGCCGAGCACGGCGCCGGCGGCGACGGCGGCGTCCATGGCGTTGCCGCCGCGCCTGAGCACGGCGACGGCCGCCCGGCTGGCGTCGAGGTCGACGGTGGCGACGGCGCCGCCGTGGCCTTCGGCGACGGGGACCTTCTGCGGGGGCGGGTGGTGCGCGGCCACGGCCGGGGCGGCGGGGGCCAGTGAGACGAGGACTGCTGCTGCGGGAACGATCACTCGGCGCATGGTGTCCACGATGACCCAGCTACGCCTGTCGTGGTAGGGCCCCCTGCCACAACCGGAGGATGCGATGGTCATGCGCGGGGCCTAGCGTGGGGGTGTGGGCAAGAAGACCGGGTTCGATCCCTACCTAGCTTTGATCATGGCGGTCGCCCAGGTCGTGCTGTCCCAGGGGGCGGCCTGGGGGCAGCGGGAGTTCAGGCGGCCGCTCGACGCGGTGGCGTACGTGCTGCTGCTGATCGGCCCGGCGGCGATCGTGTTCCGCCGCAAGTTCCCGGTCGCCTCGTCGGTCGTGGCGCTGCTGGCCACGTACGCCTACACCTGGCTCGACTACCCGCTCGGGCCCGTCTACTTCGCCCCGGCGATCCTGCTGTTCTGCCTGATCACCCAGGGGCGGCGGCTGGCCGGCTGGATCATGGCGGGGGTCACGCTCGCGGTCTTCGTCGCGTACGGCTACATCGGCAGCGAGCTGTCGCTCGGGCTCTTCCACGACCTGGCCGTCACCGCGTTCATCCTGCTCATCATGGTCGTCGCGGAGCTCACCCGGATCTGGCGCGAGCGCCGCGCCCAGCAGCAGCGGGCCGCCGAGGAGGAGACCAGGCGCCAGGCCAGCGAGGAGCGGCTGACGATGGCGCAGGAGCTGCACGACGTGCTGGCGCACAACATCTCGCTCATCCACGTGCAGGCGTCGACCGCGCTGCACCTGATCGACGACCAGCCCGAGCAGGCCCGCACCGCGCTGACCACGATCAAGGCCGCCTCCAAGGAGGTGCTGGGCGAGATGCGCTCGGTGCTGAACGTGCTGCGCGAGGGCGCCCCGCGCGCCCCCACGGCGGGGCTCGACCGGCTGGACGACCTGGCCGAGCGCAGCGGCCTGGACGTGACGATCAAGCGGGTGGGCTCGCGCCCGCTGCCGCTGCCGGTCGAGCGGGCCGCGTACCGGATCGTCCAGGAGTCGCTGACCAACGCCGCCCGCCACGCGCCCGGCTCGCGGGTGACGGTGCGGCTGGAGTACGGCGCGGACGAGCTGGCCGTCCGGGTGACCGACTCCGGCGCGACGGCGCCGGGCGCGCTGTCCGAGGAGGGCAGCGGCAACGGCATCCCCGGCATGCGTGAGCGGGCCTCGGCCCTGGGCGGCACGCTGGTGGCCGGCCCGTCGGGCGACGGCTTCCAGGTCTCGGCCCGGCTGCCCCTACCCCAGGAGGATTGATGATCAAGCTGTTGCTGGCCGACGACCAGGCGCTCGTGCGGGCCGGGTTCAAGGCGCTGCTCGACGCCCAGCCGGACATGTCGGTGGTGGCCGAGGCGGCCGACGGGGCCGAGGCGGTCCGCCTGGCCGCCGAGCACCACCCCGACGTGGTGCTGATGGACATCCGGATGCCGGGCACCGACGGCCTCACCGCGACCCGGCAGATGCCGGAGGGGCCGCGCATCGTCATCCTGACGACGTTCGAGCTGGACGAGTACGTGTTCGAGGCGCTGCGCGGCGGCGCGAGCGGCTTCCTGGTCAAGGACACCGAGCCGGCCGAGCTGATCCAGGCCGTGCGGGTGGTGGCGGCCGGGGAGGCGCTGCTGTCGCCCAGCGTGACCCGCCGCCTGATCGCCGAGTACGCCTCCCGCGCCAAGGAGCCGCTGGCCGCCGGGGGCCTGGACCAGCTCACCGACCGCGAGCGGGAGGTGCTGACGCTGGTCGGCTCCGGCATGACGAACGACGAGATCGCCGCCCGGCTGTTCATGTCGCCGGCGACGGCCAAGACGCACGTGAGCCGGGCGATGATGAAGCTGCACGCCCGCGACCGGGCCCAGCTCGTCGTGATCGCCTACGAGTCCGGCCTGGTCAAGCCCGGCTGGCTCTGAGCGCCGGCCAGCGCCGCCGGCGGGCCGGCGCGCCCGGGGGCGCGTACGGGCCGGTCGAGCCGTGCAGCAGCGCGGCCAGGTGGCGGGCGGACTCCGGGTGGGCGAACACCTCGCCGAGCAGGTCGCGCAGGGCCGCGCCCTCCTCGCCGGACAGCCGTTCCAGCGCCCGCTGGGCGCGGGTGTGCGCGAGCGTCCGCTCGGCCTGCGGGCGGCGCTCGGCCTCGTACGCGTCGAGCACCCGGGCGGGGGCGCCGGCCAGGTGGGCGGCGAGCTTGGCGGCGAGCTCGGCGGCGTCGACGAGGCCGACGTTCAGCGCCGACCCGCCCGCCGGGAACAGGTGGGCGGCGTCGCCCGCGAGGAACACCCGCCCGGCCCGGTAGCGCTCGGCGAGCCGGGCCTGGGCGACGGTGGCGGTCAGCCAGATCGGCTCGCCCAACGGCAGGTCGCGGCCGGTGACCCGGCGCAGGGCGGCCCGCAGGTCGCCGACGGTGACGCCCCCGGCCTTCTCGCCCAGGCCGCCCTCCTCCCCCAGGCTGCCCTTCTCGCCCGGGCCGCCCTCCTCCCCCAGGGTGCCCTTCTCGCGTACGGCGACGATGTGGACGCCGGGCCGCAGCGAGGTCAGCAGGACCCGGCCGCCGGGGAACTCGTTCCAGCCCCGCGCCAGCCCGCCGAGCTTCGGCCTGCCCCGGAAGTGGCCGAGCCGCAGCACCTCGTCGTCGGTGGTGCCGGGGAAGCCGATCCCCGCCTGCTCGCGGACCAGGCTGCGGCCGCCGTCGCAGCCGACGGCGAACCTGGCCCGCACCGGCCGCTCGCCCGCCACCTGCAGCGTCACGCCCTGCTCGTCCTGGGTGAGCGAGCGCACCTCCCGGCCGCGCCGGATCTCCGCCCCCAGCTCGGCGGCGCGCCCGGCCAGCAGCCTCTCCAGGCGCGGCTGCTGGATGACCACCGTCCGGAACGGCACGTCCAGCCGGGCCAGCGGCAGCGTCACCGGCCCGAACGGGAAGCGCGGCGGCCTGCGGGCTCCCTTCAGCAGTCCGCGCTGGTCGAGCAGGTCGACGGCCTGGCCGATGACGCCGTTGGCGCGCGGCAGCTCGCTCGGCTCCGGCCTCTTGTCCAGCACGAGCGGCCGCACTCCGGCCAGCGCCAGCTCGCCCGCCAGCATCAGCCCGACGGGCCCGGCTCCCACGATCACGACATCGTTCATGCCTGTCAGGCTAGATTGACAAATCTCCGGCTGTCAATCTAGCCTGACAACGTGGACATGGGAGAACTGTCTGAACGCATCAAGTCCCACGACCCCGCCGTGGGCCTGCGCGCTGTCGGCGCACTCCACCGGCTCGCCGAGCAGGTCGAGGCCGTCTCGGTCGGGCTCGCCCGCGAGCAGGGCTGGACGTGGGAGCAGATCGGCGACGCCCTCGGGATGTCGCGCCAGTCGGTGCACGCCAAGTACGGAAAGTGAGGCCCGCCATGTTCGGCATGGACAAGAGCCCGTTCGGTCAGGCGATCAAGGCCGCCCAGGACGAGGCCCGGCAGCGCGGCGACCGCCGCCTGGGCACCGAGCACCTGCTGCTCGGCCTGCTCCGCGACCCGTCCGGCGCCCCGGCGCGGGCGCTCGGCGTCGACGCCGCGACGGCCCGGGGCGCGCTCGACACCCTCGACCGGGCCGCCCTGCGCGCGATCGGCATCGACGTCGGCGACGCCCCGGAGACCAGGCCGCGCAAGCACCCGCCGCTCCCCGGCACCGCACTGTCCTCCAGCGCCCGCGCCGCCATCGTCCAGGCGGCCAAGGCCACCACCAGGAAGAACCGCGACCAGGAAGGTCCGGGCCGGCTCCTGCTGGCCCTGCTCGACCAGCGCCACCCCGACCCGGTGGCCGAGCTCATCGACGCCCTCGGCGTCGACCGCGCCGCCGCCCGCGCCCGCCTCTCCCCCTGAGGCGTACGGCCGCTGGGCAGCGCGTACTCCCCCGGGCGGACCCCGGGACACGCCCGCCGTCCGATTCGCCGCGACCCTCCGGCGGCGACCCTGGAGGTACGCCGAAGGAGGAGAACATGAACACGTTCGCGCACGCGGGCTTCTGGCCCGTCATCCCGATGATCTGGGGCCTGTTCTGGATCGCCGTCGTCGCGCTCGCCGCCTGGACCTGGCGCCGGGGCGTCTGGGGCCGGCGGGGACGCCCCGCGGAGACCAGGCCCACCGCGCCCGCCGAGCAGATCCTCGCCGAGAGGTACGCCCGCGGCGAGATGAGTGACGACGAATACCTCGAAAGGATGTCCGTGCTCAGAGGCGGGGCCTGATAAACGGTACGCAGGGTGAAACAACTGTCACTGGCCGCATTCGGCACGCAGGGTTACTTTCCCTACAGGACCTCTTCCAGAAGTGGGGATGAGATGCGGTCAATCGCCAGGTTCTGCGGCCAGTGCAGCTGCGGCTGCCCGGAGCTGTTCGTCGACCCGACGGCGCCTGAGGATCGCCAGGTGGTCATCACGGACGACTTCGGCCAGCGGGTCGAGATGAGCCACGACCAGTTCGCCTCGATCGTGGAGGCGGCCAAGGCCGGATCGCTGGACGAGCTGGCGCTGGTCCACTGAGCACCACGGCACAGGCGCTCACGCTGCTCGGCAGCGGCCTGGCCGCCGGGCTGCTGGCGGGCACCGCCTCGTGCACCGCCGTGCACGGCGGCCTGATGGTCGGGCTGGCCGAGGGGCGCGGCCGGGCGGTGGCCTGGTTCCTGGCCGGCCGGCTCGCCTCCTACTCGGCGGCCGGCGCGCTGCTCGGGCTGATCGGCGCGGCCGTCAAGCCGCCGCCCGCCGCCCGGGCGGTCCTGCTGGTCGCCGCGGGCGTACTGGTGATCGTCTTCGCCGTGCGGGCGCTGCGCCGCACCGGCTGCGCGCCGGGCGGGCGGGAGCTGCCCCCGATGGCCGCGCCGCTGCTCGGGGCCGCCACGATCCTGGTGCCGTGCGGGGTGACGATCGGCATGGAGCTGGTCGCCGTCTCCAGCGGCTCGCCGCTGCCGGGCGCGGCGGTGATGGCCGGGTTCGTGCTCGGCAGCTCGCCCGCGCTGGCGCTCCTGGGTTACGTGCTGCGGCGCGTGTCCCGTACCCGGCTGTCCAAGGTGACGGCGGTGCTGGCGGTCGCGGCGGGGCTGTGGACGATCGGGGCCGGCGTCAACCTGGGCGGCTGGCTGCCCGCGGGCGCGAGCGCCGGGCCGGACCGGCCGCTGAGCAGGACCGTCACCATCTACGCCACCCACGACGGCTACCGGCCCGCGGCCGTGGAGGCGCCGGCCGGGG
Source organism: Nonomuraea sp. NPDC049725 (assembly GCF_040674795.1). Lineage (NCBI taxonomy): Bacteria > Bacillati > Actinomycetota > Actinomycetes > Streptosporangiales > Streptosporangiaceae > Nonomuraea > Nonomuraea sp. NPDC049725. The sequence goes on along the minus strand of NZ_JBFANJ010000023.1, from coordinate 58,713 downwards.
TGCCCGTCGAGGTGGTGTTCAAGCTGGTCGACCGGGGATGCGCGCAGACCGTCGCGTTCGCCGGGCGCGACCTGGCCGTGCCGGCGACGGTGAAGCTGCCGCCGCAGCCGCCGGGAGAGCTGCGTTACGCCTGCGGGATGGGCATGTTCACAGGCTTCATCAAGTTCTCCTGACAGGCTCGGCGATTACCGTTCGCGATCGGGCGATCACGTGCCACCCTGTGGGCCATGGCGTGGAGGCAAGGTGACGTGGCGCTGCCGGCCGTGCCGGCGCCACGGGTGGGGGACGAGGCCGAGCTGCTGATGGCGGCGCAGGCAGGCGACGCGCAGGCCGCGCACCGGCTGGGCAGGCTCTACGCGCAGCGCGGCGACCGCCTGTCGGCCCGGCAGTGGTGGGAGCGCGCCGCCGCGGGCGGCAACATCGACAGCGCCTACAACCTCGGCATCTGGCACGAGAAGCACGGCAGCCTCGACGAGGCCGTCACCTGGTACGAGCTGGCCGCCGGCACCGGCGACGCGGAGGCCGCCGTCAACCTGGCCACGCTGCTGCTGGAGCAGCGCGGCGACTACGCGATGGCGCGGAGCTGGTACGAGAACGCCGCGCGGGCCGGGTCGCGGGCCGCGGCGCGCCGGCTGGCGCTGATGTGCGAGGACGCGGGCGAGATCCAGGCGGCGCGGGAGTGGCACCGGCACGCCGCCGCCGCCGGTGACGCGCCCTCCGCGCACGACGCCGGGTTCCTCGCCTACTCGGGCGGCGACGAGGAGGAGACCGTGCGCTGGTGGGAGACCGCCTCCCGGGCTGGGCACGCCGAGTCGGCCTACTGCCTGGGCCTGTTCCTCCAGGCCAGCCGCGACCCCGAGGGCGCGGAGGGCTACTACCGGCTGGCCGCCAAGAGCGAGCACCCGGGCGCCGCCTCGCAGCTCGGCGCCATCGCGCTGTCGCGCCGCGACCTGCGCACCGCGCGCGGCTGGTACGAGCAGGCCGCCGGGGCGGGGCGGCTGGAGGACCAGCGGATGGCCGGGTTCGTCTGCGTGGAGCTGAACGACGCGCAGGGCGCCAGCCACTGGTTCGGCAGGGGCGCGGCGGGCGGCGACGCCGAGTCGGCGTTCAACTTCGCGCTGCTGCTCATCGCCGAGTTCGGCGACCTGGGCGGCGGCCAGCACTGGTTCCGCCAGGCGGCGCTGGCCGGGCACCACCGGGCGGCCGTGGAGCTGGGCGGCCTGCTGACGGCGGCGGGCAAGACGGCCGAGGCCGAGGAGTGGCTGGCCGACCCGCCGCCGCCCGTCTGGGACCGGCCCGCCGAGCCGGAGCTGGTGGCCCGCGCCGAGCTGGCCGCCGCCGCCACCGGCCGCCGGGGCGGCCACGGGCTGTCGGTGACGGAGCTGACGGAGATCCTCGGCACCTGGGACCTGATGACCAGGCCGCTGCTCGACCACGCCGACGTGATCGGCTGGCTGGTGAGCCGCAGCGGGCTGCACGCCAGCGCGGTCGAGCACCTGGCCTCGGTGCGCGGCACGCTGCTGCGGCCCGGCAGCGGGCCGTGGCCGAGCCCGGGCGAGATCGAGCACGTGCTGGCCACGGCTCGCGAGCTGCGCCGCCGCCTCGGGACGGCCGGCGCCGCCCGCGACGGAGGCGGCTCGCCGCGCCGCCGGTGAACACCGCCGACCGGCCCCGCGGCTGGGTCAGGCGGCCAGCACCTCGGCCACCGGCGTGTACGGAAGCTGGAGCGCCTGGGCGACCGGCTCGTTGGTGAGCGTGCCGGCGTGCGTGTTGAGGCCGCCCGCCAGGGTCGCGTCCGCGGCGAGCGCCTCCTGCCAGCCCAGGTCCGCCAGCTTGACCGCGTACGGGAGGGTGGCGTTGGTCAGCGCGTTCGTGGAGGTGTTGGGCACCGAGCCCGGCATGTTGCCCACACAGTAGAAGACCGAGCCGTGCACCGTGTAGGTGGGGTTGGCGTGGGTGGTCGGCCGGGAGTCCTCGAAGCAGCCGCCCTGGTCGATCGCGATGTCGACGAGCACCGAGCCGGGCTTCATCCGCGAGACCAGCTCGTTGCTGACCAGCGTGGGAGCCTTCGCGCCGGGGATGAGGACCGCGCCGATCACCAGGTCGGCCCGCAGCACCTCCTGCTCGATCGCGTACGCCGTCGACACCAGCGTGCGCAGCCGGCCCTGGTAGACGGCGTCGATGAAGCGCAGCCGGTCGACGTTCGTGTCGAGGACGGTGACCTCGGCGCCCATGCCGACGGCGATCTGGGCCGCGTTCAGCCCCGAGACGCCGCCGCCGATCACCACGACCTTGGCCGGGGCCACGCCGGGCACGCCGCCCGGCAGCACGCCGCGCCCGCCGTTGGAGCGCATCAGGTTGTACGCGCCGACCTGCGGCGCCAGCCGGCCCGCGACCTCCGACATGGGGGCGAGCAGCGGCAGCGCCCGGCCCTCCTGGACCGTCTCGTACGCGATCGCGGTGGTGCGCGCCGCCAGCAGCGCGTCGGTGCACGGCCGCGACGCCGCCAGATGGAGGTAGGTGAACAGCACCTGTCCCTCGCGCAGGCGGTGGTACTCCTCCGCGATCGGTTCCTTGACCTTGAGGACGAGGTCGGCCTCTTCCCAGACCGCGTCGGCGCCCTCGCGGATCTTCGCGCCCGCCGACAGGTACTCCTCGTCCGTGATGTGCGAGCCGAGCCCCGCGCCGCGCTGGACCGTCACGCTGTGGCCGTGGTTGACCAGCTCGTGGACGCCAGCAGGGGTGACCGCGACGCGGTATTCGTGGTTCTTGACCTCGGTCGGCACGCCGATCTTCATGGGCGATGCTCCTTTCGGGAACAAAAAATCCGGTACGGCGAGCCGTACCGGATGGGGGGTTTCTACAATCGCGCCCACGCTTCCGTGAGCACCGAGCGGAGTATCGACCCGATCTCGTCGAACTCCTTCGGTCCTGCGATCAGCGGGGGCGCGAGCTGGATGACCGGGTCGCCGCGATCGTCGGCCCGGCAGTAGAGGCCGGCGTCGTACAGCGCGTGCGACAGGTAGCCGCGCAGCAGCCGCTCCGACTCGTCGGCGTCGAACGTCTCCTTGGTGGCCTTGTCCTTGACCAGCTCGATGCCCCAGAAGTAGCCGGAGCCGCGCACGTCGCCGACGATCGGCAGGTCCTTCAGGCCGTCGAGCGTGGCCTGGAACACGGGCTCGTTCCTGGTGACGTGGCCGAGCAGGTCCTCGCGCTCGAAGATGTCCAGGTTGGCCAGCGCGACGGCCGCGGAGACGGGGTGGCCGCCGAAGGTGTAGCCGTGGGCGAACATCTGGTCGCCGTTCTTGAACGGCTCGAACAGCCGCTCGTGCGCGATCATGGCGCCGATCGGCGAGTAGCCGCTGGTCATGCCCTTGGCGCAGGTGATGATGTCGGGCACGTAGTCGAACTTCTCGCCGCCGAACATGGTGCCGAGCCGGCCGAAGGCGCAGATGACCTCGTCGGAGACGAGCAGCACGTCGTACTCGTCGCAGATCTCGCGCAGCCGCTGGAAGTAGCCGGGAGGCGGCGGGAAGCAGCCGCCGGCGTTCTGCACGGGCTCGGCGAACACGGCGGCCACCGTGTCGGGGCCCTCCATCTCGATCGCCCTGGCCACCCGGTCGGCCGCCCAGATCCCGTACTGCTCGGGCGTCATGCCCGGCACGCCGGTGATCTCGTCGGCGCGGTAGTGGTTGGTGTTGGGCACCCGCACCGAGCCGGGCACCAGCGGCTCGAACATCTGCTTGAACGCCGGGATGCCGGTGATCGACAGCGCGCCCTGCGGAGTGCCGTGGTAGGCGATCTGGCGGCTGATGACCTTGTGCTTGAGCGGCTTGCCGACGAGCTTGTAATACTGCTTGGCCAGCTTCCACGCGGTCTCGACGGCCTCGCCGCCGCCTGTGGTGAAGAACACGCGGTTGAGGTCGCCCGGCGTCATCGCCGCCAGGCGCTGGGCCAGCTCGGCGGCCTTCGGGTGCGCGTAGGACCACAGGGGGAAGAACGCCAGCTCCTGGGCCTGCTTGGCGGCGGCCTCGGCCAGCTCGCCGCGCCCGTGGCCGACCTGGACCACGAAGAGTCCCGCCAGCCCGTCGAGGTAGCGTTTGCCGTTGATGTCGTAGATGTAGGAGCCCTCACCGCGGACGATGGTCGGGACCTCGGACTGCTGGTAGGCGCTGTGCCTCGTGAAGTGCAACCACAGGTTGTCCTGAGCGGCCTTCAGGACGTCGTTTTCCGGCTGCGTCATAGCTATCTTCCCTTGTGTCTGACCTCCCCACAGTCTGCATCTTCACCTGCGCTTTGCCAAGCGAATGCGTCGCGACACTCTGCAAGAAAACCGAGATCCGCAGAACCGGTATGTAACAACTACGAAATCCGCAGGTAGATTAGCCGATGCAGCATCCGGTTTCACGCACAGTGAAGCCTTGTGTGATGCAATGAGACGTTAACTATCGAGAACGACCCCGGGGGACCCACCCGTGACTCCTGACCAGATCGAGAGCGCCGTCGCGGCAGCCATGCCCCAGTCCGTCGAGGAACTGAGGCGCCTGGCCGCCATCCCCTCCGTGGCCTTCCCGGGGCACCCCGAGGAGCCCGTGCTGGCGGCGGCAGCGGCGGTGGAGGAGCTGCTGCGCAGCACCGGCCTGGCCCGCGTGCAGCAGATCCCCGTCGAGGGCAGCTTCCCCGCCGTCTACGGCGAATCGCCGGCCCCGCCCGGCATGCCCACGGTCCTGCTGTACGCCCACTACGACGTGCAGCCCGCCGGCGACCCGGCCGCCTGGCGCACCCCGCCCTTCGAGCCCACCCTCATCGACGGGCAGCTCTTCGGCCGCGGCGTGGCAGACGACAAGTCCGGCATCATCTCCCACGTCACCGCCCTGCGCGCCTTCCAGGGCCGCTTCCCCGTCGGCATCAAGGTCATCATCGAGGGCCAGGAGGAGTACGCCGGCGAGCGGCTGGAGGCGTTCGTCGAGCGCAACCCCGATCTCCTGCGCGCCGACGCCATCGTGGTCGCCGACACCGGCAACCCGCGCGTCGGCGACCCCGCGGTGACCACGTCGCTGCGCGGCATGGCGGCCTTCACGATGGAGGTGCGCACCCTGCGCGAGCCCGTGCACAGCGGCTCGTTCGGCGGCGCCGCCCCCGACGCGCTCGCCGCCCTGATGCGCATGGTGAGCGCGCTCCACGACGAGAACGGCGACATCCGCGTGCCCGGCCTGCCGCGCGGCAGCTTCCTCGGCCAGGGCCCCTCCGAGGAGGAGTTCCGCAAGACGGCCGGCGTCGTCGACGGCGTCTCGCTGGTCGGCTCCGGCTCGCTCGCCGACCGCCTCTGGGCCTCCTACGCGATCACCGTGACCGGCCTCGACGTGCCCAGCGTCTCGGGCGCGGTCAACGCCGTCCAGCCGGTCGCGCGGGCCCGCGTCACCGTCCGCGTCCCCCCGGCGGGCGACCCCAAGACCACGGTCAACGCGGTCGTGGAGTTCCTGCGCCAGGTGGCGCCGTGGGGCGTCAAGGTGTCGTTCGGCGACTTCACCGTGGGCTCCGGCTTCCAGGCCGACTCCGGCGGCAAGGCCCGCTCGGCGCTCAACCGCGCCATGGAGCGCGCCTTCGGCCGCCCGCCACGCGACGTCGGCGCCGGCGGCTCCATCCCGCTGGTCAACACGCTGCTCAAGCAGTTCCCGGCGGCGGAGATCCTGCTGTTCGGCGCCGAGGACGAGGACGCGGCCATCCACGCGCCCAACGAGCGGCTCGACCTGGAGGAGCTGCGCCGGGTGGCCACCACCGAGGCGCTGTTCCTGCGCGAGCTCAGCCTCCCCTCGGCGCTCGGCGTCTAGGGAAGTCCAAGGGCTCAAGGGCGGCGAAGCGCGGCAGCGCCTTCGCCGCCCTTTCGCGTGATCAGCCCTAATCCAGGCCCAGCCAGTCCCGGACTCGGGCGATCAGCGCGGCGCAGGCGGGCGGGACAGTGAGGACGAAGGCCAGCGCCTCGGCGGGACTCGACACGACCAGCTCGCAGGCGAGCCAGCCCAGCACAGGCGCGAAGACGGCCCATGGACGCAGGCGGGTGGCGAACGCGACGGCGAGCAGCCGCCGGACCAGACGGCGGGCCGCAACCCGCCACAGGACGACCGCCAGAGCGGGGACGCCGCGCAGCAGTTCGAGGATGTGAGTGCGGTGCCCCTTCTCCACCCGGGCGAGCTCGCCCCTCCACTCCTGGAGATAGCGCCTGCGGGCCGCCCTCGGCAGGATGAGGGACGCCGCACGCACCGCGCCGAAGGTCCTGCCTGGTGAGAGCCGGGCATGAGCCAGCGACTCCAGCTCGGCGGCGACCGGCGCGAGGCCGAGCTGCCGTGCCATGGGCGCCGACGACTCCAGCACCCGCAGGGACGTGCGGCGCTGGTTGTGCGGCGGTACGTGCTCGATCGTCCGCATGTTGTCCAGGCGGTCGAAGACCTTGATCGTCTGGACGCGCCGGTCGGCGGGGACCGGGCCGCCCTGCTTCATCGCGCCGAGCTTCGTCACGAGCCCGGCGACCTCGGCGCCCACCTCGGCGCGGAGTTCGTCGAGGTCGAAACCCTGGGCGTCGGCAGCGCTGTGAAGGAAGGCGGCGGAGATGGTCACGCTGTCGGCCCCGGTGTTGGCGACCAGGGATGCGACCCTGACGAGGTGGGTGATGTAGGAGTCGCCGCTGTACAGGTAGCGGCCTTCGTGCAGCTCGGCGGCGCATTCGTAGGCGCGCTCGACCAGTCGCAGTTCGTCGGCCGTGAGGCGGGTGGCGAGGCTGCCGAGCAGGGGAGCGATCAGTGCGTCCACGTCAGGCTCCCTGCGCTCGCGGACGGAGGCGCAGGGCGGGCCGGACGGGCCGAGCTTCGCGGGCCCGCTCGGTGCCCTCGCGGGTGATGCGGTAGTACCTGCGGGGCGGGCGCCCGGGCTCGGGGTCTTCCCAGCGGCTCTCCAGCCAGCCGTACGCCTCCAGCGTGGCGAGGCGGGGATAGAGGGTGCCGTTGGACAGGCCGGTGGCGGCGCGCAACTCCAGCCCGTAGAACTCACGGGCGGGGTCGGTGAGGAAGATGGCGAGCACAGCCCGGGTGGAGCGGGTCATGCGCGGCTTATCCGACATATGTCGAGAGTGCGGCGCGCGGCCCGGTACCCGCCACTTGCGCGGGGGTTAGTCCGCCGTCACCGGGCCGGTCGTGGGTCAGGGGCGCCAGCGGGTCTGGGCGTAGTCGCCCTTGCGGAAGCCGAGCACCTTGTCCGGGGCGACCTCGAAGACCAGCGCCCGGCCGCCCTCCTCGCTGTGGAAGGCGCCGTCGCGCACCTCGAAGCGCCACTCCTCGCCGTACTTGGCCACGTAGTCGGCGGCGAGCGCGTGGAGCAGGCCCGGGTCGGACACCTGGGCGGCGACGCCCTCGACGACCAGGTCGAGGCCCTCGCGCAGGGCGCTGGCGCCGGTCGTGAGCGCGCACCGCTGGTTGGTCTCCAGGTTGCGGGCCTTCTGCTCACCGGGGCCGGTGCAGAAGTAGAGCGCGCGTTCGTGCCAGACGGCGATCAGCGGCGTGACGTGCGGGCGGCCGTCCGCCCGCACGGTCGACAGCCAGTACGTCTGCGCGCGGGCCAGCTCGTCGCGGGCCTGCTCCCACGGCGTGGCGGTGGCGCCCGGCGCGCTGAAGCGCTCGTCGAGATGGGTTTCCATGGCGGGGTCCTTCCCGTGTCGGTTCGGGGGATGGACTCCGGCGGGGTCAGGAATTCGTCGCCGGGCGCGGGAAGAGCCGGACGAACCGCTCGGCGACCTGCTTGTCCCCCTCGACAGCCATCCTGTCGCAGGGCTCGCCCATGAACACGACGGCGCGCAGCGTGCCGGGGTCGGTGTCGAGGACGGCCTGGGCCGGGGCCTGCCCGTCGGCCGCCCGGGTCAGCGTGAGCCGACCGCCGTCCACCGCGGCCAGGAAGCGCTGCTCGCCGAGGCGCAGCTCGACGCTGCCGGTGAAGCCTTCGGCGGCCCGGGGGTCGAAGGTGGACTTCAGGGCGTACATGAGCGCGTCGGGGCTGAGCGGCCGGTCGGAGCGCAGCGGCGTGCGGCTGCCCCAGCGGGCCAGCGCGAGCACGACGGGCTCCAGGTCGCGGCCGAGGCCGGTCAGCTCGTAGACCTGGCTCGCGGCGGGCGGCGGCAGCTTGCGGCGGCGCACCACCTCCGACTCCTCCAGCTCGCGCAGACGCTGGGAGAGCACGTTCTGGCTCGCGCCGGGCAGGCCCGCGCGCAGGTCGGTGAAGCGCTTGGGGCCGAGCAGCAGCTCGCGGACGATCAGCAGCGCCCACCGCTCGCCGACGTGGTCGAGGGCGCGGGCGATGCCACAGGGGTCGTCGTACGTTCTCATCAGGCTCCTTGCCAACTCGCACCAGCTAGTCCTAGTTTAGGACTATGGAGACCGACCTGAACACACTGCCGCAGGGCGACCTCAGGCTGCTGGAGCACGAGGTGGCCCGCAGGCTGCTCGTCTCGACGGAGCTGGCCAGGGTCGCCTACGTCGCCGCCGACGGCACGCCCCGCGTCTACCCGACGATGTTCCACTGGAACGGCGAGGAGCTGGTCATGGCCACGTTCGCCGGCGCGGCCAAGATCACCGCGCTGCGCGCCAGGCCCGACGTCGCCATCACCATCGACGCCAACACGATGCCGCCCGACGTGCTGCTCATCCGGGGCCGGGCCGAGGTGACCGACTGGGAAGGCATCGTCCCGGAGTACGCCCTGGCCCACCACCGCTACGCCGGCCCGGAGCAGGGCGCCAGGAACGTGGCCGAGGCGGACCGGCCCGGCGTGCGCATGGCCCGCATCGCGGTCCGGCCCGCCTGGGTCGGGGTGCTGGACTTCCAGACCCGCCTGCCCGCGCCGATCGCCGGCCGGGAGTGAGCGTGACGACGTTCGCACTGATCCACGGCGGCGGCGGCAGCGCCTGGTACTGGCACCTGCTGGAGGACGAGCTGCGCCGGCGCGGCCACACCACGGTGGCCGTCGACCTGCCCATCGAGGACCCGGACGCCGGGCTCGGCGACTACGCGGACACCGTGGCCGACGCGGTCCGGCGGGCCGCTCCGAAGGCCGGCGGGGAGGGCACAGGGGAGCGCGCCGGGCGGCTGGTCGTGGTGGCGCACTCGTGGGGCGGCTTCGTCGGCCCGCTGGTGTGCGACCGGGTCAGGGCCGACCTGCTGGTGATGCTGGCCGCGATGGTGCCCGTGCCCGGGGAGGCGCCCGGCGACTGGTGGGCCAACACCGGCTTCGGCGACAAGGACATCGACGACGAGGTGGCGCTGTTCATGCACGACGTGCCGCCCGAGCTGGCCGCCGAGGCGTCGCGGCACAACCGGGCGCACGCGGACAAGGCGCTCGTCGAGCCGTGGCCGCTGGAGCGGTGGCCGGACGTGCCGACCCGCTTCCTGCTCTGCCGCGACGACCGCTGGTTCCCGGCGCCGTTCATGCGGGAGATGGCCCGCGCGCGGCTCGGGGTGACGGCCGACGAGATCGACGGCAGCCACAGCGTCACGCTGTCGCGGCCCGCCGCGCTGGCCGACCGGCTCGAAGCCTACGACCGGGAGGCCGCCGAGGACGCGCGGACCGGCAGGTCGTAGACGCGGCGGACGCTGCTGCCCAGCCTGCTCACGTCGGCCCCGTACACGTGGATCGACACCCCGACCTCGGCGCTGGTGTTGCGCACCTGGTGGATGTCGCCGGGCGGCGCGAAGCCGCTGACCTCGCCGGGCCGGTTGTCGGCGCGCCCGATCTCCAGCAGGTGGTCGCCCATGTCCCGGTAGAGGGTCTCGTGCTCGACGCCGCTGAGGACGCCGAACGCGCACCACGAGACGTGGTCGTGGATGACGGTGTCCTGGCCGGGCCGCCAGACGACCGCCACGACCGAGAACGCGTCCTGCGCGTGCAGCACGCGGGACACGTACCCGTCGGGTGAGCCGGCGCGCTCCTCCTCGGTGAGGATGTCCAGCGGGGGGAGCCCGTCGCGCAGCAGGCCAGCGACCGCGAACGCGGTCTCGCGGCGGCCGAGGCCGCGGTCGGTGATCGCGCGGATGCCCGGCACCAGCTCGCCGAGCCCGGGACGCAGGGTCGTCTTCATGGCTTGCCTCCTTTCCTCCACGGTCCTACGGCGACATCGATAGGTCCAACAGAAGTAATGAGGCTCATTCATAGGTACGGTTGATGGATGCTTGATGTCGTGCGGCTTCGCGTCCTGCTGGCGGTCGCCCGGAAGGGATCGCTCACGGCCGCGGCCAAGGAGCTGCACTACGCGCAGCCGTCCGTCAGCCATCACCTGGCCAGGCTGGAGGCGGAGACCGGGGCCAAGCTGATCCAGCGGGCCGGGCGCGGCATCCGGCTGACCGAGGCGGGGCGGCTGCTGGCCGAGCGCGCCGCCGACATCGTGAGCCGGCTCGACGCCGCCGAGGACGACCTGGCCGCGCACGTCGGGCTGCGGTCGGGGCGGGTGCGGCTGGCGGCGTTCCCGTCGGCGCTCGGCACGTTCGTCCCCGGGGCGGCCGGGCTGCTCGGGCGCGAGCACCCGGGGCTGCGGCTGCACCTGACCGAGACCGAGCCGCCCGAGGCGCTCAGGCTGCTGCGGGCCGGGCGGGTCGACGTCGCGGTCATCTTCCGCTACGACGACACCGCGCCGGAGGACAACGGCATCCAGATGGTCCACCTGCTCGACGACCCGAGCTACCTGGTCTCGCCCGGCCCGGACCGGACGCTGGAAGGGCATGCCGGATCGGCGTGGATCGCCGGGTGCGACCGGTGCCGCAGCCATCTGCTCGACCTGTGCGACAAGGCGGGATTCGCCCCGGACATCACGTTCACCAGCGACGACATCGTGGCCGTGCAGGCGCTGGTGGCCGCCGGGATGGGCGTCACCGTCCTGCCGGGGCTGGCGCTGCGCGCGCACCGCCACCCGGAGGTGTCGGCGACCCTGATCCCGGGCTCGACCAGGCACGTCTACGCCGCCGTCTACGGCGAGCCGCCGCACCCGCCGGCCACCGAGGCGCTGCTGGCGGCGCTGCGGTCGGAGCTGGGGGCGGCACCACGGTCGGCACTGCGGTCGGCGCTGGGGTCGGCGCTGCGGGAAACCCTTTGACGCGCCCTCCTACGATGGCCGCATGCCGGATCTGACGACACTCGCCCTCTTCTGCGCGGCCACGCTCGCGCTGCTGCTGGTCCCCGGGCCCGCGGTGCTCTTCATCGTCACGCGCAGCGTCGCCCAGGGCAGGTCCGCGGGGCTCGTCTCCGTCCTGGGCGTGCACGCCGGGTCCGTGGTGCACGTCGTCGCCGCCACGCTCGGGGTCAGCGCCCTGCTGGCGGCCTCGGCGACGGCCTTCACCGTCGTCAAGTACGCGGGCGTCGCCTACCTGGTCTGGCTCGGGCTGCGCAAGCTGGTGCGCCGGGGCGGCGGCGGGGAGGCCGTGGCGGTGCCGGAGCAGTCCAGGCGGCGGATGTTCTGGGAGGGGTTCGTGGTCAACGTGCTCAACCCGAAGACGGCCATCTTCTTCCTGGCGTTCCTGCCGCAGTTCACCGACCCGTCCGCCGGGCCGGTCGCGCCGCAGATGCTGGTGCTGGGGCTGATCTGGATGGTGCTCGGCATGGCCAGTGACGGCACGTACGCGCTGCTGTCGTCGGCCCTGGCCGGTTACGTGCGCGGCTCGGCCCGGGCGCGGCGGCGGCTCGACGTGGGCAGCGGGCTGGTCTACCTGGGGCTGGCGGCCTGGCTCACCGGCGAGAAGGCGTAACGGATGTAGCCGCCGGGTGACATGCCTCTTCCCGAATGATCGCCAGGCGGCGAAGAAGAGCGACAAGCCGGAAATTTCGTGTCTCTAGTGCCATAGTGAGCGGGTGGCGGGGGCTCCAGGCGTTTCTGCGCGGCACCCGCCATCGGCGAACCCCATGTCACCCCGCCACCGCCTTCGCAGCGGCCGGAAAGGGTGACACCCTCGTCATGGACGACACTTCGGACGGCATGTAGCGAAGAGGCGGGCCCCATGCACAGGCCACCGCACAGCCTCGGGCTCCAGCGGGTCGTCGAGGTCTACTCCGGTCACGACGACCTCGTCGGCGCGACCGGATCCGGGTACGTGATCGGCCCCGACCTCGTGCTGACCTCGGCGCGCGACCCCGAGTCCCCCTGCCAGGTGCGCTCCTCGCGCTGGCCCTGGTGGGCCGAGGCCGAGCAGGTGTGGCGCGGGCGCGGCAGCACCGACGCCGCCCTCCTCCGCGTCCCCGACGCGCCCTGGCGGAACGTGCCAGGCATCGACCACGTCCGCTGGGCCGCCATTCGGCAGGCCGGCCTGCCCTGCGTCGCGCACGGCTACGCCCTCGCCCACAGCCGCGACGACCACCCGCGCGCCCACCCCAACGGCGACCACCCCACCCACCCGAACGGCCGCCGCCCCATGATCACGGCAACCGGCCACCTCGACGGCATCCCCGGCTGGGGCCTGCCCACCGCCACCGTGACCGGCTGGACCGTGCCCCCCGCCGTGCCCCCCGCCGTGCCCCCCGCCGTGTCCTCCGCCGTGGCGCCCGGCGGCGCGGACGTGGCGCTGCCGGACTGGCTCGGGCTGTCGGGTGCCGCGCTCGTCGGCGCTCACGGCCGGCAGGTGCTCGGCGTCGTGCGCGCCGGCCGCTCCGGGCACGCCCACCGCCGGCTGGACGTCGTGCCCGTCGCCGCGCTGCTCGCCGACGCCGGGTTCCGCGAGCTGGCAGGCGTACGGCCCGAGCAGGTCGAGGAGCTGACCGGCGAGCCCGGCCTCCTCCTGCCCGACCTGCTGCTGCCCGCCCTCGACGAGCTGCCGCCCGGCTCCCCCGACTGGGCGCTGCTCGCCCCGCGCCACGCCGTCGTCCCGTTCCTCGGCCGTACCCACGAGCTGGCCACGCTGCGCAGCTGGGCCGCGAGCCCCGACCGCCTCTCGATCGCGGTCCTGACCGGCGCGGGCGGCACCGGCAAGACCCGCCTGGCCGCCGAGCTCTGCGACGAGCTCGGCTCCATCGGCTGGGACACCGGATTCCTCCGCCTCCCGCCCCTGTCCGGCCCGGCCGTCCCGCTGGACGCCCTGGGCCCGACGCTCCTGGTCGTCGACCTCCCGGAGCCATCGGCCGCCCTGCCCGGCGAGCTGATCCGGCGGCTGGCCGCCCACCCGCACAACCCTCGCGTACGCGTCCTCCTCGTGGCACGGGCCCACGCCGGGCCCGACTGGTGGCAGCGCTTCGACGCGGCGGCCGGCGGGCTGCTCAAGCACCTCACCCGCACCGCCATCCACCTCGACGCCCGGCCGCTCAGCCCGGTCGAGCGCACCGCCCACGCCACCGCCGCCACCCACGCCTTCACCCTGCACTCCGCCCAGGTGAGCGCCCCGCCCGCGCCCCGGCAGGACCAGCCCGCCCCTGGCCGGTTCTTCGTCGTGGGCGACGAGCGGCCCGCCCACCGGCACCCGCAGGCGCGGGAGGACGAGCCGGACCGGCCGCTCCAGGTGCACGTCGCCGCGCTGATGCGCGTACGGGGACTGGCCCCCGAGCCCGGCGGCGACCCGATCGCGCGGCTCCTCGAACACGAGCAGGCCAGGCACGGCGACCCCGCCTGGCGTCAGGCCGCGGCGGTCGTCACGCTGACCGCCCCGTCCCCCGGCGAGCGGCGGGCGCTGCTGTCCGTGGTGCCGGGCGCGGCGGGGTTCGACGACGACGGGCCCGCCTCGGCCGTCGTGGCCGAACGGCTGCTCGGCGGCGTCGACGGGCTCACCGACCTGGTGCTCGCCCTGCACGACCACCCGGCGCGCACAACCGGGCACCTGGCGCGGATGCTCGCGGTGCTCCGGGCGGCGTGCGGCGACGCGCGGGTCCGGGAGGCACTGCTGGCCCTGCTGTCCGGCGGGCTCGACCGGATGGCGGGCGAGGCGGCCACCGGTCCCGGGGAGCAGCTCGGCGACCTGCTGGACGCGGCCGTGCGGGCGTTACGCGACGAGCCCGCGCTGGCCCGGGCGGCGATGGCGGTGCCGCCGGGCCCGCCCGGACACCTCGGGCTCCGGGCGTTGGAGGCCACGCTGGCGGAGCTGCGCGCCGAGTCGCTTCGCTCCGGCGGCGACCCCGCCGAGCTGGCCGCCGCCCTGTCGGACCTGTCCGTCCGGCTCGCGGCCCTGGGCAGGCTCCCGGAGGCGACCGCCGCCGCGGCGGAGGCCGTCGAGACCTTCGCCACCACACCCCCGGACAGCCACCCGGTCGCCCAGGCCCTCTTCAACCACGCCGCCTGCCTCCTCCTGACCACCCCACCCGAGGAGACGCCGTCACGCGAGCCCGCACCACACGGACGAGCACGAGAGACGACCACCGGGCAGGCACGGGACGCGGCGGACGGGCCTGCGCCCGAGGCGGCGGGCACCCCCGCCCCCGCTGCCGCCGCCTGGGATGCGGCGGGCACACCGAACCCGGTGGATGTGGCGCGGGAGGCGGCGGGGCGGTTTCGGCGGCTGGCCGAGGTGGAGGCCGGGTATGCCGGGCAGGCCGCCGGGGCGCAGTACAACCTGGCGTGTGCGCTGCTCGGGGCGGGACGGCTCGGGGAGGCGGTGGCGGCGTTCGCGGCGGCGGGCGGGGACGTGGAGCTGGCCCGGGCCGTCGGGGACGTGCTGCTCGCAGGCACCGGTGCGGGCCGGGCCGGGGACATGACGGACGGACCGGCGCCACTGGGGCCCGGGATGGCGCTGGACGAGGGCAGGCTGAGGGAGCTGGGGACGGCGCTGGCGGTCGCCGCCACGCGGGCGCTGCCGGAGGCGGCGGACGAGGGTGTGTGGCGGGCGTTGCGGCGGGTGGCCGGGCGGCTGGGGAAGGCGGACGGGGCCCTGGTCCCGGCGGCCGAGGCGGTGGCGAGGCTGCGCGGGGCGGTCGCGCGGGGGCCGGGCCTGGGCGCGGAGCTGGCGTCGGCGGCCGGGGAGCTGGCCGGGCTGTACGCGGACCGGGGCCGCTACGGCGAGGCGGCCGTGAGCACGGCCGAGGCCGTGGCGTGCCTGCGGGCGCTGGTGGTGACGGAGCCGGACGGGCACCGGCCCGAGCTCGTACGGCGGCTGCTCGACCTGGGCGAGTGCCTGCTGGGTGACGGGCGGGCGGAGGAGGCGCTGGAGCCGTTGCGCGAGGCCGCGACCGGCGGCGGCCTGTCGGCGAGGGGGGCGCGGCTGCTCGGCATGTGCCTGCTGGAGCTGGGCCGGAACGTCGACGGCACGGCGTACCTGGAGCGGGCCGCGGAGCTGTACCGGGAGGAGGGCGAGCGGCGGGTGGACGTGCTCGCCGCCGTGGAGCGGGGCCGGGAGGCGGAGGCGGCGCCGCCTCCGCCGGCGCTGATCAACCTGGTGCCGAGCGTGCGCCCCGAGGAGGACGTGACCAAGGCCGAACGGGAGCTGGCCGACCACCGGCGGGGCGACGGCGACGTGCGCGAGCATGTCGCGGTGCAGGCCAGGCTCGCCTGGACGTGGGCGGCGACGGGCCGCCCGGCGGACGGCGTGGTGCTGGCGGAGCAGGCCGCCGAGCTGCTCGACCGGTACGTCCCTGCGGAGGCGCGTACGGGACTGGCCGGGGACGTGGCGGCGGCGCTGGGCCGGTCGCTGGTGGCGCTGGGCCGGGACGAGGAGGCGGTGCCGCACCTGACGGCGGCGGTGGCGGCGTGCGGGCCGGAGGTGCGGCTGGAGCTGGTGGAGCGCCTGGTGCTGGCGGCCACGGCGCTGTCCAGGACGCGCCGCGACGCGGAGGCGGAGGCCGCCGCGGACCGGCTGGTCGAGCTGCTGCGCGCCCAGGTGGAGCAGCCTTCGCGGGAGTCGAGGCAGTGGGGGGTGCCCGCCGGGGTAGGGGTGGCGGCGCTGGCCGGGGCGTTGCGGTTGCGCGGCGGGATCCGGCTGTCCAGGGGCGATCTGGAGGGGGCGCTGGAGGCGGCCGGTGCGGCGCTGGCGGTGCTGCCGCCGGTGGGCCGTGAGGTGCTGGCCGGTACGTGTCTGCAGCTCAGCGGCCTGTGCCGGAGCCTGCTCGGCGACGGTGAGCGGGCGGCGGTGGAGCTGGTGCGCGGGACGACGCTGCTGTCGGGGCTGTTCGACGAGCAGGTCCCGGTGGCTCCCGAGGTCGCGGCGACGCACCGGCTGGCGTTGCTGCGGCTGGGCGGGCGGTACGTGGACCAGGGCGAGCCGGCCGAGGCGGCGGCGTTCTACGGGCGGGCGCTGGAGGGTCCGGCGGGCGGCCTGGAGGTGCTGGGCGAGCTGGCCGGTTATCTCGGGGTGGCGTTCGAGGCCGCCTCGCGCGGCGGCCCCGGGGAGCGGGCGCGGCTGGCGGAGGCGATGGCCGAGCTGCTGCCGCCGTTGACGGACCATGCCGCCGCGCTGGAGCGTGACGTCCCGGTGCGGGCGGGCGCGGAGGCGTACGAGCTGCTGGGACGCTGCCTGGAGACGTACGCCGCGGTGGCGGAGATCGTCGGCGATCCGGAGACGGCGGCGGACGGGGCGGAGCTGGCGGTGCGGGTGCTGGAGTGCCTGGCCGCGTGCGATCCGGCCCGTTACGGGGCGGAGCTGGGCGCGGCGCTGGGACGGCTGGGCGGGCTGCTGCACGAGCTGGGCCGGCCGGATCTGACGGTGCTGGCGCGGGCGGCGGACGTGCCGGGCGGCGGCCGGGCGGCGGCGCTGTACGGGATCGCGCTGCTGGAGGCGGGCCGGACGGCGGAGGCGGTGACGCTGCTGGAGCGGGCGGCCGATCTGTGCGACGAGCCTGACGACCCGGCGACGTCGGCGCTGACGTACGCGTATCTGGCGGCGGGGCTGGTGGCGCTCGACCGGCCGAGGGCGGCGCTGGACGCGGCGGGCTGGTCGCTGGCGGAGCAGGAGCGGGTGCCCCCGGAGCAGGCGGACCGCGTGGCGCCGCTGCGTGCCATGGCCGCCGGGGTGCGCGAGACGGTGCTGCGCGCTACCGATGCCCAGTGATCACCCTCCGGTGAGCACCTGCTTGGCCCACCGGTAGTCGGCCTTGCCGGCCGGGGAGCGGATCATCTCGGCGACGAACGCCCACGCGCGCGGCACCTTGTAGCCGGCCAGCAGCCGCCGGCAGTGGGCGTCGAGCTCGGCCTCGGTGACGTGCAGGCCGGGCCGGGGCTCGATCACGGCGGCGACCCTGCTGCCCCACCGCTCGTCGGGCACGCCGGTGACGACGGCGTCGAAGACGGCGGGATGCCCCTTGAGCACGGCTTCCACCTCCTCGGGGAAGACCTTCTCGCCCCCGGTGTTGACGCACTGGGACCCGCGCCCGAACACGTTGACGGTGCCGTCGGGCTCGACGCTGGCCAGGTCGCCGGTCAGCAGCCAGCGGGTGCCCGCGGCGTCGGTGACGAAGGTGCGGGCGGTCTTGCCGGGGTCGTTGTAGTAGCCGAACGCGATCCGCCCGGCCTTGGCCACGGTGCCGAGCTCGCCGGAGCCGGGCGTGACGGGGCGCAGCTTGTCGTCGAGCACGGCCAGCCCGGCGGTGGCGTTCGGCCGGTAGCGCAGCCCGGTCTCGGGCGAGGAGCCGGCGACGCCGGAGGCGGTGTAGCCGGACTCGGTGGAGCCGAAGTTGTCGAGGATGATCACGTTGGGCAGCAGTTCCTGGAGCCGGTCGCGCACCGCCCCGCTGAGGATGGCGCCGGTGGAGCTGACGACGCACAGCGAGGACACGTCGTACGAGCCGGCCTCCAGGGCTTCGGCGAGCGGCCTGGCCATGGCGTCGCCGGTGATGTTGAGGGTGAAGACGCGCTCGCGTTCGACGGTCCGCCACACCTCGGCGGCGTGGAACTTGCGCACGTACACCATGGTGGAGCCCATCCACCAGGTGATGAACGTGGCCATCTGGGCGGCGCCGTGCATGAGGGGCGGCGCCGCCATCATGATCATCGGGGCGGTCCTGGTGGCCTCCTCCACCACCTCCCGGGGCGTGGCGCGCGGCTCGCCGTACGGGTTGCCGCCGCCGAAGGCCATGAACAGGTCCTCGACGTGCCACATGGCGCCCTTGGGCAGGCCGGTGGTGCCGCCGGTGTAGATGATGTACACGTCCTGCCCGGAGCGCGGCCCGAACCCGCGCTCGGGCCGGCCCGCGCGTAACGCCTCCTCGTACGGGACCGCGTGCGGGACGGCCGACGAGCCGCCGACGGCGATCAGGTGCTCCAGCCGGGGCGCGTCGCCGGCGACGGCGGCCACCCGGGCGTCGAACTCCACGTCGTAGAGCAGCGCCCGGATGTCGGAGTCGCGGTAGAGGTAGAGCAGCTCGGCCTCGACGTAGCGGTAGTTGACGTTGACGGGCACCGCCCGGATCTTGAGGGCGGCCAGCAGCCCGGCGACGTACTCGACGCCGTTGCACAGGTGGATGCCGACGTGCTCGCCGGGCCGGACGCCGAGGTCCTTCAGGTGGTGGGCGAGCCGGTTGGCCTCGGCGTCGAGTTCGGCGTAGGTGCGGCGTTCGGCGCCGCAGACCACGGCGACCCGGTCCCCGATCGCGTCCGCGAGCCCTTCGTACAGGTCAGCGTGGTTGAACTCCATCAGGGCTTCTCCCGTCCGACGATCCACATCGCGAAGAACTGGGCTCCTCCGCCGTAGGCGTGGCCGAGCGCCAGCCGGGCGCCGTCCACCTGGTGCTCCCCCGCCGCGCCGCGCACCTGGAGCGCCGCCTCGGCGAACCTGATCAGCCCGGACGCGCCGATCGGGTTGCTGGACAGGACGCCGCCCGAGGGGTTCCACGGGGTGTCGCCGTCGAGCGCGGTGGCGCCCGACTCGGTCAGCTTCCAGCCCTCGCCCTCGGCGGCGAATCCCAGGTTCTCCAGCCACATCGGCTCGTACCAGGAGAAGGGCACGTACACCTCGGCGACGTCGATCTGCCGCCGGGGGTCGGTGACGCCGGCCTGCCGGTAGACGTCGGCGGCGCAGTCCTTGCCCGCCTGCGGGCTGACGGTGTCGCGCCCGGCGCGGAAGATCGGCTCGGAGCGCATGGCGCCGCCGTGCACCCAGGCGGGGGTGCCGGTGGCGGCGCGTTCGGACGACAGCACGAGCGCGCAGGCGCCGTCGCTGGACGGGCAGGTCTCCAGGTAGCGGATCGGCTCCCACAGCATGGGGGTGGACTCGACCATCGCCCGGTCGATGCCGGGGATCTTCAGGTGCGCGTACGGGTTGCGCAGCGCGTTGAGCCGGTCCTTGACGGCCACGAGGGTGCCGATGTGGGCGGGGGCTCCGGTGCGGCGCAGGTACTCGCGGATGTGCGGGGCGAAGTAGCCGCCCGCGCCGACGACGAGGGAGGAGCTGAACGGCAGGTGCGTGGACAGCGCCCAGGTGGCGTTGGACTCGGACTGCTTCTCGTAGGCGACGACGAGCACCCGCTCGTGCACGCCGCCCTGGACGAGCCCGGCGCCGACGAGGGCGGTGGAGCCGCCGACGCTGCCGGCGGTGTGCACGCGCATCATCGGCTTGCCGGCGGCGCCGAGCGCGTCGGCCAGGTACGCCTCGGGCATCATGACGCCCTCGAACAGGTCGGGGGCCTTGCCGATGACGACCGCGTCGATGTCCTTGAACGTCAGCCCGGCGTCCTCCAGCGCGCGCAGCGCGGCCTCGCGCACCAGCCCGGCCATGGACACGTCCCGGCGCTTGGTCGTGTAGTGCGTCTGGCCGACGCCGATCACCGCGCAGCGCTGCGCCATCATGCCTCCAGGACGGTGACGAGGTTGTGCTGCAGGCAGGGTCCGCCGGCGGCGTGGCCGACGACGCGCCGGGCGGTGCCGTCGTGGACGCGGCGGGCGGCCTCGCCGATGCGGATCAGGCCGGTGGCCATGACGGGGTTGGCGGCGAGCGGGCCGCCCGACGGGTTGATCACCGTGTCGTCCGGCAGTTCCAGGGCGCGGCGCAGGATGGGCTCCTCGTGCGCGAACTGGGCGTGCAGCTCGGCCACCTCGACGGGCCCCTTGCCGACCCCGGCGGCCCGCGCGGCGTCGGCGGCGGACGCGGACCTGGCCAGGTCGCGCAGGCCGAGGTAGTGCGGCTCGATGCGGTGCGCGATGCCGGTCACGTACGCGGGCCGCTCGCACAGCTCGGCGGCCAGGTCGCCGGCGGCGAGCACGACCGCGGCCGCGCCGTCGGTCACGGGAGCCACGTCGCAGGCCAGCACCGGCCCCGCGACGGGGTCGGCGGCCAGCTCGTCGGGCAGGTCGAGCGCGTACGGGTTGCGCCGCCCGTCGGCCCGGCTGCGCCGGACGATCGCGTCCAGCTCGGCGCGCGGCACGCCCGCCGCCGACGCCTGCAGCGCCGCGTAGGACGCCTGGTCGAGCCCGAGCGGCGCCAGGTAGTACGGGTCGAGCTGCAGGGTCATGAGCGTGCGCGGATCACCGGGCGTGGACTTGCCGAAGCCGTACACCAGCGCGCTGTCCACGTCCCCGTGCTGGAGCCGCACCCACGCCTCGTACAGCGCCCAGGCGCCGTCCATCTCGACGTGGCTCTCGGAGATGGGCGGCCAGGCGCCGAGCGCGTCGAGGGCCGAGACGAACGAGAACGGCGCGCCCGCCAGGTAGTCGCAGCTCCCGGAGCAGGTGAAGCCGAACCGGCTGAGCCCGGTGGCCGCCTTGACCGCGTCGATCACGGGCAGGATCAGCTCCGGCTCGGCCAGCCCGGTGTCGTGGTCGGTGTGCTCGGTCTGGGCGAAGGCGACGATCGCCACCCTTCTCATGACAGCTCCACATCCGGCTCGCCGGTGGGGGCGAACCACCGCACGCTGGCCATCGACGGCGTCCGCTCGTCCTCGGGGACCCATACGGCGCGCACCCGCATGCCGTGGCGCACCTCGTGCGCGGGCACCCCGCCGACGAGCGCGATCATCGGCACGTCCGCGCCGTCGAGCAGGATGTACGCGGACACGAACGGCACCTCGGGGGCGCGCGGGTCGGGCAGGTTGTTGATCGCGAAGGTGGTGACGGTGCCGGTGCCGGGCAGCTCGGTCCGCTCGGCGATCCGCAGGCCGCACTCCGGGCACGACAGCCGGTACGGGACGTACACCTTGCCGCAGCCGCCGCATCGCCCGCCGACGAACACGCCGCGCCCGATGCCCTCCAGGAAGACGCCGAGCGCCCCGCCCGCCCTGAGCGTGTACGCGCTCCGCACCGGTGAGACGATCTTCGTCACCTCCGGGGCGAAGCAGGAGAGGTCGGTGATGTGGCCGGTGCGTTCGCCGCGCCACACCGGCCACACCCGGGTCCCGGCGGTGACGGCCTTGGGGTTGCCCGCGTCCACGGCGTGCACGAGCGCCGTGTCGGCCCCGTCCAGTTTGATCAGCGCCCAGGCGAACGGCCGGTCCAGCGGGTGGCCGTCCAGCGGCTCGGACACCCAGGCGCAGGCGGTGACGGTCCCGGCGGGCCCGACCTCGACGTACTCGCCGGTGACCGGTTCGCCGGTCGCGGGGTCGTACTCCAGCGGCGGCACCAGCACCCGGCCCTCGGCGGTGCGCACGCCGACGAGCCGCCCGGCGCGCAGCTCGGTCAGGAACCGGCCGATCACCGGCCCGGTGGTGCGCGTGTAGCCGCCGGGGAACTCCAGCACGTGCTCGGCCGTCAGCGGCTCGTCAGATGGCACGCTCGTGTCCCTCCCAGTAGGGCGCCCGGAGCTTGCGTTTGAGCAGCTTGCCGTTGGGCTCGCGGGGCATCTCGGCGATGAAGTCGACGGTCCTGGGCCACTTCATCCGCGACAGCCGGCCCTCCAGCGAGGCCAGGATCTCCCGGGCCAGCTCGGGTCCGGGTTCGGCGCCGGGGGCGGGCTCGACGACGGCTTTGATCTGCTCGCCCCACTCCTCGTCCGGGATGCCGAAGACGGCCACGTCGGCGACCTTGGGGTGGACGACGATCTCGTTCTCGATCTCGGCGGGGTAGATGTTGGTCCCACCCGAGATGATCATGTCGGCCTTGCGGTCGCACAGGAACAGGAAGCCGTCCTCGTCCAGGTAGCCGATGTCGCCGACGGTGAAGTAGTCCTTGAGCCGGTTCGCCTCGGTCTTGGCCGGGTCGCCCTTGTACTCGAAGGAGGCGCCCATCATCTTCATGTAGATGGTGCCGGGGGCGCCGGTGGGCACCGGGTCGCCGGCGTCGTCGACGACGAGCAGTTCGCTGATCGGCCAGGCCCGGCCGACGGTGCCGGGGTGCGCCTTCCAGTCGGCGGGGGTGGCCAGGGTGCCGCCGCCCTCGGTGGCCGCGTAGTACTCGTAGACGCAGTCGCCCCACCAGTCCAGCATCGCCCGCTTGACCGGCACCGGGCAGGGCGCGGCGGCGTGGATCATCCACTTCAGCGACGACAGGTCGTAGCGGTCCCGGGTCTCCGCGGGCAGCGACAGCAGGCGTTTGAAGTGCGTGGGGACCATGTGCGAGTTCGTCACCCGATGGCGCTCGCAGAGCCTCAGCATCTCCTCGGCGTCCCACCGGTCCATGTGAACGAGGGTGTGGCCCATGTGCAGGGCGGTGCCGCCGAACTGGGTGACGGCCGTGTGATAGCCGGGCGAGGTGACCAGGTGGGCGTTGGGGCGGCCGGGCGTGATGCCGAACAGGCCGGGCAGGAACGTCATCAGCTCGGCCGCGTCGTCGGGGTCGAGGCCGCTGAGCGGGCGGCGCACGCCCTTGGGCCGGCCGGTGGTGCCGGAGGTGTAGTGCATGGTGGCGCCGGCCGTCCGGTCGGCGGGCAGGGTGTCCGGCCTGCCGTCGGTCAGGTCGCTCAGCGAGCGGAAGCCGGGGAGCTCCGGGACGCCGAAGCGCCTGCCGGGGTCGACGGCCTCGGCGGCGCGGACGGCCTCGGCCGCGTAGCGCGGGTGCGCGAAGAACGCGCGGGCCTCGCTGTCGGCCAGGATGTAGGCGATCTCCGGGCCGGTCAGGTGCCAGTTGATCGGCGTGTAGTACCAGCCCGCCTGTAACGCGGCCAGGTAGAGCACCAGGCCGTCGGCCCCGTTGGGCACCAGCCCGCAGAAGCCGTCGCCGGGTCGCAGCCCGAGCTCGCGCAGGCCGTGCACCAGCCGGTTCGCCCTGGCCAGCAGGTCACCGGCGCGATGTTCCGTGCCGTCGGGGTCCACGGCGGCGACCCAGCCGGGGTCCGCCTGCGCCAGTCTCCAGAAACCGAGCGTGCCCATCGGAACTCCTCACCCGGGCGCAGACAAACGAGAACCTGTTCTCGTTTCTTTCCGGGAGCGTAACCCGCCGCTAATGTGGGAGCAAGCGCTTGATTTCAGGAGGTGTCCGTGGAATCGCTGCCGATCAGCACCCCCCACTGCCGCGTCGAACGGGACGGCCACGTGGTCGTCGTCACCATGGACCGCCCCGAGGCCCGCAACGCGCTGTCGTCGGACATGCTGATCGGCCTGGCGAGCGCGTGGGCGTACGTGTCGGCCGAGCCGTCCGTCCGCGTCGCCGTCCTGACCGGCGCGCAGGGCACGTTCTGCGCGGGCGCCGACCTCAAGGCCATGGGCCGGCCGCCGCAGGACCCCGAGGTCCAGGCGCGCGGCGCGAAGATCGCCGACTACCACTGGAAGGGCCTGCTGCGCGCCGACCCGCCCACCAAGCCGATCATCAGCGCCGTCGAGGGCCACGCCGTGGCCGGGGGCACCGAGCTGCTGGTCGGCACCGACCTGCGCGTCGTCGCCGAGTCGGCCACGCTCGGCCTGTTCGAGGCCAGGCGCGCGCTGTTCCCGATGGGCGGCAGCGCGATCCGGCTGCCCCGGCAGATCCCGTACTGTCACGCCATGGACCTCCTGCTGACCGGGCGGGCCGTCACCGCCGCCGAGGCCCTGTCGATGGGGCTGGTCAACCGCGTCGTCCCCGACGGGCAGGCGCTGCCCGAGGCGCTGAAGCTGGCCGCCGACGTCGCCGCCAGCGGCCCGCTGGCCGTCCAGGCCATCCTGCGCGCCTACCGCGACACGCTCGGCCTGCCGGAGCCCGAGGCGCTCAAGGTCTCCGACGAGCTCGGCTGGCCGGTCATCGGCTCCGAGGACGCCAAGGAGGGCACGCTCGCCTTCCGCGAGAAGCGCCCGCCCGTCTACCGGGGCCGCTGACGCGCCGCTCAGTCGCGGGTGATGCGCTCCAGCCGCTCCAGGGCGTCGGCGTACTCCTCGACGAGGGAGAAGACGACGTCCTTGGTGGCGCGGACCTGGTTGGTGATGCCGATGATCTGGCCCGCCGGGAACGTGGCCAGCTCCGCGGCGTCGGAGCGGCCGATGCGCCGCAGCGCGTCCGACACCAGCATGAACTGCAGCGGCATCGGCAGCGTGCCCGGCGACCCGTCCGACTCCCAGGCGTCGGTCCACTCGTTCCTGAGCAGGCGGGCGGGCTTGCCCGTCCAGCTCCGGGAGCGGACCGTGTCGCGGGAGGTGGCCTCCAGGATGCGCCGCTTGGCCATCTCCGGCGTGTCGGCCTCCTCGACCGTGAGCCAGAGCGAGCCGGTCCACACGCCTTCCGCGCCGAGCGCCAGCCCGGCGGCCATCTGGCGGCCGTTGCCGATCCCGCCCGCCGCCAGCACCGGCGCGTCGACCGCGTCGACCACCTGCGGGATGAGGACCATGGTGGAGATCTCGCCGGTGTGGCCGCCGGCCTCGGTGCCCTGCGCGACGACCACGTCCACGCCGACCTCGACCTGCTTGAGCGCGTGGCGGGGCGTGGAGGCCAGGGCGGCGACCTTGACGCCGTGCGCGTGGGCCAGCTCGACGATGTCGGCGGGCGGCGGGCCGAGCGCGTTGGCCAGCAGCGCGATCGGGTGCCGCAGCGCGACCTCGACCTGCGGGCGGGCGGTGGCGTCTGTCCAGCCGAGCAGCACCCGGCCGGCGTCGGCGTCCTCGCCGAGCGGCGGCACGCCGTGGGCGGCCAGCAGGCCGTCGACGAACTCCCGGTGCCCCTGCGGGATCATCCCCTGGAGGCGGCCGACGAGCTCCTCGGGCGCGAAGTCGGCGCCCTCGTAGGAGGCGGGCATGACCACGTCGACGCCGTACGGCTTGCCGTCCACGTGGTCGTCGATCCACTTGAGCTCCTGTTCGAGCTCTTCCGGGGTGAAGTAGAGCGCGCCGAGCACGCCCATCCCTCCGGCGCGGCTGACGGCCGCCACCACGTCCCGGCAGTGGCTGAAAGCGAAGATCGGGAGGTCGATTCCGAACATGTCCGTGACCCGGGTCCGCATGGCTCGACGATAAGCCGCGACCCCGTCAACTGCAACGTGTTCTACTCCGCGGTTCGGCTACGCCGGGTTCTGTGGAACGGGTTCTAACGCGGCATCCGGCGCCAGAGCGCGCGGGGCAGCAGCCGCATCAGGCCGAACGCCGGCCCGAGCGCCGGAGGCACCCACACGCTCGCCCGGCCCTCACGCAGCGCCCGCACCGTGGCCAGCGCCACCTGCCGGGGCGTCGACGACAGCGGCGCCGGCGTCAGCCCCTCGGTCATCCGCCCGATCACGAACCCCGGCCGCACGATCAGCACCCGGGCCCCGGTGCCGTGCAGCGCGTCGCCGAGCCCCTGCGCGAACCCGTCGAGCCCGGCCTTGGCCGACCCGTACACGAAGTTGGCCCGGCGCACCCGCGCGCCCGCCACCGACGACAGCACCACGAGCGTGCCGTGGCCCTGGCGGCGCAGCACCCGGGCCGCGTGCAGGCCCGCCGACACGTGCGCGCCGTAGTTGACGGCCACGTCGGTCATGGCCGCCGCCGGGTCGGTGTCGTAGGCGTCCTGGCTGCCCAGCACGCCGAACGCGGAGATCACCACGTCGAGGTCGCCGACCAGCTCCACGGCCTTGTCGAAGACCTCGCCGTGGGAGGCCGCGTCGAGCGCGTCGAACGGCAGCACGTGCACCTCGGGCGGCGCCGCCCCGGCGGGCCGCTCGACGTTCGGCGTCACGGCGGGCGGCGGGCCGCCGGGCTCGCGCATCGCCAGCACGATCCGGCTCGCGCCCAGCCCCACCAGCAGCCGGACGATCTCCAGCCCGATCTCGCTGCGTCCGCCGAGCAGCAGCACGGTGTCGACCGCGCCCAGAGCGTTCTTCACAGGCCGAGCCTCCTGGCCAGGTCGGAGCGGAACAGCCCGGCGGGGTCGGCCTCGTCCCTGATCCGCCGCCACCGGTCCAGCCCGGGATACATGCGGGCCATCATGTCAGCTCGCAGCCGCGAGTCCTTGGCCAGGTAGACGCGCCCGCCCGCCTCGGCGACCCGCTCGTCGAAGCCGCGCAGCAGCCGGCCCAGCCCGCGCTGCCCGGCCGGGATGTCGAGGGCCAGCGTCCAGCCCGGCATCGGGAACGACAGCAGCCCGCTGGACCCGGCCCCGAACCGCTTGAGCACGGTCAGGAACGACACGGTCCCGGTCGACGACAACCGCCCGACGATCTCCCGCAGCGTCTTCTCGGCTCCGAACGGCACCACGAACTGGTATTGGACGAAGCCCCGCGGGCCGTAGACGCGGTTCCAGCCCTCGACGGCGTCGAGCGGGTGGAAGAACGGCGCGATCCCCTGCACGACGCTCGCCCGCCGGGGCGCCCTGTGGTACCACGCCTCGTTGAAGGCCCGCACGCTCACGCCGTTGAGCAGCCCGCCGGGGGCCCGGCGCGGGGCGCGCAGCAGGGTGCGGGGCGCGAAGTCGCGGGCGCCCCGCTCGGCGTGGTCGCCGCTGGTCAGCACGCCGCGCCCCATCCGGCGCCCGCGCGCCAGCAGGTCGATCCAGGCGACCGTGTAGCGGTGGCGGTCGTCGTCGTCGGCCATGGCGGCCAGTGTCTCGTCCAGGTCGCCGGTGCGCCGCACGTCCACCCGCATGAGGGAGCTCGCCACGGGCACGCAGCCGAACGTGGCCTCGCACACCACGCCGGTCAGCCCCATGCCGCCCACGGTGGCGTGGAACAGCGGCTCGTCGGGGGTGAGCGTGCGCACCGCGCCGTCGGCCGTGACCAGGGTGAGCGAGCGCAGGTGGGCGCCGAAGGAGGAGTCGCGGTGGTGGTTCTTGCCGTGCACGTCGGCCGCGACGGCGCCGCCGACGGTGACGTGGCGGGTGCCGGGGCTGACGGGCACGAACCAGCCGCGCGGCACCAGGGCCGTCATCAGCTCGTGCAGGCTCACCCCGGCCGAGGCGGTCACCAGCCCGGTCTCCTCGTCGAAGCTCCAGCCGCCCAGCCCGGTGCAGTCGAGGACCAGGCCGCCGGAGTTCTGGGCGGCGTCGCCGTACGCCCTGCCGAGGCCGCGGGCCACGAGGCCGCGGCCGGGGGCGGCGGCGACCAGCGCGGCCACCTCGGCGGTGTCGCGCGGCCTGACCACGGTCGCCGGGGAGGGCGACGTGCGGCCCCACCCGGTCAGGAACGTCGTCATGTGTAGATTCCCAGCCCCGCCAGCGCGATCAGCAGCGCGGCGAAGATCCTGATCTGCGGGTCGCGCACGGCAAGCTCCTCGGGCTCTTCTCCGATCCCCCGGTCCACCAGGAGATTGTGCCGCAGGACGAGCAGCACGAAGGGCACGATGCTGAGCCCGTAGAACAGGTTCGCGTGCGCGTTGAGCGCCCACAGGCAGTAGGTGACGATCATCGCGCCCGAGCACATGACGCGGACCTGGGACAGGTAGGCGGGCGTGTAGGCGGCCAGCGTGGCGCGGGTGCCGCTCACGCCCTGGGCGCGCAGCTCGGTCTCCCGCTTGCCCGCGACGAGCTGCAGCGCGGCCAGCGACACCACGACGAGGAACCAGCCGGTCACCGGCACGTCCACGGCGACGGCCCCGGCGTAGGCGCGGACCACGTGGCAGCCGGCGACCGCGATCAGGTCCACGACCTCGACGTGCTTGAGCCACAGCGTGTACGCGAGCGTCAGGGCCAGGTAGCCGGCCACGACGGCGGCCGGACGCCAGTCGCCGGTGAGCGCGGCGACACCGGGGGCGAGCACCATGAGCGCCACGCCGGTCCAGCGCGCCATCGGCACCGGCACCACGCCGGAGGCGACCGCCCGCTTGCTCTTGCGCGGGTGCAGCCGGTCCGCGGCCACGTCGGCGGCGTCGTTGAGCAGGTAGGACCCGCTGGCGGCCAGGCAGAACGCGGCGAACACGAGCATCGCCGCCAGCAGGCTGCGCGGCTCGCCGATCACGCCGGCGGCCATGGGCGCGGCCAGCACCAGCACGTTCTTCAGCCACTGGCGCGGCCGGGCCGCCCTGATCAGCCCGAGGACGGGCGCGGCGACCGGCCGCGCCGCCACCCCGTCCTGGCTCATGCGCGCTTGCGGCTCACCGCGAAGATCCCCACGGCCAGCAGCACGACGCCGACGATCGCCAGCACGAGCGGGATCGTGGTCCTGATCAGCGTGATCTGGCTCTTGCTGTCGGCGGCGCTGTCGACGAGCTTCTTGACCGTCTCGTCCGTCATCTTGGCGTGGGCGACGAACGCCTTGGACCGCTCGACGCCGTCCTGGCTGCGCAGCACCTCGTTGCGCTGCTGCTCCTGCTTGACGGGCGCGCCGGTGACCGGCTCGATCCAGTAGGTGTTGACGCCGGAGTAGACGCGGTCGAGCTGGACGTCACCCGACTCGCCCATGCCGAACCAGGCGGCGGGGGCGGTCCTGGTCTCCGTCTTGGTCTCCGGGACCGTCTGCTCGAACTTGTACACGGTCAGGCCGTTGACCTGCTCCTCGGCGACGAACTTGGCCTCGAACGCCTTGCCGGCCGTGGAGTTGAAGACCTGGTAGCTCTTCTTCTCCACGTCGAAGGGGAACTTGTAGATCTGGCCCTGGAGCTGGACGGGCTCCTTGTCGATGCTGACGCCGCAGCAGTTGAGGCCGACGCCGGAGCGCTTGTCGAAGGCGCTGCGCCGCTCGGTGTAGTCGATCGGCTTGCTGTGGGTGACGTCGTTGACGTAGGTGAACTCGTCCCAGACGACCGTGTCGCCCTCGGCTCCCTTGACGTCGCCCCGGGTGGTGACGGTGATGTCGAGGTCGGCGGTCAGCACCTTGCCGTCGGCGGCGCTGAAGTACTGTGCGCCCGTGGCCCGGAGGTTGCTGATCCCGTACTGGTCGGCCTTGGCGGCGATCAGCGCCGAGGCCACCTGGAAGTGCGTCAGGGGGGACAGCACGACGAGAAAGGCACCGATGGCGATCAGAACGCTTCCAACGACCCGGTTCATGGAACCTCCATGGGACAGGTGCACGGATGCCGGTTTTGGGCGATTACGTACTGAAAACGAGTTCTACTTGCCGGTATGTTATTGCCGCCAGTGAGCGACGTCACCAGGGATGCGGAAACGTGACCGAAACAGGTTCTACATCGGCGGGCAGACCCGTGGTGTCCGGCCGCCAGCCCGCGCTCGACGGCATCCGCGCCGTCGCCGCCCTCGCGGTCCTGCTCTTCCACGTCTCCATGGAGGCGGGCACGGCGCTCCAGCCCGGCTTCCTCGGCGGGCTGCTGTCGCGCGGCGAGATCGGCGTGCCGATCTTCTTCACGCTCTCCGGCCTGCTGCTCTACCGGCCGTGGGCGGCCGCCCTGCTGACCGGCGACCCCGAGCCCGCCGCCGGCCGCTACCTGTGGCGGCGCTTCTTCCGCATCGTCCCCGCCTACTGGCTGGTCGTCGCCGTCGCGCTGCTGCTGTGGGGCGGCGCGCACCGCGGCGACGTGTGGACGTGGGCGAAGATGCTGTTCCTGGTGCACATCTACGACCTCGACCCGTGGTGGTTCGGCCTCGGGCCCAAGGGGCTCGGCCAGATGTGGAGCCTCGCGGTCGAGGCGGCCTTCTACCTCACGCTGCCGCTCATGGCCGCCGCCCTGCGCGCCTTCGCGCTGCGGGCCGGGCCCGGCGTCGCCGCCCGCGCCAAGCGCCTGCTGATCGGCCTGGCCGTCTTCGGCGCGCTCTCGTACGTGTACACGATCTTCGAGTACTTCCCCGAGTACCGGCCGTGGATGAACGTATGGCTGCCGCGCTCGTGGACGTTCTTCGTGCCCGGCATGGCGCTGGCGGTGCTGACCGTCTGGGCCAGGGCAGAGGACGGCCCGGCACGGCGGCTGGGCGCGGCCCTGGCGGCCTCGTGGGGCACGCTGTGGGTCATCGCCGGCCTGGCGTACGCCATCGCGGCCACGCCGCTCACCGGGCCGCGCTTCGTCGGCCTGGGCGGCATCTGGACCGCGTTCTCCGAGCAGCTCCTCTACACGGTCATCGCCTTCTGCCTGGTGGCGCCCGCCGCGCTGGAGCCCGAGGGGGTCACGCGGGTGCGGCGGGTGATCGGCGGGCGGGTGATGAGCCGGCTGGGCGAGATCTCCTACGGCGTGTTCCTGTGGCAGTTCGTGGTGATCTATCTCTGGTACGACTTCACCGGGCAGCAGCCGTGGAGCGGCAACCTGCTGGTCAACCTGGTCGCGATCGGCGCGATCACGGTCGGGCTGTCGGCGCTCACCTACCGCTGGGTCGAGACGCCGGCCAGGGCGCTGATCCGGTTCGTGCCTCACAGGGCGGGCCCCGGCTCGCCGAACGCGACCGCCCTGAGACAGAAGCCCTGAGCCCCCGCGCCCGCCACGGTGACGCGCAGCCCGGCGCCCGCGCCGTCGTGCGGGACGTAGAACAGGCCGCCGTCGGCGGGCGTGGCGGGCAGGCTCGCCGCCCGTTCCGTGCCGCCCAGGTCGGCCACCACCCGCACCGGCACGTCGCTGACGTAGGCCAGGGCGACGACCATGCCGGGCCCGCCCATCGACTCGACGGGGAACATCGCGCCCGCCGGATAGCACTCGGCGCCGGCCACCTCGTCGAAGAACGGCACCACCCGGCCCACCGGCACCAGCTTCCCGGCGTCGTCGAACACGTACGGCCTGGCCGACGGGCGCGGGTCGCGCATCCGCCGCCGCGTCTCCGGGTCGGCCAGCGGGCCCAGCACGTTCGAGGTGAGCCGCCGGGAGCCGTTCCACGGCAGCACGATGTGCGGCGGCACCGGCCGGTCGTACACGTCGAGGTCCGGGGCCTCGGCCAGCGACTGCCGGGCGGCGTCCAGGTAGGTCCTGACGCGGTCGCCGGTGAGGGTGTCGGCGTAGGCGTTGGTGGAGACCAGCGCCGTGACCACGAAGGCGGCCGTGAGCGCGCCCGCCGCGGCGGGCAGGCCGCCGGGCGTCCGCCTCCGCACGGCGTCCTCCTCCCCGGCGACCGGCAGCGCGGCCAGGGCCAGGCAGAGGGCGAACAGCACGGCGGCGTCGGCGACGTAACGCGTCTCGGCCCCCACCATGTCCCACAGCGTGGCGCGGGCGATCACCGTGGGGACCGCGTCGGCCACCACGACGTAGGCGGCCAGGATCGCCCACGCCCGCCAGGCCCGCCGCCGGTACACGCAGGTGAGCGCCACCAGCAGCGCGATCAGCGCCCACGCGGCCACCACCGTGACCGTCTCCGGGTCCGCGAGGCCGCCGGTGGCGGTGACGCCGCCCCAGCGCAGCGGCCCGCCCACGGCGCCTGTCGGGAACGTCTCCCCCAGCAGCCGGCGCACCACCCCCGGCACCAGCTCGGCCTTCGGCCCGGTCAGCG
The DNA here is from genome assembly GCF_040674795.1 of Nonomuraea sp. NPDC049725. NCBI lineage: Bacteria > Bacillati > Actinomycetota > Actinomycetes > Streptosporangiales > Streptosporangiaceae > Nonomuraea > Nonomuraea sp. NPDC049725. The sequence continues at coordinate 27,196 of NZ_JBFANJ010000023.1, read as the reverse complement.
CGTCAGACCCGGCGCTGTCGCGGCGCAGCAGGTAGAGCACCGCGTAACCGGCCAGCAGCGCCCCCTGCGCCCACCAGCCGGGCCGGCGCAACTCCGCCAGGATCGAGCGGGCCCACAGCCCCCCGCCGAGGAAGGCGCTGGACACGCCGAGGATCACGAAGGGGATGAACACCCCCTTGGTGGAGAAGGCCATGCCGGCGGCCGTCCAGATCAGCGCGTGCCACCTGCCCTGCCCGGTCCTGGCGTACCGGACGTGCGCGGCCAGCGCGCCCGCCAGCGCGAGCTGGAGCGGGACCGCGTTGAGCGCCGCCGACCACCAGCTCATCGCGGGCACGGTCAGCGGCGCGAACACGTACACGGCCAGCGGCGCGAGCACCCAGGGCCGGTCGCCGAACAGCCGCCGCAGCAGCACCAGGAACATGACCGACGCCGCCGCCTGGAGCGCGATCGTCACGAACGAGACCAGCGCCCAGCTGTAGGGCGCGACCGCCGAGAGCACCCACACCAGCGCGAGCGCGCCCGGCATGAAGTGCCCCTTGTGCACCCGGGTCAGATAGTCCCAGGTCAGGCCGCTGTCACCGGCCGCGGCGACGAACAGGAAGTCGTCCTCGACGAAGTACGCCCGGCCCAGCACGCTCGCCCTGAAGGCCAGCGAGATCGCGACGAGCAGCAGACCGGCGCCGACGACCGGGCCGGTGCCGAGGGAGGGCAGGGTGATCTGAAAGCCGGCGGGGCGTTCGTCCTGGACCGTCAACGCGTTCCCTCCTCTGGAGTATGCTCCGCGCCGTGGACACCCCTGCACCGTTCCGGGCGGATCTGGCGAGGTCCGTCCGGCTGCTGCGCGCCTTCCGCCTCGAACAGAGCGATCCCGACTTCTTCTACGGCACGCTGGCCGCCGACACGGTGGCGCAGCTCGGCACGTACACGGATCTCGACGGCGCGACGGTGGCCGACGTGGGCGGCGGGCCCGGCTACTTCGCCGACGCGCTGCGCGCGGCGGGGGCGCGCCCGGTGTGCGTCGACTGCGACGCCGGCGAGATGCGGCTGCGCGACGGCGCGCCGCCGCGCGACGCGGTGCTGGGCAGCGCGCTGGACCTGCCGCTGGCCACCGGCTCGGTCGACGTGTGCTTCTCCTCCAACGTGCTGGAGCACGTGCCGGACCCGCGCCGCATGGCGGACGAGATGGTCCGCGTCACCCGGCCGGGCGGCGTCGTCTACCTGTCCTACACGATCTGGCTGTCGCCCTGGGGCGGCCACGAGACCTCGCCGTGGCACTACCTCGGCGGCCACCGGGCCGCCCGCCGCTACGAGCGCACGCACGGCAGGCCGCCCAAGAACGTCTACGGGGAGAGCATGTTCGCCGTCGGCGTGGCGGGGCCGCTGGCGTGGGCGCGCCGCCACCGCGACGTGGACGTGCTCGACGCGATCCCCCGCTACCACCCGCGCTGGGCCCGGCATGTCGTCCACCTACCTGGCGTCCGCGAGCTCGTCACCTGGAACCTGTTGCTGGTCCTGCGCCGCAGGTGAGCGCCGCCGCGCCAGCCACAGCGCGGCGGCCACGCAGCCCACGCCGAGCAGCCCGCCGCCGACCGGCGCGACCGTCCCGGCGACCAGCTCCCAGCGCCGGTAGAAGGCCGCCGTCTCCAGCGCCGCCCGCACGTCGCCCGCCGCCGTGGTGAAGTCGGCGTCCAGCGCCACGAGCCTGCCGCTCCCGTCGGCCGTGACGAGCGTCTCCGTCACCCGGTCCGCGGTCTTCACGGGCAGCCCGCTGACCGGTTCGACCCAGAAGGTCCGGCGGATCTCCGCGTAGCGGGCCACGCCCACGTCGCCCGCGCCCTTGAGCCCGAGCAGCCGGCGCGGCACCGGCGGCTGCTCCCCCGGCACGAGCTGCCGCGGCGTGCGCTGCGCGTAGCGGTGCGTCTCGACGCCGCGCACCCGCTCGACCCCTTCGTACGTGACCGGCACCGCCCGGCGCAGCCGCAGGTCGAACAGCGTGTAGTCGCCCGGCTCCGCCCGGAACGGCCACCGGTACGCCTGGCCCGACTGCTTGATCCGGGCGTCCTCGTCCAGATACTCGCCGCAACAGTTGACGATCACGCCGGTCCGCCGGTTGAAGGCCAGCCGCCGCTCGTGGTAGTCGAGCCGCCGGTCGTCGCGGGTGGCCAGCGAGACCGACTCGGTCCACACCGCCCGCCGCTCGTCCCCGGCCAGCACGTCGCCGATCAGCCAGCGGGTCAGCACCAGCGGGCCCCGCTGCGGCTTCATCGTGGCCGGGTCCAGGTAGGTCGCGGACTCGGCCACCGACCTGGTCATCGTCTGCTGCTCCAAGGGCGCCACGAACACCCGCGCGGAGACGTGCCAGCGCATCAGCGGGACCAGCGTCAGCAGGAACGCCCCGGCCGCGGCCAGGACCAGCGCGAGGGTCGTACGGCTCACGTTCACGGGACGGGCACCGCCTGACCGGGGGTGACCGCGCCGACGCACACGCCGGGCGGCAGGTCGGGCAGCACGATGCGGTCCGCGCCGGGCTCGGCGACCATGAACACCTTGCCGAGCCCGGCGCGCAGCTTCACGTCGACGGGCCGGTCGGCCATCCACATCGTGACCTCGGTGTCGGCGCGGGCGGAGTAGCCGAGCCTGATCAGCGTGCCCTCGACGCGCGGCGGCGAGGCGGCCAGCGGCACCTGCACGGTCCCTCCTGTCGCGGGCCAGCAGCCGTCGGGCGTGCGCGGCGCGAGCTCGGTCCCGGCGACCTCCACCGGCCGCAGCCGGCCCAGGTCGTCGAAGACCAGGCCCTCCAGCGCCGCCGGCGGGTCCTGCATGCGGGCCCGGAGCTGCGGCGACGCCATCGCGCCCAGCACCCTGGAGGTGAGGCTGTAGGTGCGGTAGCCGCCCGGCACCACGTCGGCGGGCACCAGCCGGTCGTAGACGACGGCGCCGGGCGCGGCCTTCGCCAGCTCGGCGCGGGCGGTCTCGATGTAGCCGTGCCTCCGGTCCGCGCCCAGGTAGCCGGCGAAGATCGTCACCGAGACGAGCGACGCGCCCGCGAACACGCCGAGGGCCGCGCCGCACAGCCCGCTCACCCGTTCCCTGGCGGGCAGCGGCCTGCGGTACGGCTCGGCCTCACCGGGCAGCGGCAGCAGCACGAGCCCGACGACGAGCGCGAGCAGCGGCGCGGCGTCGGCCACGTAGCGGGTGTCCGTACCGGCGAACGAGCCGAGCAGGTGCACCCGCCCCCACAGGACGGGCAGCGCGTCGGCCACGACGGCGTAGCCGAGCAGCAGCCCCCAGGCCAGGTACGCCCGCCGCCGGTAGTAGCCGGTCACCACGACCAGCAGCGCGAGGACCAGCAGCGAGAGCACCACCAGCGCGGTGGGCGGCGCGGCGACGCCCCAGTCGCCGCCGGCGAACCACTTCCACGGCCCGCCCAGCACGGTCGTCGCGAACGTCCTGCCGAGCAGCTCCCACAGGAAGCTGGCGGCCTGGTCGAAGAGGGGCAGGCCGCCGGTGTTCGGCGCGGCCAGCGACCGCTGCGCGTACAGGGCGCCGAACGCGGCCAGCACGCCCGCGTACATCAGCCAGGCTGCCAGGCGTCTGCGCAGCCCGCCGAAGTAGATCGCCGTCAGCGCGAGCAGCACCAGCGGCACGGCGAAGCCCTTGACGAAGCCGAGCAGCCCGACCAGCACCCACGCCGCCGCCGCCACCGCGTGGCGCAGCCGCCCGGTGCGCAGGTGATGCCAGTGCGAGGCCACCGCCATCGGCAGCGCGAGCTGCAGGAACACCGTGTTGAGCGCCGCCGCCCACCAGGCGAGCGCCGGGAACGTGATCGGCGCCAGCAGGAACACCAGCAGCGGCGCCAGGATCGCCGGCCGCGCGCCGAACACGACCCGCAGCATGCGCAGCACGGCGAGCCCGGCGGCCGCGTGCAGCACGAGCACGCCGCCCGCCGCCGCCCCCCACCCGTACGGCTCCAGCCGGGCCGAGAACCAGGCCAGCAGGAACCCGCCGGGCATGAACTGGCCGAAGTGGATCCGGGTCAGGTAGTCGAAGGAGAGCCCGTTCTCCACCGCCCTGGCCACGAACTCGTAGTCGTCCTCCTTGAAGTAGGCGTGCTGGAGGAGCACCGCCTTCCAGACCAGCGCGGCGGCGACCATCACGACCCCGGTCAGCACCACGCCGTGCCGGCGCACCGCCCTGACCAGCGGCCCGGGCACCGCGATCACGATCCGGCCGCGCTGCTCCGTCGTCGTCATGGCACGCTCGTCATGGTCGGGCCGCCCGCGGCGACGGGGACGGGGGCTCGGGTCCTGGGCGCGGGCCGCGTCCTGGCTGCGGCCTCGACGCAGAGCTGCGCCAGCAGCGGCACGCACAGGAGCTGCGTCCACAGCCCGCCCACGCCGGCCGCGACCCCGGCGGCGGCGACCAGATACAGCGCGATGCCCGCGTACGGCCCCGACAGCGGGCGCAGCAGCCGGGCCCGCGGTCCCGCGCGCAGGTGCTCGGCGTCGCGCAGCGGGCGCAGCCACAGGCCCGGCAGGAACGTGAGCGCCGCGACCACCGCGCCCGCCGGCCCGCCCACCCAGTAGCCGACCGCGACGGCCACGGGCAGCATCAGGCCCGCGCGCGGCGCGGCCGGCCGGCACGGCGGCAGCCGCCGCAGCCGCCCCCGGCCGGGCGTCAGCGCCAGCGCCACGACCAGCAGCGCGAGCGCGCCGCCCGCCGCCAGCCCGGCCCGGTACGGCTCGTCGGGGACGTACGTGAGCGTCACGGTCCCGGACGTGTACGCGGGCACGAACCAGGCCTGCCGCCAGCCGTCGAGCCGCACCGGCTTGAGCTCGGCGACTCCCAGCGTGGCCTTCCAGCCGGCGTTGAAGTTCTCGTTGACGACCAGGTAGGAGTCGGCGGTGACGTCGACCTGGACCACCCGCTCGCCCGGCTCCCAGCTCCGCACGGGCGTCTCGCGCATGCGCTGCGGCCCGGCCGGCCGCGCGTCCTCGTCGAGGCGGCGGACCACGGCGGACTCGACGCGGTAGGAGTCGCCGGGCCGCAGCGCCAGCCTGGTGCGCCCGGCCACCATGAGCAGCCGCTCGCAGGTCTCGAACCGCACCGGCCGCCCGGTGACGACGTCGTGCAGCGTGCCCTCGGTGACCTCGGTGTGGACGGTCCGGCCGTTCACGGTGAAGGTCGGGCCGTAGCCGCACGGCAGCCGCAGCGGGAAGCCGGTCAGCGCGCCGAGCGGGCTGGTGCCGGGGATCGCGATGTCGCTGATCTCGACGGGCCGGCCGCCGGACGCGCCGAACTCCAGCTCGATCTTCTTGGCCGACAGGGCGGGGAACTCGACGAGGCCGTCCTTGCCGATCCAGCTCTGCCGGACGCCGCCGTCCGCGCGGACCGTCACGCGGAGGGGCGGGGCGCCGAGGTAGGAGTCGGGCGTGGTGACGCGCAGCTCCGTCAGCGTGGTGTGGCGGGCCAGCTCGACGGTGAGCGTCGGCCTGGGGTCGAGCGGGTCGGCGAACCACACGGTTCTCGGATCGTCGTCGAACGCCCACCGGCCGGCCGCCGCGCCGTGCGCCACGGAGGTGGAGGATGCGGTGACGGTCAGCGCGTCGTCCGGCAGCGTGCTCAGCTTCTCCACGGCGACGCGGTCGCGCAGCACGGCCCGGCCGGTGACGGTGTAGTCGCCGTCCTTCCTGGTCGTGAAGAGGCGGTCGAAGCCGTGGCCGTCGTCGCCGAGCACCTCGTGGCCCTCGGAGCAGCTCCACACCATCGAGCCGCGCAGGCAGCCGGGCACGTCGCCCTGCCTGCTGAGCGCGATCGCGGGCTCCCCCGGCTGCTCGCCCGGGTCGGGCACGACGATCGAGCGGCCGGCCTGGACGCCGGGGATCGTCAGCTCGGTGATGCCGACGCGGCTGCCCAGCGCGCTCTCCGGCTCGTAGGCGGTGCGGGTGACGGTGACGCGCACCCTGGAGGTCGGCCCTTCGGGCACGGCCAGCTCCTGCGGCCCGGCGCCGGCCCTGACGTCCTGGCGCAGCTCGCCGGCGTCGGTCTCGACCACGACCTCGGCGGGCGGCGGCCCGATCGGCGCGGTCTCGAACGCCACCGTGATCGTGTCGAGCCGCCGGGGGCCGGCTAGCGCGACCTCCAGCCACTCGCCGGTCGCGCCCGTCCAGCCGGTGGAGCGCCAGCTCGTGCGCGGGTCGCCGTCGAGCGCGGCGAACGGCTGGTGCCCCGGCTCCCGCGCCTCACCGAACGCCGTGACGTCCGACTCCGCCGAGGACGCGCTCACCCCGGCGATCCCGCTGAACCCGGCCGTGGCCAGGTACCGCTCCCAGCCGGGGTCGAGCAGGTCGGCGGCCGGCGAGCTGCCGCGCCGCTCCTCGTCGGCCGTGAGTGTCGCGCTGGCGTTGCGCCGCAGGTCGGCGTAGGCCACCTCGCGGCGGCGCAGCGTGTCGGTGAGCACCGACTCGGCGGCGGGCAGCACGCCGTCGTCGTCGTTGAGCAGCACCGGCCGGTCGCCGTCGAGCAGCCCCTCCTCGGCCAGCGCCAGCACGGACTCGGGCGCGCCGCCGACGCGCAGCGCCCGGTCGGCGGAGACGGTGCCGACGAGCGGCGCGGCCCCGGCCACCTTGTAGACCTCGACCGCCGGGTACGGCTGGTCCAGCCAGGAGGCCGCCTGGCCGTGCCTGCCGACGCCCACGCCGGGCCCGAACCTGGCCTCCAGCGAGATGCCGGGCGAGTCCTCCAGCGCCTGGTGCACGCGGGCCGGCCAGGCGGTGCCGATCGTGGCCCGGTCCAGGTCGTTGCGGACCACCAGGTGGCTCACGCCGATGCGGCGCAGCGTGGCGGCCAGCCCGGCCGAGCCCTTGCCCGAGGCCAGGCGGTCGTCGATGGCCGCCATCAGCCGCGACCCGCCCGCCGACCCCCACGGCACGATCGTGTGCGTGGCCCACCGGGTCCGCGCGAGCGGCTGCAGCGGCTCGTCCAGCGGGCGGCCCCACAGGTACTCGCCGCGTTTGGCCCCCGGCACGGCCAGCACCATGCCGTCGCCGGCGTTGCGGCCCAGCCAGGAGACGGCCTGCTTCCAGTAGTCGGGGATCGCGGTGAAGCCGCCTGCCGGGGCGAGTCCCGCGTACAGGATGGGCAGGCCCGACAGGGCGACCAGCCCGGCCGCCGCGACGGTCAGGTGCCTGCGCAGGTCCGGCCGTACGAGGGTGATGAGGCCGGCGACGCCGAGGGCGGCGGGCAGCCGGATCAGCGCGTCGAACTTGTGCAGGTTGCGGAAGGCCGACAGCGGGCCGTCCAGCAGCTCGGCCATGAAGGCGGCGTGCGGGGTGCCGGGGTGCCCGGTCGTCACGATGACGACCCCCGCCAGCAGGCTGACCAGCAGGAACGTCCGCTCCGGGAAGGCGCGCAGGGCCAGCCCGGCGAAGCCCAGCGCGGCGACGGCCGAGGTGACGAGGATCAGCCAGGGGACGGTCGACTGCTGGTGGGCGTCCGGCAGCCACACCTGCCCGTCCACGGTGAGGAAGCTGAGCCAGCTCGACGTCCCGCGCAGCGCGTTGACCAGGGACGTGACGCTGGTCGTCGCGCCCGCCGTCTCGATGTAGGGCAGGAAGGAGAAGATGTAGCGGCCCAGCGTGAGCAGCGGCACGGCCCACCACAGCGAGGCGAGCGCGATCAGCGGCAGCCACCAGGCGATCAGCCGGCGTTTGACCGGGCCGCGCCCCCGGGTCAGCAGGTAGAGCATGGGGACGACGAGGACGGCCAGCTCGGCCACGGCGTTGACGCCGCCGCAGCACAGGAAGGCGAGCGCCGACAGCGCGGCGGCCCGGCGCGGCGACAGCGCCCTCCGAGCCCCCAGGACCAGCGGGAGCACGATCCACGGCAGCACGGCGCTGGGCAGGAACTCCGAGGAGTTGATGCCGATCAGCGCCTGCGCGTGCGGCGCGAGCGCGTAGGCGAACCCGGCGACGATCCGCGAGACCGGGCCGCCGATCCGCAGCGCGCGGGCGAGCTGCACGGTGCCGAGGAAGGCGGTGCACAGCACCAGCGACATCCACAGCCGCTGCACCGTCCAGGCTTCCATGCCCAGGTTGAGGCCGAGCGCGTAGAAGGGGCCCATCGGGAACAGGTAGCCGTACGCCTGGTTCTGCAGGTGGCCGAAGTAGGCGCCGTCCCACAGGTGCAGGGCCCTGCCGAGGAAGCCGAGCGGGTTGACCGCCATGTCGAGCTTCGTCTCGGGGATGATCTTCTCGGTGGAGGTGTTGAACGCGATCGCGACCAGCAGGAGGCAGCCGGCCAGCAGGCGCAGCCGGTGCCCGATCCGCTTGTCATAGCTCTCGGCTTCGGAGTCGGGGAGCTCGTCCCGTCGTCCAGGCGAGGCATGGGTCACTGATGGGCTCCGCCGCGATCTTGGAGTTCCGCCACGATAAGTTCAGTCATGTTAGCCCCAGTTCGGGACCAGGTGAACTCCTTTGCCCAGGCCCGACACGCTTTGGACACCTCAGCGCGGCGGCGCGGATCGGCCAGCTCCTTGAGCGCGCGGGCGGTCACGTCGGCCAGGCTCTCGCCGTCCCGCACGAGCCAGCCGGTGACGCCGTGACGCACCGAGTCGCGCAGCCCGGCCACGTCGTAGGCGACCGTCGGCACGCCGAGCGCCGCCGCCTCGATCACGGTCAGCCCCCAGCCCTCGAACTCCGAGGCCGTCACGTTCAGCGTCGCCCCGGCCAGCAGCGCGACCTTGCGCGCCTCCGGCACGAACCCGTGCAGCCGGACCCGGTCGCCCAGCCCCCGGGCGGCCACGTGCCCGGCCAGCGGGCCCGACTCCGGGCCGCGCCCGGCGATGTGCACGGTCAGGCCCGGCCACATCCCCGACAGCTCCCCGGCCAGGTCCACCACCCGGTCGATGCGCTTGTGCCCGACCAGCCGGCCCGCGTACACGATCACCGGGTCGGGGCCGGGCTCCCGGACCGGCGGCGGCTCGGGGTGCGCGCACCCGTTCGGCACGACGACGATCGGGCCCAGCCAGCGCAGCTTGCCGACCAGCTCCCGCCGGGACGACTCCGACACCGTGACCGTCATGCAGCGCCGGTAGACGAGCCGGGCGACGGGCCCCTCGACGAAACAGCCGATCACCGCCAGCCAGCGGGGCAGGAACGCGGCGAACTGCCGGTCGTGCACGTGGTGCACCAGGCACACCACCGGCGTGCGGCGCGGCATCACGAGCGGGGCGAAGAACGGGATGCCGTTCATCGAGTCGATCACCGCGTCGAAGCGCCGCCGGTGCAGCAGCAGCCATAGCGGCACCAGCAGGTAGACCAGGTACGGGTTGCCCATCCGGCGCAGCGCGATGCCCTCGCGCGTCTCGGCCCGGCGCTGGCCCCGCTGGCGTCCGGTCACGAACACCACCGAGGCGCCCTGGGTCAGCAGGTGGCGGCTGACCTGCCAGGCGTACTCCTCCGCGCCGCCCGCGGTCGTCTGCCTGGGCTCGCGGAAGTTGACCATGGCGATCCGCACCCCGGCGAGCGGCCCCTCGCCGCGGACGATTGCATGTGCCTGGTCGGCGTGCTCACCGGTGAAGACCACCATCACTCCTCGACGGCGGGCATGCGGGCATGGCGAAGCCACGCCCGGTGCTCCGCTGGTAAGGCCTTGTCAGGCGGGAAGGACTACCTGGTGCCGTAGTTGTAGAGCGGCTGGTTCGGCGGGGTCGGGGCCGGCGACGCTACGTTGACCACCGCGACCGACGCGCCGACCGCCAGCAGGGCTCCAATGGCCAATGCCGCGAGAATTCGCAACACAGAGCGCTCCCTCCACATCGGTACGATGTGTGCCGACACTAGAACGTGTTACGGGACGAATCCATAGGTATCGTCAAACCGTGATGTAATAAGTTACCCTCAAGTAAGACGTGAATGAGCCGGTCAGCGGCGCCATAGCGTCAGCTCCCGGCCCTGGTGCACGGGCGTCCAGCCGCGCCGATCGAAGGGGAACCGGTTCTCGGTCCCGGCCACGAGCACGTACCTGACACCGGCGGGCGACAGCCTGTTGCGCGGGTCCTCGCCCCGCACCCGCAACCGCCCCCCGTCCGGCAGCCCGACCAGCAGCGTGTCGTCCCGGACCACCCGGCGCGCGAACATCTTGGCGGCCGGGTCGAGCATCACCCGCCCGCCGTTCCAGGCGAACGCCCGGTGCGCGCCCCACGGCAGCGACAGCAGCGCGCCCGGAGCCGGGTCGGCGTTCACGATCCGCTGCACCGCCCGCCACTCCTGCGGGTACGCCACCGCCTCCAGCCGCCCCGACGCCCCCCACGCGAACGTCGGCAGCACCAGCACCGGCGCCAGCAGCCCGACCACGGCCGGGGCGCCCGACCGCAGCACCGAGCCCAGGCCCACGGCCGCCACCAGGACCAGCGGCGCCAGGTACGCCTGACCGTCACGCAGCGGCCCGAACCCCGCCCACGCCCCGATCAGCCACTTCAGCACGCCCGGCGCGAACGCCCCCAGGCACGCGACCCCGAACCCCGCCCCGGCGGCCACGGCCAGCCCGCCCCACCACTGCGGCCGTTCCTCCGCGCGCATCCTGGCATACCCGTACAGACCGGTCAGCGCGAGCGCCAGCCGTCCGGCGGCGAGCCACCACGACTCCTGGCCCGGCACCCCGGCCTCGGCGTTCCAGATGCCGCCGAGCGACAGCAGGCTCCCCAGCACCCCGAACGGCCCGTCGGCCCGCGCCGCGAACGCGTCGACCCCCGCCGGGTCCGTCACCGCGCCCGAGGTCAGCGCGGGCACCAGCCACGGCAGGCTGAGCACGCCGAGCGTCATCCCCGTCACGGCCGCGCGCCGCCGCGCGACCGCGATCGGCGCCAGCGTCAGCGCGGTCACCAGCATCGCCTGGAACCCGCCCACCGCCGCCGGCACCAGCGCCCCGACGAGCCGCCACCACTGGCGCCACCCTCCGCGCCACCACCCGCGCGCGGTGGCGCCCACGGCCCGGACCGCCCAGGGCAGCCCCGCCACCCCCAGCAGCAGCGCCCACTGGCCGAGCAGGAGCCGCTGGGCCAGGTAGACGTTCCACGCGTAGAAGACGGCCGCGACCAGCCGCCCGATCCGGCGCTCCGGCGGCACCAGCGCCGCCGCTCCGCTCGCCGCCAGCACGAAAATCGCGACCAGCAGCCCCTTCTGGACCAGCTCCCCGGGCAGGACCCGCGACAGCAGCGCCGCCACGAGATCGCTCGGCACCGCCCGGGGGAACCCCCCGGAGTCGGGCAGCAGCGGCGGATCCGGCACGAACACCAGGTCGTACCGGAGCACGAACCCCCACCCGAGCGCCGGCCCCAGCGCCAGCACGGCGAGACCCGCGCCCAGGAGCGCGGGTCCCATCCGTTCGAGCCTCCCCACGAGGAGGGAGGGTAGCCGGTTACTTGCCGGGCTCGGGATCCCGAGGCAGGCCCAGCATGCGCTCACCGATGATGTTGAGCTGCACCTCGGTCGTGCCGCCGTAGATCGTCATCGCCCGGGTGGCCAGCACCGCGCGGTTCCAGTAGCCGGCGTCGCCGAGCTTCATGTCGGCCGCCGTCACCGCCTGGGCGCCGAGCAGGCTCACCGCCGCCTCGGAGACGTGCTGGGCGTGCGAGGTCGACAGCAGCTTGCGCACCGACGCGTCGGCCCCCGGCTCCGACCCGGCGAGCTGCTTGAGCGTCACCCGCAGCGACAGCGCGTTGATCGAGTGGCCCTCGCAGATCACCCCGGCCAGCTCGTGCCGCTCGACCGGCGTGAGCTCGCGGCCCAGCCGCCCGGCCAGGCCCAGCAGGTCCGGCACGGACGCGCCGGTGCCGCCGGAGCCCGACGAGAGCGAGACGCGCTCGTTCGACAGCGTGTTGCGCGCCACCTTCCAGCCGTCGCCGACCTCGCCCACGACCAGGTCGTCCGGCACGAACACGTCGTCCAGGAAGACCTCGTTGAACAGGTTCTCGCCGGTCATCTCCGTCAGCGGGCGCACCGTGACGCCCGGCGACTTCATGTCCACCAGGAAGTACGTGATGCCCTCGTGCTTGGTGCCCTCCGAGGAGTTGCGGGCGATGCAGATGCCCCACTCGGCGAAGTGCGCGACCGACGTCCAGATCTTCTGGCCGTTCAGCTTCCAGCCGCCCTCGACCTGCTCGGCCTTCATCTGCAGCGCCGCCAGGTCGGAGCCCGCGCCCGGCTCGGAGAAGAGCTGGCACCAGATCATCTCGCCGCTGAGCGTCTTGGGCAGGAAGCGCTGCTGCTGCTCCGGCGTGCCGTACGCGGCCACCGACGGCACCACCCAGGCGCCGATGATCATCGCGGGCAGCCTGACCTTGGCGGCCTTGAGCTCCTGCGCGATCAGCACCTGCTCCAGCGGCGAGGCGCCCCGGCCCCACGGCCTCGGCAGGTGCGACATGACGAACCCGCGGTCGGCCAGCGCCCGCTTCTGCTCCTGGCCCTCCAGGGCGGCGATCTCCGCGATCTCCGCCCGGATCGCCTCGCGCATCGGCTCGGCGTCCTCCGGCAGGTCGATCTCCATCTCCCGCGAGACGCCCTGGAGCGCCAGGTCCGTCACCCGGGCCGCCCACTCGGCCGACGGGCCCAGCAGGGCGCGCAGGGTGAGCGCGCGGCGGTAGTAGAGGTGGGCGTCGTGCTCGAAGGTGTAGCCGATGCCGCCGAACGTCTGGATCGCGTCCTTGGCGCACTGCACGGCGGCGTCCGGGGCCATCACCCCGGCGATCGCGGCCGCGTACTCCAGCTCCTTGCCGGTGGCGCGCGTCGCGTCCCACACGGTGGCGCGGGCCTGCTCCAGCGCGACCAGCATCCGCGACAGCTTGTGCTTGATGCCCTGGAACTGGCCGATCGGCCGGCCGAACTGGACGCGTACCTTGGCGTAGTCGGCGGCGGCCGTGACGCACCAGGACGCCACGCCGGCGGCCTCCGCGCCCAGCAGGACGGCGGCCAGGTCGCGCACGTCCGAGCCCGACACGCCCTCCAGCACGCGGTCGGCGGGCACGCTCACGCCGTCCAGCTCCACCTTCGCCACCGGGCGGGTCAGGTCCAGCGACTTGACCTCGGTCACCGTGACCGAGGCGGCGTCGAGCGCCACCCACACCTCGCCGTCGGCCGTCGACACCGGCAGCACCAGCACGTCCGCCAGCGAACCGCCGAGCACCGGCTCGGCCGTGCCGCCGACGACCAGCGTGCCGTCGTCCGACGGCGTCCCGGTCAGCTGCCCGCCCAGGGCGAGCGCGCCGGTCAGCGTGCCGTCGGCCAGCCCCGGCAGCAGCTCGTGCCGCTTCGAGGCGTGGATCACCGCGCTCGCCAGCACCGTCGGCACGTACGGGCCGGGCGCCATCCGCTCGGCCAGCGCCTCCACGGCCACGGCGGCCTCCAGCAGGCCGTAGCCGGAGCCGCCGGCCTCCTCGGGCAGGTGCAGGCCGAGCAGCCCCTGCTCGGCGAGCCCCGGCCAGAACGCGGGCCGCCCCTCGCCCCCGGCGCGCAGCAGCTCGGCCGGAATGTTCCGCTCGGCCCAGCCGGTCACCGACTCGCGGAGCGCCTCGTGCTCCTCGCTCAACCCGATCGCCATGTGCTCATCCTCCAGGCAGGTCCCATCGATGCCAGAACCATATTCTAGAGGATGCTTCTGGCCTAGAGTGGACGAACTTTCGCCGCCAACGTCTTCAAATCCGCCCAGTACGCCTTTCCCGGCTCCGGAATCGACGCCACCACCGTCTGCGGCACCGCCGCCTTCCCGCCCAGCCTCGGGAACGCCCGCTTCGCCGGCACCGCCGGCAACGCCGCCCCCGCCGTGGTCCCGGTCGCCGTCGGGGACCCGCTCACGCTCCCGCTCGCGGACGGCACCGGCACGACCGGCACCACCTCCTCGACCGCCGGCTCCTCCGGCACATCGCCCGAGAACACCACGAACACCAGCAACACCGCCGCCACGGTCGCCACCACGGCGCCGACCAGGTAGATCACCTTGATCGGCACATCCCCGATCCGGCTCACCACCCCACCCTTGGGCTCCGGCGGCAATCCCACCCGCGGCCCATTCTGCGGGGGAAAGCCCCCTCCAGGAGCGCCCCCTCCAGGCAGGGACGCGGCCCCACCGGGCAGGGGCGCGCGGCCCCCAGGTACGGGCGCGGGGCCGGACCACCCGGGCATAGGCCCCCCGGGTGCGGGCGCCCCGGGCGCGGCCCCTTCGCGTGGGGGCGTGCCGGGCGCGGAGGTGGGGCCTCCGGGGGCGGGCGCTCGCTCGTCCGAGGCAGCGGGGCCTCCACCGGTGGCGCCTTCACCCGGCGCGGCGGCCATCCCCCCAGGCACGCGCGCGCCCCCAGCGGGCGCGCCCCCTCCGGGTACGGGCGCGGGCCCTCCGGGGTGTGCGGGGGGAACGGGTCCCGGGGCTCCTTGGGGGGCCGGGGCGCCGTGGCCGCCCTGGGGGCCCGGTGCCGGGGGGTGCGCCTGGTCGGGTGGGGGTTGGGTCAGGGCTCGCTGGATGGGGCCGGGGGTGGGTGAGAGGGCGCGCCAGTCCGTGGTGATGATCGTCTCGTCCGCCGCGGGGTCGTCCGGCGGGGGGACGACGATCTTGCGGAAGGGAGCGGTGGGAGCATCGTTGGTGTGGTCCTGGTCGCCGACGTCCGCCATGGGACGAGGCTACGTCACCCCGGAAGCCGAAATTTCCGCTATTCCGTTTGCAGAACTAAATTCTGTAATGTCGCCAGATATGAGGGGCTTCTATGAGATCGCGGCGAACGACCCAGGACGGCCCGCCCTACTCGGCGACAGCGACAGCACCAGCGACGGCACCGGCCACGGGACCGTCACGTACGGAGAGTTGCATGCCCGGGTGAACCGGGCCTCGCACGGCCTGGTGGACAAGGGCGTGGGCCACGGCGACGCGGTGGTGACCGTGCTGAAGAACGGGCTCGACGCGCTGACCATGATGCTCGCCACGTACCAGACAGGCGCCTATCTGGTCCCGGTCAACTGGCATTACACCGACGACGAGATCGCCTACATCGTGGCCGACTCCCGGGCCAAGGTCGTGGTCGCCCCGGACCGGCTCACGGTGGACGACCTGGCCGAGGGCCGCCCGGCCGAGCCTCCGGCGAACCGCCGCGCCGGGTCGATGATGCTCTACACGTCCGGCACGACCGGCAGGCCGAAGGGCGTGCGGCGCAGGCTGCTGGATCTGACGCCGGAGGACCTGTACCCGATCCTCATGCGCAAGAGCTGGCGGCATTTCGGCCTGCCGCAGGACGGCGTGCACCTGGTCTGCTCGCAGCTCTACCATTCGGCCCCGTACGGCCAGGCGATGATGGCGCTGCAGTTCGGGCATGCGATCGTGGCGCCGGAGCGGTTCGAGGCGGCGCAGGCGCTGCGGCTGATCGAGCGTCACCGGGTGACGAACGCGTTCATGGTGCCGACGATGTTCCACCGGCTGCTGGCCGTGCCGGACCGGGAGTCGTACGACCTGTCGTCGCTCACGCATCTCTACCACGGCGCGGCCCCGTGCCCGCCCGCGACCAAGCAGGCGATGATCGACTGGCTGGGCCCGGTGCTGTGGGAGTACTACGGCTCGACGGAGGCGGCGGTGGCCACGATGGTGTCGTCGCAGGAGTGGCTGGCCAGACCGGGCACGGTGGGCCGGGCGCTGGACGGGATGGCGTTCACGATCGTCGGCGAGGACGGCGAGGAAGTGCCGCCGGGGCAGCCGGGCCTGGTGTACATCGGCGGCATCAACCGGTTCGAGTATCACGGCGATCCGGACAAGACGGCGGAGGCGATGCGGGGCCGCGACTACACGCCGGGCGACATCGGCTACGTGGACGAGGAGGGCTACCTGTTCCTGCTGGACCGCAGGACGGATCTGATCATCTCGGGCGGCGTCAACATCTACCCGGCGGAGGTGGAGGCGGCGCTGCTGGAGCATCCGGCGGTGGCGGACGTGGCGGTGATCGGGGTGCCCGACCCGGAGTGGGGGCAGAAGGTGGTGGCGCTGGTGCAGCCGGCGCCGGGGGTCACCGGCGACGGCGAGCTGACGACGGAGCTGCTGCGCCACTGCGGGCCCCGGCTGGCCAGGCTGAAGCACCCGCGCGCGATCGAGTACCGGGAGTCGCTGCCGCGTACGCCCACAGGCAAGCTGAGCAGGCGAAATGTCCGGGAGGCGTATCTTTCCGGCTGAGCCGGGCAGTAGTGCTCCATGCAGCGGTTCTTGCCGGCACTCACCGCGTTGACGCTGGTCGCGGGCTGTGGCCAGATACCTCCGCCGGGCGCGCAGTCGCCGGGCACCCCGGCGCCGCCGTCGGCCACGCACACGGACACCGCCTCGCATCCACCGCCCGCGTCGCCCACCTCGCACGCGCAGGCGCTGGAGACCGCGTACGAGCGCGTCATCGCGGAGGTGCTGCCGTCGATCGTGCAGATCAACACGAGCACCGGCCTCGGCTCCGGCGTCGTCTACGACGCCGAGGGCCACATCGTCACCAACGCGCACGTGGTGGGCGACGCCAAGCAGATGGACGTCACGCTCGCCACCGGCGGCGCCACCCGGCGGGCCAGGCTGGTCAAGGCGTTCCCGGCCGGCGACCTGGCGGTGATTAAGGTGGACGATCCGCAGGGGCTGCAGCCGGCCAGGTTCGGCGACTCGGCCAAGCTCCGCGTGGGCCAGCTCGTGCTGGCCATGGGCAACCCGCTGGGCCTGTCGGGCAGCGTGACGAACGGCATCGTGTCGGCGCTGGGCCGAACCGTCAGCGAGCCGGAGAACCCGGGCTCGCCGGGCGCGACGATCGCCGGGGCGGTCCAGACGTCGGCGGCGATCAACCCGGGCAACAGCGGCGGCGCGCTGGTGGACCTGTCGGGCCAGGTGATCGGCATCCCGACGCTGGCGGCCACCGATCCGAGCCTGGGCGGCGGGGCGGCGCCGGGCATCGGGTTCGCCATCCCGAGCAACACCGCCACGGACATCGCCGCCCAGATCATCAAGCACGGCAAGGTGATCAACAGCCATCGGGCGGCGCTCGGCGTCCGGGGCAGCACGGTCATCGGCGAGAACGGCCAGCCAGCGGGCGTGGGCGTCGTGTCGCTGGTCAAGAACAGCGGCGCGGAGAAGGCCGGCATCCAGGAGGGGGACGTGATCACCGGCGTCAACGACACCGAGACGCCCACGATGGCGGCCCTCACCGAGGCGCTCACCACCTACAAGCCGGGCGACAAGGTACGGATCGAGCTGACCAGGGGCGGCGGCGCCCCGCAGACGGTCACGGTGACGCTCGGCGAGCTCGCAGCCGACTGAACCCGCGCGCCCCGAGGCGGCGCACTCATCCAGATTCCTTGACGTCGTAGACGATCTCGACGCGGCGGTTCTTGGCGCGGTTCGCCGGTACGGGCTCGCCGTCGACGATGTTCGGCAGCTTGGGGCGGCTCTCGCCGAAGCCCTGCGCCTGGAGCGACACGCCCGCGCCGGTGAGCAGCCCGCGCATGGCCTGCTGGACGGCCTGGGCGCGGCGGGTGGAGAGCGTCCGGTTGTAGGAGTCGGAGCCCTGGTCGTCCGTGTGCCCCTCGATCTTGACGACGCCGCCCGCGCCCTCGGCGTTGATCTGTTCGGCGACCTGCTTGAGCCGCTGCCTGGCCTTGCCGGTCAGCGCCCACTTGTCCAGCGCGAACAGCACGTCGCTGGTCAGCGCCACCGTCACCTGGGTGCCCTGCTGGGTCTCGCTCTCGGTGCCGTCGAGCGACTCCACGGCGCCGATGATGTCCTCCACCGGCATCACCAGGTCCTCCACCGCGCCGACCGCCGACTCGGGCGGCGGCGTGGGGGACAGCGCCAGGGCGAGCGCCAGGCTAAGAGATCGGAACATCGGTCAGCACGCCGATCATCGGCATCTCGACGTTGACCTTCGTCACGTCGGCGGGCGGCGCGGCGAAGACCGCGTACAGGGAGCTCTTGTCGCCCGCCTTCAGGAAGCCGCCCTGGGTCTCGGAGCAGACGCACTCCGCGCCGGGGCCGGAGTTGTTGCGGGCGACGCGGTAGCGCTTGGCGTTGACCGGGTCGATGAGCGACACGCCGGAGACCGAGTAGTCCGACGGGATCTCGGCCATCCCGTTGTGCATGTTGACCTTGCCTTCCACGGCGGTGACGGTCCAGTTGAGCGTGACCGTCCTGCCCTGCCGCTTGAGCGCGGTGATCTCGACGCGGGCCCGGCCGGTGTCGCCCGCGCCGGACACGTCGGTCTCGTGGGTGGCGATGGCCTTCCCGCTCTGCGGCGGCGCGCTCTGCTGGTCGGCGGGCTGCTCGCCGGGCTGCTCGGGGGTGGGCTCCTCGGCGGGCGCGGCGCTCTCCTGCTGCGTGGTGGCGGCCGTCTGCTGCTTCTCCTCGCCACCGCCGCCGCTGCCCGGCTGGGCCGGGAGCATCCCGCAGCCCGCCAGCGCGACGGCCGCCGCCACGAGCGCGATCGTCCTGCGCATGTCCATGGTCACCTTTCGGGGGTTCGACTCTTGGCTCGACAAGCTAACGTTGCGACCTTCAGGATCCGCATAGCCCGCTATAGGCGCCGGCGCGCCTCCCGCGCCAGGTGTTCGGCCTCGGCGCGGCCTTGCCGGTCGCCGAGAACGTCAAACTCTCCCATAGCACGCATCAGCGCTTCAACCGCCCCGTCGTTGCGGCCGAGTTCCAGGTACGTGCGCGCCAGGACGAGCAGGGCCGCCGCCGCGTTGCGCCGGTCCCCGTACGCCGTGTACGTCTCCGCCGCCTGCCTGGCCGGTTCGGCCGCCGACTCCGGCACGCCCGCCGCCCTGGCGACCGCCGCCAGCACGAGCAGCCCGGCGGCCTCCGGCAGGCGGTCGCCGAGCCGCCGGTTCGCCGCGATGCGCAGCTCCGCGTGCTCGCGCGCCTCCGCGTAGCGGCCCGCCCTCAGGTGCAGCCTGGCCAGGTCCAGCCGCGCCTCGGCCGCCCCGCGCGGGTCGCCCAGCTCCTCGTAGCCGGCCAGGCTCCGCTCCAGCATGGCCTGATCGTCCAGCAGCGCGCCCAGCCCGCGCAGCGCGTCCGCCCGGCCGCGCAGGTCACCCGCCTGCTCGAACACCGTCAGCGCGCGGCGCAGCACCCGCTCGGCCTCGGGCCGGCGCGGCTCCACCAGGCCGAGCCGGAGCGTCACGCGGGCCAGCTCCAGCCCCTCCACCAGCGGCTGCGCCGCCCTCAGCGCCGCCGCCGCGGCATCGGCCCTGCCCTCCACCCGGTGCAGGTCCGCCAGGCCGCGCAGCAGCAGCGCCTCGCCCTGCCGGTGCCCCGCCGCCCGCGCCCCGTCCAGCCCGGTCGCGGTGGTGGCGTGCCAGTCGTCGTGGTGCCCGCCCAGCTCGAACAGCGGC
The DNA here is from genome assembly GCF_040674795.1 of Nonomuraea sp. NPDC049725. Classification (NCBI taxonomy): domain Bacteria; kingdom Bacillati; phylum Actinomycetota; class Actinomycetes; order Streptosporangiales; family Streptosporangiaceae; genus Nonomuraea; species Nonomuraea sp. NPDC049725. Next base: position 7,820 of record NZ_JBFANJ010000023.1, on the reverse strand, counting down.
GTCAGATAGAAGGCCAGCCGCCACGCGGCCTCGTGCAGCCCGGCCCGGTGGAAGTCCCCCACGGCCGCGGCCAGGAACCGCCGCTCCGCCGCCAGCCACCGCGCCTCCCGCCGCAACCACGCCGTCCCCCGCGACGTCTCCTCCCGCCGCCCGACCCCCGGCCCCCACCCGGCCCCGGCCTCCTCCCACGGCGCCCCCTCCCCGCTGTGGGGGAACACCCCGTACGGGGCGGCCCCCGGCCCCCAACCGGCCTCGGCCTCCTCCCGCCGGGCCCCCTCCCCGCCGTGGGGGAACACCCCGTACGGGGCGGCCCCCGGCCCTCGGCTCGCGTGATCACCACGGGCGGACGGGGGTCTCGGGGCGGGCGGGTCGTCGGGGGTGGAGACCAGGGTCCGGCCGGACCCCGGTTCGGCGGGGAGGAGGGCGGACCGGGCACGCCTGGCGCGGTCGAGCACCTCGGCGGCGCGGGCGCCCAGCACCGGGCCGGGCCCGCCCGCCTCGGCCAGCCGCTCCACGGCGTAGAGCCGGGTGAGGTCGTGCCACCCGTAACGCTCCTGCCCGGCCTCGTCCAGTCCGAGCGACTGCAGCAGCCCGGCCTCGGCCAGCGGCTCCAGGTCGGCCCCCGGAGCCCAGTCCGCGAAGTCCGGCCCCGTCCACGCCCCGAGCTCCCGCAGCAGCCGCCGCTCCGGCTCGGCCAGCCCGCGATACCCCACCGCCAGGCTGCCCCGCACGGCGAGGTCACCGGCGCTGAGCTCGTCCAGTCTGCGCCGTTCGTCCCCGAGCCGCCCGGCCAGGTGCGCCACCGTCCAGCCGGTCTTCCTGGCCAGCCGCGACCCGGCGATCCGCAGCGCCAGCGGCAGCCCGCCGCACAGCCGGACGATCTCCCGCGCCGCCTGGGGCTCGGCGGCCACCCGGTCGCGCCCGGCCACCCCGGCGAGCATGTCCAGCGCCTCGTCCGGGGCCAGCACCCCCAGCTCGTACGCCCTGGCCGCCTCCAGCCCGGCGAGCGGCGACCGGCTCGTCACCAGGGTCACGCTGCCCGCCCCGGTGGGGAGCAGGGGACGTACCTGGGTCTCGTCGGCGGCGTCGTCGAGCACGAGCAGCAGCCGCCGCCCGGAGGTGAGCCGCCGGTAGAGCCGCACCCGTTCGCCGAGGGTGGGCGGCACGCTCCCGTCGGGGCAGCCGAGGGACCGCAGCAGGTCCTCCAGCACGGTGCCGGGCGCGCGGCCGCCCAGCACGGCGTACAGCCGCCCGTCGGGCAGGTCCATACGGGACGCGGCCCGCACCGCCACCGCCGACTTCCCGGACCCGGGCGGCCCGTGCACCACCAGCAGCACGGGCGCCCCGCCGCCGTCCGGCGTGGCGGCGCGGAGAATCCAGGCGAGGACGTCCGTTCTCCCCGTAAAGTCCGAAATGTCGGGCGGCGTCTCGTTGAGCGGGACCCGCCGCTCCACCACCGGAACGGCAGCCGCCTCCCCCCGCAGCACCCGCTCGTGCGCCTCCCGCAGCTCGGCCCCCGGCTCCAGCCCCAGGTCGTCCACCAGGATCCGGCGCGCCTCCTGGTAGGCGGCCAGCGCCTCCGAACGGCGGCCCGCCTGGTGCAGCGCCGCCAGCAGATGCGCCCAGGCCCGCTCGCGCAGCGGATGCGCGTTGACCAGCGCCCGCAGCTCGCCGACGACCTCGGCGCCCCGCCCGAGCCGCAGGTCCAGCTCGACCCGTTCCTCGAGGGCGGTCAGCCGCAGCTCCTCCAGCGGCACCCCGTGCGCCCGGCGCAGCTCGGCGCTGTCGACGTCCGCGAGCGCCTGCCCCCGCCACAGCCCGAGCGCCTCCCGGAACGTGCCGGCCGCCTCGGCGACCGCGCCCGCGTCACGCGCCTTCCTGGCCTGCCCGACCAGCCGCTCGAACCGGTGGCAGTCCACCTCGTCCGGATCCGCCGCGATCAGGTAGCCGCCGGGCACCGTGATGATCCCGTCGACGATCTTGCGCAGCGCGCTGACGTACACCCGGAGCACCGGGTCCGCCGACTGCGGCGGCTGATCGCCCCACAGCACGCTCACCAGCCGCTCGACCGGCACCGCCCGGCCCGCCGACAGCAGCAGGGCCGCCAGCAGCGCCCGGTGCTTGGCCGGGCCAGGCCCCTGCCCGTCCTCGACCCGCAGCGGGCCCAGCACCCGGAACCGCACGCCGCTCACCCCTGCGCGGGCCGCAGCGCGAACGACTCGAACCGCACCCGCACCGCCGCCCCCGCGCCGGGCGCCGCATGCACCCCGGCGCTGCCCGGCCCGTAGGGGTCGTCGGCGTCGGCGGCCTCGGCGACGAGGCTCTCGTTCAGCCACATGCGCAGCTTCACCTCGTCCCCGCTTCCGGCGCACTCGGCCACGACGCGGTTCGCCTGGCCCGTCCTCACCCGCAGGGGACCGTACAGGACGGCGCCCTCCCGCCCGGCGCGGCGCTTGACGATGGCGACCTCGCCCGACCCGCTCACGGCGAACTCGTAGCGGTCGCCGCCGTCGCCGCGGCACCACACGCCGTACTCGCCGCTTCCCTCCTCCAGGGCCGCCTTCGCGCTCACGACCACGCCGCCGTCCGGCTCGGGCCTGGGCGCCGACTTCCACAGCCGCCACCCGTCCTTGACGGTCAGCTCGTACGCGGAGCCGTCGAGGCGCACGTTCCCGCCCTCGGACGCGCCGACCTCCCACGAGCCGAAGCCCGCCTCGTACGGCCAGGTCGCGGCTGGCGTCCCCCGCAGCCCGAGCACCGCGGCGACGGCCAGCACGGCGATCCCGGCGACCCCCGCGACCGCCCAGCCCCATCGGCGCCGTCCCCGCTCGGGGGCGTGGGGCGCCGGGTTCGTCCAGGTGCGTTCGACGACCTGGGTGGCCGAGGCGGCGCTGACGTCCGTGCCGCCGAGGAGCCCCGCGAGGAGCCCCTGGACGGTGGGCCGCTCGCGCGGGTCCTTGGCCAGCGCCCGCGCCACCAGGTCGCGGATGCCCTCGTCCAGCCCGTCGAGCCGGGGCTCCTCGGCGACGATCCGGTACAGCACCTCGCCGGGCGCGCCCTCGCCGAACGGGGCCCGTCCCGTCCCGGCGAACGCGATCACCCCGCCCCACGCGTACACGTCGGTGGCGGGCGTGACCGGCTCGCCGCGCGCCTGCTCGGGGGCCATGTACGCGGGCGTCCCGAGGATCGCCTGGCTGGCCTGGCCGTCGGAGCCGGCGAGCTGCGCGATGCCGAAGTCGATCACCTTGGGCCCGAGCGGCGAGAGCAGCACGTTGGACGGCTTGAGGTCGCGGTGGACGACCCCGGCGGCGTGGATGGCGCTGAGCGCGGTCGCGATGCCCACGGCCAGCGCGTCGAGGTTGCCGCCGGACAGCGGTCCCTGTTCCCGTACGGCCCGGGCCAGGTCGGGGCCTTTGACGTATTCGGTGACGAGATAGGCGACGTCCCCGTCGATGCCCGCGTCGAGCACCGGAGCCGTGCAGAACCGCGCCACCCGCCGGGCGGCGGCGACCTCCCGCTCGAACCTGCGGCGGAAGGCCGGGTCCCCGGCCAGCGAGGGGTGAATCAGCTTCACGGCCGCCAAGCCGCCGGTGGGCGTGGCGGCCAGGTGCACCTCACCCATGCCGCCCCGGCCCAGCACGCGCCGCAGCGTGTACCCGCCGATGACCCGATCGCCGCTCACCGCAGACAGAGTAGTCAGGTCCGGATATGTCCGCCGACTCTGGACTCCGGTCGCAGCAGGTGGCCGAACCCCGCCCTGTCCATCCGCGCGCGCAGCTCACCGGTCGTGACGCCGAGCGCGGCGGCGGTGTCCGGGAGACTCCACTGGTTCTCGGCCAGCCTGCTCAGCAGGTAGCCCCGCCTGACCTGCGCCTGCGAGAGCCGGAACGTCTTCAGGTACGCCGTCCGCCCCTGCTCGTCGGTGATCATCTCGCCGATGTGGTTCTCGGCGAACCGGTCGAAGACGGGCAGGAACCGCTGGAGCGTGAAGCGCCCGAGCCGGTAGACGTCCTGCACGTTCGGCGCCCGCAGGTCCCCGGCCATGACGGAGTCGTGGAACGCGGCCCACTCCTCCCCCTGCCGCTCGGCCTCACGCCGCAGGTCGGCGAGCGTGTCCACCCGGCTGTCGTCGATGGCCGCGCGGAAGTCGCGCACCGGGTAGTGCAGGGCGTACTCGTAGATCAGCTCGCCGTACAGGTCGCGGATCAGCGTCGGGTGCAGCGCCCGGTAGTCCTCCGGGTGCGGCGTCACGAACGCGCTGGCCAGCGTGTCGCCCACGTACAGGAGCAGCCCGCACTGCCCCGCGTGGAACTCGAAGACCCGCAGCGCGTCGTCCAGCCCGCGCACGTGCGCGCCGGAGTAGGCGGCCTCGACGCGCGGCGATAGCCCATCGGCGACCGCCGCCCGGGTCCACTCCTCCCAGGCGATCCCCGGCAGGTCGTAGTGCAGCGCCAGGTAACCCTCCAGGGCGAGGTGCAGGGGCAGGATGCGCAGCCGGTTCTTCGCCTCCCGCTGGACCAGGCGGCGGTGCGTCCTGATGGGCACGTGCCGCAGCGGCTCGCCGAGCTGCGTCCCGTACGCCGCGGCGGGCGTGCCGTCGCCGGTCCACGACGCCACGAACGCGTGCGGCACGTACGCGGTGTAGACGGTCCGGTCCGGCAGGAGCGCCATGGACAGCTCGTCGCCGTACACCCGGGCGTGCAGCCGCAGGTCCACGATCGGCTCGGGCCGCACCAGCGGCACCAGCCGCACGCTGCCCCAGGTCTGGGCGGGCATGGTGACCAGGCCGGTCAGATCGAGCATGCCCGCTCCTCCAAGTACGCCTGCAGCTCGCCCAGCCCGGTGCGCCCCTCGGCGAAGCGGGCCAGCTCGACCAGCGCGGGCAGGTCCTCGGCGTCGCGGATCCCGGCCGTCGGCACCAGGGGCGAGAGCCGCCGCACGTCGAACCTGTCGGCGTCGTACACCGGGTTGAGGTGCGCGACCCGTACCTCGCCCGCGGGGTCGAGCTTGCGCCGCCACACGCGCAGCACCTCGGCGGCCAGCCCGGGAGGCGCGTTGTCCCAGCCGTCGGAGACGATCACCAGCCGGTCGGGCCGCGTCTCCAGCGCGTCGAGGACGCGCAGCCCGAGCGGCGTCGCCCCGGCCGGCCGCGCGGCCACGGGCTCGGCCCGCCCCGACAGCCAAAGCCCGGTGTAGCGGGAGGCCAGCGCCTCCAGCAGGTAGTGGCAGGCCAGCGCGACCGCGAGCGGCCGGCGCCGCTTCACCGGCGAGCCGTAGGAGGAGAAGCTGTCGTCCAGCACCGCCGTGACGCTCCCCCACGTGCCCGCCCGCGCCCCCGCGACCCGCCGCGCGCCCGCGCGCAGCGCCGCGACGTGCTGCCGCCGCTCGTCCACGGGCAGCGACAGCACGTACGAGGCCGCGCGGACCAGCGGCAGCGCGGCCAGGTCGGCGCCGGTCTCGACGCCGCTCCCGCGTGCCGCGCCGGTCAGCCGCAGCCGCTCCAGCCTCGTCAGCCGGGGCGCGATCCGCTCCAGGAACACCGCCCGGCTGATCCCGTGCCGGGCGGCGAAGCCCTCCGCGACCGTGTACGGCAGCTCGTACAGGGCGTTCTTGTCGTAGTGCGCCCGCCGCCACGCCTCCAGCACCGGCGTCTGGAAGCGGGCGCGGCGGCGCGGCGCGAACAGGAAGTCGCCCAGCTCGCCGGGCGGCGTCAGGTGCGCGTGCCGCACCGCCGCCTTGACCGCCGAGCGGTACTTGACCGCGTCGAAGGCCAGGTCGGGGCGGGCGAGCAGCCAGTCGCGGACGATGGCCCGGGTGCGCCGGTTGTTCACGCCGTCGCGCTGGAGCTGCCTGAACAGCCGGTAGACGCGGGGCGGGCTCATCCGGGCCAGCCGCCGGGCGATCAGCCGCCCGTCGGCGGCGCTGCGCTCCCTGAGCACGGTGGCGATGATCAGGGCGGCGTTGTGGTCGTTGACGTCGAGCGCCAGCGTGGCCGCGTAGAGGCCGGGATAGTTGCCGTGCACGTAGCGGTGCAGGAAGTCGAGCGAGAGCCGCTGCTCGCCCGCCCCGCCGTGGAACTCGCGCTGCCCGGTGGCGGTGATCGCCGCGTTGGCGAAGAGCAGCACGTCCTCGCACTCGATCAGTTCGGCATAGGTGTCCATGGGGCCCCCGGATGGCGGTGGGGCTGACCGGGGAATGAGGGCACGAGCTGCGAAGCATCGCGGTAAAGGCGGTTTCCGGAAGTCGCACCGGAGTCCCGCGGTCAGCCTGATCCGGAACTTACCGGATCATCCACACCTACGCGACGAATTAACCGCCTCGTCAGGCCGCCGCGCGCTCGCCGTCGTGCTCCAGCAGGAACCGCTGCAGCCCGGCCAGGTCGTCGGTGTTGACGTGGTCCACGTCCGCCGCGACCAGCTCGCGCCAGAGCGCGTCCCGGGCGGGACCGGCCACGTCCGGCGTCGCCCAGAAGCGGACCCGCTGCCCGTCCCGGTGGGCCGTCGCCACGATGTCACGCAGCTTGGCCCGCTCCGCCTCCGGCATCGGGCCCTCGCCGCGCCAGGTGAATTGGTTGGTCCAGTTGTCGCTGATCAGCGGGACCAGCGACGCGCCGCCCTGGCCCAGGTCCGACAGGCGGCCGTCGTAGAACGCCGACCGCCGCTCCTGGCCCGCCATCAGGTCACGCGGCCGGTCCCCGCTGATCACGACCGTCACCGCGCCGGGCTTGACCTTGCCCTTGTGGTAGGTGGTCAGCATCTTGCGGTAGGAGCGCAGCACCTGGTCGAGCTCGGTGTAGGTGGCGGCGCCGTTGTTCTTGATGTCCACGAGAAGCTGGAGCTGCTGCCGGCTGCGCGGGTAGACGTGCCCGTGGTTGTCCCGTACGCGCCGGGCCAGCGGGTCGAGGTAGAGCGCCTGGAGGGTGCGGCCGGGACGCAGATCCTCCGGGTCGTGCCCGACGAGCAGCTCCCCGTCCACCAGGTAGATGTCCGCCTCGACACTGGTGAACCCGTGGTCGAGGGCGTCCAGCAGGGGGCGGTCGTGCTCGTAGTCGTTGTGCGCGTGCGCCCGTGGCAGCGGCTGCGCCCCGGCCGCCGACGCGGGAGCCGCCATCAGGACCAGTGCCCCCGCGGCGACCAGAGCCCCCAGAGCTCGACGGAACATCACATCTCCTCACACATCCGGAACCAGAGATGCGACACACCGTAGATCAGCAAAGTGTGACAGGAGTGACGTTTCGCCCAATACACGGATAAGTCAAGTCTGCGATGATCTCTCCATGTCCCGCCGGAAACTTCCCGCTATCGTGGCCGGCCTCGCCCTCCTCACGGCCGGGCTCGGCATCGGAACCTGGGCCCTCCTCCGCCCCCCGGACGGCCCCCTCCCGCCCCCCGCCGGCCCCTGGCCCACGACGGGCACCCTCGCGGTCTTCCTGTGCTCGTCCACCCCCACCGCCGAACCGTGCGAGAAGGGCGCCCCCACCGAGGCCGAGCGCCGCGTGATCGAACAGACTCTCCGCGACATGCCGGAAGTGTCAGACGTGCGCTTCGAATCCCAGCCGGCGATGTATCAGAGGCTCAAGGAGAGCGGCGATGCCTGGACCGCCGAGATTCGCGTGGATGACATGCCGGAGTCGTACCGCGCGAACCTCACCACACCCGGCGTCCGGACGGACCGCCTGGAAGCGCTCCCCGGAGTGACCAGCGTGCACGTGAACGGGGCAAGCTTCTAGTGAGCTGACCGTGAGTATTCGGGACACCACATGAGGTGTGTTTCGTTTCAGATTGGCTGTGTGGTGGTGACGGTCTCCGGTTGCTGAGGTC
>NZ_JBFANJ010000022.1:0-157004 GCF_040674795.1 Nonomuraea sp. NPDC049725 | reverse complement strand
CCCGGTGGCCGCGAACACCATGGTGCCCGCCCAGCTGAACACGTCGGACGCCGGCCCGACCCGCTCCCCGGTGAACTGCTCCGGCGACATGTACGCGACCGGCCCCGGCGCCCCACCGCCCGGCCCCGACGCGCCCCCCAGAAGGCCGGGCAGCCAGAACACCGCCGCGGCCACCACCACCGCCGACCCCCCGGCGACCCCGCCCACCACCACCCGCCGACGCCGCCCCCGCCCCGCGACGCCGACAGCAGGCTCCCGCGAATCCCCGCCCGCCCCGTACGCGCCGCCGGACCCGTACGCGCCGCCGGACCCGTACGCGCCATCGGAGCCGGAGGCGCCGCCCGGTTCGGAGGCGCGGCCCCGGCCGGGCCAGGGGGCCGTGTGGCCGCTCACCGTGCCGGGCGGGGGTGGCATGGGGTGGCCGCCGATGAGGTGGAGCAGCACGTCCTGCATGGCCGGGCGCGCCGAGGGGTCCTTGGCCAGGCAGGCGCGCACGATCGAGCGCAGCGGCTCCGGCACGTCCCCCAGCCAGGGCTCGTCGTGCAGGATGCGCCGGATCACCGCCGGCACCGAGTCGTTCCCGAACGGCGGCGTCCCCGTCGCCGCGAACACGATCACCGACCCCCAGGCGAACACGTCCACCGGGGGCCCGAGCTCGGCCCCGGCGAGCTGCTCCGGCGCCATGTACGACGGCGTGCCGACGATGCCGCTGGTCACCGTGAGGGACGCGCCGGAGGCCCGCGCGATGCCGAAGTCGATCACGCGTGGCCCGTCGCGCCCCAGCAGGACGTTCGCGGGCTTGAAGTCGCGGTGCACCACTCCGGCCCGGTGGACGGCCGCCAGCGCGGTGGCCGTCGCCACCGCCAGCCGCTGCAGGTCCGCGCCCGCGTGCCGGCCCGCCTCCGACAGCGGCGGCCCCTGCACGTACTCGGTGACGATGTACGGCCGCCCGCCGAGCGAGGCGTCGAGCACCTGGGCGATGCAGAACGGCTCCACCCGCCGCGCCGCCGCGATCTCCTTGGCGAAGCCGCCGTCCCGGGGAGCGCCGTCCTGGAGCACCTTGACGGCCACCGGGGTCCCGTCGGGAGCCCGGCCCAGGTAGACGACGCCCTGGCCGCCCTCGCCCAGCCGCGCCGTCAGCCGGTACGGCCCCACCGCCGGGGGATCGCCGCGCAGCAGCGGGCCCGCCATCAGGGGGAGTCCTCCTGGCACATCTCGAACGTGACCGACTTGCGCGCCGAGACGGGGGAGGTGATGCGGAACGTCGCGTTGTGCGGGCCGGGGCCGGCGGTGAACGGGCGGGGGGCGTTGACGCGCATGGTGTCGTAGACGACCTGGCTGGTGCCGCCGCCGACGTTCCGGCCGTCGAAGTACCAGGTGTAGCGGAACGGGATGACGCCGCTGCCGGAGCGCTCGACCAGCGCGTACACGGAGACGCTGCTGCCGCCGTAGCAGCCGGGGTCGATGTGCCAGCCGCCGAGCGTCCGCACGTACAGCAGCCGGACGCCGCCGGTGGCCCGCTGCCGGGTGGCGGTGGGGCGCGAAGTGGCCGGGAGGGCCGTCGTGGGGCGGCGGGTGGTGGGGACGGCGCTCGCGCGGTCGGCCGCGGGCCGGGGGGTGCGGGTGCGCCGGGCCCGTGGCGTGCGCGACGGCTCCCCCGAGGCGGTCGCGGCCGTGTTTCCCGTGGTTCCCGTGTCTCCGGTGGCGGCCGGGGTCGTGACGGAGGCCAGGTTCCGCGCCTTCGAGGTGGGCGTGGAGGGGGTCAGCCACACGATGGCCCCGGCCAGGGCCAGCGCGGCCACCCCGGACGCCCCGGCGACGGCCAGCTTCTTGCCCGTGCGCCGCCTTGTCGCCGGCCGCGTCCCCGGTTCGTGAGCCCCGTGCGCCTGAGCCCCGTGCGCCTGCTGAGTTCCCGCAGGGTGAGGGGCGGGTCCGCCGAGCAGGCGCAGGAGCACGTCCTGCATGGCCGGGCGGCGGGCCGGGTCCTTGGCCAGGCAGTCGAGGACGACCTCGCGCAGCACCGGCGGCAGGTCGCCGGCCCGGGGCTCGTTGTGCAGGATCCGGTTGATCACCGCGGGCAGCGAGTCGTCGCCGAACGGCGGCGTCCCCGTCGCCGCGAACACGATCACCGACGCCCACGCGAACACGTCCGCCGCCGGACCCACCTGCTCCCCGGCGAGCTGTTCTGGCGCCATGTAGGCGGGCGTGCCGACGATGCTGCTCGTGGCCGTGAGGCCGGAGTCGAGCGCCCGGGCGATGCCGAAGTCGATCACGCGCGGCCCGCCCGGCCCGAGCAGCACGTTGGCGGGCTTGAAGTCGCGGTGCACGACGCCCGCCTGGTGGATGGCCGCCAGCGCGGTGGCCGTCGCGACCGCCAGCCGCTGCAGCTCGGCCCCCGTGTGCCGGCCAGCCTGCTGGAGCGAGGGCCCGTCCACGTACTCGGTGACGATGTACGGCCTGCCGCCGCCGGAGGAGGCGTCGAGCACCTGGGCGATGCAGAAGGGCTCCACGCGGCGGGCGGCGGCGATCTCGCGGGCGAAGCGGTCGTCGGCGACGCCTTCGCGGAGCACCTTGACCGCGACCGGCCCGCCGTCGCGCGCCACCCCGAGGTAGACGACCCCCTGGCCGCCCGCCCCCAGCCGCCCGGCCAGGCGGTACGGTCCCACCGCCGCCGGGTCGCCCTCGCGCAAAGGCTCTACGTTGGGCATGAGAAGAGGGACTCCAGTGACGGATGAGATCGAATCCCCAGCACCTTAGCGGCAATTGTCGGCATTCGTCGGGAGTTATGGTCAAGTGATTCGTTCGCCAGGGCCGTCAGTGGGTTCGAGGCCGGGAGACAGGAGGGCGCGGTGCGCTCGCTGGAGGACTACGTCCGGGGCGTCAAGGCGGGTTCGCGCACGTGGATCGCACGGGCGATCACGCTGGTCGAGTCCACCCGGCAGGACCACAGGGCGCTGGCCCAGCGGCTGCTGGTCGAGCTGACGCCGCTGGCGGGCCGGGCCCGCCGGGTGGGCGTGTCGGGGGTGCCGGGCGTGGGCAAGTCCACGTTCGTCGACGCGCTCGGCACGCGGCTGACCGGCGCCGGGCACCGGGTGGCGGTGCTGGCCGTGGACCCGTCCTCCACCAGGACCGGCGGCAGCATCCTGGGGGACAAGACCCGGATGGCCCGGCTGTCGGCCGATCCGGCGGCGTTCATCCGGCCCTCGCCGACCTCCGGCACGCTGGGCGGGGTCGCCAAGGCCACGCGGGAGGCGATGGTCGTGGTGGAGGCCGCCGGGTTCGACGTGGTGCTGGTGGAGACCGTGGGCGTCGGCCAGTCGGAGACGGCGGTGGCCGACATGGTCGACACGTTCCTGCTGCTGACCCTGGCCCGCACCGGCGACCAGCTCCAGGGCATCAAGAAGGGCGTGCTGGAGCTGGCCGACGTGATCGCGGTCAACAAGGCCGACGGCGAGCACGCCCTGGCGGCCCGCAAGGCGGCCCGCGAGCTGGCCGGGGCGCTGCGGATGCTGCGGTCCGGGGGCGCGCCGCCGCCGGTGCTCACGTGCAGCGGGCTCACCGGCGACGGGCTGGAGGAGCTGTGGCGGCAGGTCCTGGCCCATCAGGAGGGGCTCGACCTGGCGGCCAAGCGCCGTGAGCAGCAGGTCGGCTGGACGTGGACGCTGGTGCGCGAACGCCTGCTGGCCGAGCTGCTGGACGACCCGGACGTGACGGCGATCGCCGGGGACGTCGAGCGGGAGGTGCTGGCGGGGGAGCTGACCCCGTCGCTGGCGGCGGACCGGCTCCTGGAGGCCTTCAAACGCCGCTGACCCACTCGCCCCCAGTTACACGAACGATCGGTCGCTCATATATTGTGGGCCCATGACCGAACAGGAGACCGACGGGCGCAGGGCCCGGGGGCGGCGCAGCCGGGAGGCGATCCTGGAGCACGCCGTGTCCCTGGCCTCGGTGCACGGGCTGGGCGGGCTGAGCCTGGGGCGGCTGGCGGACGCGGCCGGCGTGAGCAAGTCTGGATTTTTCGCCCACTGGCGCGACAAGGAGGAGCTCCAGCTCGACGCCGTGGAGTGGGCGAGCCGCCAGTGGGTCGAGCGGATCGTCAAGCCCGCCCTCGAGGCCCCGCCCGGCGTCCGGCGGATCTTCGCCCTGCACGAGGCCCGGATGCGCTTCTACGCCGACGGGGTGCTGCCCGGCGGCTGCTTCTTCTTCATGGCGCAGGTCGAGTTCGACGACCAGCCCGGCCGGGTGCGCGAGCGCGTCGCCCGGGCGCTGGCCGAGTGGCTCGGCCTGATCGAACGGCTCGTGCGCGAGGCTGTGGCCCTGGGCGAGCTGCCCGGCGACGTCGACGCGGGGCAGCTCGCGTACGAGATCGAAGCGCTCGGGGAGGCCGCGGTCACGCACGCGCGGCTGCTGGACCCCGACGAGGCCCACCGGCGCAGCCGCCGTGCCGTGCTGCTGCGCCTGCGCGACCTGACCACCACCCCCGAGCTCCTTCCGGAGGACCGCACGTGAGCGTGACCCGCACCGTCCAGATCCATTTCGACGACCTCGACGCGATGGGGCTGCTGCACAACTCCCGCTACGCCCTGCTCGTCGAGCGTGCCGTCGGCGCGTTCTGGGCCGAGCAGGGATGGAACTTCGACCCCGGCGTGTCCCGGTTCCGCGACGTCTACATGGCGGTCCGCGAGTTCAAGATCACCTACAACGCGCCGATCTCGGGGGCCGGGGAGGTGGCGGTGGAGTTCTGGCTGGACCGGATGGGCCGCACCAGCGGCGTCTACGGCTTCCGGGTGCTGTCGGCCGACCGCTCGATCGTGCACGCCGAGGGCTACCGGGTCAACGTCAACCTCGACCCGGCCACGTTCCGCCCGGCCCCGTTCAGCCAGGAGCTGCGGGACGCGGCGGCGCCGCTGCTGCTGGAGGACCTGACCGCCGTGCAGTGACGCGGGGGAGGAGGGCGCCGGTCACGAGACCGGCGCCCTTTTGCGTTCCCGCGCTCTGGCCGGGTGTGTTAAATTTTGGCCATGCGGTCAGAAAATGAGCCCAGCGGCCAGAAGGGCCGGTCGTTCATCGAGGAGGCCAGGCGCGCCCAGATCATCGCCTCGGCCGTCGAGGTGATCGCCGAGCAGGGGTTCGCCCGAGCCTCCCTGGCCCGGATCGCCCAGCACGCGGGCATCAGCAAGGGCGTCATCTCCTACCACTTCGACGGCAAGGACGAGCTGATGGAGGAGGTCGTCGTCCGGGTCTACACGGCCATCAGCGAGCACGTGCTCGCCCGGATGGAGGGCCTGAGCACGGCCACCGAGCTGCTGCGCACCCAGATCCTCGGCGTCGCCGAGCACATGCGCGCCCAGCGCACCCAGCTCAGGGCCCTCGGCGAGATCTTCGCCAACCTGCGCGACGCCGACGGCAGGCTCCGCTTCGGCGTCAACGCCGGAGAGGAGATCTACCAGGCGCTGGAGCAGATCTACCGCCTCGGCCAGAAGACCGGCGAGTTCCGCGCGTTCGACGTCCGGGTGATGGCGCTCACCCAGTCCGCGGCCGTCGACGCCATGTTCGCCTACTGGATCAACAATCCCGGCCACGACCTCGACGCGCACGCCCGGGAGCTCGCCGACCTGTTCGAGAGGGCCGTCCGATGAACACCGAATTACGCGCCGCGACCCGGCTGCACGCCGTCGACAACCTGCGGGTCCTGCTGACCGTGCTGGTCGTCCTGCACCACGTCGCGCTCACGTACGGCAACATCCCGATGTGGTATTACACCGAGCCCGCCGCCGACCCCTCCGGCCTGGCCCTGGACATCCTCGTCGTGATGAACCAGGCGTTCTTCATGGGCCTGTTCTTCCTCATCTCCGGCTTCTTCACGCCCGGCTCCCATGACCGCAAGGGCGGCCGGGCGTTCGCCCGCGACCGGCTGGTCCGGCTCGGCGTGCCGCTGCTGGTGTTCCTGGTCCTGCTGCGGCCGCTCGTGACGCTGCCCGACTACCTGACCGGGGAGCCGTTCTGGCAGGTCTACCTGCGCACCTGGGACCCGGGGCCGATGTGGTTCGCCGAGGTGCTGCTCGTCCTCGGCCTGGCGTACGCGCTGTGCCGCCGCCGGGGGAGCACGGCGCAGGAGGCGCAGGCGGCGCCCACGGCGCCGAAGGCGCGCTGGATCGTGCTGTTCACCGTGGGCCTGGCGGCGGTGACCGTCCTGTGGCGGATCCCGGTCCCGGTCGGGACGTACGTGCCGGTCCTCGGGCTGCCCACGCCCTACTTCCTGCCGCAGTACGTGAGCATGTTCGCGGCCGGGCTGGTGGCGTTCCGCCGTGGCTGGTTCGAGACGCTGCCCCGCCGGGCCGGGCGGCTCGGGTTCGTCGTCGCCGGCGCGTCCACGGCCGTGTGCCTGCCGGTCATGGGCACGACCTCCGGGGCGGTGACGGACGCGATCACCGCCACCTGGGAGATCGTCTTCGCCGTCGGCATGATCCTCGGGCTGGTGGTGCTCTTCCGCGAGCGGTTCGCCGGGCAGGGGCCGCGCGGCCGGTTCCTGTCGGAGCACGCCTACACCGTCTACGTCGTCCACCCGCTGGTGGTGGTCGCCGCCGGCTACGCGCTCAGCGGGATCCAGGCGGCGGCGATCGTCAAGTTCGCGCTCGCCGCCGCCCTCTGCCTGCCGCTGTGCTGGGGCCTGGCCTACCTGGTGCGCTCGCTGCCCGGGGCCAGGAGGGTGCTGTGACCCGGGGCTACTCGGCGTAGAAGGCGTCGAGGGTGCTTCCGTGGCGCTCCTCGACGGCCTTGCGCTTGACCTTGAGGCTCGCGGTCAGCTCGCCGCCCTCGACCGTGAAGTCCTCCGCCAGGATCGCGAACTTCTTGATCGTGGCGTAGCTGGCCTGGTCGGCGTTGACCTGGTCGATGCCCTTCTGCACCTCGGCGAGCATCCGCGGGTGCCCGCGCAGCTCCTCCGGGTCCGTCGGCAGTCCCTCGGCCTCCGCCCACGGCCTGGTCACGTCCATGTCCAGGGTCACCAGGGCCGTGCAGTAATTGCGCCGGTCGCCGTGCACGAACACATGCGACAGATACGGGCAGGCCGCCTTGATCCGGCCCTCCAGGTGGGTCGGCGCGACGTACTTGCCGCCGGAGGTCTTGATCAGCTCCTTCTTGCGGTCGGTGATGCGCAGCCGGCCCGCCTCGTCCAGCTCGCCGATGTCGCCGGTGCGCAGCCAGCCGTCGTCCAGCGCCTCGGCCGTCTCCTCCGGCAGGCCGTGGTAGCCGCGCATGATGCCGCGCCCGCCGATCAGCACCTCGCCGTCGTCGGCGATGCGCACCTCGGTGCCCGGCAGCGGCAGCCCCACCGTGCCGAACCTGACGCTGTCGGGCCGGTTGAGGAAGCTGCCCGCCGACGACTCGGTCAGGCCGTAGCCCTCCAGGATCGTCAGCCCGGCCGCGTCGAAGAACTCGGCGATGTCCTGCGACAGCGGCGCCGCCCCCGAGATGAAGAAGCGGATCCGGCCGCCGAACCTGGCCCGCAGCTTGCCGAACACCAGCCGGTCGGCCAGCGCGTACTCCAGCCGGGTCGTCAGCGGGATGGACGCGCCGCGCTGGCGGGCCCGCACCACGCGGACGCCCGTCGCCTTCGCCCAGTTGAAGATCTTGAGCTTGACGCCGCCCTCGCGCTGCTGCGTCGCGGCGACCGTGTTGTGGATCTTCTCGAAGATGCGCGGGGCCGCCGCCATGAACGTCGGCCGCAGCGCGCCCAGGTTGTCGGCGATCCGGTCGAGGCGGCCGTCGATCGCGGTCGGCACGCCCTCGCCGAGCATCACCACCTCCAGCAGCTTGCCGAACGAGTGCGACAGCGGCAGCCACAGGAAGTGCAGGTCCGCGCCCGACAGCAGGTCGATCTCGCGGACCGCGCCCGCCGCGTACAGCCAGTTGTCGTGGGTGAGCACCACGCCCTTGGGCCGGCCGGTGGTGCCGGAGGTGTAGATGAGCGTGGCCACGTCCTCGGCGCCGATCGCCGCCACCATCGCGGCATAGTCGCCGTCACTTTCGCTGCCGGCGGCGCGTACGGAGTCGAGCGTGACCACCCAGCCGTCGTCGCCGGCCTCGCCGTCGATCACCACCACGTGGGTGACGTCCGGCAGCTTCTTGCGCACCGACCGGAGCTTGGCCACCTGCTCGTCGTTCTCCGCGATGACGATCGTGCTGCCGGAGTCGGTGATGACGAACGCCGACTCCGCCGCTGTGTTGGACGGGTAGATCGTCGTCGTCGCCGCGCCCGTCGACAGCACCGCCAGGTCGCACAGGATCCACTCCACCCGGGTCGAGCAGAGGATCGAGACCCGGGCGCCCGGCCCCGCGCCCAGCTTCGCCAGGCCGAGCGCCAGCTCCCGCACCCGGTCACCGGTCTGTCGCCAGGTCATCGACGTCCAGCCGTCACCCGAGGGGTAACGGTACGCCTCGGCGTCGGGGGTGGCCGCGATCCGGTCGAGCAGCAGGGCGGGGATGCTGGACATTGCCTGGACCTCCTGTGGGGGATGTGAGGCAGACTCTAGGCCGGTTGCCCCGTTCCAGTCGATAACGCAATTGACGTCCCGGGAGGAAGCGGGCGATAGTGTGGCAGGTGGCTGCCCCCCGGATGATCACGTGCGTTCTCGCGCTGGCGACCCTCACGCTCGGCGCGTGCACCTCCGCGCCCTCCCTGAGCGGCGGCTCGCCGCGGTTGAGCGGCACCGCGGGCGGCCCCGGCGGCGCCGGCTCGCCCAGCCCCAGCCTCGCCGCGCTCACCGCCGACGCCTACAAGGGCGAGCTCGGCACCCGGCACGACGCGCTGAGCGACGCGATCAAGTCCGTGGCCTCCGCGCGCGGCCTCAAGAGCCTGCGCGAGCGGGTGGGCAAGGCGGAGGAGAAGATGCTCGGCGCCGCCGAGGAGCTCGCCGCCCTCCAGCCGCCCGCCGAGGTCCGCGCCCAGCACGACGCGTACGTGACCAGCATGCGCGACCTGGCCGCCGGGCTCGGCGGCGCGACCGGGAAGGTCGGCTCCGGCCTGTGCACCTCCTCGGCCGTGCTCACCGACGTCCGCGGCGCGCTCGGCGCCCTCGACGAGGCCGGCGAGACCCTGCAGGAGGCCGGCGGCTACCCGGCGGACGTGGTGCCGGTCAAGGCCGCCGGGAAGAAGACCAGGCGGCTCGGCAACGGCCACTACCTGCGCAAGAGCGGCCTCGGCGGGCGCAGCTCGCTGCAGATCCACAACGGCACCCGGCGCGACGCCGTCGTCAACGTGCTGCGCGGCAAGTCCAAGGTCATCAGCGTCTACGTGCGCAAGAAGTCCAAGTTCAAGATCCCCGGCATGCGCGACGGCACGTACCGGATCTACTTCACGCACGGCGTCGACTGGGACGGCAAGAGCCGGGCCTTCACCCGCGACTGCAGCTTCTCGCGCTTCCAGAAGTCGGTGAAGTTCAAGACCACCTACACCTCGACGCAGATCCTCTGGCACGACTGGCGCATCACGCTGCACTCCATCTCCGGCGGCAACGCCAGGACGAGCCAGGTCGACCCCGACGACTTCCCCGGCTAGGAGCTGTTTGGGGTTCGGAACACGCGAGGGCCGCGCGCCGGAGCGCGCGGCCCTGTGCCGGCGAGGTCGCGCCGGTAAGCTGGAGGCCGGTCAGCTGGAGAACAGCATCCCCACCCAGCTGCGCTGGCGGTGGTGACCGTAGTGGCCGCCCGGGTGGCTGCCCGGGTGGCCGCCACGCGGCGGGGCGCCCCACGCGGGGCCGCCGGGCGCGGGAGGCGGGGGAGCGGCGTGGTAGGCCGACTCCATCTGCGTCAGACTCTCGAGCTCGCCGTAGTCCAGGAAGATCCCACGGCAGTTGTCGCACTGCTCGATGTGGACGCCGTTGCGCTCATATGTCCGCATGTTGCCGCGGCACTTCGGGCACTGCATCTAGTCGCTCTCCTTGGCCTCGTGGTTCTGAGCAAAACCTACCGCGCGCAACGCCCTCGCGCTGTGACGATTCTGTTGCACGACTCGACCAACGAATGCTCGACCTCATCGAGTTCCCGGCCGTCCCTGGCGGCGTTGACGACCGCCACGGCGGCCAGCTGGACGGTGACCGCGCGGGCGGGCAGGTCCAGGCGCCGCCACGGGTCCTCGCCGCCGCCCAGAGCCGGTCCGCCCGAGCCGAGGTACGCGCCCAGGAATCGATCCCAGACGACAGGATCCAGTAACCCCGCGGCATACCAGGCGGCCGGTCTGGCCAGGTCCCACGCCGGGTCGCCGACCCCCAGGTCGTCCACGTCGATGAGCAGCCAGCGGTCGCGGCGCACGAGCTGGCCCAGATGCCAGTCGCCGTGCGTCAGGAGGCCGGGCCCCGGCTCCGGCTCCGGCAGCTCCGCGAACGCCCGCCGCACCAGGCTCTCCACCGGCCCGTCGCCGGTCATCCGCCGCACCGCGCGCGCCGCCCGCGCGGGACCTCCGGCCGGCGGCAGCGCCGGCACCACCGTGAGGGGCACGGCGTGCAGCCGGGCCAGCAGCCTGGCCCCCTCCTCCCACGGGGCCGACTCCGTCTCGTCCTGGCCGATCGGCCGGCCCGCCGGCCACACCGACACCGCGCGGCCCGCCACCGTCAGCACCTCCGGCTCCAGCGGCGCCAGCATCACCCCGGTCAGCGCCGCCGACGCCGTCGCCCGCAGCCGGGGCCGCAGCGCCTCCACGTCGTCCCGCGCGGAGTGCGCCTTCACCACGACCTCACCGCGGCGTAACACCACCACGTCGGTCCGCGTCGGGTGCAGCACGGGCTCGCCCGTCCCCCCGTACGCGCCCGCGACAACCGCCAGCTCAGCCTCCAGACCCATCCGTACAGCCTAGGACCTTCCGCCCACGCCTCCCCCGGCCCGTCCGGCCGCCGGGCCCGTCCGCCTGCCCGCCCTGCAAGCCCGCCGGGCGCGGGCCTCTACGCTGCTCCGCAGGGGTTCTGATTCCTGTCCGCCCGCCTCGGAGGTCGTCCATGAGAACCGGTTTCGCAGTGCCGCAGTCCGGAGCCTGGGCCACGCCCGCGAACATGCGCCGCGTCGCCGTCCGGGCCGAGGAGCTCGGCTACCACGAGCTGTGGACGTTCCAGCGGGTGCTCTACCCGGTCGGGCACCCGATGGGCGCCACCTACCGCAGCGTCCACGACCCGCTCGTCACGCTCGCCTACCTGGCCGGGATCACCCGGACCGTCCGGCTCGGCGTCGCCGTCGTCAACGCCTTCCTGCAGCCCGTGGCGCTGGCCAAGCAGCTCGCCACCCTCCAGGCCGTCTCCGGCGGGCGGCTCACCGCGGGGCTCGGGCTCGGCTGGGTGCCGGAGGAGTTCGAGTCCGCGGGCGTCGGCTTCGAAGGGCGCGGGCGGCGCGGGGAGGAGTTCGTCGAGGTGCTGCGCAAGGCGTGGACCGACGACGTGGTGGCGCACCGGGGCGAGTTCTACCGCGTCCCGCCCTCGCACGTCGACCCCAAGCCGTCGCCCGTCCCGCCGCTGCTGCTCGGCGGCACCGCCGACGTGGCGCTGCGGCGGGCCGGGCGGCTCGCCGACGGCTGGGTCAGCTCCAGCCGGGAGAACCTGTCGGAGATCGGGTCGCGCGTGGCCGTCGTCAAGGAGGCCGCCGAGCGGGCCGGCCGCGACCCGGCCGCGCTGCGCTTCGTCTGCCGGGGCGTCACCCGGGTCCGCGCCGGGGCCGGGGCCGGCCGGCGGCTCCTCACCGGCACCTTCGAGCAGATCCGCGCCGACGTCGCCGCCCTGGAGGCCGAGGGCGTCACGGACGTCTTCCACGACCTCAACTTCGACACCGCCCACGTCGAGCTGGACGCCGGCGAGGCGATGCGGCGCGCCGAGGAGGCCCTGGAGGCGCTCGCCCCGCGCCTTTAGCAGCCGTGCCGGAGGCCCGCGTGCGGGTCAAGGCCTGCCCGCCTCGCCGAGGACCTCGGCCAGGCGGGCGGCGGCCTGCTTCTCCAGCGGCTTGGCCTTGATCTCTCTGGCGATGGCCACGGCGCTCTCCAGCTGCGAGATGGTCTCGTCGGTGTCCCCCGCCGAATGCAGGTACTCGACGAGCGCCGTCCTGGTGCGGACCTCGTTGAGCCGGCTCTTCAGGCTCACGGTGATGACCGCAACGACTCGCCCGCCTCCTCCATCAGCCCCAGCCGCAGGTTCGCCACGCCGAGCCCTTGCAGCCCGAGCGCCTCTCCCACGCGGTCCCCGATGCGGCGCGCGCTCTCCAGGGTTTCGGCGAAGGCCCGGCCCGCCTCGGCGTGCCGCTTCTCCCTCAGTTCGAGGTTGCCCACCCAGTGGAGGGTCTGGGCGAGGCCGCGTCGCGCGTTCAGCGGCTCGTAGATGGCGCGGGCGGCCTCCAGGTAGGTCCGGGCGCCTGGAACTCGTCCATGTCGAGGTGGATCTGCGCGACGGAGCGCAGGACGTGGGCCTCGGCGCCGGCGTCGCCTGCCGCCCGCAACTCCCGCAGCGCCTCCCGGTAGCGGGTCATCGCCTGGCCGGGCCGGCCCACGCATCGGTCGATCAGCGCCAGGAACGTGCGCGCGATGCCCATGCCGTGCACGTCACCGGCCTCTTCGAACAGCTTGAGCGAGTGCTGGAAGTCGGCCGTGGCCGAGTCGTAGTCGGCCTTGTCGGCATGCAGCATGCCACGCCGCTGCAGCACCGCGCCCAGCCCGCGGACGTCGCACGTCCGCTCCGCGGCCGCCTGCCCGCATTCGAGGACGGCCTGCAGGTCGTCGAGGTACTTGCGGAGGGAGAAGAAGATGGCGCCGGTGCAGGCCAGGTCCCAGGAGATGTCCTCGAAGCCCGCCAGCGACCCGAGACGCACCCCGTTGACGATGGCCAGCCGCTCGGTCTCGAACCATTCCACCGGGTCGGCGGTCAGCTCGCTCACATACGCGGCGGGGAGGCTCCAGCACTCGGACACGCCGCGGACGATCTGGAACTCACCGCCGTACAAGGTGCTGTACGCCGCCCGCGTGACCGACAGCAGGCAGCTCAGCATGCGCCGCAGGGCCTGCTCGCGCTCGCTGTCCGGGTCCTCGGCCTCGCTCACCTCGCGGGAGAACAGGCGTACCAGCTCGTGGAAGCGATATCGGGTCCGGCCGGCGGAGTCGCTCGCCACGACCTGGAGGAGCTGGGCGTCCACGAGGGTTTCCAGAAGCGCCTCCGCTTCGTCGACGCCGACGTCGAGCAGCGCGGCGGCCGTCCACGAGGCGAACGTGGTGACCCCGATGAGGCCGAGCCGCCGGAAGGCGCGGCGCTCGTCCTCCTCCAGGCTCTGGTAGCTGAACGTGAAGACGGCGCGGACGTGCAGCGGCCCGTGGGCCAGCTCGTCCAGCCTGTGCCGCTCGTCCCTGAGGTGGGCCACCAGTTTGCCGGGGGTCCAGTGCCGCTTCGCCGCGAGCCGGGCGCCGGCGATGCGCAGGGCGAGGGGAAGGCTGCCGCACAGCGAGAGCAGTTCGCGGGCCGCCTCGACGTCCCGGGTCAGCCGGTGCGCGCCGACGAGCCGCTCCAGCAACATCATGCTCTGCTCGGGGTCGAGCACGTCGAGCTCCACCTGCCGCACGCCGGGGAACGAGCTCAGAGATCTGCGGCAGGTGACGATGACGGCGCAGGACGCGCTGCCGGGGATGATCGGCACGATCTGGGCCGCGTCGGCCGCGTTGTCCAGGATGATGAGGGCGCGTCGTTCTGACATCAGCGTCCGGAACAGCTCGGCCCTCTCGTCGAGGCTCGGCGGGATGCCGTCGCCGACCACACCCAGGACGCGCAGGAACCGGGTGAGCACCTCGGCCGGTTCGACCGGCTCGGTCTGCGTGCCCGTGCCGTGCAAGTCGATGTACAGCTGGCCGTCCGGGAACTGGGCGCGCATCTCGTAGGCCAGGTGCAGGGCGAGCGCCGTCTTGCCGATGCCGCCCATTCCGGAGATGGCCGCGATCGCCACGGTGCGCCGCCTCCGGTCGCACAGGTAGTGCGTCAGCTCCAGCCGCTGCTTCTCGCGGCCGGTGTAGTCCGAGACGTCCGGAGGCAGCATGTTCGGCACCGCGGGACGCTGTTCGCGGTCACCGGGGCGCGCCGTGTCGGTCAGCAGCGCGGTGTGGGCGTCGCGGAGCTCGGGTGAAGGGTCGACGCCGAGTTCGTCCGCGAGCCTCTTCCTGGTCGTCTCGAACCAGCGCAGTGCCTGGGCGCGCCGCCCGGACGCGCCGAGGACGGTGATGAGGCGCGTGTGCAGGCGCTCGTCGTAGGGGTGCCGCTCGATCAGCGCGGCCACGTGGTGGATGGCCACGTCCGGCTGGTTCAGCGCGAGGGCGATGTCCGCCAGGTCCATGGCGCAGGTCAGCTGGGCGTTCTCCAGTCGATGGACCTCGGGGCCCGTGTGGAGGGTTTCGGGGGCGCCCAGGAGCACGGGGCCGCGCCACTCCGCCAGGGCCTGCTGGAGCAGGCGCAGGCGGCGCGCCGGGTCACGCTCGGCCACCGCCGTCTCGGTCAGCCGGACGAACCGCGCGGAGTCCAGCCGCACGCGGGCGATGTCGAGGCGGTAGCCGTTGCCGGTCAGGTCGATGACGTCGCTCAGCGATGTCTGGGCGCGCAGCCAGGTGCGGATGCGGGAGATGCCCGTGCGTAACGCGCCGAGGCTCGCCCCCGCCGATCCCCACACCCGATCGATCAGCTGATCTTCGGTCACCGGACGGCCGGCCCCCAGGGCGAGGCCGGCCAGCAGCCAGGCGCCGTTCCGTCCGGGGACCGCCACTTCGCGCCCCGCGATCTGGACCTCCAGAGGGCCGAGAACGCGGATCGCCATGGTGTCCTGCTGAGTCATGCCTACCCCCTCGTACGTGCCCGGCCAGGCTAACGAGAGCCGATATTGATCCGCTGTAAATGAACTGTAATCGGCTTTTGGCAGCATGTGTCGCAGCCTATGAAGCAGGAGGAACGACATGTTCGCATGGAAAACTTGCGACCCTTCTGGAAAGCGTTCGGGCGGGGGAGCGTGAATGGCCGGCCTGCTGACCCCGGCCAGATGCGATCGATCGCCGGACAGCCGGGAGAGCGTCTCTTTCGGCGTGCTCGGCCCGCTCCGCGTCACGGTCGATTCCCGTACGCTGGACATCCCGATGAGAATGCAGCAGATATTGGCTGTTCTTCTGTGCCATCGCGATCAGCCCATGGGGACGGCCCGGATCGCGGATCAAATCTGGGGAGAGAATCCGCCGAAAAGCGCGGCGAAGAGCGTGCATGTTGCGATCCATCATCTTCGCCGGGCGCTTTCTCATTCTGATCGGATCGTCTCGACCGCCACCGGTTACATGGTGGTGGTCCGTCCGGGGGAGCTGGACGCCGACCGCTTCGAGTGCCTGGTCGAGCGCGGCATGCGCGCGGAGGAAGCGGACCGGGCCGCCGCTTCGCTCGCCGAGGCGGCGGCGCTGTGGCGCGGCCCCGCGCTGGCGGGCCTGGAGTCCTTGCCGTCGCTGTCGGCCGAGGCGATGAGGCTTGAAGAGCTGCGGCTGGCCGCGATCGAGTCGCGTATCGACGCCGATCTCGCCCTGGCCCGCCATGCCGGACTGGTCGCGGAGCTGAAGGCCCTGGTGCGCCGCCACCCGCTGCGGGAGCGGCTGTGGGGCCAGCTGATGATCGCCCTCTACCGTTCGGGGCGTCCCGCCGAGTCCTTGAACGCCTTCACAGAGGCGCGGCGGGTCATGCTCCACGAACTCGGCATGGAGCCGGGGGCGCAGCTCGCGCGGCTCGAGACCGCGATCCTGGCCCGCGATCCGGGCCTGGACGTCCGCCCGGCCGTGCGGAGCGGCCGCGGGCCGGCCGGTGAGCTCAAGGTCCGGCGGCTGGCGCCCACCGCGGGCAGGCGATCTCACCGGCTCACCGGCCGGTCCGACCGGGGGCGGCCGGCATGACCGCACGGAGATCGCGGGTCGCCTGCGTGGGCGCCGGTCCGGCCGGGCTGCTGCTCGCGCTGCTGCTGAGCAGGGCGGGCCACGAGGTGGACGTGTTCGAGCGGAGCGCGCCGGGGGCGACCTACGGGTTCGGGGTCGTCTTCTCCGAGTTCAGCCTCGCCCGGCTCGGGATGGTGGCGCCGGACGCCGTGACGGCCGTCCTGGCCCGCGCCGCGCGCTGGGACGAGGTGAAGGTACGGCGGGGTGGCGCCGCGAGCGCGGTGTCGCACCCCTTCGCGGCGGTGGAGCGCCATGCCATGCTGGCGGCGCTGGCCAAGCTGGCGGAGGAGGCGGGCGCCCGGCTCCGGTTCCGGACCAGTGTGTCGGCCCCCGACCTGTGCGGCGGCTACGATCTCGTGGCCGCCGCCGACGGCGCGCGCAGCGCGGCCCGTGCGGCTTTCGCCGCGGAGCTGGGCGCCGTGACCCGTGAGGGGAAGGGCCGCTACATCTGGTTCGGCGTGGACCGCGCCTTCGACGCGATGACCTTTCTCTTCGCCGACAGCCCCTACGGCGTGCTGTCGGCGCACGTCTATCCGTACGCTCCGGGCCGCAGCACGTTCCTGGTGGAAGCCGGCGAGCGGACCTGGCGGGCGGCGGGCTTCACCGACGGGCGCACGCGTCCCGCCGGCTGGACCGACGAGCGGGCGATGGCCTGGTGCGCGGAGGTGTTCCGGGACGATCTCGCCGGCGCCGGACTGCTCGGCAACGGCTCGCGCTGGCTGCCCTTCACCGACGTCGAAGCCCGGCGCTGGTCGACCGGCCGGCTCGCGCTGATCGGCGACGCCGCCCACACCGCGCACTTCTCGGTCGGCTCGGGCACCACCATGGCGCTGGACGACGCCGTGGAGCTGTCGCGCTGCCTGGCCGGACACGACGACGTGGCCGGGGCGCTCACCGCCTTCGAATCGGAGCGCAGGCCGGAGGTGGCCCGGGTTCAGGCCGCCGCGTGGGCGAGCCGGCGCATGTGGGAGCACCCCGAGGAGCACGCGGGGCTGGATCCGCGAACGCTTCTCCTGCGCCTGCTGACCAGGACGGGGCAGTCGTCGGGAGACCACCTGACGTGGCTCGACCCCAGTCTCCCCGAGCGGCTCGGCCGCCCGCTGACGCCTCCGCCGGAGACCCGGATCATCACGCTGGCCGGCGCCGGCGAGGTGTCGTGCGGAGACGCCTGCGACGGGCATGCCATCCGGATGCCGGCCGAACTCGCCGCGCGGTTCGAGTCCGGGCGGTTCGAGTCCGGGCGGTTCGAGTCCGGGCGGTGCCCGCTCGTCCTCGATCTGACCGGCGAGCCGCGTGACCCGCGTGACCCGCGTGAGCTGGAGGGTGTGCTGGAGAAGATGCGTTCGCCGAAGGGAATCCTGCTGCGGCCCGGCCACGGCGGCGACAGCGAGGTGGAGGCCGCCGTGGAGCTCGTCGAACGTCTGGCCCCCGGGCTCGACTTCGCCGCGGTGTCCCGGGGCGAGGGTGAGCCGGATCTCGCCCGTATCGGACAGATGGTCCTCGGGGAACGGCTGGCCGCGCGGTTGCCCGTCGTCCTCGTCTGCGGCGAAGACGACTTGGGCTACGGCTGGGCCCACGTTCAGGCCCGGCGCGTGGCCCAGGTCTGGCTTCAGGCCTGACCGGGAACGGCGGGCGCGCGCGTCAGTGCGGCCGCCACGCCCGCCGGCGTCGGGTCGGAGAAGAAAGCGCGCAGCGAGATCTCCGCGCTCAGCTCGCTCCTGATCCGGGCCACGATCTGCGCCGCGATGAGACTGTTTCCGCCGAGGTGCAGGAAATGATCGAGCCGGCCCACTCGCGGCTGCCGGAGCAACTCCGCGAATATCGCGATGATCTCTTCCTCGAGCGGTCCGGTCTCGGTCGGATTCGTCATGGGAACTCCTTCGGAGCAAGCGCCTGAATTTTTTGGAACAGTAACGCGGCTCGCCAGTGACCGGATACCTGCAATAACCATCAGATAACCGCCGGATAACCGGAGGTCCATAGATTTGAACCACCAAGCAATCGTCTGTCGTGACGAGGGACACATGGCCGACTGGACGCTGTATGACTTTTTCCGCGATACCGCGACGAAACATGGTGAGCGGGTCGCGCTGGAGATCGGGGGAACGTCATTCACCTATCGGCGGCTGCTCGAAGCCGTCGAGCGGACGGCCGCCCTCATCGCCGGAGCCAGGAGTGGCGGCTCGCCCCGCATCGGGCTGCTGGCCAGCAGAAGCCTCGCGGGATACGCCGGGTTCCTGGCGATCCTGCGGCTCGGCCTGTGCGCGGTGCCGCTGAATCCGTACACGACCGCCGGCCGTAACGCGGACATCGCCAAGGCGGCCGGGCTCGGCCTCGTGGTAGCGGACGGCTCGGCCGGGCACGCGCCGGACGCCCTCGGGACGGAGACCCTCCTTCTGACGGACGCGCGGATACTCGGCCGCGTCCCCGTGATGGAGGCGCCGGCCCCCGAAACCGGCGAGCTCGCCTACATCGGGTTCACCTCCGGCTCGTCGGGGCGGCCGAAAGGCGTGCGGATCACGCATGCCAACGCCCGGGCGTTCGTGCGGGACGCGCTGGAGCGCTTCGCGTTCGACCGGGACAGCCGTGTCGCGCAGGTGTTCGAGCTGTCCTTCGACCCCGCGATCCACGAGATGTTCGGTGCCTGGGGAGCGGGAGGCACGCTCTGCGTCGTCCCCAGGGCGGACGTGCTGTTCCCGCGGGACTTCGTCACCGCTCTGCGGGTGACGCACCTGCTGGCCCTGCCGTCCATGATCTCTTTCGCGCTCGCCGAAGGACAGCTCACACCTGGCGGCATGCCGACGCTGCGGCACGTGCTGCTGGGCGGCGAGGCGGTGACGTACGCGCACGCGGAGGCGTTCGCCCGCGCCGCTCCCGACGCGACGCTGTACAACTGCTACGGGCCGACGGAGCTCACCGTTCTCTGCGCGGGCTACCGGTTGCCGAGGCCGCGCTCGCACTGGCCCGTCACCTCCAACGGCACGGTGCCGATCGGCGAGGTGTACGCGCACCTGGAGCACGTCCTGCTGGACGAGGACGGACGGCCGGGCGAGGCCGGGGAGTTGTGCGTACGCGGGCCGCAGCGCTTCCCCGGCTACCTCGACCCGGCGGCCGACGCCGGCCGCTTCGTGTCGATCGACGCTGGCCGGGTCCGCGAGGTCACGGGCACCCCGGCCGGCAGCGACTGGTACCGCACGGGCGACCGGGTGGTCAGGGAGAACGGGCTGCTGGTGCATGCCGGCAGGCTGGACGCGCAAATCAAGATCGACGGCTTCAGGGTGGAGCCCGGCGAGGTCGAGGCGGTGCTGCGCGCGCATCCCGGCGTCGTCGACGTGGTGGTGGTCCCGCGCCCGCACGCCGGAGGAGGGCTCGCCCTCGTCGCGCACTACACCGGCGAACCGCTGACCGCCGGCGAACTGAGCGAGTTCGCCGCCGTGCTGCCCCCGCACATGCGCCCGGTGAGCTACAACCACCGGACGGACATCCCGCTGACCCCGAACGGCAAGGCCGACCGGCGGCTCCTGGCGGAGACCGGCGAGCGGGGCGGCGGCTCACGATGACCGCACGCGTCACCTACAGCGGATATCTGCGGCTCGAAGAACTGCTCGGACTGCAGAACGGGCTCAGCGAGGGGCATCCGGACGAGCTCCACTTCATCGTGACCCACCAGGCCATGGAGCTGTGGTTCAAGATCATGATCAACGATGTGCGCCGGGCGCGCGCACATCTGGAGGACGGGGCCTGGACCAAGGCGGCCGCCGTGCTCAAGAGGCTCAACAACGTCACGGGCAACGGCATCGCCCAGATCTCGACGCTGGCCGACATGGGCCCGGCCGCCTTCAACGGCTTCCGCGACGTGCTCGGGTCGGCCAGCGGCCTCGAATCGGCGCAGTTCCGCGTGGTCGAAGTGCTCGCCGGGCTGCGCACCCCGGAATACCTCCACTCCATCCGCGCGCTGAACCGCGGCAGCCTGCCGCCCGTCGTCGGCGCCGCGCTGAAGGAGCCCGGTCTCGCCGAGGCCGCGGAACTGGCCGGCAAGAAGAGCGGCGTCGAGGACTGGGCCAAGGTCTACCGGGAGCCGGAGGACTACGGGCCCATCGCCGTCATGGCCGAGCTGCTCACCGACTTCGACGTGCTGTGGTTCCGCTGGCGGGCCGAGCACATCGTGCTCGTCGAGCGCATGATCGGCAGGCGTTTCACCGGCACCGGCGGCAAGTCGGCCGGCTACCTGGCGCGGACTCTCCAATACCGCTTCTTCCCCTTCCTCTGGGAAGCGCGAAACACCTTGTATGAGACGGGTATGAAATGAGCGATCTTCCTCTGCTCGCGGTCAACCATGAACGCGGGTCGGCCTCGCCGTACCAGATCATGGTCGCCGCCGAGGGGCTCTGCAGGCTGGTGTTCCTCGTGGACGGGACGCAGGCCCGCGACGAGGCGCTGCTCACCATGCTGCGTGACTGCGGGCCGGTGCTCCAGCTCGATCCCGATCCGGCACAGACCGCGCGGAGCCTGGAGAAACTGGGCGTCGACGCCCTCCTCACGTACAGCGACTACCGGGTGTCCTCCACCGCCCGGCTGGCCGCGCTCATGGGGCTGCCGTATCACAGTGAGGGCACCGCCCGCGCGCTGACCAGGAAGGACGTGCAGCGCACGCTCCTGCGGGAGGGCGGCGCCGACGACACGGCCTGCGTGCTCCGCACGGAGCCGCTCGAGACCTTCGGGCCGGACCTGCCCCTGCCGGCGGTGGTGAAGCCGGCCACCGGCGCCGCCAGCAGGCACACCTACCTCGCGAACACCCCGGCGGAGTGCGCGCGAGCCGTCCGCGCGGTGCTCGAGGGCGTCGCCGCGGCCGACCGGCCGGGAGCCGTGGTCGAGCAACTGCTGGTGGGCGACACGTCTGTCGCCGGTGAGGGCTGGGGGGACCACGTGTCCGTCGAGTCCATGGTCCGGGACGGGCGCGCCGAGCACTACGCGGTGATCGGCAAGTTCCCCCTCGCGCCGCCGTTCAGGGAGACCGGCCACTTCGCGCCCGCCACGATCTCCGCCGGGACCAGGTCCGCCGTCCTCGACCTGACCACCCGCGCGTTGAAGGCGCTGGACGTACGGCACGGCGCCACGCACACCGAGATCAAGCTGACCCCGGCGGGGCCCCGTGTCATCGAGGTCAACGGCAGGCTCGGCGGCTTCGTCGACAAGGTGCTGAGCGGCTGCTACGCCGTCTCCCCGCTCCGGTCCACGATCGCGGCCGCGCTCGGGCACGACGTGCGGCTCGAACCGGGCCCGCCCGCCGGAGTGTCGTTCGTCTACTCGCCGCCCGCGCCGCAGGCGCTCAGCCGCATGGACGCGCTGCACGGGCTCGACGTGATCCGCTCGCTCGACGGCGTCCGCGAGGCCTACCCGCTCGGCCTGCCCGGACGGCTGCTCGACTGGCGCGACGGGTCGGGCTCGGCACTCGCCGACGTCTGGGGAGTCGTCGAAGACCACGAGCGGCTGCGCGAGCTCGTCCTCCAGATCGAGGCGGCACTCCGGCTCGAGCACTCACCAGCAAGGGACTGAGAACACAGATGCGACAGCACGCTCATCCGCCGATGCCCGAGGACACCGCCGGAGACCGCGCGCGCCTGCTCCGGGCGCTGCGCCAGGGTACGGTGCGGCCACGCGCCGCCGGGATCCCCGTCGCCGACCGCACCGCGCCGCTTCCGCTCTCGTACGGCCAGCGGAGACTGTGGGCGCTGGAGCGGATCCACGGGGGCGGGCCGGCGTACGTGGTGTGCCTCACGGTCAAGATCCGCGGCCGCGTGGACGTGGACGCGCTGAGCCGGGCCGTCACTCTCGTCGTACGGCGGCACGAGGCGCTCCGCACCGTCTTTCCCGCCGTGGACGGCGAGCCCTCGCAGGTGATCCTCGACCCGGACAGCCTGCCCGAGATCCTCGGCGTGCGCACGGCCGGGGAACCGGAGCCGATCCTGCGCCGATGGGCCGCCGAACCGTTCGACCTGGCCCGGGGGCCCATGCTCAAGGCGCTCCTGATCGAGGGCGAGGACGAGCGGGTCCTCGGGCTCTGCGCCCACCACATCGCCGTGGACGCCTGGTCGATGGGCCTGATCCAGCAGGAGATCTCCACTGCCTACGCCGCGTACGCGGCCGGGAGGACGCCCGAGCCGCCGGCAGCCGGCCCGGACTACGCCGACTACGCCGCGTGGCAGCGCTCGCTGGATCTGGACGAGCAGGCCGGCTACTGGGTGGAGAGACTGCGCGACGCGCCCGACGTGCTGGCCCTGCCCCACGACCGGCCGAGGACGGCCTCGCCCGAGTTCTCCGGCGACGAGGTGCGCTTCCGTCTCGGCGCCGCTCTCGCCGATCGGCTGCGCCGGCTCGGCGTGGAGAGCGGCGCCACCACGTTCATGGTGCTGTTCGCCGGTTTCGCCGCGCTGCTCGGCCGCTACAGCGGCCAGTCCGACGTGATCGTGGGCGTGCCGGTCGCCGGGCGCGAGCGGGCGGACCTGGAGAAGGTCGTGGGCTTCTTCGCCAACACCCTCGCCGTGCGCGCGGAGCTGGGGGGCGAGCCCGGCTTCCGCGAGCTGCTCGCGCGGGTGCGCGCCGCCGCTCTGGAGGCGTTCGCGCACCAGTCGGTGCCGTTCGAGATGCTGGTGCAGCGGCTGGCCCCGCAGCGGGAGTTCGCCCACAACCCGCTCTTCCAGGTGATGTTCGCCTTCCAGAATGCGCCCGACCAGGAGATGACGCTGGGCGAGGCCGTCGTCGAGCCGTTCCGGATGGCCAACGACACTGCCAAGTTCGACCTGTGGCTGAGCATGAGCGACGCCCGGGACGGAGGGATCGACGGCGTCATCGAGTACGACACGGCCCTGTTCGACCGTGCCACGGTGGAACGCCTGGCCGCCGCGCTGGAGTGCCTGCTGACCTCGGCCTGTGACCGCCCCGACGCTCGGGTCACGGAGCTGGCGACGCTGCCGGCCGCGGACAGGGACGCCGTGCTCGCGCTCGGCACGGGGGAGCCGGCCGGCATCCCGCCGTTCACCGTGCCCGAGCTGATCGCCCGGCAGGGCGCGCGCCGGCCGCAGGCCGTGGCGGTGACCTTCGAGGGCGGCAGCCTGACCTACCGGGAGCTGGAGGAGCGGGCCGCCGCCCTGGCCCGCCGGCTGCGGGCCATGGGCGCGGGGCCGGAGACACGCGTGGCCGTGGTCATGCGCCGCAGCACCGAGCTGGTGGTGGCGCTGCTCGGCATCCTCAAGGCCGGCGCGGCCTACGTACCCGTCGATCCGGACTACCCGCCCGAGAGGGTGCGCTACATGCTCGCCGACGCCGCCGCGCCCATCGCCGTCACCCAGCCGGAGCTGCGGCACCTGATCGACGGCCCCGAGGTCCTGGAACTCGGCCCCGGCGCCGTCGTGGACGGCGGCGTGGACGGCGGCGGCGACGGGCCCCTGCCCGCGCCGGATCCGGACAGCCTGGCGTACGTCATCTACACCTCCGGCTCCACCGGACGGCCCAAGGGGGCCATGATCCACCACCGCGGCCTGGTCAACCGGCTGCTCTGGATGGCCGGCGCCTACCAGGTGACCGAAGACGACCGGATCCTCCAGAAGACCCCCTACAGCTTCGACGTCTCGGTGTGGGAGTTCTTCCTCCCGCTCGTCACCGGGGCGACGCTGGTGGTCGCGCCGCCCGCCGCGCACGAGGACCCCCGGCGGCTGGCCGGCCTCATGGCCGCCGAGGCCGTGAGCATCGTGCACTTCGTCCCCGCCATGCTCGGCGTGTTCCTGGACCAGCCCGGGCTGCCCCGCCTGCCGGAGCTGCGGCTGCTCGTCTGCAGCGGGGAAGCCCTGCCGAGAAGCCTGGCCGAGACGGCGCTCGCCCGGCTGGGAGCGCGCTGCGAGAACCTTTACGGGCCCACCGAGGCCTCCATCGACGTCACCGCCTACACGCCGGGCGCCTCGCCGTACGAGACCCGGTGCGCGGCGGTCCCGATCGGCCGGCCGATCGAGAACGTGCGGGCACACGTGCTCGGGCCCGGCCTCCAGCCGCAGCAGATCGGCGTCATCGGTGAGCTCTGCCTCGCCGGGGAGGGCGTCGGGCGCGGCTACCTCGGGCGGCCCGGGCTGACCGCCGAGCGCTTCGTGCCCGCGCCCTTCGGCCCGCCGGGCGGCTACCTCTACCGGACGGGGGACCTGGCGAGGCTGCTCGCCGACGGCCACATCGAGTTCCTCGGCAGGCTCGACCACCAGATGAAGGTGCACGGGTTCAGGATCGAGCCGGGCGAGATCGAGGCGGCGCTGCTGGAACACCCGGGCATCCGCTCGGCCGCGGTCACCGCGACGCCGGACGGCGGGCGGCTGGTCGCGCACGTCGTGCGCACGGGGGACGAGCCGGCGCCCGACGCCGCGGCCGTCACCCGGTGGACGGAGGTGTTCGACGCGACCTACCGCGGAGCCGAGCAGGTGAGCGGGCCCGACTACGCGGGCTGGCGCAGCAGCTTCACCGGGTCGGACTACGCCGGGGCCGACATGGCCGAGTGGGTGGACCGCACGGTCGAGGCGATCCTGGCGCTGCGCCCGCGCCGGATCCTGGAGATCGGCTGCGGCACCGGGCTGCTGGCCGAGCGGCTCATCCGGCACGTCGACTCCTATGTCGGCACCGACATCTCCGCGACCGCCATAGCGGCGCTGTCGCGCAGGCACGTAAAGTCGGACCGGGCCCGTTTCCTGCGGCGCGATGCGGAGCACGTGAGCGACTTGGGCGAGTTCGACGTGGTCGTGCTCAACTCCGTCATCCAATACTTCCCCGGACCGGACTACCTCGACCGGGTCCTCACGGAGGCGGCCCGGATCTGCGCGGGCGTGGTGTTCGTCGGCGACGTGCGGAGCCTGCCGCTGCTGGAGGCCTTCCATCTGGCGGTGCTGGCCGGCCAGGCGGGTGCGCCCATGACCAAGGGCGAGATCCTGGAACGGGTGGCGGCGGAGTGCGACAAGGACCGCGAGCTCGTCGTCGATCCGCGCTACTTCGTCCGGTTCGCGGAGAACCGGGGCCTGGTTGCCGACATCCGGCTGAAGACGGGCACGGCGCCGACGGAGATGAACGTCTTCCGCTACGACGTGTTACTTCGCCCCGGCTCGCCCGCCCTGGCCCGCCTGCGCGACCTGCCCGGCGCCGAGCTCGGCCTGCCCCATCCGGGGCAGGCGCCGTTGGTGGAGGCGTTGCGCCTGCTCGAAGAGGGACCGGCCGACGAGATCTTCCCCCTTGACGGGCTGCGTCCCGGCACCCCCGATGCCGCCCCGGCGGGCCCCGGCCTGACCTGCCACCGCAGCCCATCGCCCGGCCGCCCCGGCCGCTACGACCAGGTGGTCACACCCGCGGCGGTGGAGGGGCTGATCAGCTCGGAGGACGGCGGCGACGGACCGCTCACCAACGCGCCCGCCGCCCGGATGGGAGACGAGTGGTTCGCGGCCGAGCTCCGGGAGCGGCTGCTGGAGCGGCTGCCCGACCACATGGTCCCCACCGAGATCAACGTGCTGGCGGAGCTGCCGCTCACCCCCAGCGGCAAGGTCGACCGCACGGCCCTGCGCCCCCGGCCCGCCGTCTCGCAGGCGGCGTACGAGCCACCGCGAGGACAGGCCGAGGAACTGCTGGCGAAGCTCGCCGCCGGGCTTCTCGGCGTGCCCAGGGTGGGCAGGAACGACGACTTCTTCGCCCTGGGCGGTGAGTCCATCCTCGCCCTGCAGCTGGTCAACAAGGCACGCCAGGCGGGCGTCACCATCACCGCCCAGGCCGTCTTCCGGCACCCGACGATCCAGGGCATGGCCGAGGCGGCGGCGTCGCAGGCGGATCCGCCGCGCACCCGGCCGGCGGGCCCGAGCGGCCGGGGACGCCTGCCCGACGCCAAGCCCTGGCGGCCGGCCGACGGCGTGATCGACGTCTACCCGCTGGCGCCGATCCAGCACGAGATGCTCTCCGCGGCCCTGGAGGCGGCGGAGCCCGGCCTGCACACGGCGACGGTGGAGCTGTCCATCGACGACGCCGGTTTCGACGAGGGCGCGTTCGCCGCCGCCTGGCAGCACGTCATGGAGCGCCATCCCGTCCTGCGGACCTCGTTCCACTGGAAGGGACTGCTGCGTCCCGTGCAGGCCGTGCACGCGATCTCCACTCCGCCGATCGACAGGAGCGACCTCTCCGGACTGCCGGAGACGGAGCAGGACGAGCGGCTGGCCGCCGCCCTGGGCGAGGAGCGCCGCCGCCTGCTCCGGCTGGATCAGGCGCCGCAGTGGCGGATCAGACTGTTCAAGCTCGGCCCCGGCCGCTACCGGGCCATCATGCGCTTCAGCTACATGCTGCAGGACGGCTGGAGCTTCCAGAACATGCAGCGCGAGTTCTTCGCCGCCTACGACGCCTGCCGGGAGGGCACGGCACCGCGGCTGCCTTCGCCGCCGGCGTTCGGCGAGCACATCTCATGGTTGTCCGAGCGTGACGAGACGGCCGACGCCGCCTACTGGAGCGAGACGATGAAGCGCTTCGCCGGCCGTACTCCGCTGGTGGAGGCGCTGGGCGCCCCGAACTGGGCCGGGACCGGGACACACTACGACCGGGTCGGCCTGGAGATGCCGCCCGAGGTGGTGGCCGGGCTCGCCCGGGTGGCGCGGGAGCGCGGAGTCACCCAGTTCACTCTGCTCCAGGGTGCCTGGGCCCTCGTGCTGTCCGGCCTGACCGGACGCGAGACGGTGACGTTCGGCACCGTCTCGGCGGGCAGGCCGGAGCACCTGAGCGAGATGGCCGGCATGGTCGGCCCGTTCAACAACCTGCTGCCCGTGGTGGTGGCGGCGGACCCGGGGGAGGCGGTGACGTCCTGGCTGCGCCGGCTGCAATCCGGGCAGGCGGACATGCGCGAGCACCAGTTCGCCTCACTGGCGCAGATCCGCGAGTGGGCCGGCCTGCCCTGGCGCACGCCGCTCTTCGACAGCTACCTCGTTTACGAGAACTTCCCCATGGACGCCGCCGCGGGACGCCGCATGGAGTCGTGGAACCCGGGCGTGGGCGTCACGCAGACCGAGCACCCGATCCGGGTTCTTTTCTGGCCCGTCGGCGGCCTGCACGTCGAGATCAGCTTCTACACCAGGCTCTTCGGCGCCGCGGCGATGCGCGGGCTGCTCGCCGCCTACGAGCGGGTGATCCGAGCCGTGGTCGCGCGGGAGGACACCCCGCTGGCCGAGCTGCGAGCCCTGGTGAACCCGACCGGAGAGGCCGGTGTGAGGTCATGACCGAAGTCGCCGAGGCCCGCACGGGCCTGCTCGCGCCGTTCCGGAGCCGGGCGTTCACGCTGTACTTCGCCGGTCAGCTCATCTCCCAGCTCGGCGACGGCATCTACCTGGTGGCCCTGCCCTTCATCGTGTTCGGCTCCGGGTGGGGAGCCGACGAGCTGGGCCTGGTCCTGGCGGCGTTCGGCATCGCCAGGCTGGTGGCCTTCCCGATCGGCGGCACGCTGGCCGATCGTCACGGGGCACGCGTGATCATGCTGATCGCCGACGGGGCGCGGGTCGTGGTGCTGCTCGGCTTCGCGCTGCTGGTGTTCGCGGGCCAGCCGCCGTTGTGGCTGGTGGCCGGATCGGTGGCCCTGTTCGGCCTGTTCGAGGGGATGTTCACCCCGGCCTCGTTCGCGGTGCTGCCGGCCATCGTGCAGAAGGAGCTGCTCGGGCCGAGCAATTCGCTGGCTTCCACCATGCAGTCCATCGCGATGATCGCCGGTCCGGCGGCGGGCGGCCCGGTGGTCACGGGCCTGAAGAGCTGGGTGAGCCTGCTCGTCAACGCCGTCACCTTCGTGGTGTCCACCGTGACGCTGCTCTTCGTCCCCGTCCGCCGGGTGACGCCCGCGCCGGCCCGGGAGGCCGGGGAGGCCGGGCCGGAGGCTCCCCCGGCGGTCACGCCGGGCTGGGCCGAGGTGGGGCGGCACGTCGTGGCCAACCCGCTGCTCAGGATGTCGCTCCTGGTCACTGTGGTGGTCAACCTCGCCTACGCGGGGATGACCGACGTGGCGCTGCCTTCCTTCGCGATCAGCGGGCTCGGCGGCGGCCCCGGGACGTTCGGCACCATCATGGCCGCGTTCGGCGTGGGTTCGCTCCTGGGCGCGCTCTGCGGAGTACTGCTGCTGCGCAGTCGCCGGCGCGCGCTCGTCGCGTTGTTCCTCGGCGTGGGACAGGGCGCGGCGATCATGTGTGTGCCCCTGGGCGAGTCGCTGGTGGTCGCATCCGCCGCGATGCTCATGGCGGCCGTGTTGCAGTCCGTGCTCAACGTCTTCTACATGACCATGCTGCAGAGCCAGATTCCCGGGGAACTGCTGGGGCGCGTCATGAGCCTGCTGGTCACCTGCGCGGGACTGGCCTTCCCCCTCTCCACCGTGATCGCGGGAAGGGCCGTGGAGGCGGTGGGGGCTCCGCTGGTCATCGTGGTCGCTGGCCTCGGGGTCTCCCTGGCGTTCGTCGCCGGCTTTTTCAGCCGTGAATATCGGCGAATGTGAAGCCATAACCGGTGAATAACCGCGGGCTAACCACCTGACTCTATTTTCGATATCGACCCGTCCTGCGGAAAGGTTGACGATGACTCGTCCCGTTTCCCATGCGCAACGTCGCCTCTGGTTCCTGGATCAGCTCACGCCCGGTAACACCGCTTACCACATTCATGAATGCGCGTGGCTCGGCCCGGAGCTCGACGTGCCCGCGCTGGAGAGCGCCCTGCGCCTGCTGGTGGAGCGCCACGAGGCGCTCCGGACCCGGTTCTCGACCGCCGACGGCGAGCCCCGGCAGGTCATCGTGCCGGCGGGGCAGGCCGAGCCCGAACTGTCGATCGCCGGAGGGGACGCCGAAGCGGCGCTCGACGGCTGGCTCCGGCGGCCCATCGACCTGCGAACGGACCTGCCGATCCGCGCGCTGCTCGCCAAGGCCGCCGACGGTTGGCTCTTCTGCCTGACCCTGCATCACATCGCGGTCGACGGCTGGTCGGTCGGAATCGTGCGGCGTGAACTGGGCGAGCTTTACGCGGCGGCGAGCGCCGGCCGTGATCCGGCGCTTCCCGCGCCGGCGATGACGTACGCGGAATACGCGGACGGGCAACGCGAATGGCTCAGCGGCCCCGCGCTCGACGCGGAGCTGGATTACTGGACACGGCGTCTTGACGCCGCTCCGGAGATGCTGGCCCTGCCTCTGGACCGGCCGCGTCCCGTGACGCAGTCCTTCCGCGGGGACCAGGTGGAGGTCTCGCTGGACTCCCTGATGGAACCGTTGCGGGAGCTGGGGGCCGCGCACGGGGCGACGCCGTTCATGGTGCTGCTGGCGTCGTTCAAGGTGCTGCTGCGGGAGTACACCGGGCAGCAGGACGTCGTCGTCGGCGTGCCCGTCGCCGGCCGGTCCCGCCCCGAACTGGCAGGGACCGTCGGATTCCTGGCCAACACGCTGGCCATGCGCACCACGTTCGCCGGCCTCTCCTCCTTCGCCGACCTGCTGGCCGAGGTGCGCGACCACAGCCTGGACGCGCTCGGTCACCAGGACCTCCCCTTCGAGCTCCTGGTCGCGCGGCTGGCCCCGGCCCGGGTGCTGTCGCACAACCCGCTCGTCCAGGTGCTGTTCAGCGTGCAGAACGCCGAGGTGGAGCCGCTGCGTCTGCCCGGCGTCCGGGTCTCGCCGCGCGAGGTGCACAACGCCACCTCCAAGTTCGACCTGGCCCTGCACATCGTCGAGGACGAGGCGGGCCCGAGAGCCGTCCTGGAGTACGACACCGCGCTCTTCGACGAGGCCACCGTGCGCCGGATGGCGGGGCACTACCGCCGGTTGTGCGAGATCTTCGCCGGTGCCCCCGGAACGCGCCTCGACGCCCTCGAACTGGCCACGCCCGGGGAGACGCGGGAGATCCTCGCCGCGGCCGACGGAGCGCCCGGCGAGGAGGGCCCGGCCGTGCCGGAGTCGTTCGCCCGCTGGGCCGCCGCCACGCCGGACGCTCCCGCCGTGGTGTGCGGCGACCTCACGCTGACCTACGCCGAGGTCGATCGCGAGGCGGACGACCTGGCCGCGCGGTTGCGGTCGGCCGGGATCCCGGCCGACACGCCCGTCGCGGTTCTGCTCGGCCGGGGGGCGCGGCTGGTGCCCGCGCTCATGGGAGTGCTGAAGGCGGGCCTGCCCTACCTCCCCGTCGACCCCGCGTATCCGGCCGAGCGCGTCGCCCACATGCTGCGCCACAGCGGCACCCCCCT
The DNA here is from genome assembly GCF_040674795.1 of Nonomuraea sp. NPDC049725. Taxonomy (NCBI): domain Bacteria; kingdom Bacillati; phylum Actinomycetota; class Actinomycetes; order Streptosporangiales; family Streptosporangiaceae; genus Nonomuraea; species Nonomuraea sp. NPDC049725. The sequence goes on along the minus strand of NZ_JBFANJ010000022.1, from coordinate 126,798 downwards.
CGTGATCACCGATTCCGGCCTGGCGGGGACGCTGCCCGAGGGCATGCCCGCGCTGCTGGTCGACCGGCCCGTCCCGCCCGCCGCCGAGCCGCCGCCCGCGCCCCCCGTCGATCCGGAGAACCTCGCGTACGTCATCTACACCTCCGGCTCCACCGGCCGGCCCAAAGGGGTGATGATCCCCCATCGGGCCTTGAGCAACCTGATCGCCGACTTCCGGCGGGAGCTGGCCGCCGGCCCGGACCTGCGGCTGCTCGCCGTCACCACGGCCTCCTTCGACATCGCGGCACTGGAGCTGTTCGTGCCGCTGACCTCCGGCGGCACGGTCATCCTGGCCACCGGCGAGGAGTGCACCGACCCGGAGGCGCTGGCGCGCCGGATCGCGTCCGCGCGGGCGAACGTCATGCAGGCGACGCCGGCGACCTGGCGCATGCTCGCCGGGCAGGACCTGCCGCGGCTCCGCGCCGCCCTGGCCGGCGGCGAGCGGCTGCCGGAGGACGTCGCGGAACGTCTGACGTCCACGGCGGAACGCGCGCTGAACGTGTACGGCCCGACCGAGACCACGATCTGGTCCAGCCGCTGGCCGATCCAGCAGGGGCCGCCGCTGATCGGCGTCCCCGTCGCCGGAACACGCCTGCTCGTGCTCTCGCCCGCCATGCTGCCGCGCCCGGTGGGGGTGCCGGGTGAGCTGTACATCGGCGGCGTGGGAGTGGCACGCGGCTACCTGGGCTCACCGGGCATGACGGCCGAACGGTTCGTGCCCGACCCGCTGGGGCCGCCCGGATCGGTCCTCTACCGCACCGGCGACCTCGTCCGGCTGCTGCCGGGAGGGGACTTCGAATACCTGGAGCGCGTCGACGACCAGGTCAAGGTCAGGGGCTTCCGGGTCGAGCTGGGTGAGGTCGAGGCGGCGCTCAGGCAGGAGCCCGGGGTCGAGGACGCGGCGGTCGTCGTGTCGGCGGACGGGCAGTCCCTGCTGGCCTACGTGGTGGGCGGCGACGCCCCGGCAGAGACCGGGGCGGGGGAGGGCGCGGACATCGTCAGCCGCTGGGGAGCGGTCTGGGACGACGCGTACGGCACGTTCGCCGGTGACGGGCCCGACTACTCGGGCTGGCTCAGCAGCTACACCGGCGAGCGTTACTCCGACGACGACATGGCCGAATGGGTGAGCGGAGCCGTCTCCGCCATCAAGGTGCTGGAGCCCCGGAGAGTCCTCGAGATCGGGTGCGGCACCGGCCTGCTCTACCGGGGGCTCGCCGGCTCGCTCGACCGCTACGTGGGCACCGACGTCTCCGAGACCGCCGTCGCCCGGCTGAGCACCGCGCACGCCGCCGATCCCGCCGCGGAGTTCCGCGTCGGCGAGGCGGCGGACGTGGAAGCCGGTGAACGCTTCGACGTCGTCGTGCTCAACTCCGTCATCCAGTACTTCCCCGACGCCGGCTACCTCACGCGGGTGCTCGATCGATGCCGGGGATTCGCGCCCGCGATCTTCATCGGCGACGTGCGCAGCCTGCCGCTCCTGGACGCCTTCCACCACTCCCTGCCCGGGCCGGCCGCCCTGCACGCGGCCCGCGAGGACGAACTGGTCGTCCATCCGGACTTCTTCGTCCGCTTCGCGGCCGCCTACGGCCTGGTGGCCGACATCCGGCTCAAACCGGGCAGCCGCAGTACCGAGATGAACCTGTTCCGCTACGACGTCACGCTCCGTCCCGCCACCGGCGACGTCACCTCGATCGGCGCGCTGAAGCGGATCCCCTGGCGGAACGGCATGCCCGAGCTGCCCGGCACCGCCGATCCCGTGCTGCTCGCCGACATCCCCCACCCCGGGCTCACGGCGCTGGTCGGCGCGGTGAGCCCGGGAGAGGAGGCGGAGCCCGGCCCCGCGCCGTGGGAGCTGGCCGCCGCTCTCCCCGGCCGTGCCGTCGTGTGCCTCCCTTCGGCGCGGCATCCGGGGCGCTACCACGCCGTCGTCGGCGCGGGCCGCCTGTCCTGCGTGGCGGCCGTGGACTCGGGGGAGTCCGGCCCGCTCACCAACCAGCCCGCGCTGCGCGAGCACCAGCGCAGAGCGGCCGTCTCGCTGCGCGACCGGCTGCGCGACCGGCTGCCCGAATACATGGTGCCGGCCGGCGTGACGTTCCTCTCCGAGCTCCCGCGCACGTCCAACGGCAAGCTCGACCGGGCCGAGCTGGCCGCGTCCGCCACGTCCACCCCCACGGGGGTGCGCCGTTACGTGGCCCCCCGCACGCCCGCCGAGCGCACGATCGCCTCGCTGATGGGCACGCTGCTGGGAGCCGGCAGAGTGGGCGCCGAGGACGACTTCTTCCTCCTCGGAGGGCACTCACTGCTCGCCACCCAGCTGCTCTCGCGCGTGCGCCGGGCCTTCGGCACCGACATCTCGCTGCACGAGTTCTTCGCGGCGCCGACGGTGACGGCGCTGGCGGCCGCCGTCGAGGCGCGGCCCGGACGGCCCGGCGGCGTCGGGCCGGCGCCCGGACTGGCGGATCGTTCCACCCCGATCCCGGTGTCCCACGCGCAGCGGCGGCTGTGGTTCCTCGAACGGCTCGGCGTCGGCGGGCCGGCCTACCTCATGTACGCCACCGTCCGCATCACCGGCGACGTGGACGTCGAGGCGCTCAGGCGCGCGCTGCGGCTGCTCGTCGAGCGGCACGAGACGCTCCGCACCTCCTTCGGCGACGCGGACGGCGAGCCGGTTCAGATCGTGCACCCGCCCGAAGGAGACCGGGACGTCCTCGTCGTGTCCGAGGACGGCTTCGCCGAGCAGGTGCTGCGCCCGTTCGACCTTACCGCCGCGCCCTTGCTGCGGGGCGTGCTCACCCGCGCCCCCGGCGGCTGGTCGTTCGCTCTGGTCACCCATCACATCGCGGCGGACGGCTGGTCGGTGTCCATCCTCCTGCGCGAGCTGAGCGAGGCCTACCGCGCCTACAGCGCCTGCGGAGACCCCGCCCTCGCCCCCCTTCCCGTCGGCTACTCCGACTACGTGCTCTGGCAGCGGGAGCGCCTGACGGGCGAGCGATTCGAGCGGAGCCTCGCCCACTGGGAGAAGCACCTCGCCGGCGCGCCCGCCCTCCTCGCGCTGCCGCTCGACCGCCCCCGCCCGGCCGTGCAGTCCTTCCGCGGCGGCCAGGTCGAGTTCGTGATCTCACCCGAGGTCACCGCCCGGCTCACCGAACTCGGCCGCTCCAGAGGGGCGACGCTCTTCATGGTGCTGCTCGCCGCCTGCAACGCGCTGCTCGCCCGGATCAGCGGCCAGCACGATGTGGTGGTCGGCACCGGTGTGGCCGGGCGGCAGGAAGCCGAGCTGGAGCGGCTGGTCGGCTTCTTCGCCGGCACGCTGGCGATCAGGACCGACGTGTCCGGCGACCCCTCGTTCGCCGAGCTGCTCGATCGTGTGCGCGACAGCGCGCTGAAGGCGTACGAGCACCAGGACGTCCCGTTCGACCTGCTGGTGGAACGGCTGGCGCCACAGCGGGAGCTGTCCCACAACCCGATCTTCCAGGTGATGTTCGCGTTGCAGAACGTGCCCAGGGAGGAGCTGTTCATCGGCGAGGAGGCGGGGGACCTGGTTCCGGTGGAGTCCGGGGCCTCGAAGTTCGACCTCGGGTTCAACCTCGCCGAGGTCGGAGGGGGACTGGAGGGCGGCATCGAGTACGACTCCGCCCTCTTCGACCGCGAAACGGCGCAGGCGTTCGCGCGCTGGTACGCGCGCATGCTGGAGGCCGTCGCCGCCGGCGCGGACCGGCCGGTCAGCGCGCTGCCCATGCTGGCCGCCCAGGACGTCGAGCGGGCCGTGCGGCTGGGCGCCGGTCCGGTGGTGGAGGTGGACGAGCGCTGCGTGCACGAGCTCGTGGCCGAGCAGGCGGCCGCCCGGCCGGACGCGCTCGCGGTGCGCTCCGATCAGGAAGAACTCACCTACGGCGAGCTGGACCGCCGGGCCGATCGGCTGGCCGGCCGGCTGCGCGCCCTGGGAGTCGCGAGCGACCGTCCCGTCCCGGTCTACCTGCCCAGGAGCCCGGCGTTGATCGTGGCCCTGCTGGGCGTGCTCAAGGCCGGCGCGGCGTACCTGCCCGTCGACCCGGCCTACCCCGCGCAGCGCATCGGTCACATGCTGGCCGAGGCCGGCAGCCCGGTCGTGATCACCAGCTCCGGCCTGGCGGCGTCGCTGCCCGCCGGGACGGGACGGCCCCTGCTGATGGACGGGGAGGACTGGTCGCGGGGCCCGGACGAGGCGCCGCCGGCGCGGACCGCCCCCGGCAACCTCGCCTACGTCGTCTACACCTCGGGCTCCACGGGCACGCCCAAGGGCGCGATGATCACGCATGGCGGTCTGCGGAACCTGTGCCAGTGGCAGCACCGCCACTTCGGGCATGACCGGCGGGACAGGGTCACGCTGCTGGCCAGCGTCTCCTTCGACGGGCTGGCCTGGGAGATCTGGCCCCACCTGACGGAGGGCGCGAGCCTGCACGTGGTGGACGACGCCACCCGGGCCAATCCGGATGCTCTGATCGGCTTCTTCGTCCGCCACCGCATCACCCGCGCCTTCCTGCCGACCGCCCTGGCCCAGCTCATGGCCGAGCAGGACTGGCCCGCGGACTGCGACCTGCGCGTGGTCTTCTCCGGCGGGGACCGGCTGCACTGGCCGGCCCGCGAGCGGCCGTGGCGGCTGACCAACCACTACGGGCCCACGGAGACGACGATCGTCATGACCGCCGCCTCCGCCGAACCGGGCCCGGACCGCCGTGAGGCGCCCCCGATCGGCCCGCCGATCGACAACATCCGGACCCACGTCCTGGACGCCGAGATGCGACCGCAGCCGGTGGGCGTGGCGGGTGAGCTCTACATCGGCGGCGCGGGAGTGGGGCGGGGCTACTTCCGCAACGCCGGGCTCACCGCGGAGCGCTGGGTGCCCGACCCGTTCGGGCCGCCGGGCTCGGTGCTCTACCGGAGCGGGGACCTGGTGCGGCAGCTGCCCGACGGCAACCTCGACTTCCTGGCCCGCATGGACAACCAGGTCAAGGTCCGCGGCTACCGGGTCGAGCTGGGCGAGATCGAGGCGACGCTGCGCGATCATCCGCGGGTGCGTGACGCCGTCGTCGTCACCAGGCCGGAGATAGGTGGCGGACTCGCCGCCTATCTCGTCGGCGACCTGACGACGGCCGACCTCGGCGGTGCGCGGCGCTGGCTGCGGGAGCGCCTGCCCGACTACATGGTCCCCGGCCACCTGTCGATACTGGCGGCCATGCCGCTCACGGCGAACGGCAAGATCGACAGGCGGGCCCTGCCCGAGATCCGGCCGGCGGAGGTGCGGCTGCCACAAGATCCGGTGGCCCGCCGGGTGGCCGCCGTATGGGCCGAGGTCATCGGCGTCGCGGACGTGGGCATGAACGACAACTTCTTCGAGGTCGGCGGGAACTCACTGCTCGTGACCCGGCTGGCCAGGGGCCTGGAGGCGGAGTTCGGCACCCCGGTCGACCTGGTGGAGATCTTCGCCAGCCCGACCGTCGCCGCCCAGGCGGAGTTCCTGGCCACGCCCGCCGAGGAGGAGACCGCCGAGGAGGAGACCGTCGAGGAGGAGACCGTCGAGGCGGGAACGCGCCGGCTTGAGGCGCGAGCCCGCAGAGCGCGCAGGGGAGCGAGCCGATGACCAGCGACCACATCGCCGTGATCGGGATGGCCGGGCGCTTTCCCGGCGCCGCGAACGTGGACCAGTACTGGGCGAACCTCGTCGCGGGCGTGGAATCGATCCGCAGGCTGACCCCTGAGGAACTGGCGGAGGCGGGCGTGCCGGAGCGGCTGCGCGCGCACGAGCGTTACGTGCCCGCGCGCGGCGTCGTCGAGGGCGTCGACCTCTTCGACGCCGAGTACTTCGGCATGTCGCCGCGCGAGGCGCAGGTCACCGACCCGCAGCAGCGGCTCTTCCTGGAGTGCGTGGAAGAGGCGCTGCAGGACGCCGGCTACGCCCCCACGCGCCTGCGGGGGCCGGTCGGCGTGTTCGCCGGCTGCACCCAGTCGTCCTACAAGCGCTTCGCGCTCCAGTACGCCGAGGCGCTGGAGCTGGACGAGACCCAGATCCGCGTCGGCACCGAGCCGGACTTCCTCACCACGCGGGCGGCCTACAGACTCCACCTCACCGGCCCGTGCGTCACCGTCCAGACCGCCTGCTCGACCGGCCTGGTCGCCCTGCACTACGCCTGCCAGAGCCTCCTGAACGGCGAATGCGAGATGGCGGTCGCCGGTGCGGCGAGCATCCTCTATCCCGAGCACGTCGGCTACCTCTACCAGCCCGGCGCGATCGCGTCACCCGACGGGCACTGCCGGGCCTTCGACGCGGACGCGCAGGGGACGGTCGGCGGCAACGGCTGCGCGGCGGTGCTCCTCAAGCCGCTGGAGCGGGCGCTGGCCGACGGCGACCCCATCCGGGCCGTGGTCCTCGGTTCGGCCGTCAACAACGACGGCGCGCGGAAGGTCGGCTTCACCGCGCCGGGCGTGCGCGGCCAACGAGAGGTCGTCCTGGAGGCGCTGGCGGTCGCGGGAGCCGAGCCCGCCTCGATCGGCTACCTCGAAACGCACGGAACGGGCACCCACCTCGGCGACGCGGTGGAACTGGAGGCCCTGGCGCACGTCTTCGGCGACCGCGCGGACCCGCTGGTGCTCGGTGCGGTCAAGCCGAACATCGGTCACCTGGACGCCGCGGCGGGCATGGCCGGCTTCATCAAGGCCGTCCTGGTGCTCGAGAACGGCATCGTGCCTCCGACCCCGCACTTCACCCGGCCCAACCCCCGATCACATCTGGTGGACGGGCCGTTCGAGGTGCCGTCGCGGGCGCGCGCCTGGCCCGCGGCGCCGTCCCCGCGCCGGGCCGGGGTCAGTTCCTTCGGCGTCGGGGGCACCAACGCGCACGCCGTGCTCGCCGAGTTCGCCGAGCCGGCCGCGCCGGCGGACGAATCCGGCACCTGGCACATCCTGCCGATCTCGGCGCGTGACGAGGGCACCCTCCTCAGGTACGGCGGCACCGTGCAGCAGCGCCTGTCCCGCAGCCCGGACCTGCCCTTCGGGTCGGCCGCCTACACCATGCAGACCGGCCGGCGCGAGCTCGACCACAGGATCGCGGTCGTCGCCGAGCACTCCGCGCAGGCGGAGCGGGCGCTGGCCGAGATGGACGCCGGCATGATCGTGAGTGGGCGGCGGGGACATGAGCCGCCCAGAATCGCGTTCACCTTCCCCGGTCAGGGGACCGAGTTCCGCGGCATGGCCCGCGACCTCTCGGCGGGCGAGCCGACCTTCGCCCGGCATCTGGCCGACTGCCTGGAGGCACTGCCTCCGGCGACCGCCGAGCGCGTCTCCGGCTTCCTTACCGGTGACGGCCTCCTCGGCGGGGGAGCCTCCCCGATCAGCACCGACCTGGCGCAACCCGCCCTGTTCGCCTTCCAGTACGCGCTGGCGCGGACCTGGCTCTCCTGGGGGATACGGCCCACCTGCCTGCTCGGCCACTCGCTGGGCGAGCTGACCGCGGCCACCATCTCCGGAGCGCTCACCCTGCGCGGCGCCGCCATGCTGGTCACGCGGCGCGGCGAGCTGATGAGCGCGGCACCGGGCGGCGCCATGCTGGCGGTGCTCGCCGCCGCGGAGCGGGTCGAGCCGCTGCTGCAGCCCGGCGTGACGATCGCCGCGGTCAACTCTCCCCGCTCCACGGTCGTGGCCGGCCCGGCCGAGGCGGTCGCCCGCATGGCCGGCCCGCTGGCGGCGGAGGGCCTCACCGGACGTCCGCTCCGCACGGAGCATGCCTTTCACACGGCCGCCATGGACGAGGCCGCGGCGCGGTTCCGCGCGGTGGCGGCCGAGTACGGGCTGCGCCGGCCGGATCTCCCCTTCGTCTCGAACGTCACCGGCGACTGGATCACCGATGAGCAGGTCACCGATCCCGGCTACTGGGCAGGCCAGCTCCGGCATCCGGTGCGCTTCGCCGGCGGATTCCAGCGGCTGGTGGACGCGGGCGTGGACATCGTCCTCGAAGTGGGGCCGGGGCGGAGCCTGACCACGCTCGCCCGCGACCTGCTCACCGATCCCGCCGCCGGGCCCCGGCCGCTGGCGAGCCTCCCCGGCCGCGCCGGCATCTCGCCGAGGCAGGAACAGCTCGCCCGTACCGCGGCCGAGCTCTGGGTCGCGGGCGCGGAGCTCGACTGGGACGGGATGCGGGCGGGGCGTGACCGGCGCCGCGTCAGGATGCCCGCCTACCCGTTCAACCGCCGCCGCTACACACTGCGTGACACCGGCCCGCAGCCCGGCGGCGAGCAGGGTGACGAGCAGGGTGAAGAGCACGGCCGGGGAGTCACGGACGGAAGGACGCCGTCGCGGCACCGGCATCCGCGCCCCGGCCTGTCGGCTCCCTACCGCGCGCCGGCCCCCGGCCTTCAGGCCCGCCTGGCCGGGCTGTTCGAGGACGTGCTCGGGATCGCGGGAGTCGGGGCGGATGACGACTTCCTGGAGCTCGGCGGCGACTCGCTGATGGCGATCCGCCTGGTGGCCAGGGTCGGCGACCACTTCCCGGTCGAGGTCTCCGGAGCGGAGTTCTTCCGGGCGCCCACCGTGGCGGGGCTGGCCGACCACCTGGGCGGCCTGCTGGAGGCGGCCGTGGCCGGGATGGAGCCGGAAACGGTCGCCGCGCTCCTGCGGGAGCTCGAAGGCGACGCGCCCGCCGTACCGACAGAGTGACCGGCCTTACCGGCACGGAGAAGAGAGAGAAGGGACCGGCATGCCGGACGAGATCGACTACGCGGTTGTGATCAATGACGAGGAGCGCCACTCGATTTGGCCTGCGTGCGACGAGCCGCCCGCCGGCTGGCAGCGCACCGGGTTCAGCGGGGCGAAAGCGGCGTGCCTCGCGCACATCGACGAGGTCTGGACTGATATGCGGCCGAAGAGCCTGCGCGAACGCATGCGTGCGGCCGGTGCAGACGATAGCCGATGAGCGTCAGCACGCGGGGCTGGCTCCGCGAGCCGGCCGCCTCGTCCGGCCGGCTGCGTCTGGTGTGCTTTCCCCACGCCGGCGCCGGGGCCTCGGCGTACTCCGGCTGGGCGCAGTTGCTCGCGCCCGCGGTGCGGGTCGTCTCGGTGCAACTGCCCGGCCGGGAGGAGCGGATCAAGGAGCCCCGGCACGAGAGGCTGGAGCCGCTGCTCGACGCGCTCCTGCCCGAGCTGCGGCAGGAGCCGGAGGTGCCGTTCGCCTTCCTCGGCCACAGCATGGGCGCCCTCATCGCGTACGAGGCCACCCGGCGCCTGGCCGAGGCGGGCGCGGCCCTGCCCGTGCGGCTCTTCGTGTCCGGACACGGCGCGCCGCACCTGCCCTATCGCAACCCGCACATCAGCCGGCTCCCCGGGGAGCAGTTCCTCGCCGCCGTACGGGCGCTGAACGGCTTCCCCGCCGAGGTGCTGCGGGAGCCGGCGCTGGCCGCCCTGGTGGCGCCCACTCTCAGGTCCGACTTCAGCGTCTGTGAGAACTACCGCCACCGGCCCGGCGAGCCGCTCGGCTGCCCGATCTCCGTCTTCGGCGGAACCACCGACGACGTCTGGCAGGGCGATCTCGCGCAGTGGCGGAGCCTGACCTCGCGAGATTTCCGGCTGCGGATGTTCTCCGGCGACCACTTCTTCATCCATGCCGAGCGCGAGCGCGTCATTCACGCGATCGCCGAAGACCTCGGCGTCGCCGCAGGCACGGCGACGAGAAAGGAACAGTAGCCCACCATGCGTATGGACGGGCCGCCGGAGGCGCCGCTGCCTCCTCTGGAGGCGGTCGACCTCTATGATCCCGAACGCTACCGCTCGGGGACGCAGCACTCCGCCTGGGCGGCACTGCGCCGGGAGGCGCCAGTACATCGGCAGGAAACCCCCACCGGCATCCCCTTCTGGTCGCTGACCAGGTACGACGACGTCGTGGCCGTGCTCAAGAACACCCGCCGGTTCAGCTCCGAGTCCGGCACGCTGCTGTCGGTGATCGAGGGCGACGCCGCGGGCGGCCAGACGATCCTCCTGACCGACCCGCCCGAGCACACCTATCTCAAGTCGCCGATCGCCAAGCTGATGTCCCGGCACACGACCCGGGCGCACGTGGAGGCCATCGACGCCAACGTGCGGGCACTGCTCACCCCGTGCCTGGAAGGCGGCCCCCACGACTTCGCCGAGCTGATGTCGGTGCTGCCGATGGCGGCGGCGGGCAGGGCGCTGGGCATCCCCCGCGAGTACTGGCCGGACGTGGCCCGCTGGACCATGACCGGTCTGGCGCCCGAGGACCCCGCCTTCGCCACCGGAAGCCCCGCCGAGACCCTGCGCGCCGCCCATCACCAGCTCTTCCTCGTCTTCGAGGAGATCATCGAGCAGCGGCGGCGGCGACCGGCCGACGATCTGATCACGGTGCTGTCCACGCTCGACTTCGGCGGGCGGAAGCTGACGACCGACGAGATCCTGCTGAACTGCTACACGCTCGCCATGGGGACGAACTCGACCACCCCGCACGTGGCCGCCCAGATGATGCTGGCGTTCCTGGAGAACCCGCGGGCGTGGCGCGCCGTCCAGGAGGACAGGTCGCTGATCCCCACCGCTGTCGAGGAAGTGTGCAGGTGGGCGACGCCCACCAACCACCTGATGCGCCGGACGACGGCGCCGGTCGAGATCCATGGTGTGCCGATCCCGGCGGATGCCCCCGTCTGCCTCTGGATCGCCTCGGCCAACAGGGACGAGAACGTCTTCGCCGACCCCTACCGATTCCAGCCCGATCGCGCCCGGAACCCGCACATCGCCTTCGGGCTGGGCACCCACTACTGCACGGGCGCACGGGCCGCCCGGATGGTGCTCGGCGCCCTCCTGGACGAGATGGTCACGCGGTTCGACCGTTTCGATCCGGCCGGCGAGCCCCGCCACCTGTACTCGAACTTCGTCAACGGCCTCGGCAGCCTGCCCGTGATCGCTCACCCGAAGGTCCGGTCGGAGGCAGCCGTGCCCATGGGAGGACTCCGATGACCATCCATGATCTGGTGGCCGAGCAGCGGCGCCTGCGGCCCGGCGCCACGGCCGTCACCGCCGGCGGCACCCGCGTCAGCTACGCCGAGCTGGACGCCTGGGCGGACGAGGTGGCGCGGCGCGTGCTCGATCGGGGGGTCTCGCCGGGGGCGCGGGTCGCGGTCTCCGCCGAGCGCTCGGCCGCCTACGTGGCCGCCGTCCTCGGCGTCCTGAAGGCCGGTTGCGCCTATGTGCCGCTCGATCACGGCTACCCCCGGGCCAGGCAGGACTTCATCCTCGACGACTCCGGGGTAGCGCTGACGCTCGTCAGCGGCGGGCCCGCCGGTGACCGCCGGCTGGTCATCCCGCCCCCCGGCGAGAGGACGGCCGGCGGCGAGCTGCCCTGCGTCACCAGGGCGCAGGTCGCTTACCTCATGTACACCTCCGGCTCGACGGGCCGGCCGAAAGGCGTCCTGGTCGAGCACCAGCAGGTCGTCTCGCTGGTGCGCAACGACGAACGGCTGCACGTCAGGCCCGGCGACAAGGTCGCCCTGTTCGCGCCGCTGGCCTTCGACGCCTCGACGTTCGAGCTGTGGAACACCCTGTGCCGGGGCGGCGAGCTGGTCGTCTTCCAGAACGGGTGGGACTCGGTCGACGACCTCGGACGCGAGCTGCGGGCCGTGCGACCGGACTGGCTGTTCCTCACCAGCGGGCTGTTCCATCTCCTGGCCGAGCACGATCCCGCCGCGCTGGACTCGGTCGGCCGGCTGATCACCGGCGGCGACGTGCTCTCGCCGCGGCACGTCGGGGCCGTCGCCGGCCGCGGCACGGTGCGGCTCTTCGCCGCCTACGGCCCCACCGAGACCACCACCTTCGCCTCCTTGCACGAGGTCGATCCGGACCGGTCGCTGGTGACCGTGCCGATCGGGCGCCCGCTGCGCGGCGTGCGCATGTACGTCATGGACGAGGGACGCAGGCGGGAGCAGGGGGAGATCGGGGAGCTCTACATCGGCGGCTCGGGCGTGGCCCGGAGCTACCACGACGCCGACGACCTGACCGCCGCGAAGTTCCTGCCCGACCCGTGCGGCGGCCGGATGTATCGGACCGGCGACCTGGCTCGCGAACTGCCCGGCGGCGAGTTCGAGTTCCACGGCCGTGTGGACCGGCAGGTGAAGATCCGCGGTCATCGCGTCGAGCCGGGAGAGGTGGAGGCCCACCTGTCGGCGCACCCGGCCGTGGCCATGGCAGTCGTCAGCGCGCTGGAGGACCCCAGCGGGGCCAAACGCCTGGTGGCCTATCTCGTCCCGGCCGGCGGGCAGGACGTGCGGATCAAGGACGTCAGGGACTGGCTCGCCGAGCGATGCCCCGCGTACATGCTGCCGTCGTCGTTCGTCTCCATCGCAGAGCTGCCGCTGGACGCCAACGGCAAGCCCGATCGCGGAGCCCTGCCCTTCCCCTGGTCGCGGCGGGACGACACGCCGAACCTGCGGCCCTATCGGAAACCGCGCAACACGCGCGAGCGGCTCATCGCCGCGGTGTGGGCGGAGGTGCTCGGCCTGGACCACGTGGGTCTCGACGACGACTTCTACGACCTCGGCGGCGACTCGCTGCGCAGCGTGGACCTGCTGGCGCGGCTGCGCAAGGAGGGCATCACGCTCTCCGCCCTGGCCTTGTTCCGGAACCCCACGGTGGGGGATCTGGCGGCCTCCCTGGACGAGCCGGAGGTCGCGTAGATGCCGGGGTCACCGTGGCTGGTCCCCATCGCGGCCCGGGACGACGCGCCCGCCCGGCTGTTCTGCCTGCCGTACGCCGGCGGCTCGGCGGCCGGCTTCCGGGCGTGGTCGAGCCTGGCCGCCCGCCTCGACCTGGACATCCAGGCCGTGGAGCTGCCCGGTCACGGACGGCGCATCGGCGAGCCGCCCGTGCTGGACCCGGACGAGATGGCGCGGGTGGTCGGCGCCGCCGTCGACCGGCCCTACCTCGTCTTCGGGCACAGCCTCGGCGCACGGCTGGGCTTCGAGCTCTGCCGGAGGCTGCGGGTCCGGGGCCACGGGGAGCCTGAGCGGTTGTTCGTCTCGGGGACGCCGGGGCCGCGCCTGCCCCGCGTCGGGCGGGGCGATTCGCGGCTGCCGGAGCCGGAGTTCGCCGCCAGGGTGAGCGGCATGGGCGGCACGCCCGCGGCCATTCTGGCCGACCCGGAGCTGCGCGCCCTGTTCCTGCCGGTGATCAGGGCGGACTTCGCCCTGGGCGACGCGTACGAGTATGTCGGGGACGCGCCGCTGAACTGCCCGATCACCGCCTTCGCCGGGTCGGCGGATCCCGAGGCGTCCCCGGAGCAGGTGGGCGCCTGGCGGGCGGAGACGACCGGGGACTTCCGGCTGCACGTGGTCGACGGCGATCACTTCTTCGTCCACACCCGGCTGGACACGCTGCTCGGGTTGCTCGCCGACGACCTGGCCGCCGTCACCGAGCCCGGGGCTCAGATCGGTCAGCCTCCGTAGGGGACGGTGATGATCTCCAGGTTGTGGCCGTCCGGGTCGAGCCAGTAGAGGCCGCGGCCGCCGTCGTTGGTGTTGATGCGGCCCGCGTGCCGGTGGTACGGGTCGGCCCAGTAGGTGAGGCCGCGGTCCTTGATCCGGGCCCAGATCTCGTCGAACTCCGCCTCGCTCACGAGGAAGGCGTAGTGCTGCGGGTGCACGTCGCCGTCCGCCTGGATGACGTCGAGGGAGACGCCGTTGGCGAGCTCGACGACGCGGAACGGGCCGAACTCGCCGGCCGGCTCCAGTCCGAGGACGTCCACCAGGAAGCGGGCGGTGGCGTCGCGGTCGCGGGCCTCCACGATGGTGTGGTTGAGCTGTACGGGCATGGGCGCCCCTCCTTTCACCGTCCGTCCCAGGCTACGTCCGGCCCGCGACGGGCGGGCCGGGCAGCGGAGGCGGACAACGGGGGCGGACAGCAGGGCGGGTCAGCTGGCGGGGCGGGTCAGCCGGCGAGGCGGAGGGCTTCGGCGGCCACGGCGTGGCGCAGGGCGCGCAGGCCGTCCCGGCCGCGCACCGGGTGGACGGCGTTGGTGAGCAGCACCACCGTCAGCCCGTGCGGCGGCGAGACGACCAGCGAGGTGCCGGTGAACCCGGAGTGCCCGAACGCGCCCGCCAGCGGCCCGACGATGCCCGGGTCGCCGATGCGCACGCCCAGGCCGTGCCGGAACGGCGCCCCTTCCGCGCCCTGGTCGCGCAGCATCTCGGCCACGCTCTCCCGCCGCAGCAGCGGCCGCCCGCCGGGGGCGGCGCCGCCGAGGCGGAGCGACTCGCCGAGCGCCAGGACGTCGTCGGCCGTGCCGAAGACGCCGGCGTGGCCCGCGACGCCGCCGAGCGCGTAGGAGGTCTCGTCGTGCACCTCGCCGCGCACGCAGCCGGGACCCGGGCGTTCCGGCTTCCACTCGGTGGCGGCGACGCGGTGGAGCTCGGCGGGCCGGTAGCCGGTGTCGGCCAGGCCCAGGACGCCGGTGACGCGGGCGGCCACCAGCGCGTCGAGCGGGGCGCCGCCGGCCACCTCGGCGACCCGGCCCGCCATGATCATGCCGACGTCCGTGTACAGGTACGGGCCGCCCACCGGCGCGGTGACGGGCGTGTCGATCATGGCCGCCATGCGGGTGCCGGGGCTGGCGTCGGGCAGCTCCAGGTCGATGCGGCGGATCGGCTGCAGGCCCGCCGTGTGGGTCAGCAGCCGGCGCAGGGTGATCCGCGCGTCGCGGCCCGGCAGCCAGGTCGCCACCGGTTCGTCGAGGTCCAGCAGGCCGTCCTCGGCCAGCGACAGGATGGCCGCCGTGGTGAACAGCTTGCTGATCGACGCCAGGTCGAAGATCGAGTCACGGCGGGCCGGCGGCCTGTCGCCGGCGAGCGTGAAGTCCGCGTCGCTGTAGCGGACGAGCTCCCCGGCGGCGGCGGACGCCACGACCGCGCCGTCCACGGCGATGAGCGCGACCGCGGCCGGGCACACGCCCGGCACCCCCTCCGCGAGGATCGCCTCCAGCCGGTCGGACATCTCCTCATACCTCCCCGTATGCGATGGCCCGTATGCGATGGCCCGTATGCGATGGCCCGTATGCGATGGCCCGTATGTGACGGCCCGTATGTGACGGCCCGTACGTGATGGCCCGTGTGGTGCTTCGGTCAGCTCAGCGCGTCGCTGAGGCGCTCGCCGTGCGACTCCAGCAGCGCGCGGGCGCCGTCGGCGTCCAGCCCGTGCTTGAGCATGACGACGGCGATCTTCGCGTGCCCGCCCGCCGCGTCCAGCGCCTTGCCCGCCGCGTCGTGGTCGGCGCCGGTGATGTCGCTCACCATGCGCACCGCCCGGCCGGCGAGCTTGCTGTTCATGGCCGACATCTCGATCATCTTGTTCCCGTACGTGCGTCCGAGGCGCACCATCGAGATGGTCGAGATCATGTTGAGCACCAGCTTCTGCGCGGTGCCCGCCTTGAGCCTGGTCGAGCCGGTCACCACCTCGGGGCCGACGACGACCTCGATGGCGTGCTCGGCGGCGGCCGACAGCGGAGCGCCGTCGTTGCACGACAGGGCGGCGGTGAGCGCGCCCCGGCGGGCGGCCTCGGCCAGCGCGCCGAGCACGAACGGGGCACGCCCGCTGGCCGACACGCCCACCACGGAGTCGAGCTCGCCCACCTCCAGCTCGGCGAGCGCGGCGGCGCCCGCCGCGGTGTCGTCCTCGGCGCCCTCGATGGAGCGGGTCAGGGCGTCGGGGCCTCCGGCGATGATCCCCACCACGAGCTCGGGGTCGGTGCCGAAGGTCGGCGGGCACTCGGAGGCGTCGAGCACGGCGAGCCTGCCGGACGTGCCCGCGCCCACGTACAGGAGCCTGCCGCCCTTGGCCATCCGCGCGGAGATCGCGTCGATGGCGTCGGAGATGGCCGGGATGGCCACCGCGACGGCGGCGGGCACGGCCGCGTCGGCCTGGTTCATCAGCCTGGCGAGCTGCGCCGTCGGCAGCCGGTCGATCTGGCTGTAACGGGGGTCGCTCTGCTCGGTGGACAGCTCGGGTAGCGGATCAATCATGACGCTAATTTCCACCCTTTACTTCTCTCTTGTAAATATCTTTCAGACAATGGGTTCATGTCATACGTACGCACCGGAGCTGAACGGCTGGCCGCGGATCCTTCGCTGGCGGCCGGAGCACGCCTCGGCCTGATCACCAACCCCACCGGGGTTCTGCCCGACCTGACCCCCACCGCCGACGCCCTGCTGGCCGCCGGCACGCCGCTGACGGCGCTGTTCGGCCCCGAGCACGGCATCAGGGGCACCGCCCAGGCGGACGGGAGCGAGCAGGACCCCGTCGACCTGCGGACCGGCCTGCCGCTGTTCGACACGCACAAGGCGTCCGGCGAGGCGCTGGACGAGATCGTCGCCCGCTCCGGCGTGGACACGCTCGTGTTCGACATCGCCGACGTCGGAGCCCGCTTCTACACCTACGTCTGGACGATGTACGACCTGATGGCCTCGGCCAGCAGGCTGGGCCTGCGGTTCGTCGTCCTCGACCGGCCGAACCCGCTCGGCGGAACCGTCACCGAGGGCCCGCTGCTCGACCCGGCCTTCGCCAGCTTCGTCGGCCGCTTCCCGCTGCCGGTGCGGCACGGCAGGACCGCCGGGGAGCTGGCCACGTTGTTCGGCTTCGACCTGGACCTGCGGGTCGTCACGATGGAGGGCTGGCGGCGGGAGATGTCCCACGCCGACACGGGCCTGCCCTGGGTGATGCCGTCGGTCAACATGCCCACCCCCGACACCGCCCTCGTCTACCCCGGCACCGGGCTGTTCGAGGGCACCGGGTTCTCCGAGGGGCGCGGCACCACCCGGCCCTTCGAGCTGGTCGGCGCGCCGTACGTGGACGAGCGCTTCCAGCCCGCGCTGGCGGCGCTGGACCTGCCCGGCGTGCGGTTCAGGGACACCTGGTTCACGCCGACCTTCCACAAGCACGCGGGCACCGCCGTACGCGGCGTCCAGCTCCACGTGCACGACCGGGAGGCGTTCCGGCCGGTGCTGACGGGGCTGTCGATGCTGCACGTGGCCCGCACGCTCTACCCGGACGACCTGGTCTGGTGGGGGCCCGAGCTGTTCATGGACCACCTGTGGGGCTCCGACTCGCTGACCAGGTGCCTTGAGGAGGGGCGGGACCCGCGTGAGCTCTGCCCCGACCCCGCACCCCCCGGCGGGCCACTGCTCTACGGGTGACCTCACGCCAGTTCGCGCCCGTACAGCCAGAAGACCCTCTCGGCCCGGGCGCCGACGGCGCGCGAGTAGAACCGCAGCGGACCGACCCAGCCGATCTGGGCGGTCCGCTGACCGGCGGCGCGCTGGTCGGCCAGGCAGCGGCGCAGCAGCACCCCGCCCACGCCCAGGCCGCGCGCCTCCGGCGCGGTGCCCATGGGGCCGAACCACGACGGGCGGGCGCCCCAGGCGGCGAATCCGAGGACGCGGCCGTCTCGCTCGGCGTGGTGCACGCCGGCGGCGTTGGCCACCTCCCAGGCCCAGTTCTCGTTCCAGTGCTCGCGGGCGAAGGCCACGACCCGCTCGCGGCCGTCGCCGGTGGCGTGCACGCTCACGCCCTGCCCGGCCAGGCGGCGCACGTCGTCGCCGGTGGACAGGTCGGCCGACAGGTCGGCGGTCATGTTCCAGGCGACGCGGGACTGCTCGTAGCCGAGGCTCTCGGCCAGGCAGGCGGCGGCGGTGTAGCGCACGTCGATGCCGGGCCAGGCGTAGCAGGGCGGGTTGCCGGCGAAGACGGCGCGCCGGGCGCCCTGCCCGCGCAGCCAGTCCTCCGCCGCGCGTGCCAGGGCCCGGCCGCGCCCCTCGCCCTGGCGGTCCGGGTGCACGGCCAGCAGGTCGATGTGGCCGACGCCCGGGTCCCTGCCCGACACGGAGGCCAGCGCGACGCCGCCGTCGGTCAGCAGCGCGGTCCAGCGGCGGCCCGCGGGCGGGGCCGCCAGCCGGCGGACCAGGGCGGGCGCCTCCCCGGCGTCGAGCGTCAGGGCCGCGCGCGCCACCTCCCCGGCCGCGGCGAGCTCCGCGTCGCCGGGGTCCGCCACCACGCGCACGTCCGGCAGCGGCCGGGACGTGTCAGGGGAGGAGGGCACGGTCACACCTCGCTCAGCGGGCGGGCGATGACGCTGCGGCGCTCGGGGTAGAAGCAGGCGTGCTCCTGCGGGAAGCCCTCGCTGACCTGCAGCAGCGGGCGCTCGCCGCAGCGCTCGCCGCGGAACGGGCACCGGCTCGCGAACAGGCAGCCGGTGTCGTCGCCGGTCGCGTCCAGCGACGACAGCGGGACGACCGGCTGCTCGCCCGGCCGCTCCAGGCCGTGCAGCACCGGGATCGCCGACAGCAGCGACTGCGTGTACGGGTGGACGGGATCGGCGATCACGGTGTCCACGGCGCCGCGCTCGACGACCTGGCCCCGGTAGATCACGTACAGCTCGCCGTCGTCGCCGATGTAACGCGCGGTGGCCACGTCGTGGGTGATGAACAGGACGCTCACCCCGAGCCGCTCGCGCAGGTCCTTCAGCAGCGCCAGGATGCCCAGCCGGAGCGAGACGTCGATCATGGAGACGGCCTCGTCGGCGACGAGCATCTCCGGGTCGACGGTCAGCGCGCGGGCGATGACGACCCGCTGGCGCATGCCGCCCGACAACTGGTGCGGGTAGCGGGCCAGCACGCTGCCCGGGTCGAGGCCGACCAGCGACAGCACCTCGGCGGCCCGCTCCTCGATCCACCCCTTCGACCGGCCGGTCTGCTTGGCGCGCAGGCTCAGCGGCGCGAACAGCGTCTGGTGGACGGTGCGGGTGGGGTTCAGCGCCGAGTACGGGTCCTGGTGGATCATCTGGATCTTGCGGAAGTGCGGCTGGCGCTGCTTGGGCTTCAGGCCGGACATCGCCGTGCCGTCGATGACCACCTCGCCCTCGTCGTAGGACTCCAGCCCGGCGATGATCCGGCCCAGCGTGGTCTTGCCGCAGCCGGACTCGCCGATGAACGAGGCGGCGCCTCCTTTGGGGATGGCGAAGTCGACGCCGCGCAGCGCCCGCACCTCCCGCCCGGCGAGCACGTTGCCGCGCTGCTTGAAGGTCTTGACGATGCCGGTCCCGGTAATCACGCGTGCTCCTTCACGGTCACCGCATGGCAGGCGACGATCCTCGGGCCGTGCGCGACGGCCTCGGGGTCGACGGTGTCACAGACGTCCATCCGCAGCGCGCACCGCTCCCGGAACACGCAGCCCTGCTTGGGCACGGTGGCCAGCGTCGGCGGGCGGCCGGGCAGCGCCCGCGCCTCGTCGATGTCGCCGACCAGCCGGGGGATGGCGTTGATCAGGCCCTTGGTGTAGGGGTGGCTCGGCCTGCCCAGCACCTCGCGGGTGGGGCCCTGCTCGACCAGCCGCCCGCCGTACATGACGGCGAGCCGGTCGGCGACCTCGGCCACCACGCCGATGTCGTGCGTGATCACCAGCGTGGTCAGGCCGCGCTCGGCGTGCACCTCACGGACGATCTTGAGGATGTTGGCCTGCGTGATCATGTCGAGCGCGGTCGTCGGCTCGTCCAGCACCACCAGGTGGGCGTTGAGCACCAGCGCCAGCATGATGCCGACGCGCTGGCGCATGCCGCCCGACAGCTCGTGCTGGTGCGAGTCGAGCACCCGGGCGCCGTCCAGGCCCATCCGGCCCAGCAGCTCCTTGGCGTCGCGCACCAGGCCGCGCAGGTCCTCCACGCCGTGCGAGCGGCCCAGGTCGAGCAACTGCTTGCCGACCGTCTTGAGCGGGTTGAGGGAGTTCTGCGCCGCCTGGAAGACGTAGCCGATGTGGCGGCCCCTGGCCTTGCGGAGCTCCTCGCCCTTGAGGGCGGCCACGTCGCCGAGCCCGTCGATCTCCACCGAGCCGGCGGAGATCCGGCCGGGCGGCTGCACCGCGTTCAGCAGGGACAGGGCCAGCGTCGACTTGCCGGACCCGGACTCGCCGACGATGCCGGTGATCGAGCCGGGCTCCAGGGTCAGGCTGACGTCCCGCACGGCGGGCAGCTCGCCCGCCGGCGTCTTGTAGACGACCGTGAGGCCGCCGATGCGCACTCCCGGCGCTTGTTCCGCCACTGCTACTCCTCACGCAGCCGGGGGTTGAAGATCTCGTCCATGGCGTCGACCACGAGCACGATGCCGAGCGTGAGCAGCAGGATCGCCAGCAGCGGCGCCAGCAGGTAGCCGAGCGCGTTCGGCTGGATCATGGCGCCCGCCTGGAACACGGCCAGGTTGAGCATCACGCCCCAGTTGTCCGACTCGTACGGCAGGACGCCGAGGAAGAACAGGCCCACCTGGGCGTAGACGGCTCCGGTCACCGAGATGAGCATGTTCATCGCGATGTACGGGGCCATGCTGGGCAGCAGTTCCTTGCTCACGATGTGCGTCGTGGACAGGCCCAGCCCGCGCGCCGCCTCGATGAAGCCGCGCTCGCGCAGCGACAGCGTCTGCGCGCGCACCGCCCGGGCCACGCCGCCCCAGCCGAGCAGGCCGAGCACCAGGCCCATCTGCATCGGGCTGCCGAACTTCCACACGGTCGCCAGCACCAGCAGCAGCGGCAGGCCGGGGATGGTGAGCTTCATGTCGGTGATCCGCATGAGCACGGTGTCCCAGCGGCCCCGCTTGAAGCCGGAGAACAGCCCGATCGCGGTGCCGGCGACGACCGTGATGACCGCGGTCACCGCCGCGCACAGCAGCACGTACCGCGAGCCGGTGATGACCAGCGCGAGCACGTCGCGGCCCTGCGGGTCGGTGCCGAACCAGTGCTCCCAGCTCGGCGGCTTGGTGATCTGGTTGATGTCGCCCGGCAGGTGGTCGGGGTAGAACATCGGCCCGAACACGCCCATGAAGGCGAAGCCGACGACGATGACCACCCCGGCCATCCGGCTCGGCTTGCGCTTCATGACCCGCCACACGCCGCGCCAGAAGTTGCGGCGCATGGTCCCGGCGGCCGACGCCGACTCCGGGATGAGCGTCGCGCTCATGCCGCCTCCTCTCCGCCGCGCACCCGCGGGTCGATGACCGTGTAGAACAGGTCGGCCACGATGTTGGCGACGATGACCGCGACCGTGATCAGCAGGAACGCGCCGCCCATCGTGGCGTAGTCGCGCTCGTTGACGCTGTCGATGAGCAGCAGCCCGAGCCCCGGATAGTTGAAGATCTTCTCGATGAAGACCGCGCCGCCCATGAGCAGGCCGAGCGAGAGCGCCAGGATCGTGAACAGCGGCAGGATCGCGTTGCGCGCGATGTAGCGGAAGACGATCGAGCGCTTCATCCCGCGCAGCTCGCTGGCCAGGATGAAGTCGTCGCCGAGCACGGTGACCACGCTGGACTTCATCGCCAGGATCCAGCCGCCGTAGGCCGACAGCGCGTAGGTGACGACCGGCAGCACCGCGTGCTCGACGAGCGAGCCGATGTAGCCGGCGTTGAAGCCCGGCTCGAACAGGATGTCCACGGGCCCGTCGGCGGGGAACAGCGGGATCAGCGTGGAGAAGATGACCACGAGCAGCATGGCGAGCACGTACTGCGGGATGCCGTGCAGCAGCGAGCCGGAGATGGCCAGCGCGTCACCGAGCTTGCCGGTGCGCTTGATGGCCGCGTAGACGCCGAGGATGATGCCGACGAGGAAGCTCAGCAGCGTCCCGGCCAGCACCGGTAGAACGGTCCACTTGGCCTTCTCGCCGAGGACGTCCAGCACCGGGGTGCCCGGCCTGGTGACGGACTCGCCGAGGTCGAGGCGGAGCAGCCCGCTCATGTAGTCGACGTACTGCTGCCACATCGTGCCGTCGGGCTGGAACCCGTACAGCACCTTGACCGCCTGCGCCGCCGCCTCCGGCGACATGCCCTGCTCGACGAGCTTCTCGAAGCGGGCCGCCAGGGGGTCGCCGGGGATGTTGTTGATGATGAAGAAGCTGATCGTGGCGACGACGAGGATCATGACGAACCCGCGGGCCAGGTGGCCCGCGAGTCGGCGTGCGATGACCGTCATGGATTACTTCTTCGACTTGATCATGCCAGCCTGGATCCACACACCGGAGGCGAGCACACCGGTGCCCAGGCGGAGGATCTCGTCATCGTGCGGCCAGCCGGTGAAGCGGCTGTTGTTGACGAACTGGGTGTTGACGTAGTCCCAGAGCTGGATGACGGGCAGGTCCTGGTTGGCGGCCTTGGCCAGCTTGGCCATGATCGGCTTGGCCTCCTCGGCGGTGGCCGAGTTGAGCTCGCCGGTCAGCTCACCGGGGTTGATCTTCTCGCCGTCGACCTCGATCTCCTCGGGGCCGCCCATCCAGTTGCCGTTCTTGCCGGGCGCGGAGTGCGACACCTTGCCCTGGACGTTCGTCCAGCCGTTGGAGGTGCCGTAGAGGCGCTGGAAGATGTCGTACGGCGCGGGGCCGAGCGCCATCAGCCAGAAGCCCGCGTCGTACTTGCCGGCGGCCAGCTCCTCCAGGTAGAGCGGGTAGTCGGTGGTCGTGACGACCTCGGCGTCGACGCCGCCCTTGATGAGCTGGCTCTTGATGTTCTCCTGCGCCGACAGCCAGTCGGAGAAGCCGGACGGCGCGTGCATGGAGACCTTCCACGGCGTGCCGTCGGCCAGCGCCCACTTGCCGTCCTTCTTCTGCAGGCCGGCCTTCTTGAACTCCTCCTCGGCCTTGGCCAGGTCGGGAGCGTAGGGCTCGAGCTGCGGGACGGTCTCGGGGATCCAGGCCTGGGCGGCCTTCTGGTGGATGCCGCTGGTCGTGGTGGCCGGGGTGCCGCCCTCGGGCGAGGCGACCTTCGTGACCTCCTCGCGGTTGATCAGGTGGGCCAGGCCGCGGCGCACGTGCACGTTGTCGTACGGCTTCTTGCTCTGGTTGAACGCCAGGCCGACGGCGACCGGCGAGTAGCCCTTGATGACCTCGCTGCCCGGCGCCGCCTTGATGCGGTTCATCACGTCGGTGGGGGCGGCGACGAAGCCGGAGTGGTCGAGCTTGCCGGCGGTCAGGTAGTTCCAGATCTGCTCGTTGCCGGTGTAGTTGAGGAACTTCACCTGGTCGGGCGCGACGTTGGCGGCGTTGAAGAAGCTCTTGTTCTTGACCAGCAGCGCCTCGCCGGGGTTGACCCGCTCCAGCACGAACGGGCCGGCCGAGACGTCCTTCTGCGGCGCGAACGCGAGCACCTTCTCGCCCAGGCCGGTGATCTCCTCGCGGGCCTTCTCGGCGTCGGCGCCCTCGCCGCGGGCGGTCTTGATCTTGTCCCAGAAGTCGGCGGGCAGGACGCTGCTCCACACGTGCGCGGGCACGACCGTGGTGTCGAGCACGCCGCGCGCGAACTTCGGACTGGGATTGTCCATGTTCTGGGTGATCTTCACCGTCTGGTCGTCGACCACGGTGACCTCACCGGCCGCGCCCGCCGCGCCGGGCGTCACGGCGAAGGCCGTGCTGCCGACGGTGTAGGCGATGCCGATGGAAAGCTGCACGTCCTGCGCGGTGACCGGCTTGCCGTCGGACCACTTGGCGTTGGGCTGGAGCTTCAGCGTGATGGAGGAGTTGTCCGGGGCGATCTCCCAGCTCGCGGCCAGGCCCGGCAGTGCCACGTTCGGGTCCGTCAGGTGGTTCTTGACCCAGCCGAGCTTCATCGAGTTGAAGGCGGAGAACGAGTTGCCCTTGGGGGCGTACGGGTTGGGCGGGGCCGACGGCTCCAGGCCGGGCCGGTTCACGTCGATCGTGGTGAACAGGCCGCCACCGCCGCCGGACGAACCTGACGTGTTGGTGGTGCCTTCGCCGCCGCTGCACGCTGTGGCGGTGGCAAGACCCAGCAACGCCACTACCGCTGCTAGTCGCTTCATCTGCCGCTCCGGGGGTGTCGAACCTGTTGAGGATCTGTAGGGGTTGTCCGGACCCTACGATCGCGCCGGGGGCGCGTCAATAATCTCCAGATGTTGTGAGGCTAATGTAACTTTCCTTCATCACCCGCTCGGATGGCGCTCGTCTCCACCCGGGGGCCATCAGCCTATGCGGAGCACGGCAGCACCGCTGACCTGCCCGGTTGCCAGATCGGCGAGCGCCCGGTCCGCCTCCTCGAAGGCGTACGGGACGGTTTTCACGACCGGCGGGCACTCGGCCGCCAGCGCCAGATACGCCCGCCCGTCCGCGCGGGTGCTGGCCGTGACGCTGCGCAGCGTGCGCTCCTGGAACAGGTGCCGCTCGTAGTCCAGCGGCGGGACGTCCGTCAGGTGGATGCCGGCGACGGCCAGCGTGCCGCCCCGGTCCAGCGCCTCCAGCGCGACCGGCACCAGGTCGCCGCTGGGCGCGAACAGGATGGCCGAGTCCAGCGGCTCGGGCGGCCGGTCGCCGGCCGAGGCCGCGCCCAGCTCCAGCGCCAGCGCGCGGGCCGCCGGCGAGCGGGTCACCACGTGCACCACCGCCCCGCGGGCGATCGCGGCCTGGGCGGTCAGGTGCGCCGACGCGCCGAACCCGTACACGCCCAGCCTGCCGCCCTCGGGCAGGTCGCAGCGCAGCAGCGCCCGGTAGCCGACGATGCCGGCGCACAGCAGCGGCGCCAGCGTCTCGGCGGGGGCGTCCTCCGGCAGCGGGTACACGTACGCGGCCGGAGCGGTCAGGTACTCGGCGAACCCGCCGTCGGCGTCCCACCCCGTGTAGGCGGACTCCGGGCACAGGTTCTCCAGGCCGCGCGCGCACTGGCGGCAGCGCCCGCACGTCGAGCGCAGCCACGCCACCCCGACCCGCCCGCCGTCGCCGCCTCCCGGCCGCACCACCCGGCCGACCGCCTGGTGGCCCGGCGTCGTCAGCGGCCGCCTCGGCCGCAGGTCGCCCTCGGCCAGGTGCAGGTCCGTGCGGCACACCCCGCACGCCTCCACGCGCACCAGCACCTCGCCCGGCCCGGCCACCGGAACCGGCCGCTCGACCAGCGCGAGCGGCCGGGACCTCATCGGCCCGGGCCGGTCAACCGCCCAGGCCCGCATCGGCCGCGGCGGCCGGGTCCGCGGCGGCCAGGGCCAGCCGCTCGTGGGCCAGCGACGCGTACAGCGCCGCCCCGTCGGGCAGCACCGCGTCGTCGAACAGCGCCTCCGGCGAGTGGTTGTAGGCCGCCGTCGCCGGGTCCAGCCCCGGCGGGCACGCCCCCAGGAACACGAACGCCCCCGGCACCGCCTCCAGCACGTACGAGAAGTCCTCCGACCCCATCACCGGCTGCGGCGGGACGAAGAAACGGCCGGGCCCGAACAGCCCGTCGGCCGTGCGCCCGGCGAACCCGGCCTCCACCGGGTCGTTCACCGTCACCGGGTAGCCCATGCCGAAGGAGGTCTCCACGCCCAGCGCGTGCGCCGCCGCCACGCCCTCGACGACCTCCACCAGCCGCCGCTTGACCAGCGTCCGGTTGCCCGGGCTGAACGTGCGCACCGTCGCCTGGAAGACCGCCTCGTCCGGGATCACGTTGTCGGCCGAGCCGCCGTGGAAGCTGCCCACCGTCACCACCACCGGGTCGAACACGTCGAACGTGCGTGTCACCATCGACTGGATCGCCGCCACCATCTCGCAGCCCGCCTGGATCGGGTCCAGCGCCCGGTGCGGGCTGGAGCCGTGCCCGCCGCGCCCCTTGACCGTCACCTGGAACACGTCCGCCGCCGCCATGATCGGCCCCGGCCGCGACGCGAACAGCCCCAGCGGCAGCATCGAGGAGACCACATGCATCCCGTACGCCGCCACCGGCCGCTCGCCCGCCGCGTCGAGCACGCCCTCCTCGATCATGTGCTTGGCGCCCTCGTGCCCCTCCTCGCCCGGCTGGAACATGAAGATCACGTCCCCGGCGAGCTCCTCCCGGCGGGCGCTCAGCAGGTGCGCCGCCCCGGCGAGCATCGCGGTGTGCAGGTCGTGGCCGCACGCGTGCATCTGGCCGGCGATCTGCGAGCGGTACGGCAGGTCGTTGCGCTCGGCGACCGGCAGCGCGTCCATGTCACCGCGCAGCAGGACGGCCGGGCCAGGCCGTCCGCCCCGCAGCACCGCCGTGACCGAGCTGAGCCGGGTGCCGAGGGTGATCTCCAGCGGCAGCCCGTCGAGCGCCGCCAGCACCTTCTCCTGGGTGCGCGGCAGCATGAGCCCCAGCTCCGGCGTGGTGTGCAGCGAGTGACGGAGGCGGACGAGTTCGTCCCGCATGTCCAGCGCGGATTCAGTGAACGACATGAAGAACATTGTTCACGTACCGGGGGGAAAGTCGATGAGCCGCGCTCGGTACGATGGCCGCGTGACCGAGCGTAAGCGGATCGACTTCTGGCTGTCCGACATGGACGGCGTCCTGGTCCACGAGGGGCGGCCGGTGCCCGGCGCCGACGACTTCATCAAGCGGCTCGGCGAGTCGGGCAAACGCTTCCGGGTGCTGACCAACAACTCCATCTACACCCAGCGCGACCTGTCGGTCCGGCTGGCCGGGGCCGGGCTCGACGTGCCCGCCGACTCGATCTACACCTCGGCGCTGGCCACCGCCCAGTTCCTGGACGACCAGCGGCCCGGCGGCTCCGCGTACGTGATCGGCGAGGCCGGGCTGACCACCGCGCTGCACGCCGCCGGCTACGTGCTCACCGACCTCGACCCCGACTACGTGGTGCTCGGCGAGACCCGCACCTACAGCTTCACCCAGATCACCCGGGCCGTCCGCCTCATCGAGGCCGGAGCGCGCTTCATCGCCACCAACCCCGACCCGATCGGCCCCTCCACCGAGGGCTCGCTGCCCGCGTGCGGCGCCGTCGCCGCCATGATCACCCGCGCCACCGGCGTCGAGCCGTACTTCGTCGGCAAGCCCAACCCGCGCATGATGCGCAGCGCGCTCAACGAGATCGGCGGCCACAGCGAGACCACCGCCATGATCGGCGACCGGATGGACACCGACATCGTCTGCGGCATGGAGGCGGGCCTGTTCACCATCCTCGTCCTCACCGGCGTCACCCAGCGCCACGAGGTCGACCGCTTCCCCTACCGGCCGTCGCTGATCGTCGACTCCGTGGCCGACCTCGTCGACCTGATCGAGCCCGCCGGGAGCTGACGGCGGCGTCGGCCGGGGGTCAGCCGGGGCTCAGCGGGAGCCGGCGATGAGCCGGGGCAGCGCCGTGATGTGCGCCGACAGGTAGTCGGCCACCGCCTCGGGGATGAGGTGGCGGGAGGTGATCTCCGCCTCCCGCAGCGGCACCCGCTCCACCTCGTACACCCCGCGCGCCGGGTCCTCGAACTCCGGCCCGTGCCGCAGCGCCGGGTCCATCGACAGCAGGCGGCACCCGTACACGTGCTGGGTCTTGACCCCGCCCTGCCACGGATAGCTGACCGTCGTCAGCGGCGTGACGGAGGAGACGGTGGCGCCGAGCTCCTCCAGCAGTTCGCGGTGGAGGGTGTGCTCCAGGGTCGCGTCGCCGGGCTCCACGTGGCCGCCCGGCACCGACCAGTAGACCTCCCGGCCCGGCACCGTACGCCGGAAGATCACCAGGCGCTCGTCGTCGTCGAGCAGGACACCTCGCACGCTCGGCCGCATACGCCCCACCTTATTTGACCTGTATGTCTTTCCGGTAATCTAACCTACGGTGCCGTAACCTTGAGGGAGAGGATCCTTGCATGGCGATGACCCAGACGCAGCTGCTGCACGAGCTGGAGCCGGTGGTGGCCGGCGAGCTCGACCGCCACGAGAAAGTGGCAAAGGAGTGGTTCCCGCACGAGTACATCCCGTGGAGCGAGGGGCGCGACTTCGACGGCCCCTACGGCGGCCAGGCCTGGCAGGAGGGCGACTCCAAACTGCCGGAACCCGCCCGCGTTTCGCTCATCGTCAACCTCCTCACCGAGGACAACCTGCCCAGCTACCACCACGAGATCGCCAGCACGTTCGGGCGTGACGGCGCGTGGGGCACCTGGGTGCACCGCTGGACCGCCGAGGAGGACCGCCACGGCACCGCGATCCGCGACTACCTGACCGTCACCCGCGCGGTCGACCCCGTCGCGCTGGAGCGGGCCCGCATGTCGCACATGCAGAGCGGCTTCGTCACCGAGTACGGCACGATGCTGCAGCAGCTCGCCTACGTCTCCTTCCAGGAGCTGGCCACCCGCATCGCCCACCGCAACACCGGCAGGGCCTCCGGCGAGGAGGGCTGCGAGCGGCTGCTGGCCCGCATCGCCGCCGACGAGAACCTGCACATGCTCTTCTACCGCAACCTGCTCAAGGCCGCCTTCGAGCTGGACCCGGACCAGACCATGCGGGCCGTCACCGACGTCGTCACCACCTTCCAGATGCCCGGCTCCAACATCGCCGGCTTCACCCGGATGGCCATGACGATCGCCCACGAGGGCATCTACGACCTGCGCCTGCACCTCGACGACGTGCTCATGCCGGTGCTGCGCCAGTGGAGCGTGTTCGACAAGGGCGGGCTCGGCCCCGAGGGCGAGCAGGCGCGCGAGGAGCTGGCCGCGTTCCTGGCCAAGGCCGAGACCACGGCCGCCCGGTTCGTCGCCCGCCGCGAGGAGCGCAAGGCACGCGCCCGGGGCTGACCCGGCATGGGAGGATCTGTCCCTATGGATCTCCCCCTGAGCCTGTTCTTCTCGTTCTTCGCGCTGCTGATGATCATCGCGCTGGCGGTGGTGGCGCAGCGGCTGCTGGACGTCAGGTTCGGCGCGATCCGCACCTTCCTGGCCGGCCTGGTGGCCTTCACGCTCGCCCAGCCGCTGCTGTCGCCGATCCTCGCGTCGTTCGGCGAGCGGCCGCCCGGCGGCGGCCCGACGGCGGCCGAGGA
The DNA here is from genome assembly GCF_040674795.1 of Nonomuraea sp. NPDC049725. Taxonomy (NCBI): domain Bacteria; kingdom Bacillati; phylum Actinomycetota; class Actinomycetes; order Streptosporangiales; family Streptosporangiaceae; genus Nonomuraea; species Nonomuraea sp. NPDC049725. Next base: position 97,974 of record NZ_JBFANJ010000022.1, on the reverse strand, counting down.
CCCGGGGATCGGCGCCCTGTGGGTGCTGTTCCTCATCGTGATGTGCGTCGTGCTCATCCCGATGGTCATCCTGGTGCTGGCCGAGGCGCTGATCCCGCCCGGGTCCATCCCCGGGCCGCTGGAGTTCTTCCGGTCGCTGCGCGGCCGGATCTCCCGGGGCCGCCGCTACTCGCAGATCACCAGGATCGCCGTGCGCCACGGCCTCGGCCCCTACCTGCGCGGCCGGGGCGACCGCCTCGACGACCGCACCGGCAAGGTCCGGCTGGCACGCTCGCTGCGCGCCGCCCTGGAGGACGGCGGCGTCACGTTCGTCAAGCTCGGGCAGGTGCTGTCCACCCGGCGCGACCTGCTGCCGGCCGAGTTCACCGACGAGCTCGGCCGCCTTCAGGACCAGGTCGCGCCCGCCCCCTGGGAGCAGATCGAGCCGGTGCTGGCCGCCGAGCTCGGCGGGCCGGTCGACACCGTGTTCGCCGCCTTCGACCGCACCCCGCTCGCCGCCGCCTCCATCGGCCAGGCCCACACCGCCCGCCTGCACAGCGGCGAGAGCGTCGTGGTCAAGGTGCAGCGGCCCGGCATCGGCCGGACCGTGGCCCGCGACCTCGACATCGTCCGGCGGCTGGCCGCCACCCTGGAGTCACGCACCCGCTGGGGCCGCTCGCTCGGCATGCGCGACCTGGCCGAGGGGTTCGCCGCCGCCATCCGCGAGGAGCTCGACTTCCGCGTCGAGGCGGCCAACATGGCGGCCGTCGCCGCCTCCAACGGCGGCGGCGTCACCTACCCGGCCCCCGTCGCCGCCATGTGCACCGAACGCGTCCTGGTCATGCAGCGCCTCCACGGCAGGCCGGTCACCACCGCCACCCCCGAACAGGCCCCCGCGCTTGCCCGCGACCTGCTCGACTGCCTGCTTCGCCAGATCCTCGTCGAGGGCGTCTTCCACGCCGACCCGCACCCCGGCAACCTCATGCTGCTCGACGACGGCACGCTCGGCCTGCTCGACTTCGGCAGCGTCGGCCGCCTCGACGGCTCCATCCGCTCGGCGCTGCAGCGCTTCCTGCTCGCCCTCAACCGCCAGGACCCGCTCGGCGTCACCGACGCCCTGCTGGAGGTCGTCCCGCGTCCCGAGGACATCGACGAGGCCGCCCTGGAGCGGGCGCTCGGCCAGTTCATGGCCAAGCACCTGGCGCCCGGCCTCGACAGCGCCCAGATGTTCACCGACCTGTTCAAGATCGTCTCCGCGTACGGGCTGTCCATCCCGCCCGAGGTCGCCGCCGTCTTCCGCGCGCTGGCCACCCTGGAGGGCACGCTCGTACGGCTCTCGCCCGGCTTCAACCTCATCGGCGAGGCCCGCGCGTTCGCCGGCCGCTACCTGGCCGAGAAACTCGACGGCGGCACGCTCAAGGAAGCCGCCACCCAGGAGATCGCCGCCCTGCTGCCCATGCTGCGCCGCCTGCCGCGCCGCGTCGAGCGCATCGCCAGCGCCGTCGAGCACGGCCGCCTCGGGCTCAACGTGCGCCTGCTCGCCGACGAGCGCGACCGCCGCTTCGTCACCGGGCTGCTGCACCAGGTGCTGCTCACCGTGCTCGGCGCCACCGCCGGGCTGATGGCGGTGCTGCTGATCGGCACCGAGGGCGGGCCCGTCGTCAGCGCCCAGCTCGACCTGGGACTGTTCGAGCTGATCGGCTACAACCTGCTGGTGATCTGCGCCATCCTCGTGCTCCGCGTGCTCGTGCTGATCTTCCGGCGGCCGCGCGACACCCTCTGACGACGGAAGCGACAACCCGGGCATCCTCTTGACCTGGGGATGGTCTTGGACAACCACGGCATCGGGCAGGTTTCCGACTACCGGCCCTACACCAAGACCGCCTGGGGAGTAGTGGGTGAAAGTCATCGGGATCGCCGCCAGCCTCCACGCGGGTTCGTACATCAACAGGCTGCTGGAAGCGGTGCGCGGCGAGCTGCCGCCCGGCGCCCGCTTCGAGGCCTGGCCGGGGCTGGGGGAGACGCCCCCCTGCACCGGCGGGCCCGCCCCGCGCGCCGTGCGCGAGCTGCTCGCGCTCGTCGAGGAGGCCGACGCGGTGGTCATCACCGCGCCCGAGCACAGCCTGCTGCCCGCCGAGCTGGAGTACGCGCTGGCCTGGCTGTCGGAGAGCGGGGCGCTCGCGGGCAAGCACGTGGCCGTCATGTGCGCCAGCGCCCGCGCGTGCGGCGCGATGTGGGCCCAGGCCGAGCTGTACAAGGAGCTGATGGCCGCCGGGGCCGTGGTCATGGGGGCCGAGCTGGTCATCTCGCCGGTCTGCCCGCACTTCGACGACGACGGGCGGCTGTGGGCCCGCGACCTGCGCGCCCAGGTGCGCGAGGTGGTCGCCCAGCTCTGCCCGGCCGTCCAGCTCACCGTGCGGCTCAGGGAGCCCGTGCTCACGCCGGGCTAGCCGTATGGACCCTGGCTCGTCAGATGTCGCGGCGCAGGCGCTTGACGTCGGAGCGGTGCTTCTTGGCCGCGATGCGGCGCTCGACCGAACCCCGGCTGGGCTTCGTCGGGCGGCGGCGCTTGGGCGGCGGCGCGATGGCCTCCCGGATGCGCTGGGCGAGCCGCTGCTCGGCGGCCTCACGGTTGCGCAGCTGGGAACGGTGCTCGGAGGCGGCGATCGTGATCGTCGGCGCGCCGAGGCGGTCCAGCGCGCGGGCGCGCAGCGGCTCGGAGAACGCGGTGGACGCGGCCACGTCGAAGGTCAGCTCCACCCGGCTGTCGGTGGTGTTGACGCCCTGGCCGCCCGGTCCCGAGGAACGCGAGAAGCGCCAGACGAGCTCGGCGTCGGGGATGACGACCGCGTCGTTGACGACCAGTGGGCCCGGCATGAGCGCTTCCTCCTTCCTCGTTCCGTCTCGCTACGGAACACCACCGTATCCGCCCGCCCCCCGCGCGCGGCAAGCGCATTTCCCGTCACCGGTTGACTGGCCCGGCGCGGACGGCGTATGCCAGAGTCGCGCGAGAGCAACGGGGCGAGGGGAGCGGCTGTGGCGGGCATCGTCGGTGTGCACGGCATCGGCAAGTACAACTACTACGTCGACGCAGGGCATTCCGCGGCGGGCGCGGCCGAGGCGATGCGCGCCAAATGGGACCGCTACCTGCACGCCGCGTGCGGCGGCGGGCCGGAGCGCCGCTACTTCAGCGAGGTCGCCTACTTCTCCCACCTGCTGCACGAGGGGCCGCCCGGCAGCCCGCGCGAGGCCGCGGCGGTGGCCGAGGCCCGGGAGCGGGTGCTCGCCGGGTGGGCCCGCAACCTGGGGCTCGGCGAGCACCTGACCGGCGCGCTGAAGTCGTTCACCGGCTGGCTGCTCGACAAGCTCGACGGCCGCTCGGCCGCGTTCGCCGAGCTGTTCGCGCCCGAGGTGGCCACCTACCTGACCGACGCCGCCAAACGGAGCGAGACCCAGCGCGTCGTGGCCCAGACCATCCGGAAGAACCGGCCGGACGTGGTGATCGCCCACTCGCTCGGCAGCGTCGTCGCCTACGAGACCTTCTGGGCCAACCCCGACCTGCGGACCGATCTGCTCATCACGCTCGGCAGCCCGCTCGGCATGCGCCACGTCGTCTTCGAGCGGCTGCTGCCCGCGCCCATCAACGGCCGGGGCAGCCGCCCCGAGGGCGTGGCCCGCTGGGTGAACATCGCCGACAAGGACGACATCGCCGCCATCCCGCCCGACCTCGCCGGCAGCTTCACCGGCATCGACGTCGAGGAGCTGGTCAACCTCGACTGGATCGACTTCCACACGGCCGAGAAATACCTGGGCTGCCCGGCGATCCATCCGCATCTGCGACCATTTCTCGTATGAAGTGGATCATCTTTGACTACGGCAACGTCCTGTCCCTGGCCCAGCCCGAGGCCGAGGTCGACGCGATGGCGGCCGCCGCCGGAGCCGACCCGGCGGCCTTCCGCCTCGGCTACTGGAAGCACCGCCTCGACTTCGACCGGGGCGTGCTGACCGCCCCCGCCTACTGGTCGGCGGTGCTCGGCCGCGACGTGCCCGGTGAGGAGTCGGCGCGGCTCGTCGCGATGGACGTGGCGAGCTGGTCCCACCCCGACGCCGGCGCGGTCGCGCTGCTCGGCGAGCTGCTGGCCGCCGGGCGCGGCGTGGCGCTGCTGTCGAACGCGCCCGCCGAGACCGCCGACGGCATCGACCGGCTGCCCTGGATCGCCGCCATCCCGCACCGCTTCTACAGCGCCAGGATGGGCCTGGTCAAACCCGGCCGGGAGATCTACGACGAGGTCGCCCGCGCGCTCGGGACCGACCCGGCCGAGGCGGTCTTCGTCGACGACCGGCCCGACAACGTGGCGGGCGCCGAGGCGGCCGGCATGACCGGAGTCCTCTACACCGGCGCGGCCGGCCTGCGGGAGCTGCTGGCCTAAACCCGGGGCGGAATGTCGGTTATGTGATCTATGGTGTGCCGCGTGGACAACGCCTTCCAAGTGGACCTGCGCGGCGTGGTCGATCTCCTCAGCCGCCACCTGTACTCGAGCCCCCGCGTCTACGTGCGCGAACTCCTGCAGAACGCGGCCGACGCGATCACCGCCCGGCGCGCCGCCGACCCCGACGCGCCCGCCACCGTCACCATCGAGGCGACCGGCGGGCTCATCAGCGTCCGCGACACCGGCATCGGCCTGACCGAGGACGAGGTCCACGCGCTGCTGGCCACCATCGGCCGCTCCTCCAAACGCGACGAGCTCGGCTTCGCCCGGCACGAGTTCCTCGGCCAGTTCGGCATCGGCCTGCTGTCCGGGTTCCTCGTCGCCGACGAGATCTCCGTCGAGACCCGGTCGGCCAAGGGCGGCCCCACCGTGCTGTGGACCGGCCGCTCCGACGGCCGCTACCGCGTCGAGCTCGCCCCCGCCGACCGCGCCGAACCCGGCACCACCGTCACCCTGCGCACCCGCCACGACGCCGCCGAATGGGCCGCCCCCCGCACCGTCGCCGAACTCGCCGAACTCTACGGCTCACTGCTGCCCGTCGACGTCACCGTCAACGGCCGCCGCACCACCCTCGGCACCCCGCCCTGGCGGGCCGCCCACCCCTCGCCCGACGCCCGCCGCCGCGCCCTGCAGGCGCACTGCGAGGAACTGTTCGGCTTCGTCCCGCTCGACGTCGTCGACCTCAACGTGCCCGAAGCCGGGCTCACCGGCGTCGCCTACATCCTGCCCGCCCCCGCCAACCCCGCCGTGCGCGGCACCCACCGCGTCTACCTCAAACGCATGCTGCTCACCGAGACGGCCGACGGGCTGCTGCCCGACTGGGCGTTCTTCGCCCGCTGCGTCGTCGACGCCGCCGAACTGCGCCCCACCGCCAGCCGCGAAGCCCTCTACGAGGACGACCTGCTCGACCACACCCGCGAAGAGCTCGGCCGCCGCCTGCGCGCCTGGCTGGTGCGCCTGGCCGAGACCGACCCCGCCGGGCTGCGCGCCTTCCTCAACCTGCACCACCTCGGCGTCAAGGCGCTCGCCCTGCACGACGACGACATGCTGCGCCTGGTCGACCAGTGGCTGGAGTACGAGACCAGCTCCGGGCCGATGACCCTCGCCCAGTTCCGCCTGCGCCACCCCGGCGGGCGCTACACCACCAGCGTCGACGAGTTCCGCCAGCTCGCCGCCGTCTCCGGCGCCCAGGGCGTCGGCCTCGTCAACGGCGGCTACGTCTACGACAGCGAGATCCTCGCCCGGCTGCGCCGCATCGACCCCGGCGCCGTCCTCGACCGCCTCGAACCCGCCGAACTCGCCACCCACCTCGGCCCCGCCGACCCCGACGCCGAACTGCGCGCCCGCCCCTTCCTCACCGCCGCCGCCCGCGCCCTCGACCCGCTCGGCTGCGAGGTCGTGCTGCGCGACTTCGACCCCGCCTCGCTGCCCGCCCTCTACCTCACCAGCCGCGCCGCCCAGCACCACGCCGACCTGCGCGAGGCCCGCGACACCGGCGACGCGCTGTGGGCCGACGTCCTCGGCGCCCTCGAACGCAGCGTCGCCGCCGACCGGCCCAGGCTCGTGCTCAACCACCGCAACCCCCTCGTCCGCCGCGTCACCGGCCTGCCCGACCTCACCCTCGCCGCCACGGCCGTCGAAGCGCTGTACGGCATGGCGCTCCTGCACGGGCACCACCCGCTGCGCCCCGCCGACACCGCCACGCTCAACCGCTCGTTCCTCGGCCTGCTCGACTGGGCCGTCCAGGGAGGCACCCATGACTGAGGACGTCCAGGCGCTGCTCAGCGAGGCCGGCGCGATGCCGTACGGAGAAGCCAGGACCGTCCTCGCCGAACGCGCGCTGCGCGAGGCCGAGGCGCGGCGCGAGCACGCCCTCATCGTGCGCGCCCGGCTCGACCTCACCCAGGCCTACCAGTACGGCGGCGAGCCCGTGAAGGCGTTCACCGTCTTCTCCCGCAACCTCGCCGACCACGACGCCGAACCCGGCCGCTGGGGCCACTGGGAGACCCGCGAACTGCTCTGGCACTTCAAGTGGATCATCGCCGACATGCGGCGCTTCCCCGAGATCCCGCTGCGCCGCGCCCTCGACGCCATCGACGACATGGAACGCCGCTACCGCCAGGCCGGCGACCTGCTGCACGCCGTGCACGCCAAGCGCTGCTTCATCGCCCTGCACCTCGGCGACGACGACGCCACCCGCGAATGGTTCCACCGCTGGCGCACCACGCCCCGCGACAGCCTGTCCGACTGCGAGGCGTGCGACACCGACTCCACCGCCGCCGCCCTCGTCCACCTCGGCCGCGACGAGGACGCCATCGCCGCCGCCCAGCCCATCCTTCAGGGCGAGACCACCTGCGAGGTGCAGCCCCAGGGCATCCTCACCACGCTGATGCTGCCCTACGTGCGCACCGGCCGTCACCGCGAGGCCGTCCAGGCCCACCGGCGCGCCTACCGGCTCGTCCAGGGCAACATCGCCTACCTGGACGACTTCGGCGACCACATGGAGTTCTGCGCGCTCACCGGCAACGAGGCGCGCGGGCTGGAGATCCTGCAACGCGAACTCCCGCTGCTGGAGCGGCCGCCGTCCCCCTCCGACGCGCGGCGCTTCATGGGCTGCGCCGCGCTGCTGCTGCGCCGCCTGGAGGAGACCGGCCACGGCCACCTCACCGTCCACCGCGCCGGCCGCGACGTCCCCGTCCCCGAACTGCGCGCCACGATGGAGGCCGGGGCCCGCGAGATCGCCGCCCGCTTCGACGCCCGCAACGGCAACGACACCTCCACCCGGCGCCTGGAAGCCCTGCTCGCCGCCACCCCGCTGGCCGGCCACCTCCCCCTCGTCGCCCACCACCGCCCCGCCACCACCGGCTCCCCGCACACCCACTGGCGCCGGGGCGCCGCCCTCCTCCCCACCCCCACCGCCTTCTCCACCTCCACCCCACCCACGGAAACCGCCCCCTCGGGGGATGCACCCGCCTCGGCGGGTGAGCCGTCCCCGGAGGGCGGCGCGTCCGTGAGCGGAGCGGCACCGTCCCCGGAGGGCGCCGTCCGTGCGGTGGGTGGCTCGGCTTCGGGGGTGGAGGCGGCCGTGGGGGAGCTGGCGGAGGCGGTCGCGGGGTTCGCGGGGCTGGGGGACCGGGGGCGGGCGGCGCTGGCCAGGGTGGACCTGGCGCGGGCGTACCTGCTCACGGGCCGGGTGCTGGACGCGGCGGAGACGGCCGAGGAGGCCGTGGCGGCGCTCCCGGACGGCGAGCAGCGGGACGCGGCCCGCAGGACGCTGGCCGCGGCGCTGCGCGAGCTGGGGGAGGCCGAGCGGGAGCTGGAGACGCTGAAGCTGCTGCGCGACCCGGCGTCGCTGACGGAGCTGGCCGACCGCCTGGCCGAGCGGGACGACGACCGGGAGGCGGCCCGCGCCTACGCCGAGGCGGCGGCCCTGCACCGGGCGGCGGGCGATCCGCTGGAGGCGGGCCGGTCGCTGGCGAGGGCCGCGAAGTGCGTCTACTACTCGACCAGCGACCTCGCCACCTCGCTGCGCGCGTACGCGGAGGCCCGGGAGGCGCTGTCGGCCGCCGATCCGGCGGAGGCGGCCCGCGACCTGGCCGAGCTGGCGTACGACGAGGCGACGGTCCTGGACTGGTACGAGGATGCGGCCCGCGCCGCGGAGCTGTGCGAGGAGGCCGCCCGGCGTTTCGCCGAGCTGGAGGACGAGGACGGCGTGGAGCGGGCCCGCGACCTGCTCGAATCGCTGTCCGACTGACCGGCGCTGTTCACCTGCCCGTGACGCCGCTGTCACGGCGGGGTCAGCGTTGCCGGACATACCTGGATCGTGGACCGCAGATCCTTCCTCGCGGCGGTGCCCGCGACCTTTCTCGCATCTCCCTCCAGAACTCTCAAAGCCGACCCGTTCACGCTCGGCGTCGCGTCCGGTGACCCGGGCGCGGACGGGTTCGTGCTGTGGACCCGCCTGGCTCTCGACCCGCTCGGCGGCGCCGGGCTGGGCGGCATGCCCGCGCGGGACGTGGACGTCGACTGGCAGGTGGCCGCCGACGAGCGGTTCACCCGGATCGTCCGCTCCGGCACCGCCACGGCCCGCCGGTCGGCCGCCCACAGCGTGCACGTCGAGCTGACCGGCCTGGAACCCGGGCGCGAGTACTTCTACCGGTTCCGCAGCGAGGGCAGGCTGTCGCCCGAGGGCCGCACCAGGACCACGCCCGCCGAGGGCGCGGAGACGCCGCTCGCGTTCGCGGTGGCGGCGTGCGCCCACTACGAGCACGGCTACTACACCGCCTACCGCCGCCTGGCCGAGCAGGAGCCCGACCTGGTGCTGTTCCTAGGCGACTACCTGTACGAGTACGGTCCCAGCGGCTACACCGCGCTGGCCGGGCGGGTCCGCTCGCACACGCCGGGCAAGTGCGCCACGCTCGCCGACTACCGGCTGCGGCACGCCCAGTACAAGAGCGACCGCGACCTGCAGGCCGCCCACGCGGCCGCGCCGTGGCTGGTGGCCTTCGACGACCACGAGGTGGAGAACAACTGGGCGGGGCCGGTCTCCAGCACCGGCGCCCCGGCCTTCGCCCGCCGCCGCGCCGACGCCTTCCGCGCCTACTACGAGAACATGCCGCTGCGCCGCGCCAGCCTCGACGGCGCCCGCCTGCGCGTCAACCGCCGCGTCTCCTGGGGGCGCCTGGCCCGCTTCCACCTGCTCGACACCCGGCAGTTCCGCGACGACCAGGCGTGCCAGGACGGCGTACGGGCCGGCTGCGACGAGCGGCTGTCGCCGGAGCGCACCCTGCTCGGCGACGGCCAGTGGCGCTGGCTGGAGGAGGGCCTGCGCGGCTCGCCCGCCCGCTGGAACCTGCTCGGCCAGCAGATCCTCATGACCCACCGCGACTACCGGACGGGCCCCGGCCGCGAGGTGAACCTGGACTCCTGGGACGGCTACGCCCCCGAGCGCACCCGCCTGCTGACCTCGCTCGCCCGCACCTCCAACCCGGTCGTCCTGACCGGTGACGCCCACATGCACCACCTGGCCGACCTCAAGACCGACTTCGACGACCCCGACTCGCCCGTCGTCGCCCGCGAGCTCGTCACGACCTCGATCGCCAGCGACGGAGACGGCTACCGCGACTCCGCCTGGATCGCCGAGTCGCTGGCCGAGAACCCGCACATCGCCTACATCGACCAGCGGCGCGGCTACATCATGGCCCGGCTCACCCGTGACGGCCTCGACGCCGACTTCCGCACGCTCGACCGGGTCTCGCGCCGGGGGGCCCGCGCCCGTACCTCTCACCGGGTCACGATCCCGGCGGACCCCGGCGCCTGAACGTCCGCTGTCAACGCCCCGAACCGTGGGAAAACGGGAGAAAGGGACGGTATACCTGGGTGACATGGACGGTCCCCCAGCCACGGTCACCCCCACCCCCAGGGCCGGCGTCGCGCGCCCGCCGCGGGGATGAGGCGGCACCTGGCCCGCGCCCCGCTGTGGCTGCGGCTCGTCTCCGTCACGCTGCTCCTGGTCACGGTGGCCGTCACGGCGACGGGACTGTTCGCGGTCCGGCTGCTGCGCGGCTAACTGGTCGAGCGGGTGGACCACCAGCTGCGCGCGGCCGGAGGCGCGTGGCGGGCGATGCCGCCCGCGCTCGACCCGCAGCCGCAGGCCCGGCCGCAGCGCTTCTACGGACTGTTCCACCAGGTGCTCGTCGACCCCGGCGGCACGGTCACGCGCACGCTCGCCGAGTCGACCGAGAGCCACCTGCCCGACCTGCCGCCGCTCACCACGGCCGAGGTCGCCCGCCGGGCGGGCCGCCCGTTCACCGTCCGGTCGCGCGGCGCGGACGACCCCGGCTGGCGGGTGGTGGCCGTGCCCCGGCGCGACGGCGGCAGCCGGGTGATCGCGATCAGCCTGGGCGACGTGGACGCCACCGTCTCGCAGCTCGGCGTCATCGTCGCGGCGGGCGGTGGCGGGACGCTGCTGGTGCTCGGGTTCGCCTGCCACTGGCTGGTGCGCCGCAGCCTGCGCCCGCTCGGCGAGATCGAGCGTACGGCCGGCGACATCGCGGGCGGCGACCTGTCGCGCCGGGTGCCGCAGTGGGCCGGCACCACCGAGGTCGGCAAGCTCGGCCGGGCGCTCAACGGCATGCTCGGCCAGATCGAGCGCGCCGCCCGCGAGCGCGAGGCCGCCGCCGAGTCGGCCCGCGAGTCGGCCACCGCCGCGCGCCGCTCGGAGGAGCTGATGCGCCGCTTCATGGCCGACGCCTCGCACGAGCTGCGCACGCCGCTCACCTCCATCAGGGGGTTCGCCGAGCTGTACCGCCTGGGCGAGAACCAGGACCTGGGGGAGGCGGTGCGGCTGCTGGAGCGGATCGAGGGGCAGGCCGCCCGGATGGGGCTGCTGCTGGAGGACATGCTGCTGCTGGCCCGGCTCGACCAGCGGCGCGCGCTCGCCCGGCGGCCGGTCGACCTGCTCAGCCTGGCCGCCACGGCGGTGATCGACGCGCGGACGCTGACGCCGGACCGCGACGTCGAGCTGGTCCGGCTGGACGGCGGCGACGGCCCGGTGCTCGTCACCGGCGACGAGTCACGGCTCGGCCAGGTGGTCGGCAACCTCGTGGGGAACGTGCTCGCGCACACCCCGGACGGGACGCCGTTCCGGATCGGGGTGGGCGTCCGCGACGGCCTGGCGGTGCTGGAGGTCGCCGACGAGGGGCCCGGGTTCGCGCCGGAGGTGGCCGAGCGGGTGTTCGAGCGCTTCTACCGCGCCGACCCGGCGCGCAGCAGCGGCGGCTCCGGGCTGGGCCTGGCGATCGCGGCCACGCTGGTGGAGGCGCACGGCGGCACGATCGCGGCGGCGGGGGAGCCGGGCAAGGGCGCCGTCTTCACGGTCACGCTGCCCCACCGGCCGGACCGGCAGCCCGGGTCTCAGCCGATCGCGTAACCGTACAGGCCCTCGCCGGAGCCCAGCTCGCGCGCCCGGCCCGGGCGCAGGCCGCGCTCACGCGCGCCCGGCACGTACGTCACCACGCCCCGATCGGGCGCGGCCACCACCAGCCCGTCCAGCGGCGGGCGATCGGCCAGGGCACGCAGCCCGCCGGTGGCCGGCAGCGCCGACACCGACCAGCCCTTCCCCTTGATCAGCACGTCGCCGTGCCGGGCGAGGCCCCCGCGTGGCCCCCCGGCCAGCACCTGCACCGCGTTCTCGCCCGGCACGCCGACGGCCAGCTCGTCGTCCCCGTCGCCGTCGAAGTCCCCGGCCGCCAGCGACGCGCCGAACCGGTCGAAGTAGCGCGGCGTGCCCTTGAGCAGCGTCTGCGTCCACATCTCCGACCTGGCGCCCCGCAGCCCGGCGCGCGTCCCGTACAGCACGTGCAGCGCGCCGTCGCCGTAGTCCATCGCCCGCTGGTTCGCCGTCAGCCCCTCGCCCGGCACGCCCACCGCCAGGTCGGCGCGGCCGTCGGCGTCGAAGTCGCCCGTCGCCAGCGCCGCCCCGAACCCGTCCCACTTCTCCGCGCTCCCCTTGATCCCCGGCGAGCTCTGCGTGATCCGCAGCGCCCGCTGCCGCCGCACGTCCAGCACCGTCACCGAGCCCTGCCCGTCCCGGGTCACGCTGTCGGACGGCGCGCCGGCCACCAGCTCGTCGCGGCCGTCGCCGTCGAAGTCGCCCGTCGCCAGCGACTCGCCCCACTGGTCGGTCGCCCGCGCCGCCTGCCGCACCCACCCCGTCCGCTGACTGATCAGGTACGGCTTGCGGCCCTTCATCCAGTACACGGTGACGCCGCCCCCGCCACGCAGGCCCGGAGCGCCCACCGCCAGCTCGTCGCGCCCGTCCCCGTCCAGGTCCCCGGCGGCCAGCGACGCCCCGAACCGGTCGCTCGACGGCCGGGCCGGAGCCAGCTCCTCGCCGGGCCGCAACCCGCCGGGGGAGCCGTGGTAGAGCTGCACGACGCCGTTGCCGTCGGCGGCGGGCACCCGTTCGCCCGTGAACTCCTCCGACACCCCCACCGCCAGGTCCGCGCAGCCGTCGCCGTCGAAGTCGCCCGTCGCCAGCGCCGACCCGAACGCGTCACCCGGCTCCGCGCCGTCCTGGACGAGCTTCACCCGCTCGCCCGACCCGTACAGGATCGTCACGGAACCGGCCCTGCGGTCGTCGTACGGGGCCGCCACCGCCACGTCCGGGCGGCCGTCGGCGTCGAAGTCCGACGGCGTCCCGGAACACCGCGCCACCTGGGCGGGGGCCGTACCGGCGGCGAGGGGGAGGAGCAGGCAGGCGGCCAGCAGAGCGTTCATACCTCTAGGAATGTCCGCACCAGCCGAACCCGGTCTTAACTCCACGGGAACGTGCCAGGATAGGCATGTGGACATCGACCTCGCCGATCTCGACTTCTGGCGCAAGCCACTCAAAGAACGACACGAGGCGTTCGCCCGGCTCCGCGATCTGGACCGGCCGGTGTTCTTCCCGGAGAAGAAGGTGCCGTTCCTGCGGTCCGGCAAGGGCTTCTACGCCCTGGTGCGCCACGCCGACGTGGTCGAGGCCAGCCGCAACGCCAAGCTGTTCTCCAGCGAGCCGGCCGTGACCAACCCCGAGCCGCCCGGCTGGGTCAAGCAGGTGTTCGGCGAGTCCATGGTCAACATGGACGACCCCCGGCACGCCCGGCTGCGCCGCATCGTCACCCGGTCGTTCAGCCCGCGCATGCTCGCCGGGCTGCAGTCCGGCATCGAGGCCGCGTGCGCCCGCATCGTCGACGACGCCGTCAAGGAGGGGCCGCGCGACTTCGTCTCCCAGATCGCCGCCCGGCTCCCCATCCACGTCATCTGCGACATGCTCGACATCCCCGCCGAGCTGCGGGCCAAGGTCCACCAGCACGTCGACGTCTCCACCGCCTACACCGGCGTCCGGCCCAGCCTGGCCCGCAGCGTCCAGCTCGCCGGGCAGAACATGCTGGCCCTGCTCGCCCTCCAGCGCATGGTGATCAAGCTCGGGCACGAGCGCGCCGCCGACCCCAAGGGCGACCTGATCTCCCTGCTCGTCACCGCCAACCCCGACGGCGAGAAGCTCACCGACCGCGAGCTCGGCTCGTTCTTCGCGCTGCTGCTGGTGGCCGGCAACGAGACCGCACGCAACACCATGGCCCACGGCATCAAGCTCCTCACCGACAACCCGGCCCAGCGCGAGCTGCTGATGAGCGACTTCGACGCGCACATCGCCGGCGCCGTCGAGGAGATGGTCCGCTACGTCTCACCGATCATGCAGTTCCGCCGCACCGTCACCGAGGACTGCGCGCTGCGCGACCTGGAGCTGAAGAAGGGCGACAAGGTCGTGCTCTTCTACGGCTCCGCCAACCGGGACGAGTCGGTCTTCCCGGATGCCGACCGGTTCGACATCACCCGCGACACCAAGCCGCACGTCGGCTTCGGCGGCCCCGGCCCGCACTTCTGCCTCGGCGCCAACCTGGCCCGCCAGGAGATGCGCACGATGTTCCGCGAGCTGCTGACCCGGCTGCCGGAGATCCGCTCCGTCGGCGAGCCCGAGCTGCTGGTGTCCAACTTCGACAACAGCGTCCGCAGGCAGGCGTTCACGTTCTGAGCACGTTCTCCCGGATCGAGACCGCGGTGATCAGCGCGGCCACCGCCATCATCCCCGCGCTGATCAGCATCGCCTGCCGGAACCCGGCGTCGAACACCGGCGCGTTCTGGAACGCGTCGCCGACCAGGCCCACCAGCGGCGGCACCGCCGCCACCGCGAGCAGCCCGCCGGTGCGCGCCACCGCGTTGTTGATCCCGCTCGCCGTGCCCGCGTAGCGGTCGTCGACCGTGGCCAGCACGGTCGCCGTCAGCGGCGCCACCGCCGCCGACAGGCCGAGCCCGAACACGGTGACCGCCGGCAGCACCTGGAGCACGTACGAGGCCCCGGGACCGATCGTGCTCATCCACACGAACCCCACGCCCGCCAGCGCGATGCCGCACGTCATCGGCAGCCGCGGCCCGACGCGCTTGGCCAGGTCGCCCGCCCGCGGCGACAGCACCAGCATCAGCACCGTGACCGGCAGCAGCGCCGAGGCCGCCGCCACCGGCGTGAACCCCGACACCACGATGAGCTGCACCGCCAGCAGGAAGAACACCACGCCCATCGCGCCGTACATGATCAGCGTCACGACGTTCACCGCGCTGAACACCCGGCTGCGGAACAGCCCCACCGGCACCAGCGCGTCAGGCGACCTGTGCCGCTCCAGCCACACGAACGCCACGCCCAGCGCCACGCCCGCGCCCAGCACCACCGGCGCGCCCAGCTCGATCAGCCCGTACGTGATCCCCGCCAGCGCGAGCGCGGCCAGCGCCGCCCCCAGCACGTCGAAACGGCCCGTGGCGGACTCGTCGCGGCTCTCGGGCACGTGCCGCGCCGTCACCAGCACCACCAGCGCCGCGAACGGCAGATTGATCAGGAACGCCCAGCGCCAGCCCACGGTCTGCACCATCAGCCCGCCCAGCAGCGGCCCCACCGCGCTCGCCACCCCGCCGAGCCCCGACCAGACGCCGATCGCACGCGGCCGGTCGGCGCGGTCGAACGACGCCTGGATGATCGCCAGCGAGCCCGGCGTGAGCAGCGCCCCGCCCACCCCCTGCAACGCGCGGGCGGCCACCAGGAACTCGATGTTCGGCGCCAGCCCGCACAGCGCCGACGCCAGCGCGAACCAGACCGTGCCGACGAGGAACACCCGCCGCCGGCCGTAGCGGTCGCCCAGCGAGCCGCCCAGCAGGATCAGCCCCGCCAGCGTCAGCGTGTAGGCGTTGACCGTCCACTGCAGCCCCGCCATGCCCGTGCGCAGCTCCGCGCCCAGATACGGCAGCGCCACGTTGACCACCGTGCTGTCGAGCATCGCCAGGCCCGAGCCGAGCACCGTGGCGGCGAGCACCCAGCGGCCCTGCGCCGACCTGATCGCCAGATGGCTCATCGCCGCGCCGCCAGCGCGCGCAGCACGAACCCGGAGACCACCTCGGCCGCCTGGTCCACCGTGACCGCGCCGCTGATCAGCGGAACCCGCTCGGCGCCGACCACCGCCAGGATCATGCGGCTCGTCGCCGCCCGGTCGGCCACCTGGAAGTCACCCGAGGCGACGCCGCCGTCGAGGATGTCCAGCAGCACCCGCTGCATCGGCGCCACGTGCTCGGCCAGCCGCTGGTAGGCGTCCGGCCCCAGCGCCGCGCCCAGATCGGCCGCCCCCGGATGCGGGTGCGCCAGCAGCCCCTCGAGCTGCAGCCGCACGAACGCCCGCAGCCGGTCGGCCGGCGAGGCATCCTCCGGCAGGCCGCGCTCGTAACTGTCGATGAAGTAACTCGTCACCCGCTCGGCGAACGCCAGCAGCAGCGCCGCCTTGTCCGGGTAGTAGTTGTAGAGCACGGTGCGGGTGATGCCGGCCTCGCCCGCCACGTCCGTCATCGAGATGGCGTCGATGCCCTGCACCCTCGACAGGCGCGAGACGGCCTGCAGGATCCGGTCGCGCGTCTGGGCACGGTGCTCGCCGATGGTGGCGGCGGAGATGCGGGGCATAGGGCCATCGTAGGCTTTCGCTCAGGCGGCGGCCCGTAGCGTGTGCATGAGTTCGGCCAGGACCTCGGTGTTGAGCTGGTACGCCAGCCGCACCTCGCGGATGATCCGCTGCCGCTCCCGCTCGTCGAGCTCCAGCGCGTCCAGCCGCGCCCGATACTCGTCCTTGAACCGGGGCAGGCTGCCCACCTCGTCGAACACGTAGAAGTCGGCGCCCCCGCCGCCCCTGCGGTAGCCGTAGATCTTCTCCAGCTCCATCCGGATGAACTGCCCGCCGGACAGGTCGCCGAGATAGCGGGTGTAGTGGTGGGCGATGTAGCCGCCCGGCCAGTCGGCCACCTGCTCGATCCGCGCGACCAGCGTGCGCGTCGCCTTCGACGGCGCGATCCGCTCCCGCCAGCCCGGCCCGTACACCGTCGCCAGATCCCGCTCCAGCGCCGCCTCCCGGTAGAGCTCCGGGAAGACGAACCGGCCCGCCACCGGGTGCCCGCTCAGCCCGCGCGACACCGAGTCGAGGGCGACGTAGGCGAAGTAGTGCTGGGCGACCATCTCGCCGTACTCGGGCTCGCTCAGGCGGCCGCCCATCAGCTCCTTGAGATAGCTCTCCCCCTCGGCCGACTCGTGGTCGCCCCAGGTGGCGGCTCTCAGGGTCTCGGAGAACGAGGTCACGGCTCACCCCAACATGTGCACGGCTCTTTCATGACACAGTGTCACAAACCTTGGGTGTGGCGGTCAAGTGGATGACGACACCATGTCACCAACCTTACGTACCCACCGTCACCACCCCCGACCCCCACCCAATACCCCCACCACCCCAACCCCCACCTACACCAGCCCCGGGCCGCCCTAACTCCGCCCCCGACCCCGCCCCAGCTCCCAGCCCCCAGCAGTCAGGCCCCTGGCGCCGCCCCGAGGCCTCCGGGCCTCCGGGCCTCCGGGCCTCCGGGCCTCCGGGCCTCCGGGCCTCCGGCCTCCGGGCCTCCCGGCCTCCGGGCCCCCGGCCTCCCGGCCTCCGGGCCCCCGGCCTCCCGGCCTCCGGGCCCCCGGCCTCCCGGCCTCCGGGCCCCCGGCCTCCCGGCCTCCCGGCCTCCCGGCCTCCCGGCCTCCGGGCCCCCGGCCTCCCGGCCTCCGGCCCTCGGGCCCCGGGCCTCTGGACCCGGCCGCCCCGGACCCCGAGGGTGCCCGGCCCCCTGGCAACCGGCCCCGGACCCGGGGCCCATTGGCTCCTGCCCGCCGGGCGCCCGGACCCCGCCTCCTGGCTCGCGACCCCGGCCCCCCAGGCCCCCGGGCCCCGGCCCTGGCCAGGGCCGTCCGTGCTGGGGCCGGGCGCTCGTGTGGTCGCCCGCCACTCCCTACGGTGGCGGGGTGGGCGCGGGTGCACGGGTGCATCGGCGCATCGGTGGGCCGGCGCATCGGCGGCCGGCGGGCCGTTGGGGCCCCGGCAGTTTCGGCGGCCCCGGAGAGCGCCCCCGGGCGTGTCGGCAAGGTGGGCAGGCTGCGCGGTGCGTCGGCCCTCCGGCGGGCCAGGCGCCCCGGGTGTGGCGGTGTCGTGCGGTGTGCGGCTACTCGCCTGGGCGTACGAGGCCGGTTTCGTAGGCGTAGACGATGGCCTGGGCGCGGTCGCGGAGGCCGAGTTTCATCAGGACGCGCCCCACGTGGGTCTTGACCGTCTGCTCCGCCAGCACGAGCTTGTCGGCGATCTCCTGGTTGGACAGCGCCTGAGCGATGAGCGTGAGGACCTCGGTCTCGCGGTCGGTGAGCTCGCCGAGGCGGCTGTCGGCGGGGGAGGAGGCGCGGGGGCGGGGCAGTTTGGCGAACTCGTGGATGAGCCGCCGGGTGATCGCCGGGGCGATGAGGGCGTCGCCGGCGGCGACGACGCGCACGGCTTCGGCGAGCTGGGCGGCGGAGGCGTCCTTGAGGAGGAACCCGCTGGCCCCGGCCCGCAGCGCCTCGTAGACGTAGTCGTCGAGGTCGAACGTCGTCAGGATGAGCACCTTGGACCGCGCGCCGGAGGCCAGCAGGCGGCGGGTGGCCTCGAGGCCGTCCATGACGGGCATGCGCACGTCCATGAGCACCACGTCGGGGGCCAGCTCGGCGGCGCGCTCGATCGCCTCGCGGCCGTCGGCGGCCTCGCCCACGACCTGGATGTCCGGTTGCGCGCTCAGGAACACGGTGAACCCCGTGCGCACCATGCCCTGGTCGTCGGCGATCAGCACCCGGATCACCCGGTCCCCCGTTCGTCGATCGGCAGTGTCGCGGTCACCTGGAAACCTCCCACGGGCACCGGGCCGGCGTCGAGCGTGCCGCCGAGCAGGGCGGCCCGTTCGCGCATGCCGACGAGGCCCTGCCCGGCGCCGGGCTCGCCGGCGGGGGAGGAGCCGGGCCCGTTGGTGACGTGCAGCCGCAGCCCGGTGTCGTCGCGGCCGATGTCGAGCATGACGGTGGCGCCGGGGGCGTGGCGCATGGCGTTGCTGAGGGACTCCTGGATGATCCGGTAGGCCGACAGGCCCACCGCCGGCGGCAGCCCGTCGACCGATTCGGGCCGTTTTACCAGCACGGACAGCCCGGTGGCGCGGGCGTTGGCGATGAGCTCGTCGATGCGGTCGAGGCCGGGCTGGGGCGCGGTGTCGGTGCGGCCCTCCTGGTCGCGCAGCACGCCGAGCACCTGGCGTAGCTGGGCGATCGCCTCCAGGGACAGGCCGCGGATCTCGGCCAGGCCGGCCTCCAGCTGGGCCGGATCGCCCGCCGCCCGGAGCGGCACGGCCTCTGCCTGGATGGCGATCACCGACATGTGGTGCGCGACGACGTCGTGCAGCTCGCGGGCGATGCGGGCGCGCTCCTCCAGCACGGCCTGGGCGCCCTCGGCCTCCTGGGTGCGCCGCTCCTCGGCGAGCAGCCGGGCGGTGGCGTTGCGCCGCACCCGCACGTTGTAGCCGAACAGGACGGCGATCGTCACCATGGTGAGCGCGATGGCCACCGAGTTGGGATGGAAGACCCAGGTCGCCAGCGCGGTCAGCGCCCAGACCGCGACCGTGATCCGCCGGTCGCAGCGCACCGCGACCGCGTAGGTCACCAGCAGGTAGCAGATGATCGCCGGCGCCGTGTAGGGCAGCGTGTCGTCGGAGGGACGCTCGCGCATCCAGATCGTGAGGGGGATCAGCCCGGCGGCGATCCGCCAGGCGACCAGCGGGTGGCGTCCGCGCAGCGCCAGGGGTAGGGAGAAGGCGAAGGCCGCCACGTACGGCAGGAACTGGCCCAGGGCGCCGCCCCCGCGCAGGCCCGCCCGCTCGGAGGCCGCGGTGACGAAGAAGAGGGCGGCCAGCGCCAGATCGCCGGCCTGCACGAGGTCGATCCGGCGGAACGGCAGCAGGCCGAGCCAGCGCGGCACGCGCACGGTGAGGCGGCGGGGCGGCGGCGGGTCGGCGTCGCCCCGATAGAGCGCGAGCCTGAGCGGCTCCAGCACTGCCGAGAACACCCCCGAAGCCTACGAGCCACGAGGTCCTGGCCGCGTCGGACCAAGGGTTGATCCGCCCTCACCCTCAGGTATGGCTTACAACATTACGATCGCTGTGAGCGAACATCGGCAGAGAAGGGAACAACGATGGGCTCCAATGAATTGAGTCGATGTAACTCAACCCTTTGGAGTTCGCATGAGTGAGAGCTTGATCCTCCCGGTCCTGCCGCTGGACGACGAGGTCGTCCTGCCGGGCATGGTGGTTCCGCTGGACCTGTCCGACTCCGAGGTGCGCTCCGCCATAGACGCGGCACAGGCATCCGGTGGCAACAAGCCACGGGTCCTCCTCGTTCCCCGGATCGACGGCCGTTACGGCGCCGTGGGCGTACAGGCCGTGGTCGAGCAGGTCGGGAGGCTGCCGGGCGGCGAGCCCGCCGCCGTCGTCCGCGGTGTCAACCGGGTGCGGGTGGGCACCGGCACGACCGGCCCCGGCGCCGCGCTGTGGGTCGAGGCCATCACGATCGACAAGGTCGCCGCCGGCGAGCGCGCCCAGGAGCTGGCCAAGGAGTACAAGGCCCTGGCCACCACGATCCTGCAGAAGCGCGGCGCCTGGCAGGTCGTCGACCAGGTCAACCAGATCGACGACCCGTCGGTGCTGGCCGACAGCTCCGGCTACACGCCCTGGCTGACCACCGCCCAGAAGGTCGAGCTGCTGGAGGCGGCCGACCCCGCCGACCGGCTGGCCAAGCTCGTCGAGTGGTCCCGCGAGCACCTCGCCGAGCTGGACGTGGCCGAGACGATCCGCAAGGACGTCCAGGAGGGCATGGAGAAGCAGCAGCGCGAGTTCCTGCTGCGCCAGCAGCTCGCCGCCGTCCGCAAGGAGCTCAAGGAGCTCAACGGAGACTCGGCCGAGACCGAGGAGGAGGACTACCGCGCCCGCGTCGAGGCCGCCGACCTGCCGCAGAAGGTGCGCGAGGCCGCGCTCAAGGAGGTCGACAAGCTGGAGCGGACCTCCGAGCAGTCCCCGGAGACCGGCTGGATCCGCACCTGGCTCGACACCGTCCTCGACATCCCGTGGAACGAGCGCACCGAGGACAACTACGACATCACCGGCGCCCGCGCCGTGCTGGACGCCGACCACACCGGCCTGGCCGACGTCAAGGACCGCATCATCGAGCACCTGGCCGTGCGCAAGCGCCGCCAGGACAAGGGACTCGGCGTCGTGAGCGGCCGCCGCAGCGGCGCCGTCCTCGCCCTGTCGGGCCCGCCCGGGGTCGGCAAGACCTCGCTCGGTGAGTCCGTGGCCCGCGCGATGGGCCGCAAGTTCGTCCGCGTGGCGCTCGGCGGCGTCCGCGACGAGGCGGAGATCCGCGGCCACCGGCGCACCTACGTCGGCGCGCTGCCCGGCCGCATCGTCCGCGCGATCCGCGAGGCCGGCTCGATGAACCCGGTCGTCCTGCTCGACGAGATCGACAAGGTCGGCGCCGACTACCGGGGCGACCCCACGGCCGCGCTGCTGGAGGTGCTCGACCCGGCGCAGAACCACACGTTCCGCGACCACTACCTGGAGGTCGAGCTCGACCTGAGCGACGTGCTGTTCCTGGCCACGGCCAACGTCCTGGAGGCGATCCCCGGGCCGCTGCTCGACCGCATGGAGGTCGTCACGCTCGACGGCTACACCGAGGACGAGAAGGTCGCGATCGCCCGCGACCACCTGCTGCCCCGCCAGCTCGACCTGGCCGGCCTGACCGCCGACGAGGTCACCGTCCAGGACGACGCGCTGCGCAGGCTAGCCGCCGAGTACACCCGCGAGGCCGGCGTCCGCTCCCTGGAGCGCTCGGTCGCCCGCATCCTGCGCAAGGTCGCGGCCAACGACGAGCTGCCCGTCACGGTCGGCGCCGACGACCTGGTCGGCTACCTGGGACGGCCCAGGTTCGTGCCGGAGTCGTCGCTGCCGGAGGCCACCCAGCGCACCTCGGTGCCCGGCGTCGCCACGGGCCTGGCCGTCACCGGCGCGGGCGGCGACGTCCTGTACGTGGAGGCGTCGCTGGCCGACCCCGAGACCGGCGAGACCGGCCTCACGCTGACCGGCCAGCTCGGCGACGTGATGAAGGAGTCGGCCCGCATCGCGATGTCCTACCTGCGCTCCCACGGCGCGGAGCTGGAGCTGCCGGTCACCGCGCTGAAGGACCGTTCGGTGCACGTCCACTTCCCGGCGGGCGCCGTGCCCAAGGACGGCCCCTCCGCGGGCGTGACGCTGACGACCGCGCTGGCCTCGCTGCTGTCGGGCCGCCTGGTCCGCGGCGACGTGGCCATGACCGGTGAGATCTCGCTGACCGGGCGGGTCCTGCCGATCGGCGGCGTCAAGCAGAAGCTGCTCGCGGCGCACCGGGCGGGCATCACGACCGTCCTGATCCCGGCCCGCAACGAGCCGGACCTGGACGACGTGCCCCAGGAGGTCCGCGACGAGCTCACCATCCACGCGGTGAGCGACGTGCGCGAGGTCCTCGACATCGCCCTGGCCCCGGCCCAGGTCGCCACCACGGTCGCGGCCTGACGCCCGTCCGCCCCCGCCCCGCCGTGTCCCGACACGGCGGGGCGTCGGCATTCCGTACGGCGGGGTGTCGGGAATAGATGGATAAATCATCCCGCCGTTTGACTGAATGATTCGCGCCTGCTTGCCTGCCTCCCATGCTGTACGGCACCCCCGCGCTCGACCCCGCAGACAAGGACGTCCTCGTGGAGATCGAGGAGATGCGGCGCGATCTCAGGCACCGCCTCGCCGAGCCGCACCGCTGGGACGGGCAGCTCCGCCGCCAGCTCCAGGCCAGGGCCATCCAGGGGTCCAACTCGATCGAGGGCTACCGGGCCAGCGTGGAGGACGTGGAGTCCATCATGGCGGGGGAGGAGCCGCTGGAGGCGTCGCCCGTGGTGAGCCGGGAGATCGCCGGCTACCAGCAGGCGCTCACCTACGTCCGGCACCTGTCGCGCGCCACGTCGTTCCGCTACGACGTGGGCACGCTGCACGCGCTCAACTTCATGATGATCGGGCACCACCGTCACAAGGACCCGGGAGTGGTGCGGCCAGGCGGCGTCTACATCCGCGACGGGGAGACCCGCGAGGTCGTCTACGAAGGGCCGGACGCCGAGCTGGTGCCTGGCCTGCTCGACGAGCTCGTCCAGTGGCTCAACGAGGGCGACCTCGACGTGCCGAGCTACGTGCGGGCGGCCATGGCGCACCTCAACCTCGTCAAGATCCACCCCTGGCGGGACGGCAACGGGCGTATGTCCAGGGCGCTGCAGACGCTCGTCCTCGGCCGCGACCGCATCACCACGCCCGAGTTCTGCTCCATCGAGGAGTGGCTGGGACGGCCCAGCGTGACGCTCGGCTACTACGACGCGCTCAACGGCGCGGGCGGGCGCCGCTGGGATCCGCCCGGTGACACCTCGGCCTGGGTGCGGTTCTGCCTGCGGGCCCACCACCTGCAGGCGCAGCGGGTCGCGCAGCGCCTGGCGCAGGCGTCGGAGATCTGGGTGCTGCTGGAGGAGGAGGCGCGCGGCGACGGGATCAACGGCCGCTGCGTATCGGCGCTCTACGAGGCGTTCGTGAGCAGGCGGCTGCGCCGCAGCCGTTATCAGGCGGACGAGGGGCTGAGTCAGGGGCAGGCGGCGCGGGATCTGCGGGATCTGGCCGCGCGCAAGTGGTTGCAGCCGTACGGGGAGACGAAGGGGCGCTTCTACGAGCCGGGCCCTCGGATGCTGGCGATCAGGGCGGAGTTCGCCGGGCGGGTGCGGCCGTTGCGGGACCCGTACCGGTAGGTGATGCAGATCACCCGGCAAGTCCGGAATACCGGGCGGCACGCAGGCCGTTGACCACGGCGTGAACGAGGCATACGCGGACCGCCGGAGCGCCATGGGCCCCCGGTGTTGTCGCATGTGTACGGGGCGAATGCGTACCCCCCGCACCCGCTGACGATCCGCCGTCTCCTCGAAGGTCACCATGATCACTCCGCACTTCGTGCTGCGCAGGCTGAGCCACCTGCCGTACCACCCCGGCACCGCGTAGCCCCCACCTTTCGCGTACCGACGTTTGTTCGTTCCAGATCTGTGGGGAATTGTTGTGATCCAGGCTTCCGGCCTGCGCAAGTCGTACGGCGGCACCGTCGCGCTGGACGGCGTCGACCTGCACGTGCGCCAGGGTGAGATCTACGGCGTGGTGGGCCAGAGCGGCGCGGGCAAGAGCACGCTGCTGCGCTGCGTCAACCTGCTCGAACGCCCTGACGCGGGCACCGTCACGGTCGACGGGCAGGAGCTGACCGCGCTGAGCGGCAAGGAGCTGAACCTGGCCCGCCGCCGCATCGGCATGATCCACCAGCATTTCGCGCTGCTGTCCTCGCGCACCGTCGCGGGGAACGTGGCCTTTCCCCTGGAGGTCATGGGCGTCCCGGCGGCCGAGCGCCGCCGCCGCGTCGGTGAGCTGCTGGAGCTGGTCGGGCTCGGCGGGCGCGGCGGCGACCGGCCGAACCAGCTCTCCGGCGGGCAGAAGCAGCGCGTGGGCATCGCCCGCGCGCTGGCCGGCAACCCGTCGGTGCTGCTGTCGGACGAGGCCACGTCCGCGCTGGACCCGGCCACCACGCAGTCGATCCTGGCCCTGCTCAAGCGGCTCAACACCGAGCTCGGCCTGACGATCCTGCTCATCACCCACGAGATGGACGTGATCAAGAGCGTCTGCGACTCGGCCGCCATCATGGCCGGCGGCCGGGTCGAGGAGTCCGGCGTCATCGCGGACCTGATCAGGACGCCCGGGTCGCGGCTGACCCGGGAGATCTTCCCGCTGCCCGAGCCCGCGCCCGCGGGGTCGGTCACGCTCACCTTCACCGGCGACCCGCGCCAGCCGGTGGTGTCGGAGGTCGTGCGGAAGTTCGACGTGGACCTGAGCATCCTGGGCGGCTCCATCGAGGAGCTGACGGCCGGCCCGGTCGGCCGCCTGCGCGTCGCCCTCACGGGCGATGAGGCCGCCCCCGCGCTGGACTACCTGCGCGAGCGCGGCCTGCTGGTGGAGACGGCGTGAGCACGGCCGTCAGTACGCGTGCGAGTGCGCGTGTGAATGCACGTGTGAATGCACGGAGGGGGAAGCGATGACCTGGGACGAGATGGTTCCGCTGCTGGGCGAGGCCACCTGGCAGACGGCGCTGATGGTGGCCTGGTCGACGCTGTTCACGGTGCTGCTCGGGCTGCCGCTCGGGGTGGCGCTGGTGGTGTTCGACCGGGGCGGGCTGCGGCCGATGCCGGTGCTCAAGTCGGCGCTCGGCATGGTCGTGAACGTCGGGCGGTCGCTGCCGTTCATCGTGCTGATGATCGCCATCATCCCGTTCACCCGGCTGGTCGTGGGCACCACGATCGGCACGGCGGCGGTGGTCGTTCCGCTCACGGTGGGCGCGGTGCCGTTCTTCGCCCGGCTGGTCGAGACGGCGCTGCGCGAGGTCGACCGCGACGTCGTGCAGGCCGCGCAGGCGATGGGCGCCGGGCGGACCACGATCGTGCGCAAGGTGCTGCTGCCGGAGGCGCTGCCGGGGATCGTCGCGGGCGTGACCGTGACCGTGGTGGCGCTCATCGGCTACACGGCCATGGCGGGCACGATCGGCGGCGGCGGCCTGGGCGACCTGGCGGTGCGCTACGGATACATGCGCTTCGAGACCGAAATCATGATCGCGACGGTGGTGGTGCTCGTCGTGATCGTGCAGATCATGCAAAGCCTGGGCGATCTCGTCGCTCGGCGTCTTTCACATAAATAAAGGAAAAATCATGAAAATTCGTAGCATCGTAGGCGCGGCCGCCCTCTCCCTGTTGCTCACCGCATGCGGCTCGACACAGTCCGCCACCACGGACGCCGGCGCGGCCAGCCCGGCCGAGTCGGCCGACACCGTGCTGAAGGTGGGCGCCAGCCCCGTCCCGCACGGCGAGATCCTCGCCTACGTGAAGGACAACCTGGCCCCGGCCGCCGGGCTGAAGCTGGAGATCGTGGAGTTCACCGACTACGTCCAGCCGAACATCCAGCTCAGCGAGGGCCAGCTGGCCGCCAACTTCTTCCAGCACAAGCCGTACCTGGACGACTTCAACGCCTCCAAGGGCACCGAGCTGAGCTTCGTCACCCCGGTGCACCTGGAGCCGCTCGGCCTGTACTCGAAGAAGGCCACGGACCTGGCCGCGCTGCCCTCCGGCGCCACGGTCGCCGTGCCGAACGACGCCACCAACCTGGGCCGCGCGCTCAAGCTGCTGGCCGACAACGGCACGATCACCCTCAAGGAGGGCGCCGGCACCGCCGCCACCGAGCGCGACGTCACCGGCAACCCGAAGAACCTGCAGTTCAAGCCGCTGGAGGCGGCGCAGCTCCCGCGCTCGCTCGACGACGTGGACGCGGCGGTCATCAACGGCAACTACGCGATCGAGGCCGGGCTCAAGCCCGCCACCGAGGCCCTGGTGCTGGAGAAGACCGAGGGGAACCCGTACGTGAACGGCCTGGTCGTGGCCAAGGGCCACGAGAAGGACGCGAGCATCGTCACGCTCGGCAAGCTCCTCCAGGACCAGAAGGTCAAGGACTTCATCGCGCAGAAGTACCAGGGCTCGGTCATCGCGGCCGGCTGAAGAACGGCCGGCTGAGAAATCCGGCTGAAACGAAATTGCCGGACCGTTTCAAGCCGGATGAAAGCCGCGGGCAATGGGGGCGGCGTACGAATACGGGGACAGAAGAACTCACCTCTCCCGAGGAGTCCCCGAATGCGATTCGTCAGCCGGATCCTGATCGGCGTCGCCGCCGCCACCGCGGTCGCGATCGCCGCCCCCGCCGCGGCCTCGGCCACCACGCCGGCCTCCTACGAGGCCGGCTGGGGAGCCTATTTCTCCACCGACCACGACGCCAAGGCCCAGGGCCACGTGAGCGTGGACCAGAAGAAGTACAAGGACTGGTACTGGAAGACGTACTGGGTGAAGAAGCGCGTCTGCTGGAAGGACGCCGACGGCCACAAGAAGTGCAAGTGGGTCACCCAGAAGGTCAAGAAGCACAAGTGGGAATGGAAGTACGAGGACGTCTTCACCGTGCGCAGCAAGCTCACCAACGACAAGTGGTGGGGCAGGAACAGGTGCGCGTGGGAGGTCTTCAAGGTCGTGACCGGCGAGGGCGACACGTACGTCAAGCGGTTCAAGAACTGCGGCGAGTCCCCGAAGCACTTCTCCTTCTCCGGTACGGACGCCGCCCACATCTACGTGGACGTCAGCCGGGGCCGCGCGTGGGGCCCCACCGGCAAGCACTCGGGCTGGAAGGACGTCTACCACGCCGCGTGACCCACGCCGAGCCGCGGTTCCCGGGAGGGGGGCCGCGGCTCCGCCGTGTCCGGGTCCTGGCGCGGGACGAATCGGCAGAATAGTGTTCGGTTCATGCACCCGGGAGCCATCGCAGCCGTCACCCCCGACAAGCCCGCTGTGATCATGGCGGGCTCCGGAGAGGTCGTCACCTACCGCCGGCTCGACGAGGAGTCGAACCGCCTGGCCCACCTGTTCCGCGCCGCCGGCCTCCAGCCGGGGGACCACGTCGCCTTCATGCTCTCCAACCATCCGCTCTTCCTGGCCGTCGCCTGGGCGGCGCACCGCTCCGGCCTCTACTACACGGCGATCAGCTCGCGGCTGCAGAGCGACGAGCTCGCCTACATCGTCGGCAACTGCGGCGCCCGGGTGTTCATCGCGAGCGCCGACCTGGCCGCCGTCGCCACCTCCGTCACCGACGCCACCCCCGGCGTGGAGCTGCGCCTGATGCTCGACGGCGTCGCCGAGGGCTTCACCTCGTACGAGGAGGCCGTGGCGGCGCACCCGGCCACCCCGATCCCCGACGAGTGCCAGGGCGCCGACATGCTCTACTCCTCGGGCACCACCGGCAGGCCCAAGGGCGTCAAGCCCGCCCTGTCCAAGGCGCCGCTGGCCGAGCCGAACGTGCTGCTCAAGCTCATCGAGGGCCTGTTCGCGCCCACGGCCGACAGCGTCTACCTGTCGCCGGCGCCGCTCTACCACGCCGCGCCGCTGCGCTACTGCATGTCCTTCCAGCGGCTCGGCGCGACCGTCGTCGTCATGGAGCGCTTCGACCCCGAGCAGTACCTGGCCCTGGTGGAGAAGCACCGGGTCACGCACTCGCAGCTCGTGCCGACGATGTTCGTCAAGATGCTCAAGCTGCCCGAGGAGACGCGCAACCGCTACGACCTGTCGTCGCTGACGTGCGCCGTCCACGCCGCCGCGCCCTGCCCGGTCCCGGTCAAGGAGCGGATGATCGAGTGGTGGGGGCCCATCGTGCACGAGTACTACGCGGGCACCGAGGGCAACGGCTTCCTGTACGCGAACGCGCACGACTGGCTGGAGCACCGGGGCACGGTGGGGCGTTCGCTGCTCGGCCCCGTGCACGTGTGCGACGAGGAGGGCGAGGAGCTGCCGCCGGGCGAGCACGGCACGGTCTACTTCGAGAGCGCCGCGTTCGAGTATCACGGCGACCCGGACAAGACCCGTTCCGTGCAGGACCCGAAGGGCAGGGGCTGGACGACCCTCGGCGACATCGGCTACCTGGACGACGACGGGTTCCTTTACCTCACCGACCGCCGCTCGTACATGATCATCTCTGGCGGGGTGAACATCTACCCGCAGGAGGCCGAGAACGTGCTGTGCCTGCACCCGCGCGTCGCCGACGTGGCCGTGCTCGGCGTGCCGGACGAGGAGATGGGCGAGCAGGTCAAGGCCGTGGTCGAGCCGGTGTCGATGGAGGAGGCCGGGCCGGAGCTGGAGGCGGAGCTGATCGCGTACTGCCGCGAGCGGCTGGCGCACTACAAGTGCCCGAAGTCGGTCGACTTCCGCGCGGAGCTGCCGAGGCACCCGACGGGGAAGCTGTACAAACGCCTGCTGAAGGACGAGTACCGGGCCCGCTACCAGCAGTGACAGGCGCCTCCCGGGCTCCGGCCGAACCGCAGGCAGCTCCTAGTCGCCCGGGCGGCCGGCTTCCGTGCCGAAGCCGTCGTGCGACGCGCGCTCCTCAAGGGTGCTCAGCTCCTGGAAGACCGTGATGTGCAGGCCGCCGGGCGCGTCGAGCCGGGCGTTCAGCGACTCCCACGGGGTGACCGTGGGCGGCGCCACCTCCTCCGCGCCCGCGGCGACCAGCCGCCCGGTGGTCTCGCGAGCGTCGTCCACCTCGAACGCCACCCGGAACTTGGGCGCCACCTGCCGTCCGACCTCGACCTCGTCGATCATCTTCTTCTGCGCCGGGTTGGCGATCTCGAGCGTGGCCCGTCCGGCGTCCAGGATCGCCACCCGCGCCCCGTCGCCGCCGCTGAAGGCCGCCTGCTCGGGCAGGCCGAGAACGTCGCGGTAGAAGGCCACGGCGGCCTCGTAGTCCTCCGCCTCCACCACCAGCCTGAGCTGGCGGACGGCCGGGCTGCTCTCCTGGGGGGCGCTCATGGGGGGCTCCTTCGGGTACGCGGGGTTCCGTGTCCCTGTGCCCAACCCTTGGCCGCCCCTGTTCATTCCGATCGTCGTGGAACGGCGCGGCATCGATTTCCGCGCGATCTGAGTTGCGTAATCGGGCCCCCACCAGCAGTGATAAGCGCCACGTCAGCACTCTCAGGCTTCTCTGATCAATGCCTTAACCGGCGCTTACGCCGCTCTTGGCACCCTTGAGTCATCGGGACTTGAGGAGATGTGAGATGAACGCGAACGAGCCTCACGAGCAGGGCGCCGGAGGGTGGAGCCAGTTCGGTGACACGCCGCCCTCCGCCGGGGGCTTCCCCCGGCGCGACGACACCCGGGCGATGGCCCAGCCGGTGCCGCCGCCCCCGCCGCCACCGGCGGGGAAGCCGGGCTTCTCCGCCCGGCAGAAGGCGGTCGCCGGGCTGGCGATGGCGGCCATGGCCCTCGTCGGCGGCGTCGTGGGCGGCGCGGTCGTCACCTCCTTCCAGCAGCCGTCCGTCGCCGCGGTGAGCGCGCCGAGCCCGACGTTCAAGCAGGCCTCCAACCCGCTCTCCGTGGCCGAGGTCGCCCGGCGCACGCAGCCGTCCGTGGTGATGATCCAGGGCGCCTCCGGTGAGGGCTCGGGTGTCGTGCTGTCGGCCGACGGGCTGATCCTCACCAACAACCACGTCGTGGTCGGCGCCGCGCAGGGCGGCCAGATGTCGGTCAAGTTCAGTGACGGCAAGACGGCCAAGGCCACCGTGGTCGGCACCGACCCGGCCACCGACCTGGCCGTCATCAGGGCCGAGGGCGTCTCCGGGCTCACCGCGGCGCAGCTCGGCGACAGTGGCCGGCTCCAGGTCGGCGACTCGGTGCTGGCGATGGGCAGCCCGCTCGGCCTCGACGGCTCGGTCACCATGGGCATCATCAGCGCCCTGGACCGCACGCTGACGGTCGGCGGCGGCGGGCAGGAGCAGCTTCCCCCGGGCTGGGGGCGCGAGCAGGGCCAGTCGGGCCAGCCGACGACGATCGGCGGCGCCATCCAGACCGACGCCGCCATCAACCCCGGCAACTCGGGCGGCGCGCTCGTCAACGCCTCCGGCCAGGTCGTCGGCATCAACACCGCGATCGCCACGGCCGGCAGCAACGGCAGCATCGGCGTCGGCTTCGCCATCCCGATCAACACCGCCAAGCACGTGTCCGAGCAGCTCATCAGCACCGGCAAGGTCAGGCACGCGTTCCTCGGCGTGAGCGTCACCGACGCCACCGGCGACGTGGCCGGCGCCCTGGTCAGCCAGGTGAACGCCGGAAGCCCGGCGGAGAAGGCCGGGCTGAAGCAGGGAGACCTGATCACCAAGATCGGCGACAAGCCGGTCGACGGCTCCGAGAACGTTGTCGGGCAGGTCAGAGGTTTCAAACCGGGCCAACAGGTTCAGATCACTTATATGAGGGACGGTCGCCAGAGCACCGCCACCGTGACCCTCGAAGAGAAGAAATAACAGAAGCCCCCTCCCGGACGGGTGTGCCGTTGAGATCGCTGCGGACTCGGCGGCACACCCCCCGTACGCGGGGCCCGTACGTCAGGAGTAGCGGCGGCCCTCGTCGCGCCGGTACGCCCACGCCGCGACCGCCCCGGCCACGACCGTCCACACCGCCAGCGTCACCAGCGGCAGCACGCCGGGCTCGACGCCCGTGGTCGCCCACCACACCAGCTCGCCCGCGCCCCGGCTGGGCACGAACTGCGCGACCGTCCGCACCAGCTCCGGCATCATCTCCAGCGGCAGCATCAGCCCGCCCAGGATGGCGAACGGGAAGAACAGCAGCTGCGACACGCCGATCGCCGCCTTCGACGGCAGCAGGAAGCCCAGCACCAGGCCGATCAGCATGAACGGCACCGACGAGACGATCACCGCGCCCACCCCGAGCAGCAGCCGCGGCGGCGTCACCGTCGCCTCGGTGAACAGCACCGCGATCAGCAGCACCGGGACCATCGACACCAGCATCACCGCCGTCGTGGTGATGATGCGGCCCGCGAAGCGCGGCAGCGGCCCGGCGGGCAGCGTGCGCAGGTAGGGGTCCCAGGGCTGCTCCCGGTCCTGCGCCACCGTGATCGACAACCCCATCAGCGCCGCCGACATGGCCCCGACCAGCGTCATCGACCCGGTCGACACCGTCGAGGACAGCGGGTCGTCGCCGACGAACGGCACCGCGAACGCCAGCATCGCGATGGCCGGGAACAGGCTGCTGGCCAGCAGGCCGATCGGCACCCGGATCTGCTCCAGCATCTGGTGCCGGGTGTGGGCCAGGACGAGGCTAGACATGCGCGCTCTCCTTCTCGGTGATGGCGAGGAAGGCCTCCTCGAGCGAACTGGGCCGGATCTCCAGGCCGGAGAACGGCACCCCGCTGCGCACCAGCTCGACGACCAGCTCGTCGGAGTCGGACGCCAGCAGGTGGAAGCGGCCGTCCTCACGGTCGCTGGAGATGAGCCCGGGCAGCTCCGGCAGCCGGTCGGCGACGAGCGAGACCCGTCGCACGCCCACCATGTCGCGCACGGCGCGGACCGTGTCGTCGGCGAGCACCCGGCCCCGGCCGACGACCACGACCCGCTCCGCCAGGGCCTCGATCTCCTCCAGGTAGTGGCTGGTCAGCAGGACGGTGCCGCCGGACTCGTGGTAGGCCTTGACGCCGTCCCACAGCGCGCGCCTGGCCTCGACGTCGAGCCCGGTGGTCGGCTCGTCCAGGAACACCATCCGCGGGTTGCCCGCGAACGCCAGCGCCACGGCCAGCCGCCGCTTCTGCCCGCCGGACAGCCCGCCGACCTGCCGCTTGACCAGGTCCTCCAGCCCGAACCTGGCCAGCAGCTCCGCCTTGCCCGCCGCGTCGGGGTAGTGCGCCGACACCAGGTCCACGATCTCGCCCACCCGCAGCGCCTCGGGCAGGCCGGTCTCCTGCGGCGTGACGCCGATGCCGCGCCGCACCAGCGGGTCGGCGGGGGAGCCGCCGAGCAGCTCCACCAGCCCCGACGACGGGCGGCGCAGCCCCACGAACAGGTTGATCAGCGTCGACTTGCCGGCCCCGTTGGGACCCAGGAGGCCGACGATCTCGCCCGCGCGGATCTCCAGCGACACCCGGTCGAGCGCCACCACCTCGCTGTAGCGGCGTGTGGCCTCGACGGCTCTGGCCAGGACGGTCATGCGGTGCCTCCCGCGGTGTCGAGCAGGGCGCGGATCGCCCTGGTGTAGTCCTCCAGGGCCGCCCGGCCCCGTTTCGTCATGGCGACGTACGTGACGGGCGTGCGGCCCTTGTGGGTCTTGACGATGCGCACGTACTCCGCCTCTTCCAGCTTGGACAGGTGCACGGACAGGTTCCCGGCGGTCATGCCGAGCAGGTCCTTGAGGGACGGGAAGGCCATCTCGTCGCCTTCCGGCAGCGTGTTGAGCGTGACCATCACCCGCAGCCGGGCCTGGGCGTGGATGACCGGGTCGAGCTCCGGGGCGGCGTCGGTCACGAGCGCCGCCACAGCCACAGCCCCACGGCGATCTGGCCGCCGCCGAGCAGGACCGCCGTCAGCAGCGCGTGCCAGCCCGCCCCGACCAGCACGCCGACCCCGTTGACGGCGGCGATCCAGACGCCGAGGAAGAACATCGGCCACTGCAGCCAGAGCGCGCCGCCCGCCATGTAGAGGATCGCCACCACGGTCAGCATGCCGCCCGCCCACAGCAGGCCGGACAGCTCCGGAGGCAGCAGCGGCGACACGCGCATCGCGATCAGGATCATCAGCACCATGCCGGCGAACCATGTGTAGCCGTACATGGTGCCCCTGGCCTGGTTGTCGCCGCGGGTGTGGCCGCTCATCCGGACGATCTCGTACGCCGCCACCGACCCGGCCACGATCTGGGCGACCATCAGCACGGCCAGCGCCTGCATCTGGCCGATCGGCGCGTACGACTCGCCGTGCAGGCCGTAGTGCAGGAAGAACGCGGTGAAGCCGACGAGCCAGGCCACGCCCCACGGCACGTACATCCGCAGCGGGTTGGGCTGCAGCGCCCGCGCCGTGGCGGCGCGCTGCTGCTCGATGACCCGCAGCGTCTCCTCGGGGCTCGGGATCTGCTCGCCGTCTTCTGTCATCCCAACTCCTCTTGGCCTCAAACTGGTTTGTACTTTAAACCAGCTTGCCATGCCAACGCAAGGTGAGGGGATTCCGGCGCCTCACCGCCGGGTCAGGACCTCCGACTCCCACAGGTCGCGGTAGTAGCCGGGCGAGCGCACCAGCTCGTCATGGCGGCCGCGCTGCGTCACGCGGCCCTCCTCCAGCACCACGATCTCGTCGACCGACTCCAGGCCCCGCAGCCGGTGCGTGACCAGCAGCGTCGTACGGCCGCGCGTCACGTCCAGCAGGTCCGCCATCAGCGCGTCGGCCGTCTCCTCGTCCAGCGCCTCCGCGGGCTCGTCCAGCAGCATCACCGGCGGGTCGTGCAGCAGCGCCCGGGCCAGGGCCAGCCGCTGCAACTGGCCGCCCGACACCGTCCGGCCGTCCTCGCCCAGCTCGGCGTCCCACCCCGTGCGATCGGCCCACTCCTCCAGCCGCGCGTCCCGTACGGCCCGCCGCAGCTCCTCCTCGCCCGCCTCCGGCCCCGCCAGCCGCAGGTTGTCGCGGAACGTCGTCTGGAAGATGTACGGGTCCTGCGTCAGGCCCGTCATCATCGCCCGCACGTCATCGGAGTCCATCGCGCGGACGTCGGTCCCGTTCACCGTCACGCCGCCCGACTCCGGCTCCACCAGCCGCATCAGCGCCGACAGCACCGTGCTCTTCCCGGCGCCGCTCGGCCCCACCAGCGCCACCCGCCTGCCCGGCGTCAGCGTCAGCGACACCCCGTCCACGGCCGGCCGGTCCGCGCCCGGATGGCGTACCACCAGATCGGCGACCTCCACCGTCAGCGGCGCCGACGGCCGCGCCACCGGCGCGACCGGGTCCGTCACGGCCGGGGGAGCGTCACGCACGGCGCGCAGCCGGCGCAGCGCCGCCAGCACGCCCGCCAGCCGCTCACCCGCCGCCGCCAGCGGCAGCACCGGCTCGAACGACACCAGCGCCGTCAGCGCCAGCACCGCCGTCGCCACCGTGCCCGCGCCCGCCCCCTGCGCGATCAGCACGATCGCCGCCACCGTCAGCCCCTGCACCAGCGTGCCCCCGGCCAGCGCCGCCGCGTGCACCCGCGCCTGACGCCGCTCCAGCGACGCCAGCGCCTCGTCCGCCGCCCGCGCGTCGCCCAGCGCCCGCCCCGCCGCGCCGTACGCGGCCAGGTCCGCCGAACCGTGCACCAGATCCGCCACCCGGCCCGCCAGCTCCGCCCGGGCCGGCGCGATCCTGGCCGCCCAGCGCCGCGCCGCCGCCGCCGTGCCCGCCGGCAGCAGCACCCCCGCCACCAGCAGGCCCGCCACCAGCACCAGCGCCGTCACCGGCAGCACGAACAGGCCCACCGTCACCGCCGCCAGCCCCGCCAGCGCCGCCGCCGCGGCCGGCAGCAGGCAGCGCACCAGCAGATCCTGCACCGCCTCCGTGTCGTCCACCATCCGGCTCAGTAGATCCGCGCCGCCCAGCCCGTCACGGCGCGGCGGGATCAGCGACTCGTACAGCCGTTCCCGCGTCCCCGCCTGCGCCCGCAACGCCACGTCGTGACCCGTCAGCCGCTCGGCGTAACGGAACACGCCCCGGCTCGTCGCGAACGCCCGCGTCGCCACGATCGCCACGCTCAACGCCGCCAGCGGCGGCTGCTCGGCCGCCCTCGTGATCAGCCACGCGGCGGCCGCGATCAGGCCCACGCCGGCCAGATCGGCCGCCCCGCCGGCCAGCACCGCCCCGGCCAGCCGCCACCCCATCCGCCGCCTCACAACGCCCCCTCGACCCGAGCCGCGAACCCCTGACCAGAACCCGCCCCACCAGCGGCACTACCGTGAGATGCCGTACCGGTGGACACCCCGCCGCCGGGTGGCGCACCACCATAGGCGCCCCTCTCTCCGCCACCGGGCCCCGAGCCACCGACGGCCCCGTCGTCGTCCCCGGAGGACGCGCGGGCCGTCCCGCCACCAGAGGGGGCCTCGCCGTCCCCGAAGGGCGCGCCGCTGCGGGGCACGCCACCGCGCGGTGCGCCGCTGCTGGGGGGCGTCCCGCCGTCGGCAGAAGGCGTGCCTGCGGTGGGGGCCGCGTCATCGGGAGCGCCCGCGCCGCCCACGCCGGGTTCCGCGCCGTCGGGGCGTGCCGCGCCACGGTGAGGCGTCGCGCCGTCGGCGGTCGTCCCGCCACCCGAGGAGGCGTCGCCGTCCCCGGAGGGCGCGTCACTGCGGGGTGGCTTGCCGACGTACGGGGCGTGGCCGTCCACGGGAGGGGGGTCGGGGAGGAGGTGGCCGTCGTGGAGGCGGATGACGCGGTCGGCGAGGTCGATCATGGCGGGCCGGTGGGCGACGACGATGGCGGTGCGGTCCTGGCAGAGGGCGGCGGTGGCGGCCACGACGGCGGCCTCGCTGCGCCCGTCGAGGCGGGCCGTGGGCTCGTCCAGCAGGAGCACCGACGCCGAGGGCCGGCAGAAGGCGCGGGCGAGGGCGACGCGCTGGCGCTGCCCGGCCGACAGGTTGGCGCCCCGCTCGCCGACCGGCGTCTCGTAGCCCTGAGGGAGCGCGTCGATGAACGCGTCGGCCTGGGCGGCCCGGGCGGCGCGGCGTACGTCGTCGAGGGACGCGGTGGGGTCCCCGAGGCGGATGTTGTCCGCGACGGACGTGGTGAACAGGTGGGGCCGCTGCGGGACGAACGCCAGCCGGGCCCGCCACGCCTCCAGGTCGAGCTCGCGCAGGTCGGTGCCGTCGACGAGCACCCGGCCGGCGGCCGGCTGGACGAAGCCGAGCACGAGCGCGAGCACGGTGCTCTTGCCGC
The DNA here is from genome assembly GCF_040674795.1 of Nonomuraea sp. NPDC049725. NCBI lineage: Bacteria > Bacillati > Actinomycetota > Actinomycetes > Streptosporangiales > Streptosporangiaceae > Nonomuraea > Nonomuraea sp. NPDC049725. The sequence goes on along the minus strand of NZ_JBFANJ010000022.1, from coordinate 62,115 downwards.
CTCCGCTCTCGCCGACGAGGGCGACCCGTTCGCCGGGTTCGATGGTGAGGGTGACGTCGCGCAGGGCGGGGTCGTCGCGGCCGGGGTAGCGGACGGTGACGTTCTCGAGCTGGATCCGCGGCGCGGCGGCGCCGCCGGGGGGCGCGGTGCGGGCACCGGGGGCGGGCCGTTCGCCGGGTTCCTGGTCGAGGACGGCGAAGGCGGCGTCGGCGGCGGCGACGCCTTCCATCGAGGCGTGGAAGCGGGTGCCCATGGCGCGCAGCGGCAGGTACGCCTCGGGCGCGAGCAGCAGCACCAGCAGCGCGGTCGTCAGGTCGAGGCTGCCGCCGAGCAGGCGCAGCCCGATGGGCACGGCCACGAGGGCCAGCGAGAGCGACGCGCACAGTTCCAGCACGAGCGACGACAGGAAGGCCACGCGCAGCGTGCGCATGGTGGCGGCGCGGTGGGCGTCGGCGACCTGCCGGATGACGGTGGCCTGGTAGCGGGCGCGGCCGAAGGCGCGCAGGGTGGGCAGGCCGCGCACCACGTCGAGGAAGTGGCCGCCGAGCCGCGACAGGGCGTGGAACTGCTTCTCGGTGACGGCCTTGGTGGTCAGCCCGACGAGGGCGCCGAAGATCGGGATGAGCGGCAGCGTGACGAGGACGATGACGGCGCTGGCCAGGTCGGCGGCGAGCAGCCGGACGAGCACGGCGACGGGCACGACGGCGGCGACGGCGATGGAGGGCAGGTAGCCGGTCAGGTAGGCGTCGAGGCCGTCGAGCCCGCGCCCGGTGAGGGTGACGAGCTCGCCGGAGCGGTGGCCGGTGAGGCGGGCGGGCCCGAGCTCCTGCAGCCGGGCCAGCAGCCGGTGGCGCAGCGCCGACTTGACGCCGGTGGCGGTGCGCCCGGCGAACACGCCCTGCGTCCAGCCGAGCAGCGCCCGCAGGGCGACCACGCCCGCCACCCCGGCCAGCGCCGCGGCGGTGAACCGGCCGGACAGCACGCCGGCCAGCAGCTCGGCCTGGACCAGGACGAGCAGCCCGGCGACCGTGGCCGCGGCGAAGGTGACGGCGAGGTGGCGGCGGACGGCCCGCTCGGCCCGCATGAGCCGCAGAAGATCTTTGTGCACGGTGCCTCGGGTGCCTCAGAAGAACGATGGGATCCGGTCGGCGCCCTTGCCCGGTCGGAAAGTGCGCCATACCCATACTTGCGCGGCGACCATGAGGGGTGCGAACGGGAGCACCATGAGACTGAGCACATTCAGCGTGGCCGGGGGCGCGCTGTGGTCGAGCAGGTAGCCCATGGCGCCCGCGAGCAGGCCGAGCGCGGGCAGCGCGGCGACGGCCCCGGTGAGGGCGAGCACGCGTCCGGACCGGGCGGCGCCGGTGAGCGCGGGGTCGCGCCAGCCGAGGAACGTCCAGCCGTGGAAGGCGAACAGCAGCGTGACCACGACGCCCAGCAGCAGCCCCACGGGGTGCATGGGGGAGGAGGTGAACCCGGTGGCGGCCCCGTACAGGGCCATGCCCCAGCCGGCCGACAGCCACAGTGAGCCGAGGGCGATGAGGGCGTCCCAGAAGCGGCGCCAGCCGGGGCCGCCCACGCGGCGGCGGAACCACAGCCCGGCGTCGCGCACGACCCACGCCAGCAGCATGGCCACGACCAGCGGGTAGAGCCCGAACAGCACCTCGCCTTCGAGCATCGGGTAGACGCCGAACAGCGTCCCGGCGACGGCGACCAGCCACACCTCGTTGGCGAGCACGAACGGCGCGATGGCGGCGACCATCCGGTCGCGGCGTTCGACGGTCCGGCCGAGGACGGGCAGCAGCAGCCCCACGCCCAGGTCGAACCCCTCAAGGGCGAAATATCCGGCAAGCAGCACGGCGAAGAGGGCGAACCACAGCAGTTCCATGTGCGACTCCCTAGTACGTCAGCGCGGGGGCGCGCCGCTCGCCGGCGGCGCCGAGGGACAGGTCGTCGCCGGGCCCGCGCCGGATGATCCGGGCGATGAGCACGTAGTCGACGACCGCGAGCAGCCCGAGCACCGCGGTGAACCCGGCGAGCGAGGCGGTGACCATGCCCGAGGTGAGCCCGGGCGTCAGGGCGTCGGCGACGGTGAGCCGTTCCCAGATCATCCACGGCTGCCGCCCGATCTCCCTGGCCAGCCAGCCGAAAATGGCCAGCACGAACGGCAGCGGCGTCAGCGCGATCAGCAGCGGGTGCGCCCACCGCCAGCGGGGCAGCAGGCGGATGCACGGCAGCATGAAGAACAGCACGATCAGCGAGAACAGGTGGCCGCCCTCGACCATGAAGCCGAGCGGCACGGCGGCGGCCGTGTTGCCGGAGAACTTCCCGGGCTGGACGCCGACGGCGAACTGCGCGTAGCCGAACATCACGGTCACCGTGATGCCGATCGCGGCGGTGATCACGCCGGTCTTCATCGACCGGGTGAAGAACTCCACCTCGGCGGTGCGGCGCCGCAACTGGTAGGCGCTGGCGCCGACGAGCACCATCCCCCCGGTGAACAGCCCGGCGCCCAGTACGTGCGGGAACGCGTACACCAGGGCGTCGTTGGTGAGCAGCGCGCCGAAGTCGGTCAGCTCCAGCCGCCCGCCGGACAGCACCGCGCCCGCCGGGTTCTGCAGGAACGCGTTCGCGGTCAGGATGAAGAACGCGCTGCCGTACGCGGTGGCGGTGACCATCCAGATGCACGCCACGTGCGCCCATTTGGGCAGCCGTCCCCAGCCGAAGATCCACAGTCCGAGGAAGGTGGATTCGAGGAAGAACGCCACCAGGGTCTCCATGGCCAGCGGCGCGCCGAACACGTCGCCCGCGTAGTGCGACAGCCCGCTCCACGCCAGCCCGAACTGGAACTCCATCACCAGGCCGGTGACGATGCCGAGGGCGTAGTTGATCAGGTAGATCTGCCCCCAGAAGCGCGTCATCCGCTCGTGCAGCGGCAGGCCGGTGCGCGCCCAGCGGGTGTGCATGATCGCCACCAGCGGCGCGAGCCCCAGCGTGAGCAGCACGAACAGGAAGTGCAGGCTTCCCGTCACGGCGAACTGGGTGCGCGCCAGGTCGAGTACGTCCAAGGTTCCGCTCCGTCGTTGTGTCTGTCTACATATAGAGAGCCTACATGTAGGCTGGCTACATGCAGAACGGATGCCTAGGATCGATGACATGAATCCCGACGCGCTCCGCGGCCACATGGACGCGCTGCTGCTGTCCGTGCTGGAGCGCGAGCCCCTGCACGGCTACGCCATCATCGAGGCCCTGCAGGAGCGCAGCGAGGGCGCGCTCTCCGTGCCGACCGGCACGGTCTACCCGGCGCTGCGCCGGCTGGAGCGCACCGGCTGCCTGGCCAGTGAGTGGGCCACGGTCGGCGGGCGCAGGCGGCGCACCTACCGGCTGACCGACGCGGGGCGCAAGCAGCTCGCCGCGGAGCGGTCGGCCTGGCGCGAGTTCGCCGGCGTGATCGGCAGCGTGCTCAGGCCCGACCCCGGACCGGCCGGCTGACCCGCAGGCACCGGGTGGCGCAGTAGAGCTGCATGCCCCAGAACGCCCAGGTCACCAGGTTGGCCAGCACCGCGGGCAGGAAGAGCGCGACCCCGGCGGGGGAGGTCTGCGCGAGCACCAGGCTCAGCACCCCGGTGACCGGCAGCATCACCCACACGATCACGCCCAGCGACCGGGTGACCAGGCCGGGCCGCACCAGGCCCCGGGCCAGGGCCAGCAGCGCGGCCCCGCCGTACAGGCCGGTGCCGAGCTGGAGCACGTCGAGCAGCCGCGAGGCGAACACGTGCCAGTCGGCGCGCGGCCCGTAGCTCGCGAAGGAGCCGGGGTGGAAGCGCCAGACCACCGACCACATGACCACGGTCACCGGCACGCTGACGAACAGCAGCAGCCCCAGCCGCCGCCCCGCGACCGCGGTGAGCTCCGCCTGGAAGCCGGGCGCGATGTCGCGGACCGGGCCGAACTCCTCGATCGCCAGCCGCTCGGCCTCCTCCCGCCCGGCCCCGCCCGCCTCGTAGGCGTCGGCGGCGTCGACCAGGCTGTCGCGGGCCTCGACGACCATGTCCCGCTTCGGCCCGGACGGCCCGGACAGGGCGCGGCCGAGGTCGGTGACGTAGTCGTCGATGCGCATGCGCACCAGTGTACGAACGGTCCCGCCGGGAGCCCATCAGGGTTTTCCCTGATTCGGGTTGTTATGTAGGAAAAAACCTACGTATAGTGGCTGACATGCTCATCTCACACATCGTGACCGTGACCGTGCCCGTCTCCGACCAGGACGAGGCGCACGCCTTCTACACCGGCGTCCTCGGCTTCGAGGTCCGCACCGACAACCCGTTCCCGATGGGCCGCTGGCTCACCGTCGCGCCCAAGGGGGCCGAGAGCACGCTGCTGCTCGCCTCCTGGTTCCCGTCGATGGCGCCGATCGGCGGCCTGGTCCTCTCCTCGCCCGGCGTCGACGCCCTCGCCGAGCGGCTGCGCGAGCACGGCGTGGCCGCCGAAGGGCCCACCGACGAGCCGTGGGGCAAGCAGCTGCTGTTCTCCGACCCGTTCGGCAACGGCTTCGTGGTCAGCCAGGAATGACCGCCGACCACGTCTTCACCGCGCTGGCCAGCCCGGCCAGGCGCGAGCTGCTGAGGCTGCTGCGCGAGGAGGGCTCGCAGCCCGCCGGCCGGCTGGCCGACCGCTTCGACATGAGCCGGCCCAGCGTCTCCGAGCACCTCAAGGTGCTCAGGGACGCCGGGCTGGTGGCCGAGACCCGCAAGGGCCGCGAGAGGCACTACCGGCTGGAGGCGGCGCCGCTCATGGAGATCCGCGACTGGCTGACCCCCTACGAGCGCTTCTGGCGCCAGAAGCTGACCGATCTCACCGACCTGCTGGACGACCTGGAGGACGACGATGCCTGACGACAGGAGGGCGATCCGGCTGGACCAGTTCATCGGCCACCCGCCCGCCAAGGTGTGGCGGGCGCTCACCGACCCCGGCCTGGTGACCCGCTGGCTCATGCCCGGCGACTACCGGGCCGAGGTGGGGCACCGGTTCACCTTCACCACGACGCCCAGACCCGACGTCGGCTTCGACGGCGTGGTGCCCTGCGAGGTGCTGGAGGTCGAGCCGGAGAAGCTGGTCAAGCTGGCCTGGGGCCGCGAAAGCTGGATCGTCACCTGGCGGCTCGAACCCGAGGGCCACGGCACCCGGTTCTTCCTCGACCACGAGGGCTTCGACCCGGACGACCCGGCTCAGCAGCTGTCGCGCCGGATCATGGGCGGCGGCTGGCCGCGCATCGTCACCCTGATCGGGCGGATCGCCGGCGAGCTGTGAGCCAGCGCAGCATCGGCCAGAGCGTCCCGCGCCGGCCGAGCGCCAGCGTGCACTCCGTGAGCCGCAGCCCCGACGGGTGGGCCAGCCCGGCGAACCGGCAGGACGACAGGTCCAGCCCGGCCAGCGCCAGGCTGGCCGCGTCCACCTGGCGCAGCGACGTCAGCGTGGCCCGGCCGCGCCCGGTCACCGTCGCCGGGCCGCGCAGCACCGCGCCCTCCAGGTCGGCCTGCGAATCGGTCAGCCGCAGCGTGGTCGCGCCCGCCACCCGCACCTGGCGCAGGTCCACCCCGCAGCCGCGCACGGCCACGTCCAGCGTCGCGTCGGCCCGTGCGCGGGCGGCCGACAGCCGGCCGGTCGCCGACAGGTAGGCGTCGGCGGCGAAGTGCGCGGCGTCGAACCCGGCGCTGCCGGCCACCTTGCGGAACGACAGCGTGCGCCCGAACCGCGCGCCCCGGAAGCACGCCGCCTCGCCCAGCCGGGCGCCGTCGAACGTCGCGTACCCGTCGAACCTGGCGCTCTCGCACGACAGCCCGTGCTCGAAGACGGCCTGGCTGAACAGCGCGTCGCGCGACATCACCGCCCGGTCCAGCGACACGTGCCCGCGCGCCCGCACCCCGTGGAAGGACAGCTCCCTGGCGAACCAGGCCCCGGCCAGCGACACGTTGCCGTCGAAGCGGGCGCCGAAGAACGACGCCAGCCGCTCGAACCTGGCCCCGTCGAGCGACACGTCCCCCTGGAAGGCCACGCCCGACAGCCGCACGTCGCCGGTGAACCTGGCCCGGTCCAGCCGCGCCCGGCCCGGCCGGTCGCCCGCCGCCGCCAGCACCCGGCGCAGCAGGTCGCCGCCCACGGTGGTGCCGCGCAGGTCCAGCAGGCGGCCCGGGGCCAGGGCGGCGAGGGCGGCCGACAGCTCCTCGTGAGGCAGATGGGCCAGGCAGCGCCCGGACGGCGGGCGGGCGACTCCGGTGCAGGCGGCCGAGTGCGCGCAGGTGACCCAGTCCATGCAGGGGTCATACCCGGGGCGGGTCCATGTCAAGGTTCGGAGATTTCATGTTCCAGCCTTGTCTATGGAGGAAGATGCGGCGGGGACTGCCTCTAAAGTGCGGATTATGCGTGCTTTACCGCTTGCCGCGCTCACCGTGGCAGCCACCCTCACCGCCACTCTCACTGCCACCCTCACTGCCGGAGCCGTACCGGCCTCCGCGGCCCCTGCCGGGCCCTGTGACACCCCGGCGGACCGGCAGATCGCCGAGGTCCAGGGCCCCGGCGCCGCCACCCCGCTCGCCGGGCAGAGCGTCCGGGTGGAGGGCGTCGTCACCGGCGACTTCCAGCGCGGCGACCAGCTCAGCGGCTTCTTCCTCCAGGACCCGACGCCGGACGGCGACCCGGCCACCTCCGACGGCCTGTTCGCCTTCGCCCGCGACACCTTCAAGGACGTCAAGGTCGGCGACCGCGTCCTGGTCACGGGCCGGGCGATCGAGTACAACGGCTGGACCGAGCTGTCACCGGTCACCGCCGTCGACGTGTGCGGCACCGGCTCCGTCGCGCCCCTGCGCCAGAGCCTGCCCGCCGTCGGGCTGGAGTCCGTGGAGAACGTGCTGCTCACCTTCCCGCAGCCGCTGACCGTCAGCGACCACTACGACCTGGGCCGCTTCGGCGAGGTGACGCTCTCCTCCGGCGGCCGGCTGTTCCAGCCGACCGACCGGCCCGGCGTCGATCCGGCGCTCAACCAGCGGCGCTCGCTGCTGCTCGACGACGGCTCCTCCCGCCAGAACCCCGCCACCCTCCCGCCCCTGGCCCGCGCCGGCGACACCGTCACCGGCCTCACCGGCGTCCTCGGGTACGGGTTCGGCGCCTACCGCCTGCAGCCCACCGAGCCCGTCGCCTACCGTGCGGCCAACCCGCGCCCGGCCAGGCCCGCCCGGGTGGGCGGCAACGTCAAGGTGGCCTCGTTCAACACGCTCAACTGGTTCACCACGCTCGGCTCGCGCGGCGCCACCGACGCCGCCGAGCAGCAGCGGCAGCTCGCCAAGCTGGTGGCCGCGCTCAAGGGCCTCGACGCCGACGCCGTCGGCCTCATGGAGGTCGAGAACAACGGCCGGACCGCACTCCAGGCGCTGGTCGACGCCGTCAACGCCGAGGTGGGCGCGGGCACGTACGCCGCCCTGACCCACCCGTACCCGGGCACCGACGCCATCCAGGTCGGCCTCATCTACAAGCCCGCCAAGCTCAAGCCCGTCGGCGAGCCCGCGGCGTCGCGCGACCCGGTCTTCAGCCGGCCGCCGCTCGTCCAGACGTTCCGCCGCACCGGCGGCGGCCAGCCGTTCACCATGATCGTCAACCATCTCAAGTCCAAGGGCTCCTGCCCCGACGACGGCCCCGACGCCGACCAGGGCGACGGCCAGGGCTGCTGGAACGCCACCCGCGTCAAGCAGGCGCAGGCGCTGCTCGGCCTGACCGCGGACCTGCCCAACCCGATCGTGCTCGGCGACCTCAACGCCTACGGCGAGGAGGACCCCGTCGACACGCTCGAAGCGGGCGGCCTCACCAGCGTCACCAAGAAGCACGTGCCCGCCTCCCAGCGCTACAGCTACGTCTTCGAGGGCCTGGCCGGGGAGCTCGACCACATGCTGGTCGGCAGGCAGCTCCTCAAGCGGGTCACCGGCGCCGCCATCTGGCACGTGAACGCCGACGAGCCCCGCATCCTCGACTACAACACCGAGTACAACCCGCCCGGCCTCTACCGGCCGGACGCCTACCGCTCCTCCGACCACGACCCGCTCGTCGTCGGGCTCGCCCTGCCGGGAGGCCGCGGCTGAGGGCTGGAATGCCCGCGCGAGGGTAGGGGTTCTTCCTGTGTAGAGATGTTGACGTACACACGCTGACGGACGAATGCGAGGAGCCACTTGTGGCGACCATCGAAGTAACCGAGAAGAACTTCAACGACATCGCCGACAAGGGGATCGTCCTGCTCGACTTCTGGGCGGACTGGTGCGGCCCCTGCAAGATGTTCGGGCCGATCTTCGAGAAGGCTTCCGAGGAGCACCAGGACATCACGTTCGGCAAGATCGACACCGATCAGGAGCAGGCGCTCTCGCAGGGCTTCGAGATCCGGTCCATCCCGACGCTGATGGCGATCCGCGACGGCATCGTGGTGTTCTCGCAGCCGGGCGCCATCCCGGCCCCGGCCCTGGCCGACCTCATCCGCCAGGTCCGCGCCCTGGACATGGACGAGATCCGCGCCGAGCTCGACAAGGAGCTCAAGGACGCGCAGCGGCAGCAGTGAGACGACAGGGCAGCCCCGCTCGCGGCGGGGCTGCCGTGTTTTCAGTGACGCCCGGTGAGGCTCAGGGGCCGGTCTTGCGGCCCACGCCCGCGTAGCCGATGGCGGTGCCGCCGCCGTAGGTCTCCCCGCCGTCGGGCCGCCAGTCCTTCGGGAAGACCAGGCCCGGCTCCAGCAGCTCGTAGCCGTCGAAGAAGCGGACGATCTCCTCGTGCGTGCGCAGGTTCAGCCCGGCCGTGGCCTGGTTGTAGACCTCGATCGCCTGCGGCGTGGTGTCCGGCTTGGCGTCGATCGCGTGGCTGATCACCAGATGGCTGCCGGGCACGCTCACCTCACGCAGCTTGCCGACGATCCCGTACGCGTCGTCGTCCGGGATGAAGTGCAGGATGGCCAGCATCATGAACGCCACCGGCTGCCCGAAGTCCACCATCCCGTCGAGGCGTTCGAGCAGCTCGTCCGGCTTCCTCGCGTCGGCCTGCAAGAAGTCCACCTTCTCGCCCCTGGCCAGCAGGGCACGCCCGTGCGTGCACACCACGGGGTCGTAATCCACGTACACCACGCGCGCCTCGGGCGCGATCTCGTGCGTGTTGCCCTGGGTGGGCAGGCCCGCCCCCAGGTCGATGATCTGCCGGACGCCGCCCGCGACCACCTCGCGCACGGCCCGGCGCAGGAACGCCCGGTTCTCCCTGGCCGCGTCCTTGGTGACCGGGAAGATCTTCATGATCCGCTCGGCCGCTTCACGGTCGGCCGCGAAGTTGTCCTTGCCGTCGAGGTAGTAGTCGTACATCCTCGCGACGTTGGGCACGTTGGGGTCGACGCCCTCCGGAGCACTGTCCACCAAAACTCCTGATATTTCGCCCTTTACAGCGCGATCCTAGGAGATCGCGGGGGTCACCGTGACCGATGACCCCCGGTGTGGCGTGGATCACTCAGCCGCGGTAGAGCTCGGCCACCCGGAACGCCAGATCCAGCGACTGACCACGGTTGAGCCGCGGGTCGCAGGCCGTCTCGTAGCGCGTGGCCAGGTCGCCCTCGGCGATCTCGTGGCCGCCGCCCACGCACTCCGTCACGTCGTCGCCGGTGAACTCGATGTGGATGCCGCCCGGGTGCGTGCCGAGCGAACGGTGCACCTCGAAGAAGCCCGCCACCTCGTTGAGCACGTCGTCGAGCCGCCGCGTCTTGTGGCCGCTCGGCGCCTCGAACGTGTTGCCGTGCATCGGGTCGCAGATCCAGGCGATCTGCGCGCCCGAGGCGGTGACCTCCTTGACCAGCCGCGGCAGGTGCTCGCGGATCTTGGAGGCGCCCATCCGGGTGATGAACGTCAGCCGGCCCGGCACGTTGTCCGGGTTGAGCTTGTCGATCAGCGCCAGCGCCTCGTCCGGCGTGGTCGTCGGGCCCAGCTTGACGCCGATCGGGTTGCGGATGCGGGAGAAGAACTCCACGTGCGCCCCGTCGAGCTGCCGGGTCCGCTCGCCGATCCAGACCATGTGCGCCGACACGTCGTAGGGCAGCCCCGTACGCGAGTCGATGCGGGTGAGCGCCTGGTCGTAGTCGAGGATCAGCGCCTCGTGCGAGGAGTAGAACTCCACCGAGTGGAACTCCTCCGGGTCGGCCCCGCACGCCCGCATGAACGCCAGCGCCTGGTCGATCTCCCGGGCGAGCTGGTCGTAGCGGCGCCCGGCGGGCGACTCGGCCACGAAGTCCTGGTTCCACGCGTGGACCTGCCGCAGGTCGGCGTAGCCGCCCTTGGTGAACGCCCGCGCCAGGTTGAGCGTCACGGCCGAGGAGTGGTAGGCCTTCAGCAGCCGCCACGGGTCGGGGCGGCGCGACTCGGCGGTGAAGTCGAAGCCGTTGACCATGTCGCCCCTGTAGGCGGGCAGCTCGACGCCCTCGCGGGTCTCGGTGCCCTTCGAGCGCGGCTTGGCGAACTGCCCCGCCAGCCGGCCGATCTTCACGACCGGCACCTTGCCCGCGTAGGTGAGCACGATCGCCATCTGCAGCAGCGTCTTGAGCTTGTTGCGGACGTTGTCGGCGGTCGCCGCCGCGAACGTCTCGGCGCAGTCACCGCCCTGGAGCACGAAGGCCTCGCCCCGCGCCACGGCGGCGAGCTCGTCCTTGAGCTGGTCGCACTCTCCGGCGAAGACCAGCGGGGGGAGGCCGCCGAGCTCGGCGACGACCTTCTTGAGCTCGCCGTGATCGGGCCAGTCGGGTTGCTGGGCCGCGGGGAGGGCTCGCCACGAATCGAGATTCAGCGAATTGGTCAGTGCGCTCACGACATACGAGGGTATTCCACCGGGTCCTCCGCACCGACCGCCGTGTCCACGTTGTGAGAAGACGGTGTCAAAATAGGGGTCGCCCGCACGTGCTCGGGGCGCACCCCGAGGCCGACGAAGCGGCGGACCAGCCGGTTGAGCACCGGCACCCGCGCCAGGTCCGGGCGCACCCGCGGCGGCCCGAACCTCCTGGTCAGCGCCGGTTTGATGAGCTGGTTCTGCACCAGCCGCTGCACCGCCTGCGTCACCAGGGTCGGCGGCATGCGGCGCCGCTGCACCCGGCGCAGCGCCGCCTCCGGGACCGGCCCCCGCCCGGGGGAGCGCAGCGCGCCCGCCAGCAGGCCGGCCGTGGCGACCGCGTCCTGCACCGCCAGGTTGATGCCGACGCCGAACACCGGCGACATCGCGTGCGCCGCGTCGCCGATGCACAGGAACCCCGGCCGGTGCCAGCGGCGCAGCCGGTTGAGCCGCACCGTCAGCATGCTCACGTCGTCGAAGCCGCCGATCACGCCCAGCCGCCCGGCCGTGAACGGCAGCATCCGCGCCACCGGCTCGCGCAGCGCCTCGATGCCCCGGCCTGCCAGCTCCTCGTAGCCGCCCTTGCGGATCACGTACGCGAGCTGCCAGTAGGTCTCGCGGTTGATCGCGACGACCACGTGGCCGCTGGAGACCCGCAGGAACGGCTGCTCCGGGTCGGACTCCTCGCGCGGCACCCGGAACCACAGCACGTCCATCGGCGCGCCCAGCTCCTGCGGCGCCAGCCCGGCCCGCTCGCGCAGCACCGAGCCGCGCCCGTCGGCCGCGACCGTCAGCGCCGCCCGCACCTCGTGCTCGCCCGACGGGTCGAGGTAGCGCAGCCCGCGCACCGCCCCGCCCTCGCGGATCAGGTCGTACGCCTCGGCCCGCATCAGCAGCCGGAAGCTCGGGTAGCGGGCCGCCTCGGACGTGATGAGGTCCAGGAAGTCCCACTGCGGGACGAACGCGATGTAGTCGTAGCGACCGGGCAGCCCCCGCAGGCTCGCCAGCCGGATCGGCCCGCTGTCGGTCACGACGCTCAGCTCGTGGGCCTTGCGGTGCGGCAGCGCCAGGAAGCGGCCGGCCAGCCCCAGCTCGTCGAGCACCTGCAGCGTGGACGGATGGATGGTGTCGCCGCGGAAGTCGCGCAGGAAGTCGGCGTGCTTCTCCAGCAGCGTCACTTCGACGCCGGTCCGGGCCAGCAGCAGGGCGAGCATCGCGCCCGCCGGGCCGCCGCCCGCGATCACACAGCTCATAATTCATCACCTGATGAGATTGTCTCACGGGCCGGGAAAGGGAGCAATACCCGCATCCGGAAAGGCGGAAAGACCGAATCAGGTGATGCAGCCGCCTCTCCCGGGAGTGGACATGAACGACGACCTCCACCTCCTCACCGGCGCCTACGCCGTGCACGCGCTGCCCGCCGCCGACCTGGCCCCCTTCGAACGCCACCTGACCCGCTGCCCCTCCTGCCGGGCCGAGGTCCGCCGCCTGTGCGAGGCCGCCGCCCGCCTGGCCGCCCCCGTCCCGCCGCCGCCCGCCCTGCGCACCCGCCTGCTCGGCTCCCTCCACCCCCACGGCGGAGCCCTCCGGGAGCAGGAGGAGCCCCCCGGCGAGCCGGCCCCGCCCTCCGCCCGCCGAGGCCGCGGCCCCCCACCCCTGCTGCGGGGCCCGCCGCCCTCCCGGGGAAGGCCCCCGCCGTGACGGCGCGGACGGGCCCCGGCGCCCGTGGGCCGGGTGGAGGGTCAGGGCTGGCGGGTGAGCCAGGTGGTGTACGGGGGACGGCGGGCGGCGACGGCGGCGTGGGCGGCGCGAGCGCTGTCCAGCAGGGCCGGCACGTGGGCGGCGAACCCCGGGCGCCACACGAGCACCTGCCGCATCCACAGCGGGTTGCCCGCCAGCGGCCGCACGACGACGCCGGGCCCGGGGTCGTGCAGCGCCTGGCAGGCGGAGACCGCGTGCCCGGCGCCGATGAGCTCGCCGCGTACCCCGGCCCCGATGAGCTGGTAGCGGGCGCGGGGCGTGAAGCCGGCGCGCCCGCACGCGTCCAGCAGGTGCTCGGGCCATCCGAGCCCGTCCGGCGGCGGCAGCACCCACGGCTCGCCGGCCAGGTCGGCGAGCTCGACCTCCTCCCGCGAGGCGAGCGGGTGGGCGGCGGGCAGGGCGACGAACACCGGCTCGACGGCCACGGCCTCCAGCCCGAGCGAGGGCTGGGGGCGCAACTCGTGTCCCGGGTAGTCGGCGACGAGGGCGACGTCGAGCCGCCCGTTGGCGACCATGTCGACCAGGACGCGGACGAAGTGCTCGGTCTGCAGGGTGATGCGCGCCTCGGGGAAGGCGCGCATCAGGTTGGCGACGAGCGGCACGACGACGGGGTGCTCGAAGCTGCCGACGCGCACGGCCTGCCCGGCGAGCTCGTACGGCCCGGCGGCGAGCAGGTCGTCCACGCCGGCGAGCACCACCCGGGCCCTGGCCAGCACGAACTCGCCGAACGGGGTGGCGGTGACGCCGCGGTGGTCGCGGGCGAAGACGGGCCCGCCGAGCACCCGCTCGATGCGGCGGAGCTGGGCGGTGAGCGCGGGCTGGGAGACGCCGAGCGCGGCGGCGGCCCTGGTGACGCTGCCTTGGTCGGCGATGGTCCGGAGCGTCTCCAGATGCCGCAGCTCCAGCTTCATCCGGCAGAAGGTATCACGCCGGGGTTATGCCCTTATGGGATGAGACGTCCGGCCTGGCCGGGCCGATAGTGCTGGGCATGCGCACAATCGCGGCCCTCGTGCTGGCCGCCGCAGTCGTGTACGTCCCCTCCCAGGCTGCCGCCACCACGGCCACTGTGGCGGCCACGGTGTCCGCCGCCGAGCCCGGCGCCGCCACCGTCGTGCCCGTGCAGGTCACCGGCGCGCCGGAGAAGCGGTTCAACCTGATCGTCATGGGCGACGGCTACACCGAGTCAGAGCAGGCGAAGTTCGGCCAGGACGTCGACCGTCACCTCAACGTGATGTGGTCGATCGAGCCGTTCAAGTCCTACCGCAACTACATCAACGTCTACCGGGTCGACATCGTGTCCGGCGAATCGGGCATCAGCTGTGACCCCGACCTGACCTCGCCGCGCAGGACGACCCCGCTGAGCATGGGCTTCTGGGGCCGCTGCAACCCCGGCAGCGTGCAGCGGCTCATCACCATGGACAACGGCGCCGCCAACCGCTACGCCAACCTGGTCGCCGGCACCACGTCCGGCAACCGGCAGATCCTCGCCCTGGGCAACAGCGGCACGTACGGCGGCGCGGGCGGCTCGTACGCCACCGCGTCGGGCAGCAACGCCATGTCCGCCCTGATCAGCCCGCACGAGCTGGGCCACTCACTGGGCGGGCTGCAGGACGAGTACGACTACTACCAGCGCGGCGAACCCGGCGGCGCCTACAGCGGCGGCGAGCCGTCGTCGGCGCACCACACGCTGCTGACCGAGCAGCAGATGCGCGAGCAGCAGCGCAAGTGGTGGCGCTGGCTGGGCGAGCCCAGCGAGTCGGGCGGCCCGATCGCCCGCTACGAGGGCGGCCTGTACGCCACGACCGGCGTGTGGCGGCCGAGCCAGCACTCGATGATGAAGACCCTCGGCTACTACTTCGACCAGGTCAGCCGCGAGGTCATGGTCCGGCGCATCACCGCGAAGACCGCTGTCGTGCAGGACGCCACCCCGTCCGGGCAGCCGGTCGGCGCGGACCGCGTGCTGTGGGTCGAGCCGATGCGCCCGGTCAGCCACGGCCTGACCACCACCTGGAACGTCGACGGCAAGGACCTGCCGGGTGACGCCGACACGCTCGACCTGCGCACGCTCGGCCTCAGCCCCGGCACCCACACGGTCAAGGCCACGGTGACCGACCCGACGGAGTTCGTCCGCGACCCGGCCGTGCGCGCCGCGCTGACGGCGAGCAGGACGTGGACCGTCGACACGACGCTCACCACCCCGCCCGACGGCGTCGAGCCGGGCTTCACCTCCTCCACCCCGACCGACCGCCCGGCGGGCGCCGAGGACGTCATATACGTTGAGACCACGCACCCGGCGCACACCGTGCCGAAGGTCGCCTGGGAGCTCGACGGCGAGCGCGTCGGCGACGGCGGCACCGACCTCGACCTGGGCGAGCTCGACCTGAGCCCCGGCACGCATCGGCTCACCGCGAGCCTCGGCGGCGACACGCTGACCTGGACGGTCGACGCCGTCGCCCCCGCGACCGGCTACGAGCTGTCGGAGCCGCTGGTCAGGTCCGGCGACACCTACGTCTACAACGGCCCGTTCTCGATGCGGCTGACCGGCGACGACGACCGCGACGGGTACGTGGTCTCGGAGTCGCGGGTCGACGGCGACGGCTGGTTCAACTACTTCGGCTGGCCGACCTCCTCGGAGCTGCCGTGGACGTTCACCGAGGAGGGCACGGTCATCGACCACCTCGTGTACGGCAAGCTGCCCCGGGGCCGCCACACGGTCGAGTACCGCTCGATCGACGCGGCGGGCAACGCGGGCAAGGCGAAGTCGTTCACCGTCACGACGATCGCGCCGCCGCCCGCCTGCACCCGCACGGTCACCGGAACTCACCGCGGCCCGCTCACCGTGACCGGCGGCGTGACCTGCCTCGACGGCGCCACCGTCACCGGGCCGGTCCAGGTGCGGGCCGGGGCGTCGCTGGTGGCCGACGGCGGCCGGATCTCCGGCACGCTCACCGCCTCCGGCGCCGCCGAGCTGCACCTGCTGGGCACCCGGGTGGACGGCGCGCTGACCGCCGACCGGACCGGGACGCTCACCGTCGTGGGCGCCGAGCTGCGCGGCGCGGCCTCGCTGACCCGCAACACGGCCCCGGCCGTGTCCGGCACCACGGTCAAGGGCGCGCTCTCCTGCACCGGCAACACCCCCGCCCCGGCGGACCTGGGCGTGCCGAACCGGGTCACCGGCGCGGGCGGCGGCCAGTGCCGCGACCTACGCGAGGGCCCCAGGGGCGGGAGCTACGAGGCGATCCAGCAGCTCGCCCAGTGAGCTGAACGCCGCGTCGCGGATCCGGGCGTACTCCTCCTCGGGGTACTGCCTGGGTCCGTTCTCCACCAGCAGGATCAGGGAGAGGTAGGCGCGGTAGAGGTCGAGCCGGGTACGCGCGGACGCGGTGAGCTCCAGCGGGCGCACCTCGCGGTACCCGGCCAGCATCGGATCGTCCTCGCGCAGCTCCCCGAAGAGCGTCGGCGTGACGAACTCGGCCAGCGGATCGCCCCAGAACGCCCGCTCGTGGTCGATGATCGCCTGGATGCGCGGCGTGCCCGACACGTCGAGGAACACGTTCCCCTTCCAGATGTCGAAGTGCACGAGCCGCGGCGTCGTCACCTCGTCCAGCACCGGCGAGGCCGCCTCCAGCACCTCCATGATCCGGCCGGGCGGCGCGGGCAGCGGCGTCGGGTAGCGGCCGGTGTCGCCGAGCAGCGCCCCCGCCATCGCCAGGAACGCCTCCCGCCAGGTCGCGCCGGTGATCCCGGCGTGCGGGTAGCCGAACACCTCGCCGGTCACCGAGTTGAAGCGGGCCATCAGCCGGCCCAGCTCGCGCCGCAGCTCGTCCTCGTTGCCCGGCCGCGCGTCGTTCCACGACACGCCGTCGAGCGCGGACAGCATCAGGTAGTCGCCGCCCAGCACCGGATCGTCGAACCCGGCCCGCAGCAGCGCCGCCACCGGCACCCCGGCCGCCGCCACCAGCTCGTACGCGGCCGCCTCCATGCGCAGCAGGTTGCGTTCGTAGCTGAGCTGGTCGAGCTCGGGCGGCGGCGCCAGCTTGCACACCACCTCGCGGCCGTCGTCCAGCCGCAGCCGCCACACGGCGTTGGCGTAGCCGTCGGTCAGCTCGGTGTGCCCCACGACCCCGGCGCCCAGCGCGCGGCGGGCCAGGGCGTCGAGCTCGGCGGGGGATAAGCGGCGTTTCGTCCTGCTGTCCACGCGAGCAAGTGTGGCCTCAGGCCGCGCCGATCGTCCAGCGCGCCTCGTGCTCGCCGCCCGGCTTCAGCACCACCAGGTCGGTGCCCGAGTTGAACGCGTCGGGCGGGCACGTCATCGGCTCCACCGCCACGCCCTGGTAGCCGAGCTGACGGCTGGTGCACACCTGCACCCACGGCAGCACCGCCGGGTCCCACGTCAGCCGCACCCCGCCGACCCGCACCTCGCCCCGCGCCAGCCCGGTGAACGCGTGGTCGACCACCGCGCCGTCCACCGCCCGGACGCGCGTGAAGTCGTACGGGGTGCCGGAGACGTCCGCCAGCTCGCGGGGGAGCAGCGCGTCGTCGGGCAGCAGCACCTTGGCCGCCGGCACCTCCAGCTCGTCGCCGAGCAGCCACGGGTGCGGCCCGCACCCGTAGGGCGCGTCGCGCTCGCCCGCGTTGCGGGCCAGCACCGTCGTGGTCAGCCCCCGCTCGCCCAGCTCGTGCGTCACCGCCAGCTCCAGCGTGAACGGATAGCCGGGCGCGCCGTCGATCCGGTACGTGAGCCGCACCCGGGAGCCGCCCGCCTCGGCGATCTCCCAGTCGTCACGCGCCACCAGCCCGTGGATGGCGTGGCCGCGCTCCGGCTCGGTCACCGCCAGCTCGTGCGTGCGGCCCTCGAAGGTGTAGCGGGCGCCGCCCACCCGGTTGGGCCACGGCGCCAGGATCGTGCCCGCGAAGTAGGGCACCGGCCCGCCCTCGGGCCAGGAGGTGACCAGGTCGCGCTCGCCGTGCCTGAGTGTCCTGAGCGCGGCTCCGCGGCGGCTCACCTGAGCGGTGTAGCCCCCGCCGACAAGCTGAGGCACGACAGACGTCCTCTCGACTGGTGTAAACGGTTTCGGAAATGATATCGGCAGGTCAGGCGGATTCGCGGCGCACCAGGTGAGTGTCGAGGATGACGACCGGCTGGCGCAGCTCCTCGCCGTTGATGCGGGCCACCAGCAGCAGCGCCATCTGCCGGCCCATCGCCTCCATCGGCTGGTGCACGGTGGTCAGCGGCGGGTCGGCGTGCAGCGCGGCCTTGGAGTCGTCGAACCCGATCACCGCCACGTCCTCCGGGATCGCCCGGCCCGCCGCCTTGAGCACCCGCATCGCGCCCAGCGCCATCGGGTCGGAGGCGGCGAACACCGCGTCGACGTCGGGGTGGGCGGCCAGCAGCTCGGCCATGGCCGACTCGCCGCTCTCCTCGGAGAAGTCGCCGTAGGCCACCAGCTCCGGCAGGCCCGTCGGCAGCACCGCGTCGCGGTAGCCCGACAGACGGTCGACGCCCACGCCCATGTCCTGCGGCCCGGCGATGGTGGCGATCCGGGCGCGGCCGAGGCCCAGCAGGTGCTTGACCGCCTGCCGGGCCCCCGCCCTGTTGTCCATGTCGACGTAGCTGTAGGGGGTCGCCGGACCGACCGGCCGGCCGCCCAGCACGGTCGGCACGCCCATCGCCTCCAGCCGGCCCGGCAGCGGGTCGTCGCCGTGCAGCGACAGCAGCAGCACGCCGTCGACGTGCTGGCCGGTCAGGTAGTGCTCCAGCCGGGCGTGCTCCTGCCGCGAGCGGGCCATCGCCAGGATGAGCTGCAGCCCCGTCTCGGTCAGCGCCGAGCCGATGCCCCGGATGGTGCCGGCGAAGTAGGGCTCGTCGAACACCCGGAACTCCGACTCCGACACCACCAGGGCCACCGTGTCGGTGCGCCGCGTCACCAGCGCGCGGGCCGCCCGGTTGGGCACGTAACCCAACTCCTGGATGGCCTGCTGGACCGCCTCGCGGGCCTTCTCGCTGACGTTGGGTGAGCCGTTGATGACTCTCGACACGGTGCCCCGGCCGACGCCGGCCCGAGCTGCGACTGCCTCAAGAGTCGGTCGGTTCATGGGCCCTATTCTGCCGGATGATCTCGGCATACCAGATCGCGCTGTCCTTCAGCACCCGCTGCTGCGTCTCGTAGTCGACGCGGACCAGCCCGAACCGCTTGCCGTACCCCCAGGCCCACTCGAAGTTGTCCATCAGCGACCAGGCGAAGTAGCCCTCGAGCGGCACGCCGGAGTCGATCGCCGTGCGGCAGGCGCGCAGGTGCGCCTCGATGTAGTCACGGCGCTCGGTGTCGCGCACCCGGCCGTCCTCCAGCACGTCGTCGAAGGCCGCGCCGTTCTCCGAGACCACCAGCGGGACCGGCGGATAGTCGCGCGCCACCCGCTGCAGCACCTCGACCAGGCCGTCCTCGTCGATCTCCCAGCCCATCGAGGTGACGGGCCGGCCGCCGTTGACGAACGACACGTGCTCGCTGCCGATCCACGGCGAGCCCGTCTCGGTCGGCGCGGCCGAGGCCGACGCCTTCCCGCCGGCCTCACCGGAGACGGTGAAGCGGCTGTAGTAGTTGACCAGCAGCACGTCGATCGGCGCGTTGATGGTCTTGAGGTCGCCGTCCTCGATGAAGGACAGGTCCATCCCCAGGTCGTCCAGGACGTCCTGGGGATAGCGGCCCGTCAGCAGCGCGTCGAGGAAGAACCGGTTCTGCAGCCCGTCGATGCGGCGGGCGGCGTCCTGGTCAGCCTCACTGGCCGTGGCCGGGGTGATCGCGTACAGGTTGACGCAACCCCCCACCCGCCTGGCGCCCATGGCCTGGACCCCTAGTCCATGGGCGAGGTTGAGGTGGTGCGCGGCCCGGATCGCGTTCTCGGGCTCGCGGCGTCCCGGAGCGTGCTCGCCCGAGGCGTAACCCAGGAAGGCCGCGCACCACGGCTCGTTGACGGTGCTCCACGTGTGCACGTGATCCTTCAGCGCGTCGTGCACCGCCGCCGCGTACTCGGCGAAGCGCAGCGCGGTGTCGCGCTCCGGCCAGCCGCCCTTGTCCTCCAGGGCCTGGGGCAGGTCCCAGTGGTAGAGCGTCAGCCAGGGATCGATGCCGTGCGAGCGGAGCTCGTCCGTCAGTCGTTTGTAGAAGTCGAGACCCTTGTGGTTGACGGGTCCCGAACCGTACGGCTGGACGCGCGGCCACGACACGGAGAACCTGTAGGAGCTCAGCCCCAGGTCCGCCATGATCCGCACGTCGTCGCGGTAACGGTGGTAATGGTCGATGGCCACGTCCGCGTGCTGGCCGCCGACCACCCTGCCCGGCGTTCTGGTGAACGTGTCCCAGATGGAGACGCCGCGGCCGTCGGCCGTCACCGCGCCCTCGATCTGGTAGGCAGAGGTGGCCGCACCCCACGCGAACCCGGTGGGGAATCGCAGCTCGGAGCGGGTCTGCTCCTCCTGAGTCGTCACGCCTTGACCGCACCTTCCATCAGGCCGCCGACGATCTGCCGGCCGAACAGCACGAAAACCACGAAGAGAGGGAGGACCGAGGCCGCGGTGCCGGCGAACAGCATCACGTAGTCGGTGCCGTGCGCCTGGTTGAGCGCCGCGATCGAGGTCTGCACCACCGGGTTCTCCGGCAGCAGCACGATGAGCGGCCACATGAACTCGTTCCACGTCTGCATGAAGACCAGCAGCGCGAGCACCGCCATGCCCGGCCGTAGCGCCGGCAGGATGACCTTGCGGTAGATGCCCATCGTGGACGCCCCGTCGACCCGGGCCGCCTCGACCAGCTCGTCGGGCACCGCCTGGGAGGCGTACTGCGTCATCATGAACACGCCGAACCCGTTCACCAGGAACGGCAGGATCACCGCCTGGAGCTTGCCGGTCCAGCCGAGCGTCACCATGAGCTCGTAGAGCGGGACGATGCCCATCTGCTGCAGCGGCACCATCATCGTCACCAGGATCACGCCGAGCAGTACCTTCGAGCCGCGGAAGCGCAGCTTGGAGAAGGCGAACCCGGCCAGCGTCGAGATGAGCACCACCGACACCGTGACGGTCGTGGCCACGATCGCCGAGTTGACCAGGCCGGTGATGAAGTACGCGTCCTCGGTGGTGAGCAGGCGTTCGACGTTCTCGCCCAGGTGCCCGCCGGGCAGGAGCGGCGGCGGCACGTCGAGCGCGTCGTCGTTCGTCCGCGTCGCCATGATGAACATGTAGTAGATGGGGAAGGCGGACAGCAGCAGGGCCACGGCCAGCACGACCTTGGTGAGAGCCCCCGCTTCCCACAGGCGGCCGGTCGGTTGTCCGGCGGTCATCGCGCACCCCCGATGCGGCGAGTGAAGAAGTAGTTGATCATCGTGCCGATGAGGATCAGCACGAACAGCAGCCAGGCCGCCGCGGAGGCGTAGCCGATCTCGAAGCTGCCCCGGAAGGCCTGCTCCACGATGAACATCGCCACCGTCTGGTACTGGCCGGTGGTGCCGCCGGTCATCATCTGCTCGCCCTCGAACGTCACCGGCTCGGTGAACAGCGTCAGGCCGCCGATGGTGGAGATGAAGACCACGAACACGATCGTCGGGCGCAGCATCGGCAGCGTGATCTGCCAGAACTGCCGCCGGGCCGACGCGCCGTCGATGGCGGCGGCCTCGTACAGGTCCTTGGGGATCGTCTGCATCGCGGCGAGCAGGATGATCGCGTTGTAGCCGGTCCAGCGCCAGTCGACCATCGTGGCGATGGCGATCCAGGACGACCACTTCTCGTTCTGCCAGGCGATCGGCTCGATGCCCACCAGGCCGAGGGCCCAGTTGAACAGGCCGTAGTCACGGCTGTAGAGCTGGCTGAAGATGACGGCCACCGCGACCACCGAGGTGATCATCGGCAGCAGCACGCCGAGGCGCAGCAGCAGCCGGCCGCGCAGCCTCTTGTTCAGCGCGTTGGCCAGCACCAGCGACAGGATCAGCTGCGGGACGGTGGCCAGCACGAACATGCCGACCGTGTTGAACACCGCGTTCCAGAACTCGGCGTCGGCGATCAGCTCGGCGTAGTTGCCGAGGCCGGCGAAGGTCCGGTCCCCGGCCAGCTCGGCGTCGTGCAGCGACAGCCAGAGCGTGTAGACCAGGGGGAAGATCCCGAAGACGGCGAAGAGCAGGAAGTAAGGGGACACCAGGAGATACGGCATCCCCTTGATGTCGAAGCGGGCCAGCCGCCGCCTGGGCGCCGCCCGCCTGCCGGACGCGTGCCGCGGCGGCGCGAGTTGGAGAGTCATGAAGGGCCTTTCGAGCCGGGGCGGGAGTGAGGTGGCGTCCGCCGCGGGGGAGGACGCCACCCGTTTCCTTCAGGCGAGCCGTCAGCCGGCTGCCTTGACGCCCGCTTCGACGAACTTGGTCCAGGCCTCGTCGTAGCCGATGGCGCCCTGGTCCATGCCCTCGAGCACCTTCTCCACCGAGGTCTTGACCTGGGCGTGCTTCTCGCCGAGGAACACCGGCTGCAGGTCCTTGACCGAGGCCGCGAAGATCTCGCCCGTCGGCACGTCGTTGAAGTACTCGTTCTTCAGGCCCGCCACCTCAGGGTCCTGCTGGGCCGGGATGGAGCTCGGGAACGCGCCCGCCTCCTTGAAGGCCGCCACGTGGCCCTCCTTGCCCGTCAGGTAGTTGAGCACCTGGGCGGCTTCCTTCGGGTGCTTGGTCTGCTTGGGGATGGCCAGCCAGGAGCCGCCCCAGTTGCCCGATCCGCCCGGCACGGCCGCGACGTCCCAGTTGCCCTTGTTCCCGTCACCGGCCGCGCCGGAGATCACGCCGAGCATCCACGACGGGCAGCCCATGGTGGCGAAGTCGCCGCCCTTGATGGCCTTGTTCCACGGCGGGCTGAACGCCTGCAGCTTGGCCGTCAGGCCCTGCTGGCTGAACTTCTGCACCCAGTCGAAGGACGTCTTGACCGCCGGGTTCGTCTCCAGCACGAGCTGGTTGCTCTTGTCGAAGTAGGAGACGTTGCCGTTCTTCGGCGCCTCCTGCGACAGGATCACGTTGTAGATGGTGTTCGGGCCGTCCATCCACTTGGCGTCCTTGTTGGCGGCCTGGAACTTCTTGCCGGCCTCCAGGTACGCGTCCCAGGTCGGCCAGAGCTTGGCGACCTCCTCGCGGTCGGTCGGCAGCCCCGCCTTCTCGAACAGGTCCTTGCGGTAGCACATGGTCATGCCGCCGATGTCGGTGCCGAGCGCGAACAGCTTGCCGTCGGCGTTGACGCCCGCCTCCCACTTGGCCGCCGGGAAGTCGGCCTTGCGGTCCTGCAGCCCGTGCTCGCCCAGGTCGGTGAAGAACTGCGGCCGGGCGGCCATCAGGCCCATCGCGCCCTCGTCGATGCCGACGATGTCGCCGGCGCCGCTGCCCGCCTGCAGGCGCTGGAGCAGCTGCGGCAGGTAGACGTCCTCGAACCGGTCGGTCAGGTTCGTGTACTTGATCTGGATGTTCGGGTGCTCGGCGTTCCACTTCTCGACGGCGGCGTCGTAACCGAAGTTCTCGCCACCGCCGAAGGTGTGCACATTGATCGTGACAGGCTCTGCCGCCGCCGTCGTCTCACCGGCCCCGGCCGGCGTCGTCGTGCCGCCGCCGCCACACGCGGCCGTCGCGACGGCCAGCGCCGCGACCATGACACCGGAAACAGCAAAGCGCTTGTGGTTCGTCATTCCGTACCCCTTTTGGGTGTGGATCGTGGGAGGTGCATCGCGGGGTGAGCCGCGAGAGGAAGGTCTGTGGGAGCGCTCCCACAAAGAGTGCCCGTACGGCGTGCGGACGTCAACGTCCCGAAACTCAACCGTTACCTCTGGGGTGTTTCGGGCCACTAGAAGCGGATTTTTCACCTTAAAGGGCTCATATAGCCCTTTGGGAGCGCTCCCATCTCATGCGCACCTATTCCACACCACTCCGGGCAGCCCGCCCCGGCGGCGGCGCGGATCAGCCGCAGGCCAGGGCGCGCTCCTCCAGCAGCCGCCGCTCCCGCCCGTTGCGCGTCAGCCCCGCCGCCCGCACGAACTCCGCCCGCGCCTCCGCCAGCCGGCCCAGCCGGAACAGCAGATCCCCGCGCACGCTCGGCAGCAGGTGGTAGCCGCGCATCGCGGGCTCCTCGGCGATCTGGTCCACCAGCCCCAGGCCCACCTCCGGGCCGTACGCCATCGCCAGCGCCACCGCCCGGTTCAGCTCCACCACCGGCGAGCGCGACAGGCGCGCCAGCTCCTCGTACAGCGCCGCGATCCGCGCCCAGTCGGTCTCCTCCGCCGTCAGCGCGCGCGCGTGACAGGCGGCGATCGCCGCCTGCAACGTGTACGGCCCCATCCCCCCGCCCGCATCCCCGCCCGCATCCTCGCCCGGAGCCCCGCCCGGAGCCCCGCCTGCATCCCCGCCCGGAGTCCCGCTCAGTTCCCCGCCCCGGTCCCTGCCCGGGTCCACGCTCCGGGCCCCGCTCAGCTCCTCGGCCCGCGCCAGCGCCGCCAGGCCGCGGCCGATGAGCAGCCGGTCCCAGCGCGCCCGGTTCTGCTCCAGCAGCAGCACCGGCTCGCCCGACGGCCCCACCCGCGCCGCCGCCCGCGACGCCTGGATCTCCATCAGCGCCACCAGCCCGTGCACCTCCGCCTCCATCGGCATCAGCCCGGCCAGCACCCGCCCCAGCCGCAGCGCGTCCTCGCACAGCCCCGGCCGCATCCAGTCGTCACCCGCCGTCGCCGAGTAGCCCTCGTTGAAGATCAGGTAGATGACCTCCAGCACCGACGACAGCCGATCCGCCAGCTCCGCACCCTCCGGCACCTCGAACGGCACCCCGCGCTCCGCCAGCGTCCGCTTGGCCCGCACCACCCGCTGCGCCATCGTCGACTCCGGCACCAGGAACGCCCGCGCGATCTCGTCCGTCGACAGCCCGCCCAGCACCCGCAACGTCAGCGCCACCCGCGCCTCCGTCGACAGCACCGGATGGCACGCCGTGAACACCAGCCGCAACAGGTCGTCCTCGATCTCCTCGACGCCCGGCAGCTCCGTCTCGTCGTCCAGCTCCCGGCCCAGCTCGACCAGCTTGCGCTCGAACCGCTCCCGCCGCCGGATCATGTCCACCGCCCGGCGCTTGCCCACGGTCATCAGCCAGGCGCCCGGATTGCGCGGCACCCCCTCCCGCGGCCACTGCTCCAGCGCCGCCACCAGCGCGTCCTGCGCCAGCTCCTCCGCCAGGCCGACGTCACGCACCATCCCGGCCAGCCCGGCGATCACCCTGGCCGCCTCGATCCGCCACACCGCCTCAATGGCCCGATGAGTCTCCGACGCCGTCACCCGCCCATGACAACAGCCCCACCCGCCTACTCGCAACCCAAGCGCTCTCTCGTGGGACGCACCCCTTCCCACCACGCGGCCCCTGCCGCTCAGTGGGGGTCACGCCTCCATGAGGCGGCGGCTTCCCACGAGCCGGCGGCTGCGCCGCACCACGCGGGCCCACAACCCACCGGCACCGCCCAGCCCAGCAACGGGGTCGGACCGCCCGGGGTACGGGCGGCCGGTGGGGCCGCGCCCCCGGGAGCCGGGCACCGGAGGGGCTGGGTCCGGCCTGCCGGTGGGGTCGGGCCGTCCGGGGTGCGCGCCGCCGGTGAGGCCGCGCCCCTGGGGCCGGGCCCAACTGAGGGGGGCGGGCCCGGGGGACCGGTGGGGGTGGGCCGTCCGGGGCGTGGGCCGCCGGTGGGGTGGGGCCGCCTCGGCGGAGGCCGCCAGAGGGCCGGATTGCCTGGGGGCCGGTGGGTTGGGCCGTCCGGGGCGTGGGCTGCCAGTGTGGTCGGGCCGCTCCGCCGGGGGTCGCCGGTGGGGTGGGGCCGCCTCGGCGGAGGCCGCCAGAGGGCCGGACTGCCCGAGGCGCCCCTTCCGGGGGCCCGCCCCCTCCCGGGGTTGCCGCCATCCTGGGGCTTCCGCCTGCCCGGCGGGGTGCGGCCTTCGGGGAGGGGGCGCCGCTTCCGGGAGTCACCCTTCCGGGGTTGCCGCCACCTGGGACTCCCCGCCTGCCCCGGCGGGGGCGCGGCCTCCCTGGGAGGAGGCCGCCGCAGCGGGGTCGCCTCCCACTGGGGCGTCGCTATCGGATGGTCAGGGTTCAGGTGGGGAGTCGAGGGTGGCGCGGAGGGTGGCGTGGCGTTGGGCGGTCTCGGGGGTCAGGGAGGTCTCGGGCATGTCCGAGGGGTCGAAGACCTGCCAGACGTCCAGGCCGATGCCGTCGTGGCCGGGCGGGACGGGGACGCGCAGGGCCCATTCGAGCGCCTCCTCCCGCGACTTGACCTGGATGAGCCAGAAGCCGGCGATGAGCTCCTTGGCCTCGGCGAACGGCCCGTCGATGACGCGGGCCTTGCCGCCGCTGTAGGCGATCCGGGCGCCGCGCGAGCTGGGGTGGAGCCCTTCGGCGGCCAGCAGGACGCCGGCTTTCACGAGCGACTCGTTGAAGGCCGTCATGTTGTCGACGAGCTCCTGGCTCGGCAGGGCGCCGGCCTCGGTCTCCTCGCTGGCCTTGCCGACGATCAGGAATTTCACGGTGCGTTCTCCTCGTCCAGGCGGTGAAGCGGGCTCCCGGCGAGCCTGCCACACCTGTGCGTCGTCCCGGAGGGGGCCGGATCGACACGGGGAGGGGAGAAAACGCGGAAGCGCGCGCCCGGGGGAGGGGCGCGCGCTTCGCGAAGGGAGGTCAGGCGGCGTACGAGGGGTAGCCGTAGCCGACGACCTGGGACTTGGGCCGGACGCGCTCCTCGACCTTGCCGTTGCCGGTGTTGCCCTCGATCGTGGAGATCGTGCCGTCGCCGTTGTCCTTGACGACGAAGCCGACGTGCTGGATGGCGCTGATGCTCTTGCTGCCGTTCCAGGCGAAGAAGACGACGGCGCCGGGCCTGGCCTCGGTGCCCCAGCGGTCGTTGGCGGCGAACCACTTGGCGTGGGTGACGGTGTAGGCGTCCCAGCCGACCTGCGGGCGGGCGCCGGTCTGCTCGCCGACCCAGGAGACGAACATGGAGCACCAGGGGGCGTTGAGGTAGGCGCTGGGGTTGCCGCCGTCGCGGGCGACGGTCTCGAGGGCGCGCTTGGAGCTGGCGTACCACTCCTGGAACTTGGTGCCGCCGCCGTAGGCGTTCTCGGAGGTGCCGACCTGGGCCTTGGCCAGGGCCAGGACCTGGGAGGCGGTGACGTTGACCTGGTTGGCGCCGGCCCTGGTCTGCGTGGACTCGGACATGGTCTGGGTCTCGACCTGGTGGCCGGGCTCGGCGGCCTGGGCGGGGAGTGCGGTGGTCATCCCGGCGCCGAGTCCGGCGGCCAGGACGGTTGCGCCGAGGGTGGCGCGGAGGGAGGCGCCGGCGCGGGGGTGAAGCTTCTTCGGGGCACGGGTAAGACGGTGCTTCGCCATCGAGGGGATTACTCCTTGCTTCCATGCCGCTTACCGGGTTAGCTGACGGGTTCGGGCGTGGAAGCTGCCCTACGGCACACAAGGTGCCGATTCACCCCAAAGGACATGGGTCCCCGGCTCCGCGCAAGGCGGATTCAGCGGTCACAGGACGATCCTGTGAGTGTCGTGCGATGGTTGGCAACGACCGGACAAACCGGACGTAAGCCGCGAATGCGCCATAAGGTAATACATCCGCCAAGGCATTACAAGTCGATAAAGTCGCAGCTAGGCGAGTTGCCCGCGCGCGTCGGCCAGGAGCCCCATCATGGCAAGGGATTCGTCAAGAGGCATGATCGCGCTCTCGGTCCGGTTCTCGGCCAGCGCGTCCCGCACCTCGCGCAGCTCCCCGGCGTAGCCGTTGTCGGCCGGGTCGAGCTCGTGCTCCTCGGTCTCCATCGACGGCCCGCTGAGCACCACCCGCCGGGGCGCCCAGAACGGCGCGTCCAGGTCGGCGCGCATCCCGGTGCCCACGATGCTGGCCGAGTTGGGGAAGTGCGCGAGCAGCGAGGTGTCGACCAGCGCCCGCCGGCCGCCCGGGTAGACGAGCACCCCGCCCGCCTCCGCGTCGACCCCGTTGGGCGCCAGCGCGCCCGTCAGGTGCATGGACTCGGGCATGCCGAGGAAGAGCTGGGCCAGCCCCAGGGGATAGATGCCCAGGTCGAGCAGCGCGCCCCCGCCCAGCTCGGGCGCCCACAGCCGGTGCGCGGGATCGTACGGCAGCGCGAACCCGAACGAGGCCCGCACCGAGCGGATCTCCCCGAAGCGCGGGTCGTCCTTGAGCATGCGCACCAGCGGGTTGAACCGCATCCACATGGCCTCCATCAGGAAGACCCCGGCCTCGCGGGCCAGGCGGACCATGCGCTCGGCGTCGGCCAGGCTCGCCGCCAGCGGCTTCTCGCACAGCACCGCCTTGCCCGCCGCGATCGCGGCCTCGGCCACCTCCAGGTGCTGGGCGTGCGGGGTCGCCACGTAGACGGCGTCGACGGCCGGGTCGGCGCACAGCTCGGCGTAGGAGCCGTGGGCGGACTCGGCGCCCAGCGTCGCCGCCAGCGCCTTGGCCCGGCCCAGGTCGCGGGAGCCGACGGCGGCCACCCGCATGCCCGGCTCCGCCGCGATGACCGCCCCCACGGTCCTGGCGATGCCGCCCGTCGCCGCGATGCCCCACGCTAGATCTCGCACGCGGGAGATCGTACTGATTCATCCGCGGACGCGAAACCTGACCGGTTTCACCTCACGGGAACACGTCCGGGTCCGGGCCCAGCCGGCGGCCCGCGTTCAGGGCGCCGATGGCGGCCATGTCCTCCCGGTCGAGCGTGAAGTCGAAGACCGCGATGTTCTCCTTGATCCGCGCGGGCGTGACGGACTTGGGGATGACGATGTTGCCGAGCTGGATGTGCCAGCGCAGCACGATCTGCGCGGGCGTGCGGCCGTGCTTGTCGGCCAGCACCGCCAGCGCGGGCTCCGACAGCAGCCCCTTGCCCTGCCCGAGCGGGCTCCAGGCCTGCGTGAGGATGCCGTTCTTGTCGTGGAACTCGCGCAGCTCGCGCTGCTGGAAGTACGGGTGCAGCTCGATCTGGTTGATGCACGGCGGCACGTCGGCCTCGTCGAGCAGCCGCTGCAGCGTCTCGACGGTGAAGTTGGACACGCCGATGGCCTTGGCCCGGCCGTCGCGGTAGACCTTCTCCAGCGCGCGCCACGCCTGGACGTACTTGTCCTGCCGCTGCGCCGGCCAGTGGATCAGGTAGAGGTCGACGTAGTCGAGGCCGAGCCTGCCCAGACTCTCCTCGAAGGCCTGCTCGGCGCGGTCGTGGTCGTTGTTCCACAGCTTCGTGGTGACGAACAGCTTCTCCCGCGGGATGCCGGAGGCGCGCACCGCCCGCCCGACGCCGGCCTCGTTGCGGTAGAGCTTGGCGGTGTCGATGTGGCGGTAGCCGCAGGCGAGCGCGGTCGTGACCGCCTGCTCCGCCTCGTCGTCGGGCACCTGCCAGACGCCGAGCCCCAGCTGCGGGATCTCCACGCCGTCTCTGTATAGCCGTAGCGAGTTCATACCCTCCATTGTTCACGTGCCGTTCCGAGCGGCTTAAGCCGCCCGGGCTAGCTTGAAGCGGTCGTGAACGGGCCATCACCTGGCTGGGAGAACATCAGTGGTCAAACGGGCGTCGGCCTGGGTGGAGTCGCCGCTCCAGATGCTGTGCGCCGTCGAGGCCCACCATGCCGGGCTGCTGGGGCCGTCGGCCGAGGTCGTGCCGCGCGCGGGGCTGCGCGCGCTGCGGGTGACGCGGCGCGAGCTGCGCCGCCTGCCGCTGCCCGACGGACTGGAGCTGGCCGAGCCGCGCGAGCGCATGCCGCGCCGGCCGTCGGCCGTCGGTGACGCGTTCTCCGGCAAGGTGCAGCTGCGCTGGCTGACGGCCCATCCGGGCCGCGTCGTCGTGGTCGACGACGGGCTGGCCACGATCCGGCTGCTGGAGCTGCTGGCGGCGGGCCCGTACCGGCCCCTGCTGCGGGCGCGCGCCCACCCCGGGCTGCTGCGCACGGCGCTCGGGCTGGCCGCGGCCCTCAGGCTGCGCGCCGGCCGGGTGACGGTGTTCACCGCGCTGCCGGTCTCCCGCGAGCTGGACAAGGCGGTCACCGAGGCGGGCGTCGACCTGGTGCGCCACGACTTCGCCTGGCTGCGGGGCCAGCCGCCGAGCGACCCCGGCCCGGCGGAGCGCACCGTGGTGCTCGGCACCTCGCTGGTGCGCAACGGGCTGGTGCGCCGCGACCGCTACCTGACCTGGCTGACCGAGCTGGCCGCGCGCGAGCCGCTCGCCTACTACCCGCACCGCCGCGAGGACCCGGTGGACGTGGCGCTGATCCGGGAGCGTCCCGGCATCACCGTGCACGAGGCCGGGCTGCCCGCCGAGCTGCGGCTGCGCGGCCTCGACCCGGGGCAGCGGGTGCTCAGCCTGCCGTCCACCGCGATCTCCTCGCTGCGCGTGCTGCTGAGCCCGCGCGGGGTGGCGGTGGAGCCCGTCGAGGTGCCCGACGACTGGTGGACCAGCAGAGCGGCCCCCGCTCTGCGCTCGCATCTGACGGAAGTGACAGGAGTGACCGGGTGAGGGTGCTGGCGATAGCCGACTCCGACTCGTATCTGAAATGGGCGGCCTGCCTGCTCGGCGACCTGCCGGCGGGCTGCGCGAGCGAGCTCGTCGTGGTGCGCACGCCGATCGCGCCGTCGGCCGACCAGATCGCCGCGGCGGTGGGCGAGCTGCCCGCGCCGCCGGTGCTGACGGCCAGGGCGGTGCGCCGGCTGGCGGAACGGTCCAGGCCGGACGCGATCCTCGTGGCGTGCACCGGGCCGGTGGTGGACGTGCTCGTCTCGGGCGTGCTCGACGGGCTGCGGCCACGGCCGGTGTTCGTCACCGGGCTGCCGGGCATCTCGGTGCCGGCCACGGACAAGGCGTGGATCTACCGCAGCGGCTGCGACCTGTTCGTGGTGCACAGCGAGCGGGAGGTGGCCGAGTTCGCCGCCGTGGCCGCCCGGCTGGGCGGGGGAGGGGCGGTCGGGCTGGCCAGGCTGCCGTTCCTGCGCCCGGCCCCCGGGCGCGGCGGCGGCGACCGGGTGGTGTTCGCCACCCAGGCCAAGGTGCCGCGCGCCCGCGAGGAGCGCGAGCGGGTGCTGCGCGGGCTGGCCGAGCTGGCCGCGGCGCGGCCCGACCTGGACGTGGTGGTGAAGCTGCGCGCCCTGGAGGACGAGCAGCAGACGCACCGCGAGCGCCACCACTACCAGCGGCTCTGGCGGGAGCTCGGCGAGCCGGGCCGGCTGCGGTTCGAGGCGGGCTCGATGCGCGAGCACCTGGCGCACGCGGCCGGGTTCGTCACCGTCAGCTCGACGGCCGCGCTGGAGGCGATCGCGCAGGACGTGCCGCTCATCGTGCTCAGCGACTTCGGCGTGAACGCCGAGATGATCAACCTGGTGTTCGAGGGCAGCGGCCTGCTCGGCACCCTGGACGACCTGGCGCGCGGCGACTTCCGGCGGGCCGAGCCGCGCTGGACGGCCGCCAACTACTTCCACCCGGCCGGGCGCGACGACTGGACGGGCCTGCTGACCGGGCTGGTCGTCGCCCGGCCGAGGGTGCCGGCCAGGTCGCTGCTCGACGGGCCGGAGCACGCCGCGGCCCGCCGCCGCGCCCGGCTGCGGGTCGAGGTGCCGCCGAACATGCTGCGCGCGGGCCGGCGGGCCGAGCGGCGGGTGCGCCGCTACCTGAAGGCTCTCACCTGAGACAGCTTCCTGCGGAAGCGGCCCATCGCGCTGGGCCGCTCGGCCAGGCCGAGGCTCTCCAGCCGCTTCCTCTTGAAGTAGCGCGGATCGAACTCCAGCGTCTCCGGCCGCAGCTCCGGGTAGGCGTCGGCCTGCATGCAGTAGCCCACCGCGCGCACCAGCGCGGTCACGTCCAGCCGGGGCGGCGCTTCCACGCTCCCGTCGGCCGACAGCCGGGGCAGCAGCGCGTCGGCGATCGTCGCCGGGACCCGGTTGCTGTTCTCGTACGGGGCCAGCCGCTCCAGCACCAGGCCGGTGCCGTACGTGGCCACCGGCAGGCTGAAGTAGCGCCGCGCGGTCATCAGCGCGGTGGAGAAGCAGCCGACGACCAGCTCCGGCCGCAGCGCGGCGAAGCACACCTCGGCCGGCACGCTCTCCCCGGCCACGATCAGCCGCACGCCGAGCGGCTCGGCCGCGGCCCGCAGGAGCTGGGCGTGCCGGCGGCCCGCCGCCGGGTGCGGCTTGAACGCGACCGTGGTGTGGCCGCGCGCCACCAGGCCCCGCAGCATCGCCTCGTGCAGCTCCGCCTCCTCCTGCGGGGTGACGATGTCCAGCGCCGACAGGTACTGGCCGAGGATCAGCGCCCCGGCCGCCATCATGTCCGGCGCCGTCGCCGCCACCTCCCGCACCACCGCCAGGAACGCCTCCTGCGGCAGCGTCTCGGCGGGCACGCCGTACTCGCTGAGCAGCAGCGGCTCCAGGCCGGGCACCAGGTCCAGGTGGAGCAGCCGGGTGACGCGGCGGAAGATCTCGGCGGGCAGCGGGTCGCGGGTCGGGCCGTAGCTCATCAGCCCGTCGGAGTAGACGGTGATGGGGCAGTCGCGCACCAGCCCGGCGATCGTGCGGGCCGGCGGCACCGCGATCGACTCCAGCACCAGCTCGTCGACCCGCTCCAGCCCGAGCCGGGCGCCGATGAGCCGCTCCAGCATGGGCACCTCGATCACCCGGGCCCGCCAGTCCGACGGGTGCAGCGGCGCGATCAGCTCGTTCCACGAGTGCACCTCGTCGAAGCGGGAGCGCAGCGCGGCGAAGCCCGGCGTGGCGTCGAGCGGCGTGGCCGCCTCCGGCACGGCGCCGTTCGACGACACCAGCAGGACGGCGCGCCCGCCGCCGAACCGGCCGTCGTCGATCGCCGCCGCCAGCGACATCGCGCCGAACAGGGTCGAGGCGTAGAACACCGTGGTCATGGGTCCTCCCGATCGCGGCGATGGCGGGAACCGGCGGGCAGGCCGGGCAGCAGGGTCCGCAGCGTGGCCTCGCGCGAGGCGGACATGCCGGAGGCGGCCTCGGCCACCAGCTCGACCGGCAGCGAGCCGGCGACCTGCGCGCCGCGCTCCTCGAAGCGGGCCCGCAGTGCGGGGGTGAACCGGTCGGCGATCTCCAGATGGTGGGCGAGCAGGGCGCAGAAGTTCCGCACCGCCTTGGGCAGGAACTCCTCCTCCAGGTCCTTGAACACCAGCTCGAAGGCGTCGAAGAAGTGCAGTTGCCGCTCGTCGCCGACCTGGGTGAGCGATCCGGCCACCTGCCGCCGGTAGAACACCCCGGCCAGCGACACCACGGCGAACGTCGCCGCCTCCCGGTGCAGCCGCCAGATCCACGGCCGGTCCTCGGCCGTGTGCAGCGATCCGGGGAAGTGCAGCAGGTCGCGCAGCGAGCGGCGGTAGACGCCCGCCCACGCGTACGGGTAGTCCACCATGGTGCGCACCCCGGCGGGCAGGATCGCGTCGCGAGGGTCGAGCACCGCGCCGCGCCGCGCCAGCGGGGCGCGGTGCACGACCCGCTTGCGGCCCTCCACCTGGACGTGGTCGGCGCGCACGAAGTCGCAGCCGAGCCCCTCGATGGCCTCGACGAGCCGTGCCAGGTAGCCGGGGGCCAGCCAGTCGTCGCCGTCCATGAACGTGACGTACCGGCCGGAGGCGGCCGACAGCCCGGCGTTGCGCGCGTCCGCGAGCCCGAGCGGAGCCGGGTTGCGGATCACGGACAGGCCGGGCAGGTCGGCGCGGAAGTCGTCGACGATCGCGCCGGTGTCGTCCACCGACCCGTCGTCGACCACGATGAACTCGAAGTCGCGCCGGGCGTTGCGGCACAGCGAGGCGAGCGCGTCGGCGATGAAGCGCTCGCCGTCGCGGATCGGCACGACGACCGAGAGTGCGATCAATGCGGTCTCCAGGTACGGCCCGCGCGGCCGTACGGGCCAGAAGGGTCAGACGGTGACGCGGCGCAGCCGGGCCTTGGGGGCCTCCTCGCCGGGGAAGACGCGCTTGACGCCGTCGCCCAGGGCCTGCTCGATGACGCGGATGTCGCGCACCAGGTGCTCCAGCCCGGCCGGCTCCAGGGAGGCGGCGTGGTCGGAGCCCCACATGGTGCGGTCGAGCGTGATGTGGCGCTCCACGCAGACCGCGCCGAGCGTGACCGCGGCCAGCGAGATCTGCAGGCCGCGCTCGTGCCCCGAGTAGCCGACCGGCACGCCGTAGCGCTCCTTGAGCGTGGTGATCGTGCGCAGGTTGGCCTCCTCCGGCGGCAGGGGGTACGTGGAGGTGGCGTGCATCATGATCAGCCGGTCGGTGCCGAGGATCTCCACGGCCCGGTCGATCTCCTGGAGGGTGGACATGCCGGTCGACAGGATGACGGGCTTGCCGGTGGCGGCCAGGGCGCGCAGCAGCTCGTGGTCGGCGACGCCGGCCGAGGCCACCTTGTGCACCAGGACGTCCATCTCCTCCAGGAACTCCACCGACGGCACGTCCCACGGGGAGGCGAACCAGTGCAGGCCCCGCTCGTCGCAGTACTTGGCGATCTGCCGGTACTCGTCGCGGCCGAACTCGGTGCGCTCCTTGTACTCCAGGTACGTCATCTCGCCCCACGGCGTCTGCCTGATCTGCCCCTTCTGCTCCTCGGGCACGCAGATCGCCGGGGTGCGCTTCTGGAACTTGACCGCCTGGCAGCCGGCGTCGGCGGCCACGTCGATGAGGCGGCGGGCCACGTCCAGGTCGCCGTTGTGGTTGATGCCGATCTCGCCGATCACGTACACCGGCTCGCCGTCGCCGACCAGCACGTCGCCGATCGCGACCGGGCCGAACGTGCGGCGGGGCGCGGGGGAGGGGGCGGGCTCGGGCTCCGGCCGGGCGGCCACCACCCGGTCGCACAGCTCGCGCACGGCGCCGTCGCCGCCGACCTTGGTGAGCACGACGCGGGCGGCGGCGCGCACGCGCGGGTGCGCGTCCGGCACCGCGACCGGCCAGCCCACCTCGGCCATCGGGCCCAGGTCGTTGACGTCGTTGCCGACGTAGGCGACGCGGGCCGGGTCGAGCCCCTCGATGGCCAGCCAGTCGCGCAGCACCGTGCGCTTGTCGGCCAGGCCCTGCAGCACCGGCACGCCGAGCTTGCGTGCCCGCGCGGCCACCACCGGGTTGTGCTCGGTCGACATGACGAGCACCTTGACCCCGGCGCGGCGCAGCAGCGACACGCCCATCCCGTCGGAGCGGCTGACCAGCACCATCTCGCGCCCGTCGGAGTCGACGTAGGCGCGGTCGTCGGTGTGCACGCCGTCGAAGTCGGTGATGACGGCGTCGACGTCGATCGGCTCGGGCGCGTCGACGAACGGCGCGAGCGCCCGGACGAGCTCCAGGTCCTCGGGGTTGTCGACCTCGATCGCGTGCTGCGGCGGCACCGGCTGGACGGCGATCGCGCCGAAGAAGCGGTGCCCGTGCTCGCGCAGCCCCTCGGTGCGCATCGCGTAGAAGGCGCCGTTCTCGCGGTACTGCGGCTCCAGGTCCTGGCGGCGGCGGCGCACGGCCGGGTCGTGGTTGATGCCGGAGCCGTTGCCGGTCCACAGGAACTCGTGCGTCGGCAGCCCCGACACGACGGAGTCGGCCTCGCCGTCGAGGACCCGCCGCACCGCGGCCGACAGGTCCTCGGGGTCGATGAACGCGCTGGTGCACTGCACGAGCACGACCACCTCGGGGTCCTCGCCGAGCGTGTCGAGCGCGTGCAGCACCGCCGACTCGCTGGAGGCGGTCGCGCCGCTCAGCTCCTCGGGCCGGTCGACGACGCGCGCGCCGGCCCGGCGGGCGGCTTCCGCGATCCCGGCATGGTCGGTGGACACCACGACCTCGTCCACGAGCTCGGCCCGCAGGCAGGCGCGCACCGCGCGGGCCACCAGCGGGACCCCGCCGACCGGCGCGAGGTTCTTCAGGGGTACGCCCGCCGAACCTCCGCGGGCGGGAACTACGGCCAGGACTCGCAACGTGACTCCTCCATGCTTACGGGTTGCACCCAGAAGCTAGAGGGACCGATTGAACTGGCAGCGTCCCCGTCCTGAACTTTCCGTGTGCCTCAGACGGCGGGCAGCCGGAGCACGAAACGGGCGCCGTCGGGGTGGTCCTCGACCCGGATCTCGCCGCCGTGCGCCATGGCCACGTCGCGGGCGATGGCCAGGCCGAGGCCGGTGCCGCCGGCGTCGCGGCTGCGGGCGGCGTCCAGGCGGGTGAAGCGCTCGAAGATGCGCTCGCGGTCCTCCTCGGCGATCTGCGCGCCGTCGTTCTCGACGGCCAGCACCGCCTGGCCGTTCTCCCGCGAGACCGTGACGCGCACCCGGCTCTCGGCGTGCCGCTGGGCGTTGTCCAGCAGGTTCGTCAGCACCCTGACGAGTTGCAGGCGCACGCCCTGCACGGCGACGTCCTCCTCCAGCTCGGCCCGTACCGGGATCTTGTCCTTGCGGGTGGCGAGCTCCTGGCGGACCAGTTCGGCCAGGTCGGTGCGCTCCTTGGCGACGTCGACGCGGGAGCCGATCCTGGCCAGCAGGAGCAGGTCGGTGATGATGGCCTCCAGCCGGTCGGTGTCGCGCAGGCAGCTCTTGACCAGCGCCTGCACGTCGGTCTCCTCCGGGTAGAGCTCGGCGCTCTCGAGCTGGGCGCGCAGCCCGGCGATGGGGGTGCGCAGCTCGTGGGAGGCGTCGGAGGCGAACTGCCGCTGCTGCAGCGCCGAGCGCTCCAGCCGGGCCAGGGTGCCGTTGACGGCCCGGGCGAGCTGCGCCACCTCGTCCTCGCCGCGCGGCTGCGTCACCCGGCTGCTCAGGTCGCCGACGTTGACCTCGTCCAGCTCGGCCCGCATCGCCGCCACCGGGCGCAGCGCCCAGCCGGTGACGGCCCAGGTGGCCCAGGAGGCGAGCGCGACGAGCGCGCCGAGCTGGGCGGCCACGGTGACCTCCAGCGTCCGGGTGGCCAGCACCGACGGGGTGCGGCGGCCGGCGTAGACGACGGCCGCGCCGGGGTCGTGGGAGACCCGCATGGCCGTCAGGTGCAGGCACTCGCCGGAGCGGCAGCTCGTCGTGTCGATGGCGCCCGCGTCGGGCGGCGGGCGCACGCCGCTGATCGGCGGCCGGTTGCGGGCGGCGTCGCTGGCCGCCACGACGGTCCCGTCGGGGGCGACGACCTGGATGAGGTCGATGGACGGGTCCGGCACCGGCACCGTCGCCCCGGGCCTGAGCGCGCCGGTGCGGACCTCGGTGACGGTGCGGCCCGCGCTGTCGCGGGTGTCGGACCACACGGCGTCGGCGACCAGCGACCTGGCGATGATCACGCTGCCGACGGCCACGGGCGTGAGCACCAGGGCGGCGACCGCCGTGGCGACGAGGGTGACGCGTCCGCGCAGAGAGCGGGCCCACAGGCGTGACACCCACCGAGGCTATAAACCGCAGTCACTCGCGCATGCCGCCTGCGGGCAAAGTATGGTCAATGCTGCAGCCAAACGGCGGTGTCCGGCGGGATCGCGCCGCCGGCGGGCAGCGGGCCGCTCGCCAGCAGCACCCGCCCGCCCAGCCCCGGTTCGACCGGCTCCTCGCCGGTGTTGAGCACCACGGTCAGGCCGGGCTCGCGCCTGATCGCCAGCACGTCCTTGGGGGAGTCGAGCCAGGTCAGCGTGCCGCCGCCGAGCGCCGGGTGCTCCCTGCGCAGCCGCAGCGCCGCCCTGTAGAGGTTGAGCGTGGAGGCGGGGTCGTCCTCCTGCGCCTCGGCCGACAGCGCCGTCCACTCCGCCGGGATCGGCAGCCACGGGTCGCGCCATCCGCAGCCGGGCCCGGCCGTCCACGGCAGCGGCACCCGGCAGCCGTCGCGGCTCTCGCCGGTGCGCCGGAAGGCGGGGTCCTGCCGCAGCTCGTCGGGCAGGTCCAGCACCTCGGGCAGGCCCAGCTCCTCGCCGTTGTAGAGGTAGGCCGAGCCGGGCAGCGCCAGCATGAGCAGGGTGGCCGCGCGGGCGCGGGCCAGGCCGCCGTGCCGGGTGACATGGCGGGGCTTGTCGTGGTTCGACAGCACCCAGGTGGTCGGCGCGCCCACCAGCTCCGCCTCCGCCAGCGACTTCTCGATCACCGTACGGAACGACTTGGCGTGGAAGTCGGCCATCATGAACTCGAAGTTGAACGCCTGGTGCAGCTCGTCCGGCCCGATGTAGCGGGCCAGCCGCTCCGGCGACGACACCCACGCCTCGGCCACCGCCATGCGGCCGCCGGGGTAGGAGTCGAGGATCGGCCGCCACTCGCGGTAGATGTCGTGCACGCCGTCCTGGTCGAAGTACGGCACCCGCTCGTCGCCCAGCATCTCGGCCTGGCGGCCCTCCTTGGGGCCGACGTCGGGCAGCCCCTCGGCCTTGATCATGCCGTGCGCCACGTCGACCCGGAAACCGTCGACGCCCCGGTCCAGCCAGAACCGCAGGATGTCGCGGAACTCGGCGCGCACCTCCGGGTTTTCCCAGTTGAGGTCCGGCTGCTCGGGGGCGAACAGGTGCAGGTACCACTGCCCGTCGTCCACCTGGGTCCAGGCCGGGCCGCCGAAGATCGACTCCCAGTCGTTGGGGGCGTCGCGGAAGATGTAGCGGTCGCGGTTGTGGCCGCGCAGCGCCTCCTGGAACCAGGGGTGGCGGTCGGAGGAGTGGTTGGGCACCAGGTCCACGACGACCCGCAGGCCCAGCTCGTGCGCGTCGCCGATCAGCGCGTCGAAGTCGGCCAGCGTGCCGAACATCGGGTCGACGTCGCGGTAGTCGGCCACGTCGTAGCCGCCGTCGGCCATCGGGGAGGTGTAGAACGGGCTCAGCCAGATCGCGTCCACGCCGAGCCTCTTGAGGTAGCCCAGCCGCAGGCGCACCCCTTCCAGGTCGCCGACGCCGTCCCCGTTCGCGTCGGCGAAGCTGCGGGGGTAGACCTGGTACACGACGGCGTCGCGCCACCAGTCGTCGTTGTCGGGCATGGCTGTCCTCCCCGGGGGGTGTCCGTGATGTCTGGTGCAGGATGGCGTGCGCGATCGGCTGAGCGCAAGTTGCCGAAAGTTGCAGATTGCCTCTGCGCTGGGCCGGGCGCGTTTCCCTCGGCCCGTACGGTGTGGATCGGGTAACGCTCGATTGCAAGTTCTTCCAATTCTTGCAAAGAGCCGCTAACGTCCCGGTCACATAAGCCGCGAAAGCGGTCCTGTTAACGATCTTTGGTGGCGGCGCACGCTCAGGTGTCGCCCATCCTCCGTGACCTCAGGAGGTCTCATGAGCAAGCGAGCTCTGGGTGTGGCCGCTTTCGCGTCCCTGGCCTTCGCCACCGCGGCGTGCGGCGGCTCCGACCCGGCCGCGCCGTCGGCCGCGCCCACGGCCGGGGCGAGCGGATCGGCGTCGGCCCCCGCCGCGGCGGGGGGCACGCTCGTCATCTGGGCCGACCCCAACCGGGTCAAGGCGCTCAAGCCGTTCGCCGACCAGTTCGGCACCGAGAACGGCGTGACCGTCGAGGTCAAGGAGATCAGCAAGGACAACCAGACCGTCTTCCTGACCGCCTCCCAGCAGGGCAGCGGCCCCGACGTGATGGTCGGCGCGCACGACTGGATCGGCAACCTGGTGCAGAACGGCGCCATCGACCCGGTCAACCTGACCGAGGAGCAGAAGAGCGCGTTCTCCCCGATCGCGATGAAGGCCGTCACCTTCGACGGCCAGGTGTACGGCGCCCCGTACGCGGTCGAGAACATCGCGCTGATCCGCAACACCGACCTGGCCCCCGACGCGCCCGCCAGCATCGAGGAGATGGTGAAGACGGGCAAGAAGCTGAAGGACGACGGCAAGGTCGAGGAGATCCTCTGCCTGCCGGTCGCGCAGAAGGGCGACGCCTTCCACGCCTACCCGATCTTCGCCTCCGGCGGCGGCGCGCTGTTCGGCACCACCGCCTCCGGCGACCCCGACCCCAAGAAGGTGCTGCTCGGCTCCGAGGGCTCGGTCAAGGCGTTCGGCAAGTTCAAGGAGCTCGGCGAGAAGGGCGACGGCGCGCTCAAGACGTCGATCACCAACGAGAACTACATCACCAGCTTCGCCGGCAAGAAGTGCGCCTACCTCATCTCCGGCCCGTGGGCGATGACCGACGTGAAGAAGGGCGGCTTCGGCTACGACATCACGCCCGTCCCGTCGTTCGAGGGTGGCGAGCCGGCCACCCCGTTCGTCGGCGTGCAGAGCTTCTTCGTCGCCTCCAAGGGCAAGAGCAAGACCCTCGCCCAGGAGTTCGTCACCAACTACGTCACCAACAAGGACGTGGCCAAGGCGCTGTACGAGGCCGACCCGCGGCCCCCGGCGCTGGCCGAGACCCTCGAAGAGGTCAAGGCCGCCGACCCCGACGCCGGCAAGTTCATGGACGCCGGCAAGGACGGCATGCCGATGCCCGCCATCCCCGAGATGGCCGCGATCTGGGAGCCGTTCGGCATCGCCGAGGCGGCGGTCGTCAAGGGCGGCGACCCGGCCAAGGCGGCCGCGGCCGCGCAGAAGGCCATCGACGGCGCGCTCAAGAACTGACGTCATGGCTCCGGACGTGCCCGGGGCCGCGGAGCGCGCTCCGCGGCCCCGCCGCAACATCACCACCGCCTTCGTGGTGAGCCGGATCGCGGTGCTCGCCGTGGCGGCCGCGATCCTGCTCTACGCCGTGCCGCCGCTCGTCGCCGCCGAGTCCTGGCTCGGGCTCGGCGTGCTCGGCGCGGCCACCGCGCTGATCGGCTACCTCTACCTGACGCCCCGCCTCGTCCCGGCCAAGTACCTGGTCCCGGGCACCGTCTTCCTCATCGCGTTCCAGGTCGTGCCCGTCGTCTACACGGTGACGACCGCGTTCACGAACTTCGGCGACGGCCACCGGGGCAGCATGCAGGACGCGGTCGTGGCCATCGAGACCGGCTCGGTCCGCCAGGCGCCCGGCTCGCCGGAGTACGCGCTGACCGCCGCGCTGCGTGACGGCGAGCTGGTGTTCCTGCTCGTCGACCCCGACACCAAGCAGGCCGGGCTGGGCACCGCCGAAGGGCTGGAGCCGCTGGCCGGAGCCCGGGTCGGCGTCACCGGCAAGGTGCTGAGCGCCCCGGGGCTCACCGTGCTGAAGGCGCCCGAGGCCGCCGCCCGCGCCAAGGAGATCTCGGCGCTGTCCGTGCCCACCCCCGGCGGGGCGATCAAGGCCAACGGGCTCAGCCGCGCCGTCGAGGGCAGGGCCGCGCTCGTGTACGACGCCGCCTGCGACTGCGTGCGCGGCGACGGCGGGCCGTGGACCGCCGACGAGAGCCAGGGCTACTTCGTCAACGCCGCCGGCGACCACCTGGCGCAGGGCTGGCAGGTCGGCGTCGGCCTCGACAACTTCGCCCGGGTGCTGACCAACCCCACCATCTCCGGCTACTTCGCCGGGGTGTTCGGCTGGAACGTGGTGTTCGCGCTGGCCTCCGTCGCCGGCACGTTCGCCCTCGGCATGTCGGTCGCGCTGGCGCTGCACCACCCCCGGATGCGCGGCACCAGGATCTACCGGATCGCGATCGTCCTGCCGTACGCCATGCCCGCCTTCGCCATGCTGATGGTCTGGCGCGACATGTTCAACCGCGACTTCGGCCTGATCAACCAGCTGTTCGGGCTCGACGTCGACTGGCTGGGCGAACCGCTCACCGCCAGGCTCGCGGTGATCCTGGTCAACCTGTGGCTCGGCTTCCCGTACATGTTCCTGGTCACCACCGGCGCGCTCCAGGCGATCCCGCGCGAGCTGACCGAGGCCGCCTCCATCGACGGCGCGACCCCGTGGAAGGGCTTCCGCAAGGTCACGCTGCCGCTGCTGCTGGTGGCGCTGACGCCGCTGCTCATCTCGTCGTTCGCGTTCAACTTCAACAACTTCAACGCCATCGCGCTCACCACCGACGGCGGGCCGTTCCCGGCGGAGAACCCGCAGGTCGGAGCAACCGACCTGCTCATCACCTACACCTTCCGGCTGGCGTTCGGCGCGGGCGGGGCGCAGTTCGGCTTCGCCGCCGCGGTGTCGGTGTTCATCTTCGCCATCGTGGCGATCATCTCGGCGACGGCGTTCCGGCGCACCCGCAAGCAGGAGGAGGTGTACGCGTGAAGATGGCGCTCAGGCACGCGTTCGCGCTGGCGGTGTGCGCGTTCGCGCTGTTCCCGATCGTGTTCGTGCTCTCGGCCGCGATCAACCCGCTGGGCACGCTGGCCTCCACCGACCTGCTGCCGACCGGGTTCGGGCTCGGCAACTTCGCCGACCTGTTCGGCTCGGACGTCTACCCGTTCGGCCGGTGGTTCTTCAACTCGGTGTTCATCGCGCTGACCGCCTCGTTCGCCAGCCTGCTGCTGTCGATGTTCGCCGCCTACGCCTTCAGCCGGATGCGCTTCGCCGGCCGCCGGGCCGGGCTGCTGGCGTTGCTGCTCATCCAGATGTTCCCGCAGTTCCTGGCCATCGTGACGATCTTCATGATCTTCACCAGGGTGACCGAGCTCTACCCGGCGTTCGGCTTCGACACCGTATGGGGGCTGCTGCTGCTCTACCTCGGCGGCGCGCTCGGCGTGAACACCTGGCTGATGAAGGGCTTCCTCGACACCATCCCCAAGGAGCTCGACGAGGCCGCCACGGTCGACGGCGCCACGCACGCGCAGATCTTCTGGCGCGTCATCATGCCGCTGGTCACGCCGATCCTCGCGGTCACCGCGCTGCTGGCGTTCATCGGCACGATGAGCGAGTTCCTCATGGCCAGCGTCTTCCTGCGCGACCCGGAGAGCAAGACGCTCGCCGTGGGCATGTTCGGGATGATCGCGGGCGACAACCGCAACGCCAACTTCGGCATGTTCGCCGCCGGCACGCTGCTCACCGCGATCCCCACCGTGGGGGTGTTCCTCTGGCTGCAGAAGTACATCGTCTCCGGCCTGACCGCCGGAGCCGTCAAGGGATAGGAATCACGTGCGCCTGATCGACGAGCCGCATCACGACGGCTCCGCACTCTACGTCTCCGCCCAGGCGCCCGAGCTCGGCTCCACGGTGACCCTGTGGCTGCGCGCCCCGCGCGCCGCGGGCGTCACCGGCGTCCACGTACGCGCCGTGCACGACGGCGAGCCCCGCTACGCGCCCGCGTCCGTCGACGCCGCCAGGACCGCCCGCGCGGTCGGCGGCTACGGCGCGGGCGACGTGTGGTGGCGGGCCGAGGTCACCGCGGTCAACCCGGTGACCCGCTACCGCTTCCTGCTGGAGACCGCGCGCGGGCAGCGCTGGCTGACCGCCGCCGGGCTCGTCCGGCACGACCTGCCCGACTCGGGCGACTTCCGGCTGGTCTGCCACGCGCCGCCGCCCGCCTGGATGGCCGGCTCGATCGTCTACCAGATCTTCCCCGACCGCTTCGCCGCCTCCCGGCCGATGCGCGAGCTGCCCGGCTGGGCGCTGCCGCGCGACTGGGACCGCGACCCCGTCATCCCGCACGGCCCCGGCACCGCCGAGCAGTTCTACGGCGGCGACCTCGACGGCATCACCGAGCGCCTGGACCACATCGAGGCGCTGGGCGCCGACACCGTCTACCTGACGCCGATCTTCCCGGCCCGCTCCAACCACCGCTACGACGCGGCCACGTTCGACCGGGTCGACCCGCTGCTCGGCGGCGACGAGGCGCTGCACCGCCTGTCGGACGCCCTGCACGCGCGCGGCATGCGGCTGCTCGGCGACATCACCACCAACCACACCGGCGACTCCCACGAGTGGTTCACCGCCGCCGTGTCCGACGTGCGCGCGCCCGAGCGCGAGATGTACTTCTTCGACCCGGACACCGGCGACTACGCGTCGTGGTGGGGCTTCAAGTCGCTGCCCAAGCTCGACTGGAGCAGCGAGCTGGTCCGCGCCCGCATGCGCGAGGTGCTCACCCGCTGGATCGGGCCGTTCGACGGCTGGCGGGTCGACGTGGCCAACATGACCGGCCGGCTCGGCGCCGCCGACCACGCCCACGAGGTGGCCGCGATGCTGCGCCGCGCCCTGCCGCCGCAGGCCGCGTTCATCGCCGAGCACAACCACGACGCCTCCGCCGACCTGGACCGCGACGGCTGGCACGGCACCATGAACTACGGCGGCTTCACCCGGCCCGTGTGGGCCTGGCTGCGCGGCGACGACCCCGGCCTGGAGCACTTCCTCGGCGTGCCCGGCGGCGTGCCCCGCCGCGACGGGACCGACGCGCTCGCCACGTTCCGCGCGTTCGCCTCGCACCTGTCGTGGCGCTCGCTCGTGCACTCCTGGCAGCTCCTCGACTCCCACGACTCGCCGCGCATCCGCACCGTGACCGGCTCGCGCGAGCGCCACCTGGTGGCGCTCGGCCTGCAGGCCACGCTGCCGGGCACGCCCATGGTCTTCGCCGGCAGCGAGTACGGGCTCACCGGCGTCAACGGAGAGCACGCGCGCACCCCCATGCCCTGGAACCGCCCGGCCGACCAGGATCTCGTCACCCTGGCCGGCTACCGCACCCTGCTGGGCCTGCGCCGCGCCGAGCCCGCCCTGCGCCACGGCGGCCTGCGCTGGCTGCACGCCGACGCCGACTGCCTGGTGTTCGCGCGGGAGACGTAC
Source organism: Nonomuraea sp. NPDC049725 (assembly GCF_040674795.1). Taxonomy (NCBI): domain Bacteria; kingdom Bacillati; phylum Actinomycetota; class Actinomycetes; order Streptosporangiales; family Streptosporangiaceae; genus Nonomuraea; species Nonomuraea sp. NPDC049725. The sequence goes on along the minus strand of NZ_JBFANJ010000022.1, from coordinate 17,865 downwards.
GAGGAGACGCTGGTGGTGTGCGCGCGCCGCGCGCCCGGCCCGGAGCTGCGGCTGGGCACGCACGCCGAGGGGGTGCACGACGCGCCCGACGGCGACGTGCTGCCCGGGGACGGGCCGTCGTTCCGCGTCTGGCGCCTCGCCCCGCGATCACGCTAAGTTGGCACATCTCCGTGCAACGTTCAATTAGATAGTGGTGTCACGTATGAGGTTACTGTCCGTGGCGGTCCTGGCCACGCTCCTGCCCGCCGTCCCCTTGCAGGCCGCGGCCCAGGCCGGCACGACCTACTACGTCGACTCCAAGGCGGGCGACGACTCGGCCGCGGGCACGTCCGAGTCGGCCGCCTGGAAGTCGCTGGACGCGGTCAACGCCACCTCGCTCCAGCCGGGCGACACCGTCGCGATCAGGCGCGGCAGCACGTTCAGCGGCTCGCTCACCCTCACCGCCAGCGGCACCGCGGCCGGTCCCATCACCGTCAAGGCGTACGGCAAGGGGCCGCTGGCCAGGATCAGCGGCCGAGACGCCGACTGCGTCGTCATCTCCGGCAACCACTGGAAGGTCAGCGGCCTGCGCGCCTCCGGCTGCCGCTGGGCCGGCTTCCGCGTCGAGGGTGACCACAACACGCTGTCCGGCGTCGAGGCCGACCGCAACATCGCCGGCGCCGTCATCGCGCCCACCGGCGCCCGCAACACCGTCCGCGACAGCACCTTCACCGCCAACAACCGGATGAGCATCGCCGACAAGGGCGGCGACAACGACTCCGGCGCGTTCGGCATCCTGCTCAACGGCGACGACAACCTCGTCACCGGCAACACCATCACCGGCAGCTACGCCAAGAGCCCCGACTACGGCTACGACGGCGCCGCCATCGAGGTGTTCGGAGGCAACCGCAACCGCGTCACCCACAACCGGGCGCACGACAACAACACCTTCAGCGAGCTCGGCGCCAAGAAGGGTGACACCGCCACCGGCAACGTGATCGCCTTCAACGTCGTCACCTCCACGCTCAAGAGCGGCTCGTTCCTGGTCACGCGCGGCCCCCGGCACATCGTCGGCCCGGTCAAGGGCACGATTGCGGTGCACAACTCGGTCTACATGCCGGCCAGGAAGACCATCGGCTGGTCCTGCCACGACGGCTGCTCCCCGTCGATCCTCAAGCTCCGCAACAACGTCGTCGTCGTCGGCGGCCAGGCGGGCTTCGAGGACGGCTCCGGCGCCGACGAGGCGGGCAGCGTCTACCGGGCGCGCAGTGCCCGCTTCAAGCTCGGCGCCGGCTCGGTCATGGCCGACCCGAGATTCGTCTCCGCGACGAACCTGCGGCTGCGGCCCGGCTCCCCGGCGCGCGGCCGGGCCGTCCGGTTGCCTGCCGCCTGGTACGGGGGAGCCGAGCTGGCCAGGGACTTCACCGGCAGGTCCATCCCGGCCGACCCGCACGCCGGCGCCTACCAGCGCTGACCCCGCCCCGGGCGGCTCAGCCGATCCCGTAGCGATCGGCCATCCACGCGTAGACCTGCCGGGCGGCCCGCTCGTCGCCCAGCAGGTGGATCAGCCGCGACGTGCGGCGGGTCAGCACGCAGGCGAAGCTCTCGGCGAACAGCTCCGAGACGTCCTCCCGGTACGGCGGGGCCAGGTGGGCGCGGCGCAGCGCGTGCAGCACCACCCACCACGGCTCCGCCGACGGGCGCCCGTCGGAGTCGTCCAGCGCGTGACCGAGCTCGTGGCCGCACACGTTCACCGAGGGCGAGGGGACGCTGCCGACCGCGATGCGGCGCAGCGCCGGGTCGTAGACGCCGGCGCTGCGCTCCCACGTGCCCTCCTGCTGGGGGAGCGGCAGCGCGCGCAGCTTCTCGAAGGCCGGCAGGTCGGGAACGGCTCCCGGGCCGACGACCAGGCCGCCGCTCAGGTGCTCGGCCAGCCGTCCCGCCAGCCGCCGGGGGACCGCCGCCAGCGTCATGACGGCCAGCAGCGACTCGGCCGGCGGGAAGGCGCCGGGCACCCACATCCGGGTCAGGCGGTGTTCCAGGACACCGACATGGAGCCACCCGGGCCATGCTCTGCTGGGCCTCACCACACCGCGCTCTCTCCGCGCTCTCAGCACGTCTTTCCGGTGGCCGCCCGCCGCGGCCGGATTCCATGATTGCCTATTTACCGGTGAGGAGCGGCTGATCGCGCCAACGACATGCTTGGCCCGAAAAATGACCTCATCTTTCAGCGGCCCGGGGCCCGCCTGAGCCAGAGCGCCCAAGAGGTCAGTCCGGGGGTCAGGCCGGGCGGTGGGCCAGCCCGTGGACGATCAGGTCGAGGACGGTGTCGAACGCCGGGCCCGGCTCGGCGATCAGGCCCTTCGTCTCGGCCAGCACGAACCCCGACATGAAGGCGTGCAGCACGTCGCCGGTGCGCTCGACGTCGGGCCCCGGCACGCCGGCCGCGCGCAGGATGCGGTGCAGCACGCCCCAGATGCCGCCCTCGTGGGTGATGCCCGGCTGCTGGTGGGCGTAGGCGTAGGCGAACAGGGCCGGGTAGGCGCGGGCGAGCGCGTGGTAGGCCAGCGCCAGCGCGCGCAGCTGCTCCTGCCACGGGGTGCCGTCGTCGGGCGGCAGCTCCAGCCGGTTGGCCATGCCGACGCAGATCTGCTGGATGAGCGCTTCCTTGCTCGGCACGTGGTGGTAGAGCGACATCGGGTTCACGTCGAGCTCGGCGGCCAGCTTGCGCATCGACAGGGCGTCGACGCCGCCCTCGTCCACCATGCGCAGGGCGGCGGCGTGGATCTCGCCGAGGGTCAGAGGAGCGCCCCTTCGCGCACTGGTAGCCATACGGTGTATGGTAGCAGCCATACGGTGTATGGCAACAAGCATTGGGAGTGCTCATGACGGAGATCCCGGCCCCCAAGGGCCTGCCGATCCTCGGCAACGCGCTGCAGATCCCCTCACACTCGCCGTCGGCCTACTTCGAGGAGCTGGCCGGCCGCTACGACCAGGGGCTCTACCAGGTGGACCTGGCCGGCCGGAAGGTCCTGTTCGTCTACGACCCCGACCTGGTGGCCGAGGCGTGCGACGAGAGCAGGTTCGTCAAGCGGATCGACCCGCCGCTGTCGATCGTGCGCGACTTCGGCGGCGACGGCCTGTTCACCGCCGAGCAGGACGAGCCCCTGTGGGGCCAGGCGCACCGCATCCTCATGCCGGCCTTCAGCCAGCGCTCGATGAAGGCGTACTTCCCGCAGATGCTGGAGGTCGCCGAGCAGCTCGTCGCCTCGTGGGCCCGCCGCCAGGGCGAGGACCTGCCCGTCGCCGACGACATGACCCGGCTCACGCTCGACACGATCTCGCTGACCGGCTTCGGCTACCGGTTCGGCTCCTTCGACACCCCGGAGCTGCACCCCTTCCTGCGGGCGATGGGCGGCGCGCTGACCGAGGCCATGCACCGCAACCAGCAGCTCCCGCTCCTGACGCGGCTCAAGTGGCGCGAGGAGGAGGCCTACCGGCGCGACATCGCCGTCATGCGCGAGCTCGTCGACGAGGTGATCAAGCAGCGCCGGGGCGGCACGGAGAAGTCGCAGGACCTGCTCGGCCTCATGCTGGAGGCCGCCGACCCGCGCACCGGCGAGCGCCTGCCCGACGACAACATCCGCGACCAGGTGCTCACCTTCCTCATCGCCGGCCACGAGACCACCAGCGGCCTGCTCTCCTTCGCGCTGTACAACCTGCTGCGCGAGCCGCACGTGCTCGCCCGCGCCTACGACGAGGTCGACAGGCTGCTGCCGGGCGACGAGCCGCCCACGTACGAGACGATCATGAAGCTGGACGTGATCCCGCGCATCCTCGACGAGACGCTGCGGCTGTGGTCGCCCATCCCGGCCTTCGGCGTCAACGCCGTCGCCGACACCACGATCGGCGGCCACCCCATCCCGGCGGGCACCCGGATCGGCGTCCTGCTGGGCCCGCTGCACCGCAGCCCCAAGGCGTGGGAGCGGCCCGAGGAGTTCGACATCGACCGCTGGCTGCCCGAGGGCAGGAAGAGCCACCACCCGGCCGCCTACAAGCCGTTCGGCAACGGCGAGCGTGCCTGCATCGGCCGCCAGTTCGCGCTCACCGAGGCCCGGCTCGCCCTGGCCATGATCCTGCGCCGCTTCGCCGTGTCCGACCCGGCCGTCTACCGGATGCGGATCAAGCAGACGCTCACCGTCAAGCCCGACGGCTTCACCGTGCGGGTGCGCGAGCGCCGGCCGCACGAGCGCAGCGTCGCCGTGCCCGACCAGCAGGCCGAGCACGGAGACATGCGCGGCGAGGAGCGGCAGGACGTCACGGTGAGCGGCGTCCCCCTCACCGTCGCCTACGGCTCCAACCTCGGCACCTGCGCCGACATCGCCGAGCGGCTGGCCGAGCGGGCCGGCCGGGCCGGCTTCGCCACCACGCTCGTCACGCTCGACGAGCTGGAGCCGCCCGAGGGCGGGCTGCTCGTCGTGGTCGCCTCCTCCTACAACGGCAAGGCGCCCGACAACGCCCAGCGCTTCGACGCGCTGGAGAGCCTGCCGCCGCTGACCGGCGTGCGGCTCGCGGTGCTCGGCGTCGGCAACACCCAGTGGCCCACCTACCAGGACTTCCCGCGCCGCGCGTACGCCAAGCTCACGGCGGCGGGCGCGGAGCCGCTGGTCGAGCGGGGCGAGGCGGACGCCGACGGCGACCTCGACGGCGACGTCACCGCCTGGACCGGCACGCTGTGGGCGGCCGTCGCCGACGTCTACAGCGCCTCGGCCGCCGACGCCGGCCCCCGCTACGAGCTGGAGGTGCTGAGCGAGGCCGAGGTCAGGCCCGCCGTCGTCTCCGCCCGCGCCGTGCCGCTGACCGTCGTGTCCAACGAGGAGCTGACGGGCGACCCGGCCGGGCTGTGGGACTTCTCCCGGGAGGCGCCGCGCCCCGGCGTCCGCTCGATCGTCGCCCGGCTGCCCGAGGGCGTCACCTACACCGCGGGCGACCACCTGGCCGTCTTCGCCAAGAACGACCCCGAGCTGGTGGAGTGGGCGCTGCGGCTGCTGCGCGTGCCCCGCGAGCAGGTCGTCCGGCTGCGCGCCCGCACCTCCAGCCACCTGCCGCTGGACACGCCGGTGACCGCCGGGCTGCTGCTCACCGAGTTCGCCGAGCTGCAGGAGGTCGCCACCCGCGCCGACCTGGAGGCGCTGGCCGCCCACACCGGCTGCCCGTGGACCAAGGGCCAGCTCGCCGCCCTGACCGACGCGTACGCCGACGAGATCCTGGCCAAGCGGGTCTCGCCGCTTGCGCTGCTGGAGCGGTTCCCGGCGATCGAGCTGCCGCTGCCCGCCTTCCTGGAGATGGCCGGGCCGATCAAGCCGCGCTACTACTCGATCTCCTCCTCGCCGCTGGCCGCCCCCGGCCTGGTCCGGATCACCGTCGGCCTGGTGGAGGGCCCGGCCTGGTCCGGCAGCGGCGAGTACCGGGGCATGTGCTCGGCCTACCTGGCCGGCCTCGGCGAGGGCGAGGTCTTCTACGGCTACGTGCGCGAGCCCGCGCCGCCGTTCCGGCTGCCGGAGGACCCCGCGACCCCGGTGATCATGGTGGGCCCCGGCACCGGGTTCGCCCCGCTGCGCGGCTTCCTGGAGCACCGGGCGCTGACCGGCGCCACCGGCCCCGCCGAGGTGTTCACCGGCTGCCGCCACCCCGAGCACGACTGGCTCTACCGCGACGAGGTGGAGGCGTGGGCCCGGCAGGGCGGCGTGCGCGTGCACACCGCGTTCTCGGCCGTGCCCGGCCACCCGCACCGCTACGTCCAGGACGCGCTCGCCGCCGCGGGCGATGCCGTGTGGGACCTGCTCGAACGGGGCGCGTACGTGTACGTGTGCGGCGACGGGCTGCGGATGGCGCCCGCCGTCCGGGCCGCCCTGTCCGCCCTGTACCGCGAGCGCACCGGCGGCGGCGCGGGCGAGGCGGAGACCTGGCTGGCCGGGCTGGAGGAATCCGGCCGCTACCAGCAGGACGTCTTCGCCTGACGCCGGTATGAGGTGCCTCCCGCGAGGGAAGAGGGCAGGGGGGCGATTCGCGCATCATGTGCGACATATCCGTGGAACCTTCCGGAAACCTGTCCACGGCACTGTGAGAAGCCTCGGGAAGGGAGGGCGGCAATGCTGCTGAGACTGAGGGTGTCGCTGCCGGACCGGCCCGGTGGCCTCGGGCAGGTCGCCAAGGTGCTCGGGACGCTCGGCGCCGACATCCTGCAGGTCACCGTGCTGGAACGGGAGAAGGGCCGGGCCGTGGACGACTTCACCGTCTCCTGGCCCGGCGCGGCGAGCCCGCAGGAGGTGCGCCAGCGGTTCACCGACGTGCCGGGCGTGCGGATCGAGGGCGTGTGGCCGACGCGCGAGGCGCCCGGCTCCGCGCCCGACTACGACCTGCTCATGCACGTCGCCGCCGAGCCGGGGCGCGGGCTGGCGACGCTCGTCGACGCGCTGCCGGGGCTGTGCGGTGCCGAGTGGTCGGTCGCCTACGCCGACGGCGCGGTGCGGCACGCCTCGCTGGCCGCGCCCGACTACGTCGACCTGCCGGAACCGCCGCCGCGGGCCGCCTGCCTCGACACCGAGAAGCTGCGGCTGATGCTGCTGCCGGTGACCACGCAGAACCTGCACCTGCTGGTCGCGCGCGCCGACGGGCCGGTGTTCCACCGCGCCGAGCTGGAGCGGGCCGTGCGGATCGTGGACGTGGTGTCGGCGCTGGCCGCGCGTAAGTGATCGTTGACCGGCGAAACGGACGATGACTAACGTGGCCGGATGACCGTCCACGAAGCGCGCATCGGCCGTCACTACGAGGACTTCGTGATCGGCGACGTCTACCAGCACCCGCTGGGCCGCACCATCAGCGAGGCCGACAACACCTGGTTCACGCTGCTCACGATGAACACCAACCAGAACCACTTCAACGCGCACTTCGCCGCGAAGGCCCCGGCCGGGAAGATCATCGTGAACTCGGGGCTGACCGTCGCCATCGTGCTCGGCCTGTCGGTCATGGACGTCAGCCAGACCGCGCTGATGAACCTCGGCTGGGAGGAGATCCGCCTCACCCACCCGGTGTTCATCGGCGACACCCTCTACGCCGAGTCCCTGGTCACGGCCAAGCGCGAGTCGAAGTCGCGGCCGTACGCCGGGATCGTCACCTGCCGCACCCGCGGCCTCAACCAGGACGGCGACGAGATCATGTCGTGGACCCGCACGGTCATGGTCTACAAACGCGACGCCCCGCACGACAAGGGCTATTTCCCCCAGGCCAAGACCGGCCCTCTGGAAGGCTGAGCGATGGACTTCGAGCTGACCGACGAACAGCGGGCCTTCCGCGAGACGCTGCGCGCCTTCGTCGACAAGGAGATCGTGCCGGTCGCCACCGAGTGGGAGCACTCCGGCCGATATCCCACCGAGATCGTCGAGAAGATGAAGACGATGGGCCTGTTCGGCCTGTCGGTGCCCGAGGAGCACGGCGGGCTCGGCGCCGACATGGTCACCTTCGCGCTCGTCTTCGAGGAGATCGCGCGCGGCTGGATGGGCGTGGCCGGCACCATCGGCTCCCACTCCATGGCCTGCTCGATGATCGCCCGCCACGGCACCGACGAGCAGAAGCGCCTGCTGCCCGAGCTGGCCACCGGCGCCCGCCGCACCGGCATCGCGCTCACCGAGCCCGGCGCCGGCACCGACCTGCAGGGCATCCGCACCCGCGCGGTCCGTGACGGCGACCACTACGTCGTCACCGGCACCAAGACGTGGATCACCAACGCCCGTCACGCCGACCCGCTGCCCGTGCTCGTCAAGACCTCGATCACCGAGCCCGCCCACAAGGGCATGTCCGTGCTGCTCGTCGACCCGTCGGCCGAGGGCTTCGCCGTCAGCCGCGACCTGCCCAAGCTCGGCTACAAGGGCACCGAGACGTGCGAGGTGGCGCTCGACGGCGTCCGCGTCCCCGTGGGCGCGCTGCTCGGCGGCGTCGAGGGGCGCGGCATGCAGCAGGTACTCGGCGCGCTGGAGATCGGCCGCGTCAACATCGCCGCCCGCGCCGTCGGCGTCGCCCAGGCCGCCTACGACGCCGCCCTCGGCTACGCCCGCGAGCGCACCGCGTTCGGGCAGCCGATCGCCGACTTCCAGGCCATCCAGCTCAAGCTCGCCGACCTCGCCACCGAGATCCAGGCCGCCCGGCTGCTCACCTACTGGGCCGCCTCCCGCGCCGACAGCGGGCAGCGGATCGACATGGAGGCGGGCATGGCCAAGTACTTCGCCTCCGAGGTCGCGCTCAAGGCGTCGCTGGAGTCGATGCGCATCCACGGCGGCTACGGCTACTCCCAGGAGTACGTGGTCGAGCGGCTCTACCGGGACGCGCCGCTGATGGCGATCGGCGAGGGCACCAACGACGTGCAGCGGCTGGTCATCGCCCGGGCGCTCGTCTCCGGGAAGGGGCGCATCGGCTGGTAGCCGGATCTCAGATCGGGCGCACGACTACCATTACCGTCCTTTGTCCGCACATAGGGAACAAGCGGCATCGACCGGGCAAGTCAGGGTAGGTTTGGCCGGGTGTCGATCGCCCCAGCCGCATCCAGCGGCACCGCGTCCGATTCCGCCGGCTCCCACTCCAGGCTCGCCTGGCTCGACGCGCTCCGCGGAATCGGCGCCCTGGCCGTGGTGGCCGAGCACATGCTGCCGTGGTACCTGCCGTCGGCACGGCCCTACTGGTTCAGCTTCGGGGTCTTCGGCATCTTCGTGTTCTTCCTGGTCAGCGGCTACATCATCCCGGCATCCCTGGAGCGGCACGGCGACGTGCGGGCCTTCTGGCTGAGCCGCGTCTTCCGCCTCTACCCGCTCTACCTGGCCGTCTCCGTCCTGGTGCTCGCCCTGGCCTGGTGGGTGCCGGTCCGCGAGGCCGTGCCGCGCGACGGCGGGTCCGTCGCCGGGCACGCCACCATGCTGCTCGACGTCGTGGGCGTGGGCGGGCTCGCCGACACCATGTGGACGCTCTCGTACGAGATGGTGTTCTACCTGCTCGTCACCGCGCTGTTCCTGCTGAGGCTGCACGAGCGCAGCGCGCTGCTGTCGGTCCTGTTCGCCGCCACCGGCGTGGTGACCGGGCTGGTGATGAGCCGCGCCCTGTTCGGCGGCGCCTGGGTGGCGTACGCGTCCTGCGCGGTGTTCGTCGCCGGGCTCGCCTGCGTGATCGGCGGCCGGTTCCGCAGGGCGGCGGCGCTGAGCATGGGCGTGATGGCGCTCGTCCTGCTGGTCCTCAACAGCCGGGTGCCGTGGCTGGGCGCGGCCATCGTGGCGCTCATGTTCGCCGGCACCGCCGTCCACCGGTGGGAACGCGGCCAGGGCAGCCTCTGGCCCGTCGCCCTCACCACCGCGCTCGTCGCCGTCTCGCCCTTCTGGGCCGTCCAGAACGGCTGGTGGTGGGTCCAGCCCGACGTGTGGGTGACCACGATCGCGCTGTCGGCCGCGGTGTTCGGCGGCGCCATGGCGCTGCGCGGCAGACGGCTGCCGAAGGCGCTCACCTGGCTCGGCCTGATCAGCTACTCGCTCTACCTCGTGCACCACCCGGTGCTCAAGTACGTCAGCGCGGTCGCCGGTGACCTGCGCGCCGCCTCGCTGCCGGTCCAGCTCACCGCGACCGTGCTGGTCACGGCGCTGATCGTGGCCGTCAGCGCGCTGACGTACCGCTGGGTGGAACGGCCCATGCAGGAGCTCGGCCGCCGCCTGTCCCGGCGCTGGGCGACAGCGCGATAGCGACCTCCGGGTGGCGGGACAGCGCCTCGCGCACCACCGGGTCCTCCGCCATGAGGAACGCCAGGTGCCGGATCGCGTGCGCCGCCACCTGCGCCACCTCCACCCGCTCCGGCGACGGCGTCGCGGGCGCCGCGCCCCGGGCCGGCTCCGCCGCCGGCCGCCCGTCGGCGGGCAGCCACGGCTCCGGATCGGGACACACCGCGTAGGTCAGCACGATCTCGCCCGGCCGGTGGCGCCAGCTCGTCGAGTGCACCACCACCTCGTCCGTGCCCTGCTCCACCCCGGCCGCCCGGCGGGCCGCCTCGTCGGGGCTCTCACCAGGGCCGGGGGAGACCACCACGCGCCGATAGGACCAGCCGTCGCCCGCCCGCAGCAGGAGCGTCTCGACCGAGACCACGTGTCTTGCCGTCACCGCCGGCAGCCTACTGCCATCCCTGTGCAGGAACGCCCATCTCGCATGTGTGTCCCGCTCTTGCGCGAGCGGGCCCGCCCGTGGCAGTAGTCGAGGACGGGACGGAGAGAGGCGGGGGCCATGCCGGGGACGCTGGTGCTGATGGGATCGGGCGAGACGAGCCCGACCATGGTGGAGGTCCACCGGGCCGCCGCCCGCGCGCTGCCGCCCGGCGCGCGGGCCGTGCTGCTCGACACCCCGTACGCCTTCCAGGAGAACCGCGCCGACATCTCCGCCCGCGCGCGCGGCTACTTCGCCCGCAGCGTCGGCCTGGACGTCGAGGTGTCCGGCGACGTGACCGGCGCCGCCTGGGTCTTCTCCGGGCCCGGCAGCCCCACCTACGCGCTCGACCGGTGGACCGGCTCCGGCGTGGCCGCCGACCTGCGCGCCCGCGTCCGCGCCCGCGCCGGCGTCACCGTGCTCGCCTCCGCCGCCGCCTGCACCGCCGGGCTCGCCACCGTGCCCGTGTACGAGATCTACAAGGTCGGCGCCGACCCGCACTGGCGCGACGGGCTCGACCTGCTGGCGGCGCTCGGGCTGCGGGCCGTGGTGATCCCGCACTTCGACAACGCCGAGGGCGGCACCCACGACACCCGCTACTGCTACCTGGGCGAGCGGCGGCTGTCGCGCATGGAACGCGAGCTGCCGCCGGGCTCGGCCGTGCTCGGCGTCGACGAGCACACCGCGCTCGTCATCGACCTGGAGAGCGAGTCGGCCGAGGTGGCGGGCCGGGGCGTCGTCACCGTCCGCCGCCCGGCGGGGGCCGGAGCGGCGGTGACCGAGCTGCCCGCGGGGACGCGTACCGATCTGGACGAGCTGCGGCGGCTCGCGGAGGGGCGGCGGGGCGCCGCCGCCCCGGCCCGCGCCGCGCGGCCGGCCGCCGGGCGGGCGGCGCCCGAGGTGACGCTGGAGGAGAGCGCCCGCGCGTGCGAGCGGGACTTCGAGCGGGCCGCCGCCGCGGGTGACGCGCCCGCGGCGGCCCGCGCGGTGCTCGCGCTGGAGGCGGAGATCGTCAGGTGGGCGGCCGACACGGAGGAGGACGCGGGCGGCGTCGAGCAGGCGAGGGAGCTGATGCGGCTGCTCATCGCCCGGCTCGGCGAGCTGGCCGCCACGGCCGGCGTCCGCGCGCTCGTGGAGCCGCTGCTGGCGCTGCGCACCACGCTGCGCGGCCAGGGCGGGCAGGGCGGGCAGGGCGGGCAGGGCGGCTACGAGGTGGCGGACGCGCTGCGCGCCGCTCTGCTGGCGGGCGGCGTCCAGGTCGAGGACACCCCGGACGGCCCCCGCTGGGCCCCGGCCTCCTGAGCGGAGGGACGGGTCAGCGGCGCGGCTTGTCGATGCGGGCGCCGTCGGTCGTGAAGAGCATCAGGCGGTTGGGGTCCACGCCGACCTTCGCGGCGTCGCCCGCACGCCAGACGGGCCGGTTGCCGAGGCGGACGATGAGGTCGGCGCGGCGGTGGATGCCGCTGCCCGGGTGCTGCCCGACCTGCTCCTGCTCCTGCTGCTCCGGCTCGCCGCGGTTGGGCAGCAGGCGGCGGACGAGCCCGGCGATGCCGCCGGAGCCGCTGCGCTGGCCGTTGCGCAGCGCGGTGCGGTCCGGGGGCTCTGGCACGGGCACCGCGGGCACGCCGCACTCGATGTAGGCGAGCCATTCGTGCCCGTGATACTCCAGCGCCCGCACCCGCCCGAAGAACGACGGCCCGTCGTACGACTCGGGCACCGGCGCCAGCCCATCGGGCCGCATGCCGACCAGCACCTGCCCGCCGGTGTACTGCGAGATGGCGTACGCGCGCGGATCGCTCCACGGGATCGTCAGCCGGTGCGGCCCGAAGTCGAGCAGCACGTACTGGTTCTGCGGCGTGCGCACCGTCGCTGCCAGCAGGTTCAGCTGCTGCGAGTTGAGGAACGCCGCCACGAACGCCGTTGCTGGATCGTTGTAAATCTGGGCCGGAGTGCCGACGTCCTGGAGGACGCCGCGGTTCAGGATGGCGATCCGGTCGGCCAGGGTGAGCGCCTCGACCTGGTCGTGCGTCACGTAGATGGTGGTGACGCCGAGCGATCTGACCAGGGCGGAGATCTCCATGCGCAGTTCGGTGCGCATGCCGGCGTCCAGGTTGGACAGCGGCTCGTCCATGAGGAACAGCTTGGGCTGGCGGACGATCGCCCGGCCCATGGCGACGCGCTGGCGCTGGCCGCCGGACAGCGTGCCGGGGCGGCGCTCCAGGGTCTCGTCGATGTGCAGCGCCTTGGACAGCTCGGTGACGCGCTCGCGGACCATCGCGGGGTCCGACTTGGCGATCTCCAGGGGGAAGGCGATGTTCCCGCGCACGGTGCGGTGCGGGTAGAGGGCGCCGTTCTGGAACACCATGGCGACGTCGCGGTCGCGCGGCGCCAGGTGGTTGGCCATCTGGCCGTCGAGCCACAGCTCGCCGTCGGTGATCTCCTCCAGTCCTGCGATCATGCGGAGCAGGGTGGACTTGCCGCAGCCTGACGGGCCGAGGAGGACGAGGAACTCGCCGTCCTCAGCCTTGAGGCTCAGGCGATCGACCGCGAGGTGGTCACCCGGATACACCTTGGTCACTTTGTCGAGAACGACCGAGCTCATGGGCCCACACCTTGCGCACGTGTCACCTGTGACGGGGCTGATTGAAGAGGTAGTACATCGTGCCTTAACGCCGCGTGTCCACCCTTGACATAAAAGATCTCGCTCGCGGGGGTTTCGGACGGGGGTTTTGTGCATCCGAACACCTATATTTCCGGATGCGCGGTCCTGGAAGGGCTTGCGAAAACTTGCCGCAAGCCTTTCAATGGTCGAGAACTTACGGGGGGTAAACCATGACCGCGTGGTGGCGTGACGCCGTGATCTACCAGGTGTACGTGCGCAGCTTCGCCGATGGCGACGGAGACGGCGTCGGCGACCTGATAGGCGTACGCGATCGCCTGCCCTACCTCGCCGGGCTCGGCGTCGACGCGATCTGGCTGACCCCTTTCTACACCTCGCCCATGGCCGATTTCGGCTACGACGTCGCCGACTACCGCGACGTCGACCCGCTGTTCGGGACACTGGCCGACGCCAAGGCGCTCATCGACGAGGCGCACGGGCACGGCCTGCGGATCATCGTGGACATCGTGCCGAACCACACCTCCTCGGCCCACCCCTGGTTCCAGGAGGCGCTGCGCGGCCACAACCGCGACCGCTACATCTTCCGCGACGCCCCCAACGACTGGGAGTCGATCTTCGGCGGCCCCGCCTGGACCCAGGTGGACGACGGGCAGTGGTACCTGCACCTGTTCGACTCCTCCCAGCCCGACCTCAACTGGGAGCACCCCGAGGTGCGCGCCGAGTTCGAGTCGATCCTGCGCTTCTGGCTCGACCTGGGCGTCGACGGCTTCCGCGTCGACGTGGCGCACGGCATGGTCAAGCCCGCCGGCCTGCCCGACATCGGCCACACCGGGCAGACCCGGCTCATCGGCAACGACGTCGTCCCGTACTTCGACAACGACGGCGTGCACGAGATCCACCGCGCCTGGCGGCGCGTCCTCGACTCCTACCCCGGCGAGCGCATCGGCGTCGCCGAGGCGTGGGCGCCGACGCCGGAACGGCTCTCCCTGTACGTGCGGCCGGACGAGCTGCACCAGGCGTTCAACTTCCACTTCCTGTTCGCGCCCTGGGACGCCGCCGCGCTGCGCGAGGTGATCGACTCCTCGCTCGCCACCGCCGGCTCCGTCGGCGCGCCCTCCACCTGGGTGCTGTCCAACCACGACGTCAAACGGCACGTCACCCGCTACGGCAGCCTCGCCCGGGCCCGCGCCGCCGCCCTGCTCACGCTCGCGCTGCCCGGCTCCGCCTACGTCTACCAGGGCGACGAGCTCGGCCTGCCCGAAGTGCTCGACCTGCCCGCGGAGCTGCAGCGCGACCCGCAGCGGCTGCGCGACCCCGACAGCGGCCGCGACGGCTGCCGCGTGCCCCTGCCGTGGACGCGCGATTCCGGCTGGCGCGACCCGTGGCTGCCCGTCCCGCCCGCCTGGTCGGAGCTCAGCGTCGAGGCCCAGGACGGCGACCACCGCTCCACGCTGGAGCTCTACCGGCAGGCGCTCCGGCTGCGCCGCACCTTCTCCGGCGACCTCGTCTGGCACGACTCGCCCGAGGGCACGCTCGTCTTCTCCCGCGGCGACCTGCTGTGCACGGTCAACCTGACCGGCGAACCCGCCGACCTCGCGCCCGGCGCCGAGCTGCTGCTCTCCTCGGACGTCCCCGGAGCCGCCGATTCGGCCGCCTGGTGGAAAGTAAAGTAGCGGCCATGAACGGTCACGCTCGCCTAGCCGACATCGCCGCCCAGGCCGGGGTGAGCGAGGCCACGGTCAGCCGTGTGCTCAACGGCAAGCCCGGCGTCTCCGCGGCCACCCGGCAGGCCGTCATGACCGCGCTCGACCTCATGGGCTACGAACGCCCGCCCCGCCTGCGCCAGCGCAGCAACGGGCTGATCGGCCTGGTCACCCCCGAGCTGGACAACCCGATCTTCCCCGCGTTCGCGCAGGCGATCGAGAAGGCCCTCACCCAGCACGGCTACACGCCGGTGCTGTGCACCCAGCTGCCCGGCGGCGCGCCCGAGGACGAGTTCACCGAGCTGCTGGTCGACCGGGGCGTCAGCGGCATCGTGTTCGTCTCCGGCCTGCACGCCGACACCACCGCCCGGATGGACCGCTACACCCGCCTCACCGACCGGGGGCTGCCGATCGTGCTCGTCGACGGCTACAGCGAGCACATCGCCGCGCCGTTCATCTCGCCCGACGACCGCATGGCCGCCCGGCTGGCCGTCCAGCACCTGGTCGACCTCGGCCACGAGCGGATCGGCCTCGCGCTCGGGCCGCGCCGGTTCGTGCCGGTGATCCGCAAGATCGAGGGCTACCGGCAGGCGATGGCCCAGCTCCTCGGCGCCTCCGCCGCCGACGAGCTCATCACGCACTCGCTGTTCTCCGTCGAAGGCGGCCAGGCCGCCGGCGCCCAGCTCCTCACGCTCGGCTGCACCGGCATCGTCTGCGCCAGCGACCTCATGGCGCTCGGCGCGATCCGCGCCTGCCGCGAGAGAGGGCTGTCGGTGCCGGGGGAGGTGTCGGTCGTCGGCTTCGACGACTCGCCGCTGATCGCCTTCACCGACCCGCCGCTCACCACCGTGCGCAAGCCCATCATGGCGATGGCCCAGGCCGCCGTGCAGACCCTGCTCGAAGAGGTCAACGGCGCCCCCGCCAAGCACGTCGAGCTGATGTTCCAGCCCGAGCTCGTCGTACGCGGCTCCACCGGCTCCGGCCCCCTGGTCAACCGGTGAAGGACGTCCTCGTCCTCGGCGGCGCCGGCGTCGACTCCACCGTCTACGTGCCCGAGCTGCCGCTGCCCTACCGCGACACCTACCACGTGCCGCCCGTCGTCGACCGGATCGGCAACACCGGCGCCGGCGTGACGCTCGGCTGCGCCGCGCTCGGCCTCGACGTCGCCTTCGCCGACCTGATCGGCGACGACCCGCAAGGCGCGCTCGTCCGCGACGCGCTGCGCGGCGTCGACTGCGCCTGGGGCCGCGCCGAGGCCGGCACCCGGCGCAGCGTCCTGCTCGTCGGCCCGGACGGCCGCCGCACCTCCCTGTTCGACCCCAAGGCCACCCCCGGCGAACGGCTGCCGCGCCACCTTTACACCGGCGTCCGCGCCCGCCACGCCCACGTGTCCATCACCGACTTCTGCCGCCACGTCTACCCCGACCTCGCCGGCACCCCCACCTCCACCGACCTGCACGACTGGGACGGCGTCAACCCCTACCACGAGGACTTCGCCCACCGCTCCGACCTGGTCTTCCTCTCGGCCACCGCGCTGCCCGACCCGCCCGCCACCATGCGCGCCATCCTCGCCAGGGGCCGCGCCCACACCGTCGTGTGCACCCGCGGCGCCGACGGCTGCCTCGTCCTCACCCGCGACGGCGACCTGCGCGCCTTCCCCGCCGCCCCGCTGCCCGGCCCGGTCGCCGACACCAACGGCGCCGGCGACGCCTTCGTCTCCGGCTTCCTGTACGGCACCCTGCGCGGCCTGCCCGTCGACACCTGCGCCCGGCTCGGCGCCATCGCCGGCGCCCACGCCTGCACCACCCCGGGCACCCACGAATCCCCCATCACCGAAGCCACCCTCCTCGAACGCTCTCGAACATAGAAGCCCGTACGGCCGCGCCGAAGACCGGCCAGGAGGGGAACGACATGTACCTGATCTACCGCTCGTGGGGCGAAGGCGTCCTCGGCAAGTCGGTGCGGCGCTTCCCTGAGCCGACGGTGCTCGACTGGTTCCGCTCCATCTGGGCCACCCCGGACGCCGTCCACGACCTGGGCGTGCACGGGCTCGGCCACATCCCGGGCGAGGGCGGCCCGCCCCCGGCGGACATGGCCGGGTTACGCACGCTCGCCAGGTCCCGGCTGTCCGACTCCCACCAGTGCAACGTCGACGACCACAGCCTGCGCGGCCTGGCCAACGGCCTCGACCACGAGGTGGCCTACTACCTGCTGGACGACGCCGTGGCCGAGGCCGAGCCACGTCGCTGGGCGTACGCCGTGCACGACGGGCCGCTGCCCGACGGTTCCGGTGACGCGCCGTTCGACCCGCCCTGCCCGGTCACCCACCTGGGGCTGCTGTCTCCCGGCGACGGCACCGTGTACGCGATCTTCATGGAGTGCGTCGCCAAGCACGACAGCATCGGCCGGCATCGCCCCTATGCCCTGACCGGCGTGCGGCTTCCCGAGCTGGGCGCCGCACTGCGCGAGGCCGTCCCCGACGGCGACACGTGGCCGCGAGAGCTGGAGGTGCTGCGCGCCATGGTCGCGCCGGGGGAGACCGGCATCGGCCCGGCGCTGCGGCGCTGCAACGACTGGCCCGACTTCCTCGACTCGGAGACCGACGGCCACACCGGCTCCCACGAGGCCGCGCTCCGGCTGACGGCCGCCCGCCCGCCGGCGCCCTCCCTGCATCGGGAGCGCACCGTCGTCCACGTGGGCGAGCACCTGGCGCAGCTGTTCCTGTCCGGCTGGAACGACACGTACGGGCAGTGGTTCCTGTTCGACGACCGGTGGGCCGGAGCGCACCCCGACCTGGCCGCCTCGCTGACGTGGTTCGCCGCCCACTGGGACCCGGCCTGCGCGCGCCCGCACAGCAGGCTCACGACCTGCGCCGACAACCGCGTCCGCTACGTCGCCGTCGCCGGACCAGACGGCCGCCCGGTCGTGCGCCTCGGCGGCCCCCAGGACGAGGACGGCCTCGGGGACCTCTGGTCGCCCGATCGTCCCGCACCCGCCCAGCGAGTCCTCGCCACCGTCGAGCTGCAGCTCCGGCAACCGGCGCCGGACACCTGGAAGCTCACCCACTACTCCGTCGACCCGCACCGCCAGGGACGGCTCACCGCCGGGCTGCTCGCCCAGCGCATCGCCGCCGACCTGCGCGCCGAGGGAATCACGCAGGCGACCGGCTGGCTGCCCGACGACCACGCGCACGGCAAGCTCTTCCTCCGGGTCCTCGGCGACCTGGGCCGGCGGCGCCCGGACTAGGAGCTGTTTCTTGGATCAGGTTCGGAGCCAGATGACCAGGGCGGCCAGGGTGACGGTGCCGAGGAAGATGTAGGCGCGTTTGTCGTAGCG